>NZ_JAQFVG010000355.1 GCF_029439455.1 Caballeronia sp. BR00000012568055 | reverse complement strand
AACCTCAACGAAGCGTTCAACTTCAATAACGCGATCAAGTACACGAGTCCCGATTGGAACGGTTTTTCCATTGGCGGCACGTATAGCTTAGGCGGCGTGGCGGGCGACTTTGCGCAAAAGCGTGGTTACGCATTTGCCGTGACTTATGCGCATGCGCCTTTCTCGATCAGCGCAGGATATTTGAATCTGCGTAATCCGCTCGATACGGCGCTTGGCGGCACGTCAGGCTATTTCGGCGATTTCGCCTGCTCAAATACGTCGGCGCTTTATTGCCAGTTGCAGAATGCCGAAGCGCTCAAAGCATACGGCGCGGGCGCATCGTATGCCATTGGTCCGGCGACGATTGCGCTGACTTATACGCACACGCGCCTGGAACACAGTCAGTATTTTGCCGATGCCGCCAATCCTCAAGGCCGCAATATTGCCTTCGATATCGGCGAGGCGAATCTGACTTACGCGGTAACGCCGTTCCTGCAACTCGGGCTTGCTTATATCTACAACCTTGCCAAGCCGGATGGCGGATCGTCCACGCGGTTCCATCAGTTGAACCTCGGCGCGAACTACGCGTTGTCCAAGCGCACGTCGCTTTACGGCGTGGCGATTTTGCAGAAAGCGAACGGCGCGGGCTTAGGCGTCGATCCATCGACGGGTGCAGCGGCCAACTATGCGCAGATTCCCAATCTGCCTAATTCCAATAACGACCGTCAAGTGTCCGTCACGCTCGGCATTCGCCATAATTTCTAAGCAGCGCCTTGTTCCGAGGGCCTCAAACCCTGCAAGCGGCTTTCGCTTGCAGGGTTTTTTCTTAGTGACTTGCGCGCTCAAGGCAAAGAAATGCTTAGGGAATACACCGTCTCTAAGGGCAAGTCCTAAGCACTATATAACCGGCCATTACCAGACATCTGCGCGCCTCCCTAAACTTGGCTTCGACAACGCAAGAAGCCGATACAACGAGGAGGGTCACCCGCAATGGCAAAACTCATTCACACGATGATCCGCGTCAAGGATTTGGATTCGTCGCTGCGCTTCTATGAAGATGCGTTCGGTTTGCGCGTCAAACATCGGCTTGATTTTCCGGACTTTTCGCTCGCCTATTTGCGCAATGAAGAATCCAGCGCCGAGCTTGAACTGACGTGGAATAAAGACCGCCCCGAGCCTTACACGCACGGTGACGGTTATGGACACGTCGCGGTGAGCGTGGCGGATGCGAAGGCTGACCGCGAACGCCTGATCGGCTTAGGGATGAAGCCACTCGACCTCAAAGAATTCAAGGCCGATGATGGTCAGTTGATCGCCCGTTTCTTTTTTATATTGGACCCCGACGGATACAAGATCGAAGTGCTCGAGCGTCACGGGCACTACGAATAAACGCTAAGAAATCGACGCAAAAAAACTAAAGCGTCAGGAGTTGGAGTACCCCACAAGGAGAGAGACATGCGGAACACGATCATTCCGATCGTCGCGCCCACGCGCGCGCACGACGGTGGACACACTCATGCCGATGAAGCCCCGCCGCCACGCATCCCGCTGACGCGCCGCGAATTCCTGCGCGGTTCGGGCGTACTGGTTGGGACGCTCGCTTTCACGTCGATTTTCGCGGCGTTTGCGCCAAGCCGCGTCTGGGCGCTCGAATTGCAAGGACTGGACACGCATCAGGGCGAAGTGCTGCTGGCCTTTACCAAGCAAGTATTTCCGCACGCCAATCTCGACGATGCCGTTTATGCACTCGCCGTCAAAGACGTAGACGCCAAAGCCAAAGCCGATCCCGCCGTTAAGCAGCAAATCGCCGATGGCATTGCCAAGCTGGATGCAACGGCCGGTTCCGACTGGACCAAGCGCGCGCCGGATCAACAAGCCAAGGACGTCGCGGCGCTTGCGGGCACGCCGTTCTTTGAAACCATTCGCAGCACGGCGGTGGTATCGCTCTATAGCAATACGATGGCTTACACGCATTTCGGCTATGGCGCGGCGCAAGGCGACGGCGGCTATCTCTATCAAGGCTTTAACAACTTGTCATGGCTGCCGGACCCGCCTCCCGGCGATAGTGGCCCGATTCCCAAGGATGGCTAAAGCGGCGCTAAGGAATATCTAAGCCAAGCTTTAAGCAAATCGAACACAGGAAAAGGGAGTACGGAAATGGTCATGTACACAGAGAACAAGGTGAAGTTCAAGAACACCGACGACCATGTGGTCGTGGTGATCGGTTCGGGCGCGGGTGGCGGCACCTTGGCCAATGAGCTTGCGCAGAAAGGTATCGACGTGGTGGTGTTGGAAGCGGGCGGCATGCACACGCAAGGCGATTTTTCGACAGAAGAATGGAGCGCCTTTAAGCAACTCTCGTGGCTCGACAAACGTACGACATCGGGAAGCTGGCGTGTTGCTAAAGACTTTCCGAATCTGCCCGCATGGATCTGCAAGACCGTGGGCGGCACGACGGTTCACTGGGCGGGCGCGAGTTTGCGCATTCAGCCCTATGAATTCAAGGCTCGCACGACGTACGGCGATATGAAGGACGCCAATCTGCTCGACTGGCCGGTCACGCGCGCCGATCTCGATCCGTACTACGATCGCGCCGAAAAGAAGATGGGCGTGACGCGTACGAATGGACTGCCGGGGCTGCCGGGCAATAACAATTTCAAGGTGATGTCCGCGGGCGCGATGAAGGTCGGCTACAAGGAATGCAACACCGGCCATATGGCGATCAACAGCACCGTACGCGACGATCGCACGCACTGCTTCCAGCGTGGCTTCTGCTTTCAGGGCTGCCGTATGGGCGCGAAATGGTCTACGCTCTATACGGAGATTCCGCACGGACAGACCACGGGCCATATGGAATTGCGGCCGCAATCGCATGTGGTGAAGATTGAGCACGACTCGCGCGGCAAGGTCACCGGCGTGGTCTATTACGACAAGGACGGCAAAATTCAGCGTCAAAAGGCGCGTTTGGTGGCGGTCGCAGGCAATTCGATCGAAACGCCGCGTCTTCTGCTCAACTCGAATTCCAGCAAGTTCCCCGATGGCCTCGCCAACGGTTCAGGACAAGTCGGCCGCAATTACATGCGACACACCACCGGTTCTGTCTATGGTGTGTTCAACGACAAGGTCGAGATGTTCAAGGGCACGACGATGGCCGGCATCATCGAAGACGAAGCGAAGTTCGATCCGAAGCGTGGTTTCGCGGGCGGCTATCACATGGAAACGATTTCGCTCGGCTTGCCGTTCTACGCCGCGTTCCTGAATCCGGGCGCATGGGGACCAGACTTCACGCAGGCGATGGACCAGTACGCTTACACGGCGGGCATGTGGATCGTCGGGGAAGATATGCCGCGCGCGAGCAACCGCATCACGCTTAATAGCGACGTAAAGGACCAGTACGGCATGCCGGTGCCGAACGTCCACTTCGACGATCACCCGAACGACGAAGCCATGCGCAACCACGCGTTCAAGCAGGGAAGCGCCGTGTACGAAGCAGCGGGCGCGAAGGCCACGTATATCGTGCCGCCGTATCCATCGACACACAATCTCGGCACCGCACGCATGAGCGCCAAGGCCGACGATGGCGTGTGCAACAGCCACGGCCAGACGCACGAAGTGGCGAACCTGTTCATCTCGGACGGCAGCCAGTTCACATCGGGCGCGGCGGAAAATCCGACGCTCACCATCGTGACGCTGGCGATCCGGCAGGCGGATTACATCGCGCAGCAGATGAATGCGCGCCGGGTTTGACTCGATTGTGCAGGACAGCATGATGCGGTAGCTTTGGCAAATCGACGCCGGGCCTTTTTTCAAGGGTCCGGCCACTGAATGCACGGAGGCGACGTCATGTGTGGTGTGTATATCAATGCGGATCCGATCCTCTATGAATCGCGCACTCGTTCGCTGCGCATTCATGGCGTGATCACCACGGTCCGGCTGGAAAATCTCTTCTGGGATGTGCTTCAGGAAATCGCCGCGCGCGAGAACCTGACCACGAGCCAGTTCGCCGTGAAGCTCTACGACGAACTGATCGATCTGCGCGGCGAATTGCCGACCAATTTCGCCTCGTTTCTGCGCGTGTGCTGTCTGCGGTATTTATCGATGCGCGAAGCAAAAAAGCCCGTGGCGAAGCCGGATTTGCGCGTGAATACGGCTTCGGGTTCGGCCTTGACTTCGACCTCGACGAACGGCTTCAGTGATTCGAATCTGCATGTGTTGAAGACGGGTTGATAAGCGCGGGCGGCAGGTTTTCGGCGGCGAGTTTTCTGCGAATGAGAGAAAATGCTTCCGCCGCCGATAACCACGTCCACATGCCCGATTTCGCTTCCGCTTTAGTTCCCGCACTCGAATGCCGCCGCCTGCGCAAGACCTATGGCAGCGGCCGTATCGTTCTCTCCGCGCTCGATTTCACGCTCCATGCGGGCGAATTCGTCGCCATCATGGGCGATTCGGGCGTCGGTAAATCCACGCTGCTCAATCTGATCGCCGGTCTCGATACCGCCGAAAGCGGCGACGTGTTGATCGACGGCGCATCCATTTCCTCGCTTTCCGACGATGCCGCCACGCGTCTGCGTCGACAAAAGCTGGGCTTCGTGTTTCAGGCGTTCCATGTGCTGCCGCATCTGACGCTCGCACAGAACGTCGCGGTGCCTTTGCTGTTGAACGGCCAAAGCCCGACGCCCGCCGAAGATATGCTCGCGGCTGTCGGCCTCGACGGACGCGGCGGCGATTTACCGCGTCAGTTATCGGGCGGCGAATTGCAGCGCGTGGCGATTGCGCGCGCGCTGGTGCATCGCCCGAGGCTTTTATTGGCCGATGAACCCACCGGCAATCTCGACCCGCAAACCGCGCACGAAGTGCTCGAATTGCTGCGCGCCGAAACGAAGGCGAATCACGCCGCGACGGTCATGGTTACGCATTCCGAAGCCGCCGCCGCCTTCGCCGATCGCGTGCTGATTTTGGCCGATGGCACCCTGCATGCGCGCGGCCCGCAATGACCGCTGAACGTCTTCTCACACGATGGCTTCTGCTCGCGCAATGGCGCAGCCATCGCGGGCGCGCGCTCGTCGCCATATTGACGATCGCGCTCGGCGTCGGATTGGGGTATGCAGTACAGCTTATCAATGGCGCGGCGTTCGGCGAGTTCTCGGCAGCGGCGCGCAGTCTCTCGGGACAAGCGGATTTGCAGGTGCGCGGCGCACAGCCTTTTATCGATGAAACCGTTTATCCGCAGCTTGCCACGCGTGCGGGCGTGGCTATAGTAAGTCCGGTGCTGGAAGTGGACGCCGCCGTGCCGCAGAAAAACGCGCCGCTTAAAGTGCTCGGCATCGACGTGTTCCGCGCGAAGCGGATCGCGCCGGATTTGACTGGCGTGCCCGCGCAGCAAACGCCATTCGATGTGCTCGATCCCGACGCCATCTTCCTGTCGCCCGCCGCGCAGCAATGGCTCGATGCGCCTATCGGCTCGCATGTGACGCTGCAAAGCGGCACGTCGCCGGTGCGTTTGCGGGTGGCCGGTGCAATCGAACACGCGCTTCCGGGGCAGCGCATCGCCGTGATGGATATCGCAGGCGTGCAGGCGCATTTCGCCATGACGGGCAGGCTCTCGCGTGTGGATGTGCAGCTCGAGCGAGGTATCGATCGTGAAGCATTCAGGCGTGCTTTGCAGCGTGAATTGGGTACGCGCTTCGCTGTGACCGAGACGCGTGATATAGAAAGTCGTACTGATCGATTGTCGCGCGCGTATCGCATCAACATGAATGTGTTGGCGTTGGTCGCGCTTTTTACCGGCGCGTTCCTGGTGTTTTCGACGCAGGCCGCAGGCGTCGTGCGACGTCGCGCGCAGTTCGCCATGCTGCGTGTGCTCGGCATGACGCGTGCATCGCTGGTGCGGCAAATCATGCTTGAAGGCGCGTTGCTGGGCGTGACGGGCGGGGTGTTGGGCATCGTGCTCGGTTTTACGATCGCGGCACTCGCGCTGCGCTTTTTCGGCAGCGATCTCGGCGGCGGATATTTTCCCGGCGTGCAGCCGCATGTCGGTTTCGAGCCTGTTGCCAGCGCTATTTTTCTCGTGCTCGGTATCGGCGTGGCCTTGGCGGGCACGCTGGTTCCCGCGCTCGAAGCGGCGCGCACGCGACCTGCGCCTGCGCTCAAATCCGGCAGTGAAGAAGCGGCGCTGACGCCTTTATCGACGCCCTGGCCCGCGTTGATCGCGCTTGCGCTTGGCGGTGCGTTGACGCAAGCTCCGCCTTTATTCGATACACCCGTCGCCGGTTATCTTGCCGTCGCGTTGCTGCTGATCGGCGGCATTGCGTTGATGCCGCGCCTGACCGCCATCGTGTTTCGCCACTTCAGCCGCCATCGCGCGATGCGTCCCGGTCATGCGATGACCACGCTCGCGCTCGCACGTCTGGCCAACGCGCCGGGGCAGGCATCGATTGCGATGGGTGGCGTGCTGTCGAGCTTCACGTTGATCGTCGCGATGGCGATCATGGTGGCGAGCTTCCGCGTATCCGTGGAGGACTGGCTCGCGCATCTGTTGTCCGCCGATGTCTACGCGCGGATCGCGGCAAGCGGCGACACGGGCGGCTTGCGGCCCGATCAACAATTGCAGATCGCTCATGCGGATGGCGTCGCGCGTGCGGCGTTCTCGCGCGTTTCGTCGCTCACGCTCGATGCCGGCAAGCCGCCCATCGCGCTGATCGCCCGCGAACTCGACGTCGCCGATCCCGGCGCGACGCTGCAAATGACCGGCACGCCGCTCGCGCCGTCCGCGTGGCGCGCGGATGAAACGCCGGTGTGGGCATCGGAAGCGATGGTGGATTTATACGGCTATCGCGTCGGGCAACGGCTGACGCTGCCGATGCCGATCGGCCATGTGGTGATCGCAGGCATCTGGCGTGATTACGTGCGGCAGACCGGCGCGTTGCAAATCAGGCTCGCAGACTATCGACGGCTTACCGGCGATACGACCGCGACCGATATCGCTATTTTCTTGCAGAAGGGCGCAACACCTGCGCAGATCATCAGTAGTCTGAAGCAATTGCCTTTTGGCAATGCGTTGGAATTTTCGACGCCTGGCGATATCCGCGCTCGCACGCTGACCATCTTCGATCGCAGTTTCGCGGTGACGTATCTGCTGGAAGCAGTCGCGATCGTGATCGGCTTATTCGGCGTGGCCGCGACGTTTTCGACGCAGACGCTGGCACGATCGCGCGAATTCGGCATGTTGCGGCACATCGGCGTAACGCGTGCGCAGATACTCGCGCTGCTTGGCTGCGAAGGAGGCTTGCTGACGTTGGTCGGTATCGCAATGGGATGCGTGCTCGGCTTCGCCATCAGCCTGATTCTCGTCTTCGTGGTCAATCCGCAATCCTTCCACTGGACGATGTCGCTGCATGTACCGTGGACGATGATCGGCATCATCGGCTGCGTGATGCTGGCGTCCTCCTGCGCGACGGCGGTGCTCGCAGGCCGACGCGCCGTCTCCTTCGATGCCGTGCGCGCCGTGAAGGAGGACTGGTGATGCGTGCGTGTTTTTATGCGTTGCTGCTGGCGTTTTCTCTGCACGCGTCAGCGGATGAAGCGAAATTCGCCGCTGTCGTCCCCGGCAAGCCGATCACGTGGCCGCAGGACAGCGGCGCGCATCCCGCGTATCGCACGGAATGGTGGTATGCGACGGGCTGGCTGGAGACGCCGGATCATAAACCGCTCGGCTTTCAGATCACGTTCTTTCGTTCGAATACTGGTAAGCATGGCGAAGGATCGTTCGATCCATCGCAGTTGATCATTGCGCATGCGGCCTTGTCGGACCCTGAATATGGGCGCTTGGTGCACGATCAAAACATCGCGCGACAAGGCTTCGGACTCGCGTATTCGAAGCCGGATAACACCGACGTGAAGCTCGACAAATGGCATATGACGCGTTCCCCCGATGGAAACTATTCCGTCGATGCCGATGCCAACAATTTCGCACTGCATCTCATCTTCAAGCCGACGCAAGCGCCGATGTTCCAGGGCGATGAAGGCTATTCGCAGAAAGGGCCGTTGCCGGAGCAGGCGAGCTGTTACTACAGCGAGCCGCAATTGAGCGTAAGCGGCCGGGTGCTGAGGCCATCGGGTAAATCAGTTGATGTGAAGGGCAGCGCATGGCTCGATCACGAATGGTCGAGCACGCTGTTATCGCCCGATGCAGCGGGTTGGGATTGGCTCGGCGCGAATCTCGACAATGGCGGCGCGTTGATGGCCTTCAAAGTCCGCTCACGCGATGGACACGCCGTCTGGGCGCACGCCGCATTGCGCGATCAGAACGGACACACCACGCAATACGGTCCAGGCGATGTCGATTTCACGCCCGTGCGCGAATGGCGTTCGCCGCGCACGGGCACGACGTATCCCGTAGCGATGAACGTGCTCGTTGGTGACAAGCGCTGGTCGCTCGCACCGCTGATCGATGATCAGGAACTGGATTCGCGCGAATCGACCGGTGCCTTGTATTGGGAAGGTGCGGTGCGTTTAGTTGGTACTTCGAAAGGACGCGGATATCTCGAACTGACGGGATACGGCCGAGCGATAGAAACGGAAAAGCGGTGATTTACGCGATCGGTCCGTCTTCCAGCTTGCGTTGCCACGCCACTGCAATCGCGCTTCCCACGATCAACGCAATGCCCGCCATCGAGAGCCACGCGATCGTTTCGCCCCACAGCAGGTACGCAAATAACGCTGCCCACACGATGCTCGTGTAGTTGAACGGCGCGAGCGCGCCCGCTTCGCCGCGTCGGAAGGCAATCGTGACGAGGAGTTGGCCTGCGGTCGCCATGATGCCCATCATCGCCATGATGAAGAGCGCGTCGAAGGTCGGCGTTTTCCAGCTAAAAAAGAGCGTGGAGCCTGTCAGCAGCGTGCCGACCGTGGTGAAGAACAGCACCGTGGTACGCGAGTCGTCGCTCTCACGAATGCGCTTGATTTGCACGAGCGAAATTGCGCCGCACAGCGCGCTGCCAAGCAACAACAATGGCCCGAACCATACCGATTCCCCGCCGCCCGGCCGCACCACCAGCAATACGCCCGCAAAGCCGACCAGTGCCGACCATGCGCCGCGTTTCGAGAGCTTTTCGTGCAGCATGAGCGGTGCAAGCAGCACGACGATCAAGGTCTCCGAATAAGCAATCGCCACCGCTTCACCGAGCGGAATATACGGCAGCCCCGCGAAGAAAAACGCCGATGCGCCAACCAGCGTCACCGCACGTACGGTCTGTCCTTTGAAGTCGAGATTGCGCAGCCGATCGCGCAAGGATCGCTCGCCAATGCAGCAGATCGCTATTGCCGGAAACAGGCCGAACAGCATGCGAAAGAACGTGACTTCGTTCGCCGGATAGTGGAGCGCGACCGCTTTCGCGAGCGTATCGACGACGGCGAAGCAGAACATCGACACCAGCATGGTGCCGACGCTTGCGAGCGGCAAACGGGTTGCATGCGTGACGCTTGAGGAAGACATGTCGGTGCGAATCGGATCGTAAGGGAACCAGTAATGATCGCACGTCCGGCGTGTCACACGTTCAGCAGCAGTTCCTTTCGACGTCGATGTACTCGAAACCGGCCGAGATGGCGAAGCGGATCGCTTCTTCCATGCACGGGAATTCGCCTGGCAAACGCACCGAATGCTCGCGCCCGTCCAATTCCTGAACGTAGGCGTGGGCCGCAAACATGTTGCCCTGACGGATGGCGGCGGGGGTGACCATCATGTCCCTATAAGTGAAAACCATTGCTTCTCTTCTCTCTTGCCAGATCGGTGTCGTTTTTTAGTGCGATGGCGCAGCCGTGCTTAAACTGCAACGCCTTCTGATAAGGGTTTACGGTAGGCGCAAACGTTTCTTTAGCCTCGGCCGATGCGTGCGGTCAG
>NZ_JAQFVG010000354.1 GCF_029439455.1 Caballeronia sp. BR00000012568055 | reverse complement strand
ATCCACGCATCGAATGATAGGTTCAGTGGCGCGAGCCTCGCGAATCCTTCTCGGAAGTTGGAATCCAGAAGTACGTGAGGACGGGCGAACGCACGCCCAAATCCCGCCTGCCCCGAATCAAACGTCGCACCATGCCGGATTCCGCGCAAGCGGCCGCGACCCGCCTCAAGCATCGTATCAAGTACAGCTTGCACATCGCTGCCGAGCAGAAGATCTGCGTGCCCGACGATGCCGGCGCACAACTTGGGTCCTTCCGGTCGCTCGGTCGCGCATGCATCGGCAAAAGCACTAGCGAACTCGACTTCGCCAACCGAGCGCATCGACTCTGGACCGGTCTCACGGTAGTTCGCTTTAAACTGCATGTACACGGTCGCCTCGATCCGATGGCCCGTTCCTATGTCAGCTAGCAGTTCGTCCGCGAGATAGCGCCCGCGCTCGTCATTCCAAATATGGTGATGCGGGTCGATGATAGGAAGCTCAGGCTCCAGGGCTTCTTCGACGCGTCGCTTTGTCCAGGAATCCAGCGCTTTGAGATCTCGATGGTTGTTGCCCCGAAAATCCACCACTGTCGCTGGGCTGGTGTCAGTCTCGTTCTGCGTCGTCACTCCGGAACCTCTCTTCGTTCAATGCTGTTGCTTGCTGTCGACTGTCGGACCGGCAGAAGCTTCGCTTCGCCGCCCCCGGCACTTCGACGACTAGAGATACTCGCTGACAAAAACGTTTCTACGCGGCCTGCTGTGCGCGATCGACGGTCTCGACCTTGACTTGCGCCCAGGACTCGTACTGCTTGGCGATAGAACTCACGTCTTCAGGCGAATGTCCGCCACTGCACACGAGGCCATAGACTCCCAAGACCTTGTCGAAAATCCACGTTGTAACACCCAGTTGACGCGCCGCATCCGTTGCCATAGTCAGGTGGCGCCTAGCCTGTGCGAGGGTCAACCCATAGTCAAAGCGGCGAGTCGCTACCTGCTCTGGGAGGATCCGAGCGCTCGCGGCGTTTCTTCCGGTCTCGATGCCCATAATCGTTTTCATCTGCAACGGAGTCAGTCCAGCCTTGGCCCCTGCGACGAATGCCTCGGACGTAACGACAAGAAGTGTCGCAAACAACGACGCGTGAATCATGTGCATCAACTGGGCGTCCCCTGGCCGCTCCGAGATCACAAACACTCGACGACTCAACGCCGCCAGCAGTGGCACTACTGCGTCGATGGCAGCGGCCGCGCCGCCGACGATGATTACCCCTTGGCCCGATCGACGTTCGTGGGACGGTCCAGTGTGCAAGCCATCAACGCATTTGAGGCCGAGCTCTCGTGTCTGCTGGTGAAAACGAGTGGATTCGGCTATGGACATCGTTCGAGTGTTGATGACAACCCCGCCTTCGCCGGCTGCTTGGCGAATGCGCTTCACAAGAAGGGACTGTTCGTCACTTTCCTTCACGCCGATCAAGACGCACGTCCCGAAAGATCGAGCTGGCACGGTCGTAGGTTGCGCCGCCCCTGCCTCACCGTGCGGTATCTCGACTTTAAAACCCTGCTCACGCAATCGGAGAGAAATAGGCTCAGCCTCGGATTCATCACATATAAGAATGTGGGGAACGAAGGTTGCGCCCACCGATACCGCCCGCTCGCAAGAGATGGCCTCCCCGCGGCTCGCCACCTCGACCCCAGACCACGGCTCGAGATAGGTAATAAGCGAAGTTCCGTCGCGGTCCGCTCCCCCCTGCATTGCTGCATACTTCCAGAGTTGCTGCACGGTTTGTGCAACCCACATCGGAACCCCGCGATTTTGGGCCTCTTCGACCGTCAGTGAGATGTCCTTGGCCGTAATGGCCATGCGAGCTCCGAAATCGAACTTGCGCGGCAGCACCGACCGTCCGAACTTATTTCGGGTCGCGCTGCTGCTTGCGTCGCCTGAATTTATGATTTCAAGCATCCGTTGAGGGTTTAGTCCGCCCTTGACGCCCAGAATGAACGCTTCGCAGGCGGACGCCATGCCGGTGGCCGACAGCGAGTTATTGAGAAGTTTGAGCGTCTGAGCCTTTCCGGTCTCCTCACCTAGATACAGCACCTCCAGGCTTGCCAGGTCTCGCATGATGGGAGCAACACGTTCGAACGCGCGCTCGGGCCCAGAACACATGATTCCGAGTTTGCCATTCCCCGCCGTTGACACGTTGCCTGTGATAGGAGAGTCAAGCAGGTCGATTTCGAAGGACTTGAGATCCGCTGCGAGGTCTTGAGCGAATCGTGCCCCGGTCGTCGAGAAATCAACCAGGATACGTGCGGCACCGCCTTTCGAAACACCTTCCTCTCCAAAAACGACTTCCTTGATGGCCGGCAGTGATGGCAAGCAAGTCAACACGATTGCGGCGCGATCAGCAATCGCTTTGGCTGACGTCATCGATTGCGCACCTCGCTCGACAGCCGAAGCGACGGCCGATGCGTTGGTGTCGTACACAAGCAATGAGTATCCGAGCGTCGCAAGATGACGCGCCATTGGGGCGCCCATCGCGCCAAGGCCGATAAATCCGATCGGCTCAGAGATAACGTGGTTCGCAGGAGCGGTGGGTTCAGTCATTGTTAAACTCGAGAGGACAATATTCAATTATCTCTTGGGCAGCGCCAAGCCTTTCTGCTACACGGACTCATCACGCCGTTCCCTCAGCTTGGAAGCCGGAACCCCCAACACAATGATGAAGCCACCGGCAAGTGCGATTGCTGCAATGGTGTATAGCCCGATGGCGATGCTATGAGTATTGGTCATCAGCCAGCCCAGCCAGGTCGGTGTCAGCAGTGAACCTGCCTGTCCCAAGCTGCTCATCAACGCGATGCCAGCCGCGACAGATGCTGCCGGGAAATACGCCGGGGGAATCGTCCAGAACATTGTGCTACCCGCGTAATATGCGATTGCCAGCAGCGAAAGGCAGCCGATTGTCAAGACCGGGCTGTGGACCACACTCGGAAGCAGGACGAGCCCCACTGCCCCAATGGAAATCGAGAACAGGTAATGCCAGCGGCGCTCGACGCGGTGGTCGGAGTGTCGGGCAATGACAATCATCCCAATCGCACCGATAACGGACGGAATCGCAGAAAGTAGAGATAGGTGCAGGATGTTAGTGACACCTGCTCGATGAATGATAGTGGGCGTCCAGTAATTCATAACGATGCCCAGCATTGGCGTAACCAACGATGCGAGCACGACCACATAGACGCGTGGGTCGCGAAGAACCGCGACCAGTCCGGAATGAGCAGGATTGCCTTTGAATGCGCGATCCGCTTGGATGTTATCCAAGATAATCTTGCGCTCCGCATCCGTCAGCCATTTTGCCTGATCGGGCTTATCATCGAGATAAAAGTACGCGAAGACTCCGAGCAGAACTGCGGGTATCCCTTCAAGCAAGAACAGCCATTGCCAGTTACGAAGTCCGCCAACGTCGACGAACGTGTTAAGGATCCAACCGGCCAAGGGTCCTCCAATCATTCCTGATACCGCAATCGCGAGCAAGAAGCGCGACGTTATGCGTGCGCGACGCGCGGACGGGAACCAATAGGTGAGATAGAGCAATAGACCAGGATAGAAGCCGGCTTCGGCAGCTCCAAGCGCAATTCGGGCGATGTAGAACTGCGTGCTCGTTTGTATGAACATCATCAAGCAGGTGATGCAGCCCCACAGGAACATAATTCGCGCCATGGTGAGTCGTGCACCCGTTCGCTCCAACATCAGGTTGCTCGGAACTTCAAACAGGACGTAGCCGATCGAGAATAACCCTACGCCCAATCCGTATGCTGCGTCCGAGAGCGCGAGATCTCTCGACAGCGGAATCTTGGCGAAACCGAGATTCACACGGTCAATGTAGTTAACTACCCAACAAAGGAATAAGAACGGAACGAGCCTTAGAGTGACCTTCCGATATGCTGCCTTCACCTCCTTGTCAGTCGCCCATACCTCGGCAGGCTCATCACCGCTCCAACCCTGTACAGGGGGCTGTACTGATTGCTCCATTGTCTGCTCCGTCCCGCCAGTTATCGTGCGTACTGCTCTGTCTTCACGAGGGTGTTCTCTTTGACACGAAAGAAAAGCGCCGGCGCCCGGCTGTCGACCGAGTTGAATAGCATTCAGTGGGCGAGCGCGCGGAGGCCTTCGGTCAACGCTCAGTGTGGGAGATCGTCAAATGCCGCATGGTGGGTTGTCTCCTATGTTTTGTAAATGTCAACTTCGTGCTCGCCGCGTCTGAACAAAACAAGGGTTAACCCTTGTCTCATACACGGTTGGCGGCGCCACGAAATCTTGCATCAACTTTATATCTGGGATGTACCTGCGTCAACACAAATGGAATTCGTTCCATTGTTCGGAACTTCAACCCCGCTGACAGTGGCAGTTCCATTTCACCCTCTTAGTTTCATTAAATGGAATCGATGCTGATGAGTAGAATTGGTGCTACGATGCTTCGAACACCCCCGATACACTTCAGCCGGCGTTCGATCTCGGCCCACGAAGACGGGTCATGTAGAAAAGTTTGGCAAACGACTAAGGAGGCGACACAAGATGAAGATTGGTTACGTCGGACTGGGAGCGCTAGGCGGTCAACTGGCACGTCGATTTTTATCGGCGCACGAGCTCTGCGTGTGGGATTTGAATGCGAATGCGGCAACGGCATTCGCTGAGGCGGGCGCGAAGGTCGCTCCGTCGGCGGGCGCGCTCGCCTCTGAGAGCGACGTCATCCTACTTTGCCTTCCACGAAGCTCCGATGTAAGAGAACTGATTTTTGGGACTGGCGGTCTAGCCGAAGGACTTTCGGCCGGAAAGATTGTTATCGATCAGACCAGTGGTATTCCCGAGGAGACTCGAGAGATTGCTGAGCTCCTTGCTCGCCAGGGCGTTAACATGATCGACGCCGCTGTATCTGCCACTCCATCCATTGTTGCCAGCGGTGGCGCAACGCTCATGGTTTCGGGTCCAGCCGATGTAGTTGAGAAGTCACTTCCAGCACTTCGAACGATCACTGAAACAATCTTCCGCTGCGGC
>NZ_JAQFVG010000353.1 GCF_029439455.1 Caballeronia sp. BR00000012568055 | reverse complement strand
TAGTGATGCGGCTGCCCGCAAGAGTTGCAGCGTTTAATCAATAGGCGGCCTTCCTTTGCGGCCGCGAAATATGGCTCGTCGCCCGGATTCATCGCGGGGTCGCCAATCTTTCTTTCAGGATTCTGTGAAGTCATCTCTTCTCACTCCCGTTCCAAGATAATGGTGGCTGCTCCATGGCGATGACCGATAGCGCCCCCGATGCTGGTAGCGAGCGCCAGCGAGCAATCAGGAACCTGCACCTTAGCGTGAGCTTCGCCACGCAGTTGCCGCACTGCTTCGATAATCTTTGTCATACCACCCCTGTTCGACGGGTGGTTGTTACATAGACCACCGCCATCGGTGTTGAAAGGGAGCTTCCCCGAACCGGAAATCAAGTTACCGTCGGCGACGAATTTGCCGCCCTCTCCCTTCTTGCAGAAGCCGAGGTCTTCGAGTTGGAGAATTACAGTGATGGTGAAGCTGTCGTAGATTGACGCGTACTGGATGTCAGATGGCGACACGCCTGCCTCTTCGAAAGCACGCGGACCGGTCCATGCTGCACCTGTGTACGTCAGGTCAATCTTCCCGCCCATCTGGTGTTTCGTTGATTCACCGCAGCCTAAAAGCTTAACCTTCGGACGGTTCAGGCTCTTAGCGATTTCGGGGCGCGCGACGATAATCGCGCCGCCACCGTCGCTTACAACGCAAGAGTCGAGACGGTGCAAAGGATCGGAAATCATCGGCGATGCCAAGACCTCGTCGATCGTTACGACGGACTGCAACATTGCTTGAGGGTTGTATTGCGCGTGGTGTGAAGCCGCAACTTTGACCCACGCGAGTTGCTCGCTAGTCGTTCCATACTCATGCATATGACGCATCGCAGCCATTGCATATAGGTTAAGCGTCACGGGGCTGTACGGCAGTTCGTAGGGCGCGTCAGGCAGATTCACGCCGCGAACGCGTACCTGCGTTCCTGAGATTCCCTCGGAATTTGGCCGACCCGCGAGCGTGATGAGCGCGACGTTGCATTTCCCGGCGGCAATTGCCTCCGCGGCATGAGCAACGTGGATCAAGTAGGAGCACCCTCCCATGTCGGTCGAATCGATATGCTTCAGCTGATTGAGGTTTAAATAATTCGCCAGAGACCAGGCGTTGGCTCCTGGTGCGTCGCCGGCGCAAAAGAAGCCGTCGATATCATCTTTGGTCAATCCGGCATCTTCTATCGCGCCTTTTGCTACCTCGGCATGCAATTGCGCAACAGAGTGGTTGGGTGCTTTACGTAATGGATGCTCATAGGCTCCAACGATGTAAGCCTTGCCTTTAACAGTCATACGCTCAACTCCTCGTCAACAGGTGAAGTCGCGACTCCCAGCACGTGCCTGGTGCCTGGGGGCCTGGTCATGAACCACTAGTATTTTCGTCAAGTTTCGATGAATGAAACCGATGCTGTTCAGTAAAACCAATGATACCATTGGTGGTGTGGGGCGGGGTAACGTAAGTGGGGAGGAGACAGAGGGGTGGTGCTTGATGTGCTCGGGGCGGCCGGCTTCAACACGGTTTCGGTGAGAGCCTTCTCAGGCTCGTTGTCTCGTGCGGACGACCTGCAAGTGCAGCTTTTCAATCGACACTGAGTTGCAGGGCTCGTTTTCGTCTAGCGACTGCGTTTTATACCGGCTGGTAGTGCCGGTTGTTGAGGAAAGTATGAATGCGAAATTGAACGAACTTGACGATGTCTCGGCGGATGCGCCGGTTCAGTCGGACTTTAAGGTGTGGCAGTGTGTCCTTTGCGGTTTCATTTACGACGAGGCCGAGGGTATTCCCGAGGACGGCATCCCTGCTGGCACGCGTTGGGAAGATGTGCCCGCCGACTGGCTGTGCCCGGAGTGCTCGGTGGGAAAGAGTGATTTCGAAATGGTGGAGGTTTGATAGACATGGGGCTTGCGCCGATACTTCGTCATTTGAGATCGAGCATTTGGTTCAGGCCGCAAAAACGCATGATCCGCGTGCTTCCTTGTCTTGAGGATCGTCTTAAAACCACCCGCGCCGAGCATAGCGGGCAGCTCGGCGCAGGTCTCCGTGGTTCTCGCGATCCCTAAAGGCACGGGACAGGGCGCGTTCCGCGACCTTAGAATGTTCCGCGTTATTGTTTTTGTATTCCGAGGTTGGTCACGACTCGGTTCACTTCTGACACTTCATTCCTAAGATACTTATTGAACTCCGGGGGCGTCATGGGAGACGTCTCAATGCCTTGACTAGCCAATCGCTCTCGAAGAGAATTATTATTTATCGAGTCGCGCAGTGCTTGAGAAAGACGTTCAACCGCGTCTTTCGGCGTTCCGGCGGGTGCAACAAGGCCCATCCAAGTGTAGAAACTATATCCGGGAGCCCCTTGCTCGGCCAGAGTGGGAACATTCGGCAACGCCGTGAGCCTTGAATTTGATGTAACTCCGAGGGCCCGGAGCTTGCCGCCGTCCAAATAGCCCTTACTGCTTCCGTAAGCTTCGAATATCATATTCACGCGGCCGCTCATCACGTCAGGCATGGCGGGCCCGTTCCCCTTGTAAGGGACGTGTAGAAGCTGCAGCCCTGCCTTCTGAAGATAGAGTGCAGCCCCTAGATGCGTTCCGGTTCCAATGCCAGCCGATGCGTACGAAAGCTTCCCAGGATTCGCTTTTGCGCGACTTATGAAATCTGAGAGGGTTTTCTCTGGTTCGCCGGTAGAGACTTCGAGAAGTAGGGGCGATCTGCCGATGAACCCGATTCCGGTGAAGTCGCTCAAGAGGTTGTAGCCCGGATCCTGTCGCACCGATTGCTGATAAACCATGGTACCGGCGGATGCTAACAGGGTGTATCCGTCGGGCCGAACCTCCTTGACGACGTTGATGCCTACCAGTCCGTCGCCGCCAGCCCGATTCTCGACGATGACGGACTGTTTAAGGCTGAGACTCATTTGCTGGGCAATCAGACGTGTCGTTACATCGAGCAGTCCGCCCGGACCGGTGTTCACAATGATCCGGACAGGGTGTGAAGGAAATGAATCTTCAGCGTGCACTTGGCTCGTCGAAATTAGCGAAATGCAAAAGACGTGCGCAAGATTGACAAGAAGCTTTGGCATTGGAGTCGACTCTCGAGAGGCAAATATTTTTCGATCCAGGCACCGGTCAGTTCGGAATTATCAGAAAAGGCCGATGCTCAAGATCGCTATCCCTAACCTTCGTTCACCAATGCGTCACTCTTGTCGCCGCATCTTGACTCCGGCCGTCTCCTCATACATCCGAGCGAGTTGCTCCACGCCGGAGGAGCCTCCAAGCTGATTTTTTGCCTGTTCGAAGATCACGAGGACCACATTCGGTATCAGCGTGGGCGCGCCCACTCGGCTGGCCAGCGAAGAACAGGCCTTGAGATGGCCGAGGTAAGAATCTATGGCCGTCCCAGATTCCGACTTGCCAGACGCAAGCGCCGGAAGAAGCGTTCGCGAAGCGTCGCTCCAACCTGAGCCCTTATTCACAACCAGCGCTATGTCATCGAGCTTGAGCCCGTACTTCAGCCCGGCGGATACGCATTCGTAGGTCACCGCTCGCCCGAGACATTCAAGACTGTTGATCAGAACATCTTCAATTGCTGGCGGGGCGTCCGAACCTGCAACGTCCGGCTTGGTCGTCTCCTTAGACTGG
>NZ_JAQFVG010000352.1 GCF_029439455.1 Caballeronia sp. BR00000012568055 | reverse complement strand
CCATATCGGGGTTCAGTTCGAAGGGATGCAGGGTGATTTGCGCATCGACGGAATCGCCCAGACGATCCAGCGCGCGTTGCAGGGAAGAGAGGCCGACGGCGCACCACGGGCACGCAATGTCGGAGACGATATCGATCTGAAGCGGACGGGACATGATCTTTCGAAGGAAGTCAGTGAATCCCGGCAGGCTAGCGCAAATCGCCGGGACATGCAGGCCCCGGCGATCGATTACATCGATTACTTCACTTAACCCGGCTTGCGATCGGTCATGAACTTGCCTTCCGGCGCGTCCGCGTTCTTCTGCCGACGCGTCACGCCATCGATGCCGCCATCCACCGCCCATTCCGCGAACACGGTCGGACCCGGTTCGAAATCGCGCGGCTGCCATTCGGGCGTCAGTTGGTCTTCGTCCGCGTAATACTCGATCAAACCGCCCGCCGGATTCTTGAAGTACCAGAAATACGCCGATGAAACCGGATGCCGTCCCGGACCGAGTTGCGTATCCCAGCCGCATCGGCTGATATGCAGACCGCCGCCGAACACTTCGTGGATATCGCGCACGGTAAAGGCGACGTGGTTCAGGCCGCGTTTGCCCGTCGGCAATTGCAGCAGGAACAGGTCGTGATGGCCGCCGTGCGGCGCGCATCGCATGAACGCGCCGCGTTCGGGATAGCGGTCGGACATTTCGAAGCCGAGGCGTTCTTCGTAGAAGCGCTGCTGTTCCGCGAGGCAGTTGGTGAAGAACACGACGTGGCCCACTTCGACCGGCTCGGCATGATCGTAGACGGGACTCGGCGTATCGACACGCAGCGTCTGTCCCCAAACGTTCGACGGCGAGCCTTTCACGTCGATCGCGCGTTTGCGCGTCACTTCGATGCGAATCGCCATCCCGTTCGGATCGATGCAGCCGACTGCGTCCGGCAGCGCGTAGTAACCCGGCGCATCGGCGAGACGCGCGCGATAGCCTTCGAGTTCGTCCGCCGTCGCCACGCCCCACGTCACTTCGCGCAGCGTCGGACCTTGTTCGAACGCGGGCGGCAACGAAGGATCATCGGCACGCATGGCGAGCACGGTGCAGCCGTTGAGCGTTTCAAAGCGCGCGGCGGTTTCATCGTGCGCAACTTCGCGCATGCCCCAATCGGAGAAAAAGCGGCGACAGGTGTCGAGATCGTCGACGCCATACGTAATCTGTTCGATACCCAGAATGGTCATGATGCTCATCCCTCTCTTTAATTCGCCCACGCCATCGGCGCGTCGTTCAAGCCCCAGTAGAGGCTTTTCTGCTGCATATATTCGCGGATGCCGAGGCGTCCCTTCTCGCGGCCCATGCCGCTTTCCTTCCAGCCGGAGAACGGCGTCGAGATCGAGAACAGCTTGTAGGTGTTGATCCACACCGTGCCCGTTTCCAGCGCCCGCGCCACGCGATACGCGCGTTTATAGTCGCGCGTCCAGATGCCCGCAGCGAGGCCGAACACGCTGTCGTTGGCATCTTTCAGCAAGGCGGCTTCGTCGTCGAATGGCATGGCGATCAGCACCGGCCCGAAAATCTCTTCCTGACAGATACGCGCGCGATTCGACAAGCCTTCGAGAATCGTCGGCTGATAAAAAAAGCCGTCACCTGCGGGACGCTCGCCGCCGCACAGCAAACGCCCGCCCTCTTCCAGCCCGAGCGCCACATACCGTTCCACCGATTCACGATGCTTCGCCGTAATCAGTGGTCCCATCTGCGTGCTTTCCAGCGACGGATCGCCGACGCGCAATTCACGCGCCTTCGCCACCAGCCGACGCATGAATTCATCGTAAATCGAACGCTCGACGAACAAGCGCGATCCCGCGATACACGCCTCGCCCGACGAACTGAAAATGCCGTACAGCACGCCGTTGACCGCGTGATCGAGGTCGGCATCGGCGAATACCATCGTCGGCGATTTGCCGCCGAGTTCGAGCGATACCGGCATCAGCTTTTCTGCCGCCAGACGCGCAATGCCGCGCCCCACTTCCGTGCCGCCCGTAAACGATACCTTCTTCACGAGCGGATGACGCACCAGCACATCGCCGATCACCGAGCCCTTGCCGGGCAGCACGCTCAACACGCCCGGCGGCACGCCCGCTTCCTCGCAGATGCGCGCCAGCGCCAGCGATGCCAGCGGCGTCACTTCGGCTGGCTTCAGCACGACCGCGTTGCCGCCTGCGAGCGCGGGCGCAAGTTTCTGCGCATCCGAAGCAATCGGCGAATTCCACGGCGTAATCGCCGCGATCACGCCGATCGGCTCGTGGACGCTCATCGTCATATAGTCGCCGCGCGAGGGCGTGAGTTCCTCGTCGAGCGTTTCCAGACACGCCGCGAAATAGCGGAACGTGTTGGCGGCGCTCGCCACCAGCACGCGCGTTTCGTTGATCGGCTTGCCGTTGTCGCGGCGCTGCAATTGCGCCAGCGCTTCGTGACGCTGCATGATGAGATCGGCGATGCGGTACAGCACGAGTGCGCGCTGATGCGGCTTCAATCCCGCCCAGTTGGCTTTTCTCCACGCGATATCGGCGGCTTCGACGGCTTCGCGGGCATCGTCGGCATCGGCGGTGGAGATTTCGGCGTTGACCGAACCGTCAGCCGGATACTGGCTCGCGAAGGTCGCGCCACGGCCGCGCTTCCATACGCCGCCGATGAAGATATCGGCGGACGGGACCAGCGAGGCGATGATGTCTTGATCGGACATGATTTCTTGCTTCCTAGATCAGATGACGCAATGCGCGGCGCGATTGCGCAGCGCGCGGATCGCGCTGAACGCGGTGAGCGCGGACGTCTTCGGGTTGTCGGGCAGCGGTTTGCCACTCATTTCCAGCGACATTTCGCCGAACGCGCCGCGCGCCACGATGCGATGCACATTGCGCGTGACTTGCGGATCGGCGATCAAACGTACGCGTGTGTTGTCGAGGCCCAAGCCTGCAAGCGCCACCGTCGCCGCGACGTTCGCGTTCTTCGGATAGAGACGCGCGGCATCGCGTGCGCTGCCTTCGAAGATCACGATTGCTTCGTTTAACGATTGAAGATCGCAGAGCGCTTCGGCAGGCGTGCCGAGCCAGCCGGTCGGCGGCTTGCGGCCGATATATTCGACATCGTCGAGACCGCCTTCTTTCGCGGACGCCAGCGCATCGATGCCGCCGATTGCGCCGGACAATAGCGTAACGGTCGCGTTGCCTTCGGTCGCGGCCGCTTGCAACGCTTCCAGCAACGATACATCGGACAACGCACCAATCGATGCCACCGCGCAATCCGTCCCCGCCTTCAGCAACGGCAGCACGTGATCGATCAACGCGCCATGTCCCGCGCATTCCAGCGCGAAACGCGGACGACTGACGAGCGCGTGAATATCGCTGACCACATCGACATCGGCGGAAACCTGGGCGCGCACCGCGTCGGTCTGATGCGCAGGCACCACGACTTGCGCGACACGCACCAGCGGATCGGACGCGACGGCGCGATAGACCGTCTGCCCGATCGCGCCGAAGCCGATCATCGCCACATCCACGCGTGCTTCATGCATCTTCAGCCTCTTCTTTCTTGACCGGAGGACCCGCGAACGCAGTCGTGAACGAGCCGACCGACAGCATGTCCACTTCGACCATCACCGGACCTTCGAAAGCAACGCCTTCACGAATCACGCTTTCCGCCTGATCCATCGATGTGATACGCAGATGCTTCATGCCAAAGCTCGCGCAGAAGTCCGCGAATTCCGGCTGATGCAGTTGCACGTAGCATCGACGGCCACCGTAATGCGCGTCCTGAATATTGCGAATTACTCCGTAGCACTGATCGTTCATCAGCACGATCATCATGTTGGCGTTTTCCTGCACGGCGGTCACGAGTTCACCGACATTGACCATCAGGCCGCCATCGCCGACGAGGCATACGGTCTTCGCCGCAGCATTGGCCAGCGCCGCGCCAATCGCCATCTGCATCCCTTGTCCGATACCACCGCCCAGCGCATGCACGCCCGCGCGCGGCTCGAAAATCTTCAGCATGCGGTTGCCCCACGTGCTGTTCGAGATCGTGACGTCGCGGACCCAGTTGAAGTCGCGTCCGACCGCGCGTTGCAGCGCATCGACGAGTTGCTTGTAGGGGCCGAGGCCTTTGCCGGTTTCCGCGACGGCGACTTCATGCGTGCCGGCCAAATCTTGCGCGAAGGTCGGATCGACCTTCAGGCGGCCTTCGAGCAGCGTGGCGAGTTCGTCGAGGATCGCGGCGGAATCGCCGTGCACGAACTGCGCGTTGCGATAACCGCGATTGTCGGCGCGCGCATCGGCATCGATCCGATACAGCGGTTGCGGCAGCGCGAGTTTGTACTTGAGCGTTTCGTTGCCGCGCAGACGCGAGCCGACTACGAGCATGGCATCGCACGTACGGTAGAAGTTTTCTACCGTTGATTGCACGTTGAATGCGCCGAGCGTCGCCGGATGATCTTCCGGCAGCACGCCGCGGCCCTGAACGCTGGTGACCACGCCGAAGCCGAGCTTCACGAGGCGTTCCACTTGCGCACGTGCGTGACGCGCGCCGCCGCCGAGCCACAGCAAGGGACGCTTGGCTTGCGCGAGGGAATCAGCGAGTTGTTGCACGCGCTTCGAATCGTGCGTCGGGAGGCTCACGTGCGGCGCGGCCAGATCAGCAGGCATTTCTATTTCGGAAGCCTGAATATCGATCGGAATCTCGACGCTGACCGGACCCGTGGGCGCAGTCTGCGCGACACGTACGGCTTCACGCACGGTCGCCAACGCCGTCTCGACCGAACGCACGCGGAACGCGGCCTTCGAGATCGACTTGAGCATGCTCAACTGATCCGGCGCTTCGTGGATATACGCGAGGTCCTGATCGAGGTAAGGCGTTTCGATCTGCCCGGTGATATGCACCAGCGCCGTGCCTGCGGTCAATGCTTCGACCATTGCGCCCGCTGCGTTGCCCGCCGCCGTACCGGTGCTGGTGAATGCAACACCAACGCCGCCCGATACACGCGCGAGGCCATCGGCCATATTCAATGCGCCCGCTTCGCCGCGCGCGCCCACATAGCGGATCTTGCCGCGCGAATTGATCGCGTCGAGGATCGGCATGTTGTGGATCGAGATAACGCCGAAAGCGGTCTTGACGCCGCACTGTTCGAGAAAGGCGGCGATAACTTCGCCGACCGTCGTGAGATTAGACATGACGTGCAACGCCTCCTGAGACATCGATATGGCTTCCCGTCGTATAGGACGACAGCGGTGTGGCCAGATAAAAAAGAGCTTGTGCGGCTTCTTCGGGACGGCCGAATCGGCCGAGGGGAATCTTCTTCTGACGCGCGAGTTCGCCGGTCCATGCTTCCCAGCTTTGGCCCGCTTCGGCTTGCGTCTGATAGCGTCGGCGCCATTGCCCCGACTCGACGATGCCGATAAGAATCGAGTTCACGCGCACGCCGCGCGGCGCGAGTTCAACCGCGAGCGACTTGACGAGATTGAGCACGCCCGCACGCGCCGATGAAGTCGCGACCATATGTGCTTCGGGCTGCAAAGCAAGCAGCGAATTCACGCAGACGATCGCGCCTTGCGAGCTGGCTTCGAGCATCGGCAAAAACGCGCGCGTCGGGCGGATGATGCTGAAATATTTGAGGTCCAGTTCTTCGCGCCAGGCTTCGTCGGTGGTATCGGCGAAAGTGGAGACGCGGCCTTGTCCGGCGTTGTTCACCAGCATGTCGATACGGCCGAACGCGGTTTGCACGTCTTGCGCGAAACGCGTGACGTCGGCGGCATCGAGCACGTCGCAGCGCACGGCGAGCAGCTTCGCGTTCGGGAAGGCATCGCGCAGGGCGCTTTCGGCGCTGGCGAGGCGGTCGGCGTCGCGCCCGCAAATTGCGACCGATGCGCCCGCCTGCAAGAACAGCCGCGCGGTGGCGAGGCCAATGCCGGACGTGCCGCCCGTCACCACCGCTACCTGTCCGCTCAAGTCGATCTGAATCATTTAAAGCCCCAATGCCTTCATATAGCGATGTTCCGCCGCCGGCCGGTAGTTGAGCCGAAGCGAGAGTTGAAGGGCCGTCTCGCGCACTTTCTCGACGAGGCCGCTGCCGAGCAGGGTCGTATCGAGTTGAGCGCGCGGAACGGTCGTGGTGACCACGGCGGCGATGCGTCCCGCGTCGCCTCTTACCGGCGCGCTGACCACGGAAATGCCGTGTTCGAAGGACGATTCGCTGGTTGCGTAGCCGCGTTCGGCATCGAGCTTCACGCGTTCGTACAGTTCTTCCACCGTGCCCGGCGTGTGACGCGTGAAGCGTTCGAGCGGGGTATCGGCGTAAAGCTGATGCAGTTCATCGAGCGAGAGATCGCCCATCAGCACGTGGCCGTGCGTGGTCGCGTGGGCGGGCAGACGTGTGCCGACGTTCACCTTCACCGCGTTGAACGCGGCGGCGTGGCTTTGCGCTTTGGCGACGAAGACCACGTCGCGGCCATCGCGAATCACGATATGCGTCGAGAGGCCGGTGTCGTCGCGCAGGGCTTCGATCAGCGGCAAACCGTGATCGGTCAATTCGAGCGAACTCAGATATTCGAAGCCCAGGCGCAACACCGCCACGCCCAGCCGATAGTTACGGTCGCCACTATCCGCACGCTCCAGAAAGCCCAGCGATTCGAGCGTCTGCAACAGGCGAAACACGGTGGTGCGCGGAATATCCAAACGACGCGACAACTCTGGCGCGCCCAAAACCGGCTCTCTCGGCGAAAACTCGCTGAGAATGCGCAGACCGCGTTCGAGACCGGGCACGCGATACGCCACTTCGTTTTGTTCTTCTGGCGTGCTCATGCTTCGGTATCCTCGATAATTTGGTTATAGGTTTCGGGCTGTTCGATGTAACCGGCGTGTCCTGCGCCTTTTGCGATGTGTAAGGACACGCCTGCCGCTTGTGCAATCTGCTCACACGCTTCGGGCGGCGTAATGCGGTCTTCGCTGCCAACCGCTACCTTTACGCGGCCTTTGAAGCGTGCGATATCGCTTTTAAGGTCCGCATTCGCAAGCAGATGCGTCGCTTGCGCGTAGCCGTGCGGAATGACGCGCGCCATGTTCCAGCGCACCCACTGCTTCGCTTCTTCGCTTGCATGCGCGGACAGCATGTTTGCGCTACGCTGATCCGCGAGTCCCTGCGGACCGAGGTCTTCGAGCATCTTCAAACGGCTGTCGCGTTTCTGCGTGCGGACGTCTTCGCTCGCTGCGCCGTATCCGCCAGCAGGCGATAACAGCAACAAGCGCGCGATACGCTCAGGATGCGTCGCCGCAAAACTGCCCGCGATAATCGCGCCGAGCGAATGACCCACCAGCACGCAACGTTCGATATCGAGCGCATCGAGCCAGCCGCGCAAGGCATCCGCGTAATCGATCGCTTGCGGCGATGCAGGCGCGACGGGCATCGAGTCGCCGTAGCCCGGCGCATCCCACGCGAGCACGCGTGTTTTTGCGCCGAGCGCATCGAGTTGCTGCACCCACGACGCCGCGCCCGACCCGATGCCGTGCAGCAGCACGATCGGCAGCGTCGCCGTGTGCATCGCCCCGGCTTCGCGATAAGCGATGCCGTTGATCCGGCGTGAGGGGAACGCGTTCGCGTCGAAGGTCTTGAGCATGATGCGGCGCTTACTTGACGAGATCGCGCTTGATCTTGGCGAGCGGCGAATCCGGCGGGTACGTCGGCGTCACGGGCTTCGACGAGCCGAGCATCACGCACATCAGCGCATCTTCCTCGCCAATATTGATTTCCGTGCGATACACGCCCGGCGGCACCGAGATCAGATCGCGTTCGCCGAGTACGGCTTCCCACGTTTCGCCATCGCGTTCGCAGACCACTTTCATCTTGCCGCGCAACACGAAGAAAATTTCTTCGACGTCCATATGAATATGGCTCGGGCCGATATTGCCAGCGGGAATCACCATCGTCGAGAACGTGAAGCCGCCTGCCGGCACCGTGTTCATATCCTTCGCGACACCCGTGCCGCCCGTGCCGACATAACGCATCTGCGCACGGCGATACTTCGGATCGTAGTCGGCCTGAAACTTGAGCGCGTCCCAGTCATAGCGGCGCGTTTCAAAACGTGCGACACGCGAGTCCATCCATTGCTCGAAATTCGCTTCGGCGGGCTGGTCCCACGACTTGCGTTCGATATCGGCATCGGCCATCGTCAATCTCCTTTGAGATGTCATCAGTTCATTACGAAGCCGCCGTTCACCGGCAGCACTTGACCCGTTACGAAGCGGGCCGCATCGGATAAAAGGAACAACACAGGACCGGTGACGTCGCCCGCGACCTGCGCGCGCGTGAGTGCGCGTCCCTGCTGGTAATACGCATGACGTTCGGCGGGCACGTAAGCGGTAGCTTCCACTTCCGTCAGTCCCGGCGCGATGGCGTTCACGGTGATTTCGTGCGCGCCGAATTCGCGGGCCAGCGAGCGCGTCATGGAAATGACCGCGCCTTTGCTGGCGACATACGCGAGCAACTTGGGCGCGCCCCAGATCGCCGTATCGGACGCGATATTCACGATCGATGCGCACGCCGAGTCACGCAGAAACGGCAGCGCCGCCACGCACATGCGCCAGGTGCCGCGCACGTTCACGTTCATCACCGCGTCCCACGTGTCGATGCTCAGTTCATCGGCGAGACGGCCGCCCGAGTTGGTGATCGCGGCGTTGTTGATAAGCGAATCGATGCCGCGCATCTTCTGCGCCGCCGATTGCACGAACGATTCGATGCTGGCGGGATCGGCGAGATCGAGCGCCACGAAATGCACGTTGCCGCCGAGCCGTGCGGCGAGCGCCTGGCCTTCGTCGTGCAGGACATCGCCGAACACGACCTGCGCGCCCTCTTCCGCCAGCGATTCGACGAACGCCGCGCCAAGTCCGCGCGCCCCGCCCGTCACCACGACGCGGCGATTTTGCAGAGTTTGCTTCGATTGGATACTCATCGCGTCCTCTCGGTCTGTGTTCCACTAAAGGAACGTTAGTTTATATATGGTCATTATAGGGTCGTCGCGCCGCGATCAAAAAAGAAATTTGGCATCTTCAGGGAAAACACTATGGTGATGACCCATCCGCGCCGCCGCGCGCGATTAGTCCTGCAAAAACCGGCTGTCGACTTCGGGTAAGCCCGGACTGCAAATGTTTTTTTTCCG
>NZ_JAQFVG010000351.1 GCF_029439455.1 Caballeronia sp. BR00000012568055 | reverse complement strand
CGTCGCCGTGCTCGTTCAGGCCGAACATTTGTGCGTCAAAACGCGAGGCGTGGAGGATCCGTGTTCGGACACGGTAACCTGCAAACTGGATGGCGTGTTCAGGCAACCTGACAAACGCGCGGAATTTATCGCGTTATGCAAGGGGCTGACGTCCAATTAACGAAAGCTGCGTTGTTCGACGCTTGATCTAACGACACCTGATAATACCGGTCGGCTTTACCCCGACCGGACACTACTTGCCGAGTCACAACACGATGCCAACCAAACCATCACTCAGCGCTTATTTCCGCTTTGTCGGCCGCATTCGTGCAGTTCAGGCATCACCCGGCGCGCCGCAAATCGATGTCACGACACACCGTCTGCTGGATTCGCTTGTCGCGGCGTGGAGCGAAGACAGCGCGTTCAGCGTCACGGAGGCGATGGCGTTGTCGAGGACAGGCTCGCCGGCGACGGTGCATCGACATCTGAATCTGCTGCGGTCCGAAGGGCTTATTGCATTGCATGAAGTCATCTCGGACAGCAGAGTGAGAACCCTGATCCCGACGAAGAAGGCGCTCGGTTATTTGCATCGGCTGGCAGCGTGTATGGAGGATCCGCGCGGACGTTCGCGCTCCGGGAGCGCGTAGAACGCGGGTCGATGCTCTGCTGCATTGCACAGTTTTTTGACCCAAACTACGGAATAGGGCTTACCCGAATGCAAAAAAGTATTAGAAACGCGCCCTATACCGTGTAGTGAAATTTTGCGGCAGCCGCTATTCTTCGATCCATGACGCAGGCAGCAAAAAAAGCGTCCCGAGACACGAAGTTCATGGAGGCAGATGTGAAGAACGACAGAATCGATGCGGTCGAGAGCAGCGCTCGCCGTCGCGTTCGCGTCGCGGAGCCGGACCTCGAACTGGTGGCCGTGCCGCGCGATGAATCGTTCAAGGTGTGGTCGCATGGCTATCCGTACAGCACCGTTCGCTGGCATTTCCATCCCGAGTACGAGCTTCATCTCATTACCGCGACCACGGGCAAATGCTTCGTCGGCGATTACATCGGTGATTTTGCGGCGGGCAATCTCGTGATGACCGGGCCGAATCTGCCGCACAACTGGGTCAGCAACGTGCCGCGCGGCGAGCAGGTCAGCGAGCGTTGTCTGGTCCTGCAGTTCGATTCCGATTTCATCATGCGCGCCATCGACGCGTTCCCCGAGTTCAGAAAGGTGACCGGTCTGCTGGAAGCATCCGGTTCGGGTCTGTTGTTCAGCCCGGAAACGGGCGCGGCTGCCGAGCCGATTATGCGCGAGATGCTGCACGCGCAAGGCATGCGGCGCATCGTGCTGTTTGTATCGCTATTCGGACTGCTGCTTCAGAGTAGCGAACCGGTCAGGCTGGCAAGCGCCGCGTATCACGCCGATCCGGCGCGCTATGCCGAGACGCGCATCAATCACGTATTGACGTATATCGGCAAGAATCTCGCGCAGGAGTTGCGTGAGGCTGATCTGGCGGAGCTTGCCGGTCAGAGCGTGAGCGCCTTCTCCCGATACTTCCGCCGACACACCGGCGTGCCCTTCGTGCAATACGTGAACCGGCTGCGCGTGAACCTTGCATGCCAATTGCTGATGTCGGGCGAAATGAGTATTGGCGATATCGGCTATCAGGTCGGGTTCAACAACTTGTCGAACTTCAACCGGCAGTTTTTGTTGCTGAAGGGCATGTCGCCATCCAAATGGCGCGATTATCAGCAGCTCAACGCAATCAGCGGTTCTGAAACGCCGGACACGGCGTCACCACACGCGGTGGCCCTTGCCACCGTCCACGTCGTCCAATAAAACCCAGGAGACAAACGATGAAAAAGCAATTCAGGCTGGCCGCTACGCTCAATGCCATGGCATTAGGCATCCTTAGTATATCGGCGCAGGCCGCGCCCTCGGGGACGGTCGCATTCCTGATGCCCGATCAGGCATCCACGCGATACGAACAGCACGATTTCCCCGGCTTCAAGGCGACGATGAGCAAGCTGTGTCCCGATTGCAAGGTGCTCTATCAGAACGCGAACGCGGATGTGGCGACGCAGCAGCAGCAGTTCAATTCGGTCATCGCGCAGGGCGCAAAGGTGATCGTGCTGGACCCGGTGGATTCGACCGCTGCGGCCTCGCTCGTGCATCTGGCGCAAAGCCAGGGCGTGAAGGTGATCGCCTACGATCGCCCGGTTCCATCGACACCGGCTGACTACTACGTTTCGTTCGACAACGAAGGCATCGGACGCATGATCGCGCAGTCTCTGGTCGAGCATCTGAAGGAAACCGGCGTGCCGACCAGCAAGGGCGGTCTGCTCGAAGTCAACGGCTCGCCGACCGATGCAGCGGCAGGGCTGATCAAGAAGGGCATTCATGCAGGTATTGCGTCGGGCGGTTACAAGACGCTGGCCGAGTACGACACACCCGAATGGGCGCCGCCGAAGGCGCAGCAATGGGTCAGCGGCCAGATCACCCGATTCCAGTCGCAGATCGTCGGCGTGGTGGCGGCAAATGATGGCACGGCGGGCGGAACGGTCGCGGCATTCAAGGCGGCTGGCGTGAATCCGGTCCCGCCCGTAACGGGCAACGATGCGACCATCGCGGGTCTGCAACTGATCATTGCCGGCGACGAGTACAACACGATCCTGAAGCCGAGCGAAACGGTCGCGGCGGCGGCGGCCAAGGTCGCGGTCGGTTTCCTGTCGGGACAACCCGCGAAGGGCGAGACGACGTTATTCAATACCCCTACGCAATTGTTCACGCCGACGGTCATCACGGCCAAGAACCTCAAGAGCGAAGTCATCGACAAAGGGTTTGCGAGTGCCAAGACCCTGTGCACCGACCGTTACGCGGAAGGCTGCAAGAAGCTGGGCATCAGCTATTGAGCTTGCATCGCAGGGTTCTATTCATCCATTCGAGCAGAGGGGCGGTCCATGACTGACATCTCCACGACGCGGCCCGTGCCGGGAAAGCTGGTGCTGAGCTTGCGCAATGTCTCCAAGCACTTCGGCGCGGTCTCCGCGCTGACCGATATCGAACTCGATGTCCACGCCGGGGAAGTGGTCGCGCTGGTGGGCGACAACGGCGCGGGCAAATCGACGCTCATCAAGGTACTGGCGGGCGTGCATCAGCCGAGCGCGGGCACGATCACGTTCGATGGCCGCGAGGTCACGCTGGCCAATCCATCGGCGGCGCTCGATCTCGGCATTGCCACGGTGTTTCAGGATCTCGCGCTGTGCGAGAACCTTGATGTGGTCGCGAACATCTTTCTCGGTCGTGAGATGAGTCCCATGCGTCTGGACGAAGTGTCGATGGAAATGCGCGCCTGGACGCTGCTGAACGAGCTATCCGCGCGCATTCCCGATGTGCGCGACGTGGTGGCGTCGCTGTCGGGCGGGCAGCGGCAGACGGTCGCCATCGCGCGGTCGCTGCTGCTGGACCCGAAGCTGATCATGCTCGATGAACCGACGGCGGCGCTGGGCGTGGCGCAGACGGCGGAAGTGCTGAACCTGATCGAACGCATACGCGATCGCGGGCACGCGGTCATTATCATCAGCCACAACATGGAAGACGTGCGAGCCGTCGCGGACCGGATCGTCGTGCTCAGGCTCGGCAAGAACAACGGCGTGTTCTATCCCGACTCGTCGAATCAGGAACTGGTCGCCGCGATCACCGGCGCGACCGAGAACGCCGTCTCGCGCCGCGCCGACCGGCGTCAGGCGCAAACGAATGCCTAGTGGGAGACACAATCATGAGTAACCATGTTCAGGGCGCTTCCCCGGAGAAGCCGCAGAAAGCCGATCAGCCTCCGAGCTTGCTGGATCGCAGCGACGTGCGCGTGAAGCATGCTACGGGTGTCGGCGGCGCGGTCTCGGCGTTTATCGATCAGGTGAAATCGGGTGACCTCGGTTCGTTGCCGGTGGTCGTCGGTCTCGTCATCATCTGGACGGTTTTCACGAGTCTGAATCCGATCTTTCTGTCGGCCAATAATCTGGTCAACATGCTGTTCGATTGCTCGACCATCGGCGTGATTTCGCTTGGCATCGTATGCGTGCTGATGGTGGGCGAAATCGATCTGTCGGTCGGTTCGATGAGCGGCTTCGCCTCCGCGATGGTCGGCATGCTCTGGGTCAACGAAGGCTGGCCGGTGGGGCTGGCCATTCTGGCGGCTATCGTCGTGGGCGCGATCGTCGGCGCGTTGTATGCGTTCCTGCTCAACCGACTCGGCATGCCGGGCTTCGTCGCAACGCTGTCCGGATTGCTCGCCTTGCTCGGGCTGCAACTCTACGTGCTCGGTTCCAGCGGTTCCATCAACCTGCCTTATGGTTCAGCGATTGTGAACCTCGGGCAATTGATTGTGCTTCCGGCCATCGTGTCGTATGTCATCGCGCTCCTGCCCGGCGTGGTCATGCTGGTGCTCGGCATGCGCACGCATCAGCGGCGGCGGGCGTCGAATCTTTCCGCGCCTTCGGTCGGCAGTCTCCTGGCGCGCTGTGTCGTGATCACCGTTTTGCTGGAAGTCGTGGTGGCGTATCTGAATCAGGGGCGCGGCATTCCGCTGCTGTTCGCGCTGTTTCTCGCGCTCGCGGTCGTGATGGACTACATGCTCAGACGCACCCGCTGGGGCCGGTCGATGCACGCGGTCGGCGGTAACAAGGAAGCCGCGCGGCGCGCCGGTATCAACGTGAAGGGCATTTATATGAGCGCCTTCGTGATCTGCTCCGGACTGGCGGCGCTCGGCGGCGTGTTGACCGCGGCGCGGCTGGCGTCGGCGAGTCAGCAGGCGGGCACGGGCGATGTGAACCTCAACGCGATCGCGGCGGCGGTGATCGGCGGAACCAGTCTTTTTGGCGGACGCGGCAGTGCGTATTCGGCGGTGCTCGGCATCATCGTGATTCAGTCGATTGCGAGCGGACTGACGCTGCTGAATCTGTCGTCTTCGCTGCGTTTCATGATCACGGGCGCCGTGCTGGCGATTGCCGTTATCGTCGATTCGCTCGCCCGGCAATCGCGCGTGTCTCACGGCCGCGCTTGATTTCGAATATTCAGGAGACAGTCGAATGACTGACACGATCAAAGGAAAGGTTGCGGCGATTACGGGTGCGGCTTCGGGAATCGGTCTTGCCTGCGCGCGCGAGTTGATGGCTCACGGTGCGAAGGTCGTGCTGATCGATCGCGCCAAGGATCGGCTCGACACACTATGCGATGAACTCGGTCCCGACGCGTTGCCGCTCGTCGCCGATCTGTTGAATCCGGCGGACGTTTCGGGCCTGCTGCCACGCATTATCGATGCAGCCGGTGGTCTCGATATCTTCCACGCCAACGCGGGCGCGTACGTGGGCGGCGAAGTGACCGAAGGCGATCCCGACGCCTGGGATCGCATGCTGAATCTGAATATCAACGCCGCGTTCCGTTCGGTTCATGCCGTGCTGCCGCATATGGTGAAGCAGCAATCCGGCGACATTATTTTCACCAGTTCGATCGCCGGCGTGGTGCCGGTAGTCTGGGAGCCGATCTACACGGCGTCGAAGTTCGCGGTGCAGGCGTTCGCGCACACCACGCGCCGCCAGCTCGCAAAACACGGCATTCGTGTAGGCTCGGTGTTGCCGGGACCGGTCGTGACCGCCCTGCTCGATGACTGGCCCAAGGCGAAGATGGACGAGGCGCTGGCATCCGGCAGTCTGATGCAGCCGAAGGAAGTCGCGGATGCGGTGTTGTTCATGCTGACCCGGCCGCGTAACGTGACCATTCGCGACCTCGTCATTCTGCCGAACGCGGTCGATCTGTGAATTCCACTGCTTTTACGCTTGAGCGAACCACGAGCCATGAGTTCTGATCACACGACTTTTGATGCAGCGAACGCGCGATTCGTCGTTGGCGTGGATGTCGGCACGGGCAGCGCCCGCGCGGGCGTATTCGACCTCGACGGCCGCATGCTGGCGACGGCGAAGCACGACATCACGCTGTATCGCGAGAGCGGGTCTATCGTCGAACAATCGAGTGGCGAGATATGGGATGCGGTCTGTTACGCCGTCCGCGATGCAGTCGCGCAGGCGGATGTCGCGCCGGAACGGATCGTCGGAATCGGCTTCGATGCGACCTGTTCGCTGGTCGTGTTGGGCGCGGGCGGCGCACCGCTTGCGGTCGGACCATCGGAAGAGGCGCGGCGCGACATCATCGTGTGGATGGATCACCGCGCCGTGGAGCAGGCGGAACGCATCAACGCGGCCGGTCACGATGTGCTCAAGTATGTGGGCGGCAGGATATCGCCTGAAATGGAAACGCCGAAGCTGTTGTGGCTGCGCGAACATCGTCCGGCCGTCTTCGATGCCGCATGGCAGTTCTTCGATCTGACCGACTTTCTGACCTGGCGCGCGACCGGCGATTTATCCCGATCCACCTGCACGGTCACCTGCAAATGGACCTATCTCGCGCACGAGCAACGCTGGGACGCGAGCTATTTTCAGAGCATCGGATTGGGCGTGCTGGCGGATGAGGACTTCGCGCGCATCGGTCAGAAAGTGGTCGAACCGGGCACGCGGCTGGGCGACGGATTGACGCCGGAAGCCGCTGCGGCGCTCGGCCTGAACCCGGGGACGCCCGTCGCGGCGGGCGTGATCGATGCGCACGCGGGCGGCATCGGGACGGTTGGCGCGGAAGGGGAACCGGAAGCGTGTCTTGCCTATGTGTTCGGCACATCGTCCTGCACCATGACGACCACGCGTGAGCCGGTCTTCGTGCCGGGCGTCTGGGGACCGTATTTTTCGGCGATGGTCCCGAACGCGTGGCTCAACGAAGGCGGTCAATCCGTTGCGGGCGCGGCGATCGAACGGTTGCTCGCGCTGCATCCCGCTTCAACCGATGCGCGCATGCAGGCGCAGGGGGCGAATCAGTCGCTGCCCGAGATGCTCGCGCATTCAGCGACGCGTGCATCCGCCAACTTGTCGGGCGTCGTGAATCTGGCGGAAGGCGTACATGTGGTGCCTGAATTCCTGGGCAATCGCGCGCCATTTGCCGATCCGCACGCGCGCGCGGTAATCGCGGGCCTTGGCATGGAAACCGATCTGGACAGTCTGATATCGCTGTATATCGCGGGCGTGTGCAGTGTCGGTTATGGGCTGCGGCAGATTATCGACACGCAGGCGAAGGCGGGCGCATCGATCGATCGCGTGATGATCAGCGGCGGCGCGGGGCGGCACGATCTCGTGCGTCAGTTACTCGCCGATGCAACCGGCAAGCCGGTCGTCGCCACGCGCGCGGGGGAGCCTGTACTGCTCGGCGCGGCAATTTTGGGCGCAGTAGCAGGCGGCCAGTTCGACGACGTGCAAACCGCGATGGGCGTGATGTCGAAAGTAAGCCGTGTCTACGAGCCTGACGCGGACGTTAGCGCGCTGCATGCTGCGCGGTTTCGCGCTTTCACACGCTTGCAGGCGGTTGCGAAGGAGATTCGTGCGTTGAGTTAGCACGTCGCGAACGGCTGCTATTGCGCAGCAAGCGAACTCCGATTTGAGCCTTGCTACGCTGCCTGTCCATGTGGTCGAGCGAACACATGACCTCACGATGAGCTGGACACTTCGGCTGGTTTGCCTACCCTCAGAATCGCGCATGAGCAGATTGGTTTTACGCCAGCTCTGCCGGTCGGAAGCGAAACGGTCGTTCGCCATTCATTGAGGATTGCTTTATGAATTATCTTACGCCGGTGGCAGTGCCTCCGAAATCAACCTTCAACAAAGGGTTGAGTTCGCCGAACAACGCGTATATGAAAAGTATTCTTGGCAGCCCTGTCATCGACGACAAGTACGATCCGAATGGGAACGATACGCCGATCAATAATCCGGTTTTCAAGGCGCAGGTCGCGACCATGGATGTCGGCCCGTTCAAGGTCAGAGGCTTGAAGGTAGCGCTCGCTTCGCTTATCAAAGTCTGCGTGGCGGTCGAACATTCACAGCCCGACTTGTACGCACTGCTCGGACAGAACGGAATGCTCGTCGCCCGCTTTACCCGAATTGCT
>NZ_JAQFVG010000350.1 GCF_029439455.1 Caballeronia sp. BR00000012568055 | reverse complement strand
GGGTAACTTTCTTTGCAGCAGCAAAGAAAGTTACCCCCCGCCGGGGAGGCGGCTACTGCATAAACCAAACACCAAAGACAAGCAGCACCAAAACCAAAAACCAAAAAACTCAGAACGAATGCCGCATCCCAACCCGCACATCAGCCTGCGTATTGGAGGTAGAAGGCGTAAAGCTATACCCAATAACCGCATCCACGGGCCCAGAAGACCGCAGATAATCCCCGGAGATATACAAATCGGTCCGTTTGGACAGTAAGTAATGCAGTCCAAGCGACCCTTGATTCCAGTGATTCCCTTCAAACCGCGTATGTTGATAACCACCGTACAAAGCAATATCCGGCCGGAAGTTATAAGAAGCGCCCGCCTCATACACCTTCATATAAGAAGTCACGCCCAGACCCTTGATACTGGTCCAGGTAAAGTTCCCCGACACCATCAAATCACCAATCGTCCACGCGCCGCCCACCGCCAACGCGCCTTGCTTATCAACAGGAAACGCATTCGTAGCATAAAGATCAGTACGCGCCCCCGTAACTGGGTCAATCGTCACGACAGGCTGACCAAGGAACGTATGCGCGCCGATCATCGCATAAGGATCGAACGCATAAATCCCGTTCGGGTTATTCAACTGCGTATACGCGATACCCAAATTGAACGTGTTAGCGGCATAGTGACCGCCCACACTCCACGCGCTGTTCTGATGGAAATTCCCCGCCTGATTGCCAAACGAATACATACCGCCGAATGTAAATCCGCCGATATTGTTCGACATGAACTTAACCGAGTTTGGCAGCCGATCGCCGTTCATGCGGTCGAAGTCGCCCTGGTGAATGGCATAACCGCTGCCCCACGCCGAGATGTTGTAGAGATACACATACTCCTCGGTCATATCGAGCTGATTACCAAACGTGACCTGCCCCCACGTATTGCTCTTGAGACCCACATACGCCTGACGCCCGAACTCCGCGCCGCCGAACGCATAGCGTCCGTTGCCCACGCGAAAGCCGGATTCCAGCGTAAAGATCGCCGATAAGCCGCCGCCCAGATCTTCCGTGCCACGAAAGCCGATCCGGTTGCCGTAGGAAATGCCATCGTCGAATTTGACGACGTGCGAGCCGCCTGTGTTTTTCACATAGGTGATACCCGCATCGAGAATGCCGTACAGCGTCACGCTGCTTTGCGCATGTGCGAGGGTCGGTGCGCCGGCGGCGCTTGCGGCGATAGCCAGTCCCGCAATCGTCGGTGCGCGCGTGGTGTTGCATCGTGCGGCAAGGGTTTTTCTCATCGTTGCTGGTCCTCTTGTCGTGGGCCGTTCTTTCGTTCGAAGTAGCGCGGCCGTGCGCATTGCTGTGCAGCAACGAGCCGAACGCGTGGTTATAGACCTGCTGGGAACTGCGAGGGACTGCAGAACATTGCGACTGAACAGCGCGTTGCGTGATGCATGATGCTGCGTTTCCGACATCGTAAAAATAAGATGCCATATAGGCCGTGGCTCGACCCATTGCGACGCAAATCTGCTCAGATGCGACCGATCTCAACAACGCGATACACCTGCCGATGGAGCAAGACCGCGCCAGCCTGCAACTCGGCCGACGCTTTCTTGTCGTCTTACTTCAGCCCGAGCGCGGTCTGAACGGCTTCCAGACCGTTCCCGCCGCTCGCCGTGGTCACGCCGTCGAGCCACGTTTTCAGCAATTCCGGATGCCGCTTGAGCGCATCGAGCGCGGCGGTGTCGATCTTCGTTTTCTTGTCCAGCACGTCCGCGATCACGCCGTTTTCCAGATCGACGTTGAAGGCCATCTGCTTGAAGAGCTTGCCGACGTTCGGGCATTGCTGTTCGTAGCCGCTGCGCGACACCGTGTTGACCGTCGCGCCGCCGTAGTTCGGGCCGAAGTATTTATCGCCGCCATCGAGATAGGTGAGCTTGAACTTCGTGTTCATCAGATGCGGTTCCCACGCCAGAAACACGATGTACTTCTTCTCCTTCACCGCGCGTTCCACCTGCGTCAGCATGGCCGTTTCGCTCGATTCGACCAGCTTCCAGTCGCCCAGTCCGAACGCCTTGTCATCGACCATTTTCTTGATGTTCTGATTCGCGGGCGCGCCCGGTTCGATACCGTAAATGCGGTGATCGAACTTGTCGGCGTTCTTTTGCAGATCGGCGAATGAATGCACGCCCGCTGCGGCCACATAGTCCGGCACCGCCAGCGTGAACTTCGCGTTCGAGAGATTCGGCCGCACCACATCGATCGATTTCTCCTCGACGAACGGCTTCACCAGCGGCCCCTGCGCGGGCATCCAGTTGCCGAGGAACACGTCGATCTGCCCTTTCTTCAAGCCCTGATACGTGATCGGCACCGACAGGTTCGCCACGTCCTGCTTATAGCCGAGCGCCTTCAGCACGATACCGCTCATCGCGTTAGTGGCGTCGATGTCGGTCCAGCCCGGATCGGCCATGCGCACCTGCGTGCACGACGGCGGATCGGCTGCCAGCACGGTTGACGCCACGCAGACCAGCGCGGCGCTGAAAAGCGCATGGATAAGGGCTTTTTTCATGGTGCGTTTCCTGTCGGATGCTGTGGTTGTGGGATGTTTTGAAGCGTCAACGAGCGACGGCCGGAAAGCGCGCCATCGCTTCCAGATCGTCGAGATCGATGTGATTGCGCATATAGCGCTGGCTGGCATCGACATGAGGCTGCCAGTCCCATGACTGAATGGTGCCGAGCGTGGTGGACCCGAAGTGAAAATGACGGCGGCGCTGACTCTTGAGCACATCGCGATGCAGCGCGTCGAGTTCCCAGCGCCGCGCGACTTCCGCGTGAAATTCGGCGATCAGCGTTTCGTGGCGCGCGTCGTTTGCGAGGTTTTCGCGTTCGAACGGGTCGGCTTGTACGTCGTAAAGCTGATCGGGATCGACCGATGTATGAATGAACTTATAGCGCCCGCGCCGGATCATCACGACCGGCGCGATCGCGCCTTCCGCGAGATATTCGCCGATCGCCTCGTCATGCCCGCCAGTCTGTGCCAGATGCGGCACCAGACTTTGTCCGTCGATGCTGTCGGGCCAGTCCTGCGGCAGCGCATCACGCGCGAGTTCGACGAGCGTGGGCAGCACATCCAGATGCGACACCGACTCCGCCACGCGATGCGCCTGAAACCGCTTCGGCTGATGCACGATCAGCGGCACGCGGCATCCGCCTTCGAAGAAGGTCATCTTGTACCAAAGGTTGCGCTCGCCAAGCATCTCGCCATGATCCGACGTCACGATGATCGTCGTGTTCTCCGCGAGTCCCGCGTCGTCGAGCGCATCGAGGATCGCGCCGAACTGATCGTCAACGTATGAAATCGCGCCGTAGTAGGCGCGGCGCGCATTGCGAATCTGCTGATCGGTCGGCGGCGTGCGGTCCGCTTCGTACACGTGACGCAGACGCTTCGAATGCGGATCGCTGGCCTGCAATGAATCGCGATGCACGGGCATGTCGATATCCGCATCGTCGTACAGATCCCAGTACTTGCGCGGGATGGCATACGGATCGTGAGGATGTGTGAGCGACGCCACCATCATGAACGGACGCGCATCCTTGCCCGCATGACGTTCGCGCGCGATATCGAATAGCTTCTGGCGCGTGGTGAAGGTGACTTCATCGTCGAAGTCGAGTTGATTGGTGCGCACGCACGGGCCGGCATCGATCACCGAACTCATGTTGTGATACCACGTCGGCCGCGCTTCGAAGTTCTGCCAGTCGGGCGTCCAGCCGAAATCGGCGGGATAGATATCGGTGGTCAGGCGCTCTTCGAAACCGTGCAACTGATCCGCGCCGCAGAAATGCATCTTGCCCGAGAGAATCGTGCGATAGCCTTCGGCGCGCAGATAATGCGCAAACGTCAGCGTCTCCGATGGAAACTCGGCGGCGTTATCGTAAGCACCGATGTTGGAGGGCAACTTCCCCGCGAGCAGCGAGAAGCGCGACGGCGCGCACAAGGGACTCGCGCAATAAGCCGATTCGAACACCACGCCTTCACGCGCGAGGGCATCGAGTCGCGGCGTCTTCGTCACGCGATTGCCGTAGGCGGCGAGTGCGAAGGGCGTCATCTGATCGGCCATCAGAATAAGGATATTTTGTTTTGTGTCTTGCTTCATGCGGACCTCGAATAAAATCTCATACGTACGCGAGCGCGGACTTTGAATGCCCGTTCAACAACACTATTGCTGGTCAATACGCGGCTGTGAAGACAGCAATTCGTTATGCGCACATAAGGAGTGGTTATGTCGCGGCAAGATCGTCTGCCACCCATGCAGGCGCTGTTGATGTTCGAATCCGCCGCGCGGCTCGCGAGCTTCACCGCTGCCGCGCGTGAACTCGGTTCAACGCAACCGGCAGTGAGCCAGCGCGTCGTGCAACTGGAAGAGTCGCTTGGTGCGCCGTTATTCGAGCGCGGGCATCGCGGGGTATCGCTGACGGAAGACGGCGCGCGTCTTTTCGATGCGGTGCGTCAAGGACTCGACCTGATCCGCAGCGCCACGAACGATATCCGCTCGCGCAATACGCAGCGCACGCTCACGCTATCGACGGACTTCGGCTTCGCCACGTACTGGCTGATGCCGCGCCTGCCGCAATTCAAGGCGCTGATGCCCGATGTCGATGTGAAGATCACCACGTCGCAATACGCGCCGAGTGCATCGGGCGAGCAGGCGGACGTGGTGATCGTGTTCGGCGATATGCACGGCGACTGGGGCACGCGTCACGCCGTCAAGCTGTTTTCCGAGCGCGTGACGCCCGTATGCAGCCCCAAACTCGCCGCCGCCTACGATACGACCGATCTCCGCAAGCTCCCGCTGCTGCACCTCGAACGCACGCAGCCGGAGCGCTGGCTTTCATGGAACGCCTGGTTCGACGCCCACGGTCTCGCCGCGCCGCCCACGCACGGCGGCTTCACGTTCAACAGCTATGCGCTGGTCGCACACGCGGCGGTGATGGGTCAGGGCGTGGCGCTCGGCTGGTCGCCGCTGATCGACGAACTCATCGCCACCGGCCAACTCGTCTCTTTGTCCGATACCCCGCTCGTCACCGAACGCGGCTACGTGCTGCTGACGCCGCGCGAACCGAATGCCGCGGTGCGCGCGTTCCGCGACTGGCTGCTGGACGAATGCGAAGTGATGGGCTGACGGCGTTTTCGTCCCCGAGCGCCGCTGGACCGCGTCGAACGCTGACGCTTCCGTTCCATCTTCACGGCGTTTCGCTTCTATCCGCCGATTTCTGCGTTTGCTCTACTCATGGCTGAGACTCGCCGCATTCCGCGGCGCGTCAGCCCTTCGTATGTGGAGCACGCATGTCCGCCGAATCACGTTCTGATCAGCTGGTCCTCACCGTTTCGTGCCCGAGCGCGGCGGGGCAGGTCGCCGCCATCGTCGGCTTTCTGGAGCGGCATCATGGTTATATCGACGAACTCACCGTGTTCGATGACGACCTCAGCGAACGCTTTTTCGTCCGCTGCGTCTTCCACGGCGCACAGCGCGACGAGCCGCTGCATATCGAATCGCTCAAGCGCGAATTCGAGCCGATCGCCGCGCGCTTCGCCATGAACTGGGCGATGCACGATTTGAGCGTGCGGCCGAAGGTGCTGATCATGGTGTCGAAGCTGGAGCACTGTCTCGCCGATTTGCTGTTCCGCTGGCGGATGGGCGAGCTGAAGGTGGATATCGTCGGGATCGGGTCGAATCATCGTGATTTTGCTTCGCTTGCCGAGCAGCATGGGTTGCCGTTTCATCATCTGCCAATTACTGCTGATACCAAGCCGCAGCAGGAAGCGCAGCTTCTCGATTTGTTCGATTCGTCCGGCGCGGAGTTGATGATTCTTGCTCGGTATATGCAGATTCTTTCTGGTGAGACGAGTCGCAAGCTCGCGGGGCGCGCGATTAATATTCATCACTCGTTTTTGCCTGGGTTTAAGGGGGCTAAGCCTTATCATCAGGCGCATACGCGTGGTGTGAAATTGATTGGCGCTACTGCGCACTTTGTCACCGATGATCTGGATGAAGGGCCAATCATCGAGCAGGAAGTGGAGCGCGTTGATCATTCTTATAGCCCGGAGCGGTTGCTTGCGATTGGGCGTGATGTTGAATGTGTGACTTTGGCTCGTGCGGTTAAGGCTTTTACTGAGAGGCGGGTGTTTATTAATGGGGAGCGGACTGTGGTTTTGCGTTGAGGTTTGCTTTTGGCTATTGTTGCGCTGGTTATGCAGTAGCCGCCTCCCCGGCGGGGGGGTAACTTTCTTTGCTGCTGTGTATAGACCGGAGACATAGGTAACAGGTGTATCAGGACATGGGTAACACATTTAGCGCCTCTTTCCTTGCCCCTTCAAGCTGATCGTATCGATCCGATGATGAGCGAAGTACATATCGTAACTACCGTCGATTTGCGCACATGGCCTGAAGGCAATGTGCCGGTTGGCCAGCGCACTCGATACCTTGAAGCGTTGCGACTTGAAGCGCACTTCGCCATTGATGCCTACGCGAACCACCATGTCCGTCTCGCCGTACACGATCGCCGGCAAACGTTCCGGATACGCGCGCGGGCTGATCTGATAGTGAGAAACCGGTGTATCCATGTTCAGTGCCTGATGCGGGCGCTCGTGGTTATAAACTTCGCGCCACGCATCGAGCTCCAGCTGCGCGCGCTTCAGATCTCTGAAATGCCTGCCCGCAAGCACCTCGGCCTTGAGCGTGCGATGAAACCGTTCATCCTTGCCGTTGGTCTGCGGATGCCGGGGGCGGCTGTACGAGATGCGAATGCCCAGGCAGATCAGCCAGATCGCCAGCGCCGTCAACTGCCCCGGCTGGGCCGGACTGCCCCATGGCGGACCATTGTCGGCATTGATGCGCAGCGGCAGCCCGTAGCGCCTGAACGCATCGCGCAGATGCTTACGCACCACGGGCGTGGGCGTGCTGCCACACGCATCGAGCGCCAGATTGAAGCGCGAATGATCGTCCAGCACGGTGAAGGGCGAGCAGCGCCGTCCATTATCCAGTTCGATACAGCCTTTGAAATCCATCTGCCACAGGTCGTTGGGATGCTTGTGTTCGAAGCGCTTCCATCGCGACGCGTCGGTGCTTGCCTCCGCCGTAATCAGGCCATGCCGATGCAGAATGCGCGTCACCGTACTGGGCGAAGGCGTCTGCTCCCCGCCCATATCGTTCATGCGACGCACGATCTTGGCCGCTCCCCACGCGCGATGCGCCTCACGCATTTGCACCACACGCGCTTCGAGCTCGGCCGCGGTGCGTGTCGGACTATGCGCCGGACGTCGGGATTGATCGGCCAACGCGGTGTCTCCCTGTTCGAAACGCCTGATCCACTTGTAACCGGTCTTCGCACTGATGCCGTACCGCCGACACAAGTCGCGCCGATTGGCGCCTTCTTGCATCGCGAACTTCACGAATTCGAGCCGCAATTCCATGATGTCTTTGCTATCCCAGGACATGATCCACCCCGGACGAACCATTCGTCCGGAGTGTTACCCATGTCCTGATACAGGTGTTACCTATGTCTCCGGTCTATACACTGCTGCAAAGAAAGTCACCAAAGAAAGCAGCTTTTTCAACCGGACACTGCCCCTTGAAACGGCAAGTGGATTAATAGGCT
>NZ_JAQFVG010000349.1 GCF_029439455.1 Caballeronia sp. BR00000012568055 | reverse complement strand
TTTCTGACCCGAACCATCGAACGGGTGAGCACGGAAATGAGCCTGCATGTGCTTGCGTACAACCTAAAGAGAGTGATTAAGCTACTCGGTTCGGATGCGATTGTGAGGGCAATACGGGCGTGATGCCCTTAGAGACTCTCGAGTCGGGGCGACGACTCCGCTGCGGTAAGATCAGGCTCCTCTATACGACCGCCTCCGAGACTTACGCCGAATCAGTATCTTTTCATCCCTGGCCGTCGTCCGTTTTGACACGCTCTGGGCCGATAGCGGCCCGCGCAGATCATGTCCGAGCACGGCGATGAACTGCTCGCGCAACGCGCTCGTTTGCTGCTCTTGCGCGAGTCTTGCCGCACTGCGCCGCAGTTCGTTTTCTCTCAGACGCTCGTTATGCAGATGCAACGCGATCAGTTCGGCGAACGCCTTGAACATGGACACCGTGCTGGACGTCGAAACCGTGTGCGGCACGGAATCTAGCGCGCAGAGATTGCCGAAATATTCGCCGTCCGGCAGCACGATCGGCACGGAAATATAGCTTTGCAGATGGTAGATACGCGGCGTGTGATGACTCGCATAATGCGGGTCCGTGCTCACATGATCGATCACGATCGGCTCGCGCGCCAAACGCGATTCCATGCACAACGTGGTCTGCAATTCCAGTTGGCCGCCGGGCAGCAGGCCGAGCGCCAGATCGTCCTTTACGGCGCATGCGGTCCACGAGTGATCCGTGACGCGCGCGACGGCTGAAAAGCGCATGCCGGTGTTGTTGCAGATCACGTCGAGAATGGACGACACCGCCGCGATTCGCCCGACTGCGGCCACGTCATGTGCAATCTGCTCCGGAGACTCCTGGTCCACGACAGCGTTCATAAAGTATCGATGGGGTTGGGCCTTGACGCGGCCGTTCGAAAGAGTGAAATGTTTGCGAACGTCAGTGTATACCGTTCGAGCAAGGGCTTATTTTACGGTCGCGCCGTCAACGTTTGCGTGCGCCAGACCCTTTAAAAACAGCATTATTCGCGATTCGCAAATGCGTCATTCGCGGCTTGTCCCGTTCTGTTCCGGCGATGCTTGCGCCACTCTCTGTCTCACGGCGGCGCTAACCGCCTTGAACAAGACATTGACACAGGAGACAGGCATGAACGCGAAACCGTGGGATACGACCTACGAATGGAAAGCCGTGGCGCTGCTCGCGCTCGGCTTCGGACTGGTGGGACTCGACCGGTGGCTGATCGCGCCGCTGTTTCCATCGATCATGAAGGATCTGCATCTGACCGCGCAGGACGTGGGGAATTGCATCGGCATATTGGGTTTGTCGTGGGGCGTGTTTGCTGCGTTGATGGGTGGCATTTCCGACAAGATCGGCCGACGCAAAGTGCTGATTCCGGCGATCATCGCGTTCTCGTTGTTGTCGGGATTCTCCGGCGTGGCAGGTGGATTGGCGGGCCTGATGGCGGTGCGCGCATTGATGGGCGTGGCCGAAGGATCGTTCTGCCCGACCAGCTTCGCTGCGACTGCGGACGCATCGCATCCCAAGCGGCGCGGCTTCAATTTAGGCCTTCAGCAAAGCGGTTTCGCGCTGTTCGGCCTCGCGCTTTCACCGATCATCGCGACGCAATTGCTCGGCGTGATGAGCTGGCGCTGGGTGTTCGCGCTGGTCGCGGTGCCGGGCTTGATCATCGGCGTGTTGATGTACTTTACGATCCGCGAGCCTGAAACGCAGACCTCGGTGGAACACGAACGCGGCCACTGGCGCGATGTGCTCAAGCGCCGCAATATTCCTATCGCCATGGTGGCGCTGTTCTGCGCGATGACCGGCGTGTTCGTGCTCGGCGCCATGCTGCCGCTCTATCTCACCGACTATCTTTCGCTCGATACGCAGCGCATGGGCGTGGTGGTGTCCGCGATTGGCTTTGGCGGCTTTGTCGGGCAATTCGGCTTGCCGGGATTGTCGGATATCGTCGGGCGGCGCGTGGCGTGTATTGTCGGATTCGCGGGCACGGCCGTGATGCTTTACGTGTTTCGCGGACTCGGTGCGCAGCCGCTGGCCTTGTTTATCGTGCTGTTCGTGGCGGCGTTCTTCACGCTCGGCCTGGTGTCGCTGTTGTCCGGGCCGGTGGCGACGGAAGCCGCGCCCATCGGCATGGTTTCCACTGCGATCGGCATCGTGGTCGGTGCGGGTGAAATTTTTGGCGGCGGCATTGCGCCTGCGATTGCCGGGTTCGTCGCCACACATTTCGGCATCCATAATATTTTATGGCTGCCGATTTGCGCGGTGGTGCTGGGTATCGGCGTGAGTCTGTTGCTCGAGGAGACCGCGCCTGCGCGTGTGAATCGCAAGCAGGCTGCATCGGCGGAAGTGCCGGTGATCGAATAAGCAAGGCTACACTCCATGCTGGAGACACAATATAAGAGACCGGCATGGATCGATTTCTCAGTATCGAAGCCTTTGTGCGCGTGGCGGAAACCAGCAGCTTTGCCGAGGCGGCGCGGCAGCTCGGCGTGACCAGTTCCGTGGTGACGAACCGTATCCAGCAACTGGAGAAGTTCGTCAATGCGCCGCTGTTTCATCGCAGCACGCGGCATGTGCGGCTGTCCGAAGTGGGTGAGACGTTCTACCGTGAATGCGCGGAAGTGGTCGGGCGCGTCAATGAACTGACCGATCAGATGCGCGAATTGCGCGCCACGCCCACTGGACGGCTGCGCATACAAATGCTGCCGGGCTTTGCGCTCGGGCATTTCGGCGCGGCAATGGCCGCATTCAATCGCCAATATCCCGGCATTCAGCTCGATGTCATCGTCAATGACCGTGTGGTCGATCCGATCGAAGAAGGTTTCGATGTCGCGTTTCAAATCTTTCCGCCGATATCGGAATCGCTGATCGAGCGAAGGCTTTTTACCGTTCGACGCTTGTTTTGCGCGGCGCCTTCGTATGTGCACGCGCATGGCGCGCCGCAGCATCCGCGTGAATTGTTGCAGCACACCACGGCGCTTTATTCGGGCTATCCATCGCGTAACCGATGGACCATGACGCGCAGCGATGAAGTCGTCGAAATGGAGTTGCCGGGCATGATCCGCTCGAACTCCGTCCATTTGCTGCGCGACTATGCACTGACTGGCGCGGGCATCGTATGTTTGCCGACGCTCGTCGCAAGCGATGCGCTTTTAGCAGGCTCGCTCCTGCCGATCTTGACCGACTACGCGCTCGCGGCGCTCAATTTCGCGGCCGTTTATCCCGCAACGCAGCGACAGGCGCTGAAGGTGAAAGCGCTGGTCGAATTTCTCGCGGACCGACTTGGGCCCGAACCCGCGTGGGACGTGCCGTTGATCGAACGCGGCTGGATTGCCTGAACGCATTATTCGCGAAACGCAAATGCCGTAGTCGGTCCGCTGCCGCTTGTTGACGCGTCGCTGCGCTCCTAAAGTTGAATCACGCAAGACATTCAACTAAAGGAGACAGCAATGACCGACACCGCGTTTCACACCGTCTTCGGCTCGCTCGACGGATACCGCAAGGGCGAGATCGAAATCACCAGTGGCCAGGCGAGCCACTATGTCTTTTCCAACGTCTTCGAAGTCGCGGCGAATGCTGCGCCCTACGAGAAGATCGTCGTTGGCAAGAACCTCGAATATGTGATCGAAACGCTGCGCACCGATGGGCGTTCGCCGTGGTTCGCGTGCTCACATGATGAGTTCGTTATCCTGATGGATGGCGAAGTGCGCATCGACTTTATCAAGCTCGATACCCCGCCGCAAAACACCGCGGGCACCGTGCTCGCTGACAATCCAGCTGGCCGTGCGATGGGACATGTCGTATTGCGTCGCGGACATCAGGCTTTGCTGCCTGCCGGATGCGCGTATCGATTCAGCGCGGAAAAGCCGGGCGTGGCGCTCGTGCAGACCTTGTTCGGTGCGTTGTCGGTGGAGAAGTGGGCCGACATCTGCCTGCATTAAAGACGCTATTCAGGAGACAAGTCATGGCCATGCTCGATACACCCGATCATCAAACCTTCGCTGCCGACACCGTTCAGGCCAGCGAACCCGATGCCGTTACCGGTTATCGCCGCTTCACGTTGGGCGCATTCGAATTCCTGCGCGATGAATACTTCGTCAAGATCAACTGGCCCGCAAAAGGCCAGACCCGCACCCACGCCGTGCCCGCCGATGCCTTCCTGCGTGCGATGATGCGCGACGTCGCATGGGGCTTCTTCTACGGCTGGGTCAACTTCGATCACGTCTTCGGCACGCGCAATCATTACGGCAAGGTCGATATCTACGCCGGTTCTTTCAACGGCATCATGAAAGACGCGGGCGTCGATTATATGGAGACCTTCGAAACGCCGACCATCATGGCGACGTTCAAGGCGATCCTGCACGACTGGACCAACGAAGGCTTCGACCCGTTCGCTGCGCCCGAAGAAACCGGCACCGCATTTGGCCGCAAACACGGCGATAACGATGCCGCTATCGAACGCACTCGCGTTGCCACGCGCCGCATGCCGGGCCTCGAAGGCGATTCGCCTTTGCGTAACGATCTGCCTGTGAATCGCGCGTTTGCGGACGTTGCGCAAGACGAACCCGAAGTGCATGTGGAAGCGGGTTTTGAAGGGCAACTGCATGCGTTCAGTCTGTTCAAGTATCTGTCACGATCGGACGTGACGTGGAACCCTTCGGTCACTTCCGTATGCGGTCAAAGCCTTTTTTGCCCGACGACCGAGGAATACATCCTGCCGGTCTTTCACGGTAACGACCGCGTGGAATGGTTTCTTCAGTTATCCGATGAAATCGTCTGGGACATTGGCGACAAGAACACGGGCGCGCCGCGTGCGCGAATCACCATGCGCGCCGGCGATATCTGCGCAATGCCCGCCGATATCCGTCATCAGGGCTACTCGACCAAACGCTCGATGCTGCTTGTGTGGGAGAACGCCACGCCCAATCTGCCGAAGCGCTACGAAAGCGGTGAGCTGAAGCCGTATCCGGTCGATTTCTGAATCCGTGCTCGAGGACGAAAATTATGCATAACCAACTTTTCATCGATGGTCGTTTCACCGATGCCCTCGAAGGCAGCACCATCGACGTGCTCAATCCGCACGACGGCTCGCTCATCACGAAGATCGCGGCTGCTACGGCAGCGGACGTGGATCTCGCAGTCGCAGCGGCAACGCGCGCCTTCCCGCAGTGGTCCGCGATGGCCGCAGCGGATCGCGGACGCCTGCTGCTGCGTCTCGCCGATGCGATCGAAGCGAACGCGGAAGAACTCGCGCAGCTCGAATCGCTGGATACGGGTCATCCCATTCGTGATTCGCGCGCGCTCGATGTGCCGCGCACCGCTGCGTGTTTCCGTTATTTCGGCGGCATGGCCGACAAGCTGCAAGGCTCGGTGATTCCCGTCGAGACCGGCTTTCTCAACTACGTGCAACGCGCGCCGATCGGCGTGGTCGGGCAGATCGTGCCGTGGAATTTTCCACTGATGTTCACGAGCTGGAAAATGGGTCCGGCGCTGGCAGCGGGCAATACGGTCGTGTTGAAGCCTTCGGAGATTACGCCTTTATCTACGCTGCGAATCGTCGAATTGATGGCGGAAGTGGGCTTTCCGAAGGGCGTGGTCAATATCGTGCCGGGATATGGTCATACGGCCGGACAGCGGCTTGCGGAGCATCCGGGCGTGGGCAAGATCGCGTTCACCGGATCGACGGCGACGGGGCGGCGCATCGTCGAAGCGTCGCAGGGGAATCTCAAGCGCGTGCAACTGGAATTGGGCGGCAAAGGCGCGAATATCGTATTCGACGATGCCGATCTCGACGCCGCCATCAATGGCGCAGCGTGGGCGATCTTTCACAATCAAGGGCAGGCGTGTATCGCCGGTTCGCGCCTGATCCTGCACGAGCGCATTGCCGATGAATTCCTCGAACGGTTCGTCGCGCTGGCCGCTTCGGTGCGCGTGGGCAATCCACTTGATCCGGACACCGAAATGGGACCGCTCACGTCGCTGCAACATCTCGAACGCGTGAAGGCATTCGTCGATGTCGCGCGCGAGCAGGGCGGACGCGTGCTGACGGGCGGCACGTCGCCGAACGATGCATCGCTTGCGAAGGGCTATTACGTGCGGCCCACGGTGATCGAAGCGAAGACGGCACAAGACCGCATCGTGCAAGAAGAAGTGTTCGGGCCGTTCGTCACCGTGCTGCGTTTCAAGAACGATGACGAAGCGCTCGCCATCGCAAATGGTACGGACTACGGATTAGGTAGTGGCTTGTGGACGCGCGATCTGTCACGCGCGCATCGCATGGCGGCGGAGATTCATGCGGGCATGTGCTGGATCAATTGCTATAAGCGCGTGAATCCGGGCAGTCCGTTCGGCGGCGTGGGGCAATCGGGATATGGCCGCGAAATGGGCTTCGAAGCCATGCACGACTATACCGAAGCGCGTTCGGTGTGGGTCAATGTTGACGGCAATGTGCCGCCGCATTTCAAGCGTTGAGACCGTGATGGAACACTTCGTTTATCAGGCGATGCCATCGCGCGTGGTGTTCGAATGGGGCGCGCTCGCGCAGTTGCCCGCCGAAGTGGAACGGCTCGGCGCGCGGCGTGCGCTGATTCTGTCCACGCCCGAACAACGCGCCCTGGCCGATGAAGTCGCCCGCGTGCTCGGCGAGCGCGCAGCGGGCGTGCATGCCGAAGCGGTGATGCACGTGCCGGTGGAAGTCGCGCACGCGGCGTGTGACAAAGCTGCATCGCTCGATGCGGATTGTTGCGTGGCCGTGGGCGGCGGATCGACCATCGGACTCGGCAAGGCGATTGCATTGGAATCCTCATTACCGATTATCGCGGTGCCGACCACCTACGCAGGCTCGGAGATGACGCCGATCTACGGCCTCACCGAAGGCCGCTTGAAGCGCACGGGCCGCGATCTGCGCGTGCTGCCGCGCACCGTGATCTACGATCCTTCGCTGACGATGTCCTTGCCGGCGGCGGTATCGGTGGCATCGGGCGTGAATGCGATTGCGCATGCGGTCGAAGCGCTCTATGCGGAAGACGCGAATCCGATCATCAGCCTGATGGCGGAAGAAGCGATCCGTGCGCTGGGCGAAGCCTTGCCGCATATCGAAGATCGCGCCATGCGAAGCCGCGCGCTATACGGTGCGTGGCTGGCGGGAACGTGTCTTGGGGCAGTCGGCATGGCGCTGCATCACAAGCTTTGCCATACGCTCGGCGGCACCTTTAATTTGCCGCACGCGGCTATGCACGCTGCATTGTTGCCGCACACGGCGCACTATAACCACAGCGCCGCGCCTGAAGCGCTGTCACGCGTGGCGCGTGCCCTCGGCGGTCAAGGTGCGGAAGAGGCCGGTGCGCTGTTATATGCCTTGAATCGCAGGCTCGGCATCGAACCTGCGCTTGCGCGTATCGGTATGCCGGAAGCAGGACTCGATGAAGCCGCCGATCTCGCGTGCCGTAATCCCTATGCGAATCCGCGTCCCATCGAACGCGATGCGATTCGTGCGCTGCTGCAAAAGGCATGGGAAGGCGCGGCGCCATAAAACAACGTGGAGGAAGACATGTCCCCTGAACAAGCGCTGACCGAAGAGGTTATCGCCAGTTTCGCGAAGACGAAGGACGAGCGATTGCGCACGCTGATGCAAGGCCTGGTGAAGCATCTTCACGCGTTTGTGCATGAAGTAGAGCCGACCGAAGCCGAGTGGATGACGGCCATACGCTTCCTGACCGCAACCGGTCAAAAGTGCGATGACGTCGTGCGTCAGGAATTTATTTTGCTCTCCGATACACTTGGCATCTCCATGCTGGTCGATGCGATCAATCATCGTCACGCGACGGGCGCAACGGACAGTACCGTGTTCGGCCCGTTTTATATCGAAGGGATGCCGGAACGTGCATATGGCGAGAATATGGCATTCACGCCGGGCACACGCGCTATCGTGCATGGCCGCGTGCTCGATACCCACGGCGCGCCGATCGACAATGCGGTGCTCGATGTCTGGCAGACAGCGGATAACGGCATGTACTCAGGGCAAGATACGGCGCAGCCGCACGGCAATCTGCGCGGCCGATATCGCACTGATGCGCAAGGGCGCTATGCCATCAGCACCATCGTGCCCGTGAGCTATCCGATTCCGACCGATGGTCCCGTCGGCGACATGCTGAACGCGACGGGGCGGCATCCGTGGCGGCCCGCGCATCTGCATTTCATGATCGATGCGCCGGGGTATCGCAGGCTCGTCACGCATCTGTTCGATGAAAACGATCCGTATCTCCATTCCGATGCGGTATTCGGCGTGAAGCCTTCGTTGATGGTGGCGTATCGCGAGCGTGAAGATGGCGTTAGCCGTGAAGCGCTTTATGACTTCGTGCTGGATCGGAGCGAATGAACATGGGACGCTATTTCGCTATCTTCGCCACGGATCGCCCCAACATGCGCGACGTGCGCGAGCGCGTGCGGCCGACGCATCGCACGTATTTACGCGGTGCGTCGCGGCATGGCGTATTCGTGCGGCTTGGTGGCCCGACGCTCGCGCCGCAGGGTGATGCGATGAACGGCACGTTGCTGGTGGTCGAAGCGGACGGCATCAACGACGTGATGCGCTTTATCGAAAATGATCCGTATATGCAGACCGGTTTGTTTGAACGCGTCGAAGTGAGGCCGTGGGACTGGAGCATGGGCAACCCGGAGCATCGCATATGAAACTGTGCTCGCTCGATGATGTACCCGACGGCGGCGCGCGCGTGATCAATGCAGCCGATTCATCGGGTGCAAGCAAGCCGGTGATCGTCGTGCGTCGCGGTGCGAACGTGTGGGCCTATGTGAATCGATGTCCGCATTTTTCCGTGCCGCTCGATTATGAGCCGGGTCAGGTGCATTGCTATCGCGCGCAAGTGCTGATGTGTGCGCATCACAGCGCGATATTTCGCTTCGAGGACGGGCGGTGCATCGAAGGACCGTGCGCGGGTGCATCGCTCGATGCGGTGGCTGTTGTGGTCGATGAAGGCTCGCTTGCGGTCGAGGTATCGAATCACGGATGAGCGTACGCGCCTTTGTCACATTACGCTTGGCTCGCCAATATGATTCGCGTTCCTGATTAATAATCAAGCCGATGCGCAAGCGCTCACCGCTTTCGCATTCGCATTCGCGACAGCATTGACACGCATCGTCGCGATCTCGGAGACCACGAGGGCGAGCGCGACCAGCGCACTCGCAAGATAGCCGGGGCATTGAGTTGCGTGACGAAACTATAGGCAAGACGGTTTTATCGAGCTACCACGCAAGCTGAGTAGCAGTTCGCCGGAAAATGAGGAAATGCGCGCTTCGACGAGTTTCAGAGCCAGTTGGGTATCGCGCGCAATGTGCTGGTCGCGTTGATGCAATGGGGTCACGAATGGCTCGCGACCTCTGACAAGCCACCTGTTCGGCTCGACGGAGGAAATCGCCGCGTGTTAAACGACAAATAAATTTGCTTGCCCGCTGCACAAAGGCCGCTAAGCGGTCAATGCCATGCGCTAAACAATTCGGCTTTGTTGCGTAAAACCCAACAATAGAGGGACTCTGCTTGCAGTTGAATTTTGCCTGCGATATTTGATGTGTTAAAAGTCCGCCAGCCTTTTAAAACGAGCGTGCCAGAACGACCTTTAGACCGTCAATCGAAAGCCGCCGCTAAAAGAGCGCTCAGTGAAATAAGAGAGATCAGGACAAGACATATCATGAAGACACTCACATCGCGTGCGCTTGGCGCACTTGGCCTGAGCGCGATTGCGCTTGCCAGCCAGTCCGTTTTCGCGCAAAGCTCGGTCACGCTTTACGGCGTCGCCGACGTCAGCCTGCGTTATCTCACCAACGCGAACGCGAATAACGACAACAAGCTCTACATGACCAACGGCGCGATCACCAACAGCCGGATCGGATTGAAGGGCAGCGAAGATCTCGGTGGCGGTCTTAGCGCGATTTTCCGCCTGGAAA
>NZ_JAQFVG010000348.1 GCF_029439455.1 Caballeronia sp. BR00000012568055 | reverse complement strand
TTGCGGTACTTGGCTCGCTGTGCGTGGCGGTGTTGCTGGCGCGGAGTATTGCCGTGTATCACGGGGATATCGACGGGACGTTCTTTTATACGCAATACCGGATCGATAGCTTGCTGTTCGGTGTGATGCTCGCTGGCTTGTACTGGATGAAGCCGCAGGCGTATCGCGCGATTGCCGAGCGTCGTGGCTTGCTCATTGCGATGGTTGTTGGCGTGGTCGCGTGGCTCGTGTTCGGTACGCGGAATGTGGCGCTGGATCAGAGCATTGGCTACACGATTCAGGCGATCGGGTTCTGCGCGTTGATCGTGCTGACGCTCGAGTATTCGAAGAATACGCGGAAGGCGATGGTGTATCGGGGGATTGGGTGGATCGGCGTGTATTCGTATGGGATCTATCTGTGGCACTCGCTCGCACTTGCTCCTGGCGATATGCTGATCCGCAAGGCCGCTGCTATGCACTTGCCTGCGATTCCTGCCTGGTTTGCCATTATGGCGGCGCAGTTCGCTATTGCTATCGTGGTGGGGTATGTGACTACGCGGGCGGTCGAATTTCCGTTTCTCAAGATTCGCGATGCGCTGTTTCCGGCTAAGCGGAAGCGGGTTGTTGAGGATGTTTCGACTGGGGTTACGCCGCAGGTTTGATGCTTTTTTTGCTGCTGCGGCTGTCTTGCGTTTATGTTCAGTAGCCGCCTCCCCGGCGGGGGGGTAACTTTCTTTGCTGCTGCAAAGAAAGTCACCAAAGAAAGCAGCTTTTTCAACCAGACAGTGCATGTTGAAACGGCAAGTGGATTAATGTTCTCGCTAGGTAACAATAGCGTGCCGCCACGGAGGCCTGCCCGGCCTGTGAGCGAATAGGTACGGGCTCTTTAAGCACCTCTGTTTCTTTAGCAGAGCGGCCCGCGCTCATGCTTCCGGCGTGCGCGCCTTGCGCGCCGCCGGGCGTTGTTCAAAGGAACCCGGCAGAGCACGCAGACAACGCCAAAGCAAGTCACATCGCGATAACGCTATTCGGCCCAACGGCGTTTAGCGCTTCAATTCCCTCAAGCCTCAAAGTAACGGTAGGGCCGAATAGCGTTTGAGCGGTGACGCTTGCTTGTTCGTGATGCTACGCATTCTCTGTGTTTCCCTTATAGACCCCTACGGCGATGGCGCGTGAGCGCCAACTACGCCGCGCTTGTGAGCGCGGACCGCTCTGCTAAGAGAAAAGAGGTTCTTGAATGGTGCGTACCGAGCGCTTGACAGGCCGGGCAGGCCTCCGAGGTGGCGGGCTATTGTTACCTACAGAGCCTATTAATCCACTTGCCGCTTCAAGAGGCAGTGTCCGGTTGAAAAAGCTGCTTTCTTTGATTACTTTCTTTGCAGCAGCAAAGAAAGTGATCCCCCCGCCGGGGAGGCGGCTACTGAACAAATACGCAAGACAAAAGGCAGCAGCAAATAAAACTCAATAGGGCGACTTATAAATATCCCGCCCACGAGCAGCATTAGCATTGCCGCCAGGAGGCTTCAACCCATTAGGCGTAGGATAAACCGCAGCAGCCGCAGCTTGCGGCATCAACAAAGCTTTAGCACCAGCAGCATCACCCCGAGCCGTACGCTTGAGTTGAGCCCCGGCGCCAGGATTGCCAACGTAACCATTCTGCTGAGCAAGCAACTTATCGGTAGGCGTCACACCGGCACCTGTCTGCCCATTGGTAATGGGCCCACGCTGCCCGCCGCGCCCATTGGTCGGCGCCCCATAAGGGTCCGAATAAGTCCGCGGACTGCCGAGCAATTCCATCTCACCGGGCGCACCGCCCCCAGCCTGCCCATTACTCATCGCCGCATCAGCAAAATTTCCGGCATAAGAAACAGGCACAAAAGCCGCAAAAAGCACCGAAAAAACAGCAGCGCATAAAGAATATTTCATCAGTATCTCCAAACGAATTCCGAGAACGCCGAAGGCATAGATTACGCGAACGAAAATGATGCAAATGTGCACCAAACCGCTCTCGCGGACACTCCATCGCATCGTTTCGGTGAAGGCTGTCAGCCTCCTGACGACACGCCACTCGCGCATGAAAACAGCATATGGCCCGCCACCGCCGACTACCGCCAAAACTCTTGCCGAAGCGGCCATTCGTTCAGTAGCGCACGTGTGTGTTGATGCCGTTCGAACATAATCGGCTTACCGTATGGACACCGGCAACCAGGCGCTACACGCGTTTTCCCCGCGAAAGGGTGGACGACAAAGCCTCGATGCCGACGCATCATGCGCATGACAGTAAAGACGAGTATCCGACACGGATGCCGAAAAACCTAAGGCCAACAGCAAGTCTTCCGGAACGCACGTTCAATCGTATGAAAGCACGCGCGCTTGACTAGATCATCCGGTAAGGCGAAGCAACACGATCCAGGCGGGGACCATATGGACAGGATCATCGAAGGGCGTGGCGTCGCAGCAGCCGACAACGGCCGTGACGATGCATCCGCGTCACGCGGACCGAACGCGCACGGCACGCACAGCACGCACAGCACGCAAGGCAAGGTCATCGATCTGTCGCTCGCAGGGCCGGGAAACTTCGTCGCGAAGCGTGGCTTCGTCACCGAACTGATCTGGTTTTTTCTGGAAGCCTGCATTATCAATAACAAGCTGATCCCGGTTTCGTCCGTGCGCGTCGCGCTGTTGAAGGCGTTCGGCGCGCGTATCGGCAAGAACTGCAGAATGCCGCATCCGATTCGCGTCAAAGCGCCGTGGAATCTCGAAGTGGGCGATAACTGCTGGTTCGGTGTCGATGCCTGGATTTATAACCAGACCAATATTCGTATCGGCAATAACGTGTGTATCTCGCAGGGTGCGTTTCTCACCACGGGCTCGCACGATGTCGCCGGCAACATGGATTTGCAGGTGGCACCGATCGTGATCGAAGACGGCGTCTGGATCACATCCAAATGCGTGGTGCAGATGGGCGTGACCATCGGACGCTCGGCGGTCGTGACGCCGATGTCGGTGGTGCATCGTTCGCTGGAGGCGGAAGGCGTGTATGGCGGCAATCCGGTGCGCTTCATCAGAAAACGCTTTCCGGCCTGAAGATTTTCGGTCGCGCGATGGACAAAAGCTTCTGCGTCCAGCGTGTGACATCCGTCATTGCGAGTGTTGTTCGAATGCTTGATGCATCGCGCAACGTTCGCCATGACGCATACAGACGACGCGCCTCGCGTGATGCTTCAAGCTCGCTCAGACATTGCAGCAGTCGTTGCAGAAAACGAGCCGGAAGACGCGGGGTTTTCGTGGACCGAAAGAAACGAGTGATGCCGCTAAGGAGGCGGTGAAGCTGAACCGGCGCTCTGCTTCATGCGAGATTCATACGAGGATCGTAGGAGGCGAAAAGGCAGAGCACCGTCGGGACCGATCGCAGCCGTTGCAGCGTGAAGCGCCATCGAGGACATCGGCGCTTCAGGCGCGACTTGAACGACGGATGCGACATTTGGATCATGGGGTCTAAAGCGCGGTGAAGCGTGAACGACGACACCGCTCAGGCACGGCATAAGAGGGAGTACGGGGCATGTTCATTGACAGCCGAAGCGTGGAAGAAGGCAAAGTCATCGAGACCACGGTTTGCATCATCGGGGCCGGCGTGGCGGGCATCACCATGGCGCTCGAGATGGAGAAGCAAGGGATCGACGCGATTCTGCTCGAAAGCGGCGGGTACAAAGCCGATCCGGAAACGCGCGACTTGTATCGCGGTGAAAACGTCGGCGTGCCGTACGAATTCGCCGATGGCTGCCGCAGCCGTTTTCTCGGCGGCAGCAGCAATTGCTGGGGCGGCTGGTGCCGTCCGCTGGATCCGTGGGACTTCGAGAAGCGCGATTGGGTAGCCGACAGCGGCTGGCCCTTCGGCCTCGACGAACTGCGCCCGTTCTATGCACGCACGCATCAACTGCTGCAACTGGGCGAGAACAATTTCGATCCGGCGTATTGGGAAGCGGCGATTCATCGCCCGGACGTGCGCCGGCATCCGTTCACCAGCGGCCGCGTGCGCGACACGATCTCGCAATTCAGCCCGCCGGTGCGATTCGGCAAGGTGTATCGCGATCAACTGCTCGGCGCGAAGAGCGTGCGCGTGTTCCTCTACGCCAACGCGTTGAACATCGATACCGACGCCGATGCACGCAACGTGACGAAGGTGGATATCGCCACGCTCACCGGCCGCCGTTTCGCGATCCGCGCGAAGCAGTTCGTGCTGGCGACCGGTGGTATCGAGAATGCGCGGTTGTTGCTGTCGTCGAACAAGGTGCAGAAGGCGGGTCTGGGTAACGGCAACGATCTGGTCGGCCGCTACTTCATGGACCATCCGCGCATCATGTCGGCGAAGGTGAACTTCAAGAAGGAATGGGCGCGCAACAAGCTTTACGATATCAAGTATCACTATCAGAACAAGGCGGTCTCGGCGCACGGCACGTTCATCTCGTCGCAGTTCGCGCTGACGCAATCGGTGCTGGAAAAAGAGAAGCTGCTGAACGCGCGTTCGTGGTTCTATTCCGTGTTCCGCGGTGAAAACACCGAAGGCGCCGAAGCGCTGATTCGCGCCAAGCAGGCCGTGCTCGGCAAGGATCAGCCGGGCTATTCCATGACAGGCGATGTCTTCACCATGCTCGCGCATCCGGTTGATACGGCGTGCTTCGGTCTTGCCCGCTTGTTGCAGCCGCGTCCGCTGATTACGGAAGTGAAGATTCAGACCATCGTGGAAGCGGAGCCGAATCGCGACAGCCGTGTGACGTTGTCGGCGAAGAAGGATGCGCTGGGCCTGAATCGCGTGATCGTGGACTGGCAGGTGACCGAACTGGTCAAGCGCACCTTCGATCGCACCGTCGCGCACATCGCCGATGAACTGAAGCGCGGCGGCGTGGCCGACGTGGAGCTCGACGAGCCGCTCGAAGGCAAGCCGTGGCCCGCGCAACTGGAAGGCACGTGGCATCACATGGGCACCACGCGCATGCACGATTCCGACAAGCAGGGCGTGGTCGATCGCAACCTGAAAGTGCATGGCATGGGCAATCTGTACGTGGCGGGCAGCTCGGTGTTTCCGACCGTCGGCGCGAACTTCCCGACCATCACGATCGCCGCGCTTACGCTGCGTCTCGCATCGCATCTCGGCCGCGTAATCAAGGGCGATGATGCGACGACGACGCTGGTGGCATCGTCCGGTCTGCCGCTCAAGAGCGATACATCGGAAAGCCTGCCGATGGCCGCATCCGCGATGCATATGCCGGGGGATCTGGCCTTGCAGATGGGGAAGAAGTAGGGCAGCACAGAAGCAGAAAAAAGCGCCGCCGGATCGAAAGACCGGCGGCGCTTTTCTGTGTCGGCACGGCCCGCATCGATATAATCGCCGTCCGACCTCCGCTTCTGGTATTCACCCGTGAAAACGCTCATCGCCTCCGCACTCGTGCTGTCCATGCTCGCCGCGTGCTCGTCCGTCGACAAGGAAAAGCAGAAGGAAACCGCCTTCACGCATTCGGAGCAATCGCTGGAAATGGCGCAGCGCAGCGCGACCATCGCCTGTGCCGATGCCGCGCAGTGCGATGCCATCTGGAAGTTGACTAAGCCGTATGTCGAGCAGAGTTCGAAAGAAAAGCTCACGCGCGCCGACGACGCCGTGATCCAGACCGACGTGCCTTACGACTCCGGCAAGCCCGTGTTTTCAGCCACGCGCACGACGAATGCGAGCGGCACGACCATCGCGCTGTATGCGCAGTGCCGCGACATGTACGGGCCGGAGCGCGCACGCGGCTCCGACTACGACAATTGCGCGGAAAAGATTCTGAGGGTGCAGAACGGCTACGCGGACTACCTGCGTTCGCATCTGCCGCAGCAATAAGCCAAACGCCCGGCGCTTATCGTTTTGCCGATGCCGGCATCGCGCCGCGCGGAAAGCGTGCGTCGTGCGTGCCGCCGGTTTCGCGCAGCACGCGCAGCAGATCGCGCGACATGGCATCGACGTGAAAGCGGTTGGTGAAGGTGGCGAGCGCTTGTTCGCGCATCGCGTTCGTGGCGTTCGGGTCCATCTTCAGCCAGGACGTCAGCGCTTCGATCGTGCCTTCCAGCGTATCCGCCGCAACGATCCCCGCGCCGTCTTCCTTCACTTCGCGCCAGATATTCACCTTGTCGGAGATCAGCACCGGCAGACACGATCCCAACGCTTCCGCCACCGCAATCCCGAAGTTCTCCTGATGCGAGGGCAGCGCGAATACATCGCTGGTGCGGAATGCGCCCCACTTGAGGTCGCCGGTGAGCATGCCCGTCCACGTCGTCCGGTCTTCGATACCCAACTCTTTGGTCATCGCGCGCAATTGCGTGGCGTATTCGCTGTCGTCGGGACCGGCCATGACGAGATGCGCGTTGGCATCGAGATCGCGCACGGCGGCAAAGGCTTTGAGCAACAGATCGCAGCCTTTCTTCTCGTGAATGCGGCCGAGAAACAGAATCGCGCGCTTGGCCGTAAGTTGCGGATACTTCGATAAAAACGCTTCGCGCAAGGCCGCCGAATCTTCCGGAGGCTGACGCGTACCGAACGCCACCACTTCCTCTTTCGCGCGATACAGCCAGAACGATTCGCGCGCCAGCAGCCGTTCCTCTTGCGTGGTGAAGAGCACGCGGCGCGCATCGCGCAGGACGCGATATTCGGCCCACGGCCAATACAGCCACTTCTTCAGATGCTTGAGCGGATAAGTGCGCTTGAACCACGGATCGAGCATGCCGTGCGGGAAGACGTAATAAGGCACGCCGCCGCCACGCAGCGCTTTCCACGCGCCGTAGCTCTGGTATTGCCAGAGACCATTGACGATCACGGCATCGAAACGTGAGGCATGTTGCTGCAACCACGGCACGAGCGCCGGGCAATGACCGTAAAACCCGCGCGATGGTCCGAGTGCGTGCAAGGGAAGAGCGAACGTAGCGATATACGGCGCGTCCGGCGCATCGAGCGATACGACTTCGATTTCATGCCCCATCGCCTGCATATTGAGGCCGCTTTGCAGGACGCTTTCGGTCGCGCCGCCCGCACGCGGATCGACGGAGGGAAGCAGATGCAGGATCTTCATGGCGTCAACTCACGCCGTCGGCGCAAGCGAACTCGCACCGGGCGGCTGCTCACGATGGTCATGCGACAAACCAGGCGCATGCGCGGCGTGTGCGGGCAGGACTTCGGGCATCGGTTCGTCGTGCGGACGGAAATCCGGATTCACGCCGTAGTAAGGCCGGCGGAACGAACGGCGCGACACACCCGCTTCGGCGGCACGCGTACGCATGGCATGCGCGATCCGCGCAAACGCGGCGACCAGCAGACCCAGCGCGACGCCGAACACGATGCCCGAGAAGCGATTACCCAGCGGATTGCCGCCCACCGACGTCGCCGGCAGCGATGCCACCACCAGCAGCGCACGTCCCAGCACCGGCAGATACAGCACGTCCGGCGCAGCTTGCCGCCACGCGCGATAGGCCATCGAACCGCGCCACAGCGCCCAGAGAATCGCCAGCGGCAGGGCGAGGCCGAACATCAGACCGCCCGCGAAGAACTGATAGACCCAGAAGTTGTGACCCGCGGCCCATTCCTTGATCGCGTAGAAGTCCTTCTTGGAGAACTGACCGGCGAGATCGGGCAAGTAGTACGGCGAGTAGCGATAGTCGTGTCCGTAACCCTGTCCGACTGCGATGGACAGCGGCGTCGACATGGTCTGATCGTACTGATCCTTCATTTCCGCGAGACGCGTGATGGTGGTCGGATCGCGGCCCGCTTCGGTGTTCTTGGCGAACTCCATGCGCTGCGCCCAGTGATCCAGCACGCCGGGAAAGAACGCGGCCGCACCGACGACCATGGCGCCGAGCAGCGCGGCGACGGCGACGGCGCGTAGCCCCGAGGTGAACAAATGTTTGATCGACGGCGAAGCGAGCCAGGTTGCGTATGCAAACAGCAGCACCGTGCCGACCAGCAGACTACGCGTCACCGACAGCAGTTCGATCACGATGGTCGCAAGAAACAGCAGCACCGTGAATTTCGTAATGCGCTTGGCGACGACGAATTCGTGCAGCAGCAAGCCCTGCAAACACAGGAACGTGACCGACACGATCCGGAAGCGCACGTCGGCCAGTCCGCCGCCGGAAGTCGCCATACCGTAGCCGAAACTGAAAATGAGCGAGGCGATCATCGACCAGTACATGGCCTTTTCGATCTGTTCGAGGCGCTGCGAGTCCCACGGACGGCACGCGACGAAATAGCCGAGCAGCATCAGCAGGAACGGCAGGATCACGCGCATGTAGTTGCCGGAGTCGTTGCCCTGCAACACTTGCGTGGCGACGCTGCCGAGCATCGTCAGAAGAAACAGCGACGTAATGGCGGTACGCAGACGCGAGCGCTGCGCGAAACGCGGTCCGATCAGCAGCAGCGCGACGGCTGCGCCCATCGAAGGCACGGTAAGGAGAATCTGGATGGCCTTGCTGGCCGTTTCCGCGCCCTTGAAGTCGAACGCGAGCGGAAGAATGAATAGCCAGATCCAGATAGCGGCGAACTTATTGCGCATGGCGTTCTCTTTAGATCGCAAAGCTCAGTCGATTTTTCATCGCGGCTCTAATTAAATAGCCGCTGCATCCCAGGCGATGGTGACCGCGCGTCGTTGGTCTTTTTCTGACGGATGACGCTGCGTGCGGTTGCCTTGGGAGCCCCGTATTTGTGGGTCGAATATATCAGCGGCTTTTTGAGCGTGCCTTCGCGGCGGCGTTTATC
>NZ_JAQFVG010000347.1 GCF_029439455.1 Caballeronia sp. BR00000012568055 | reverse complement strand
GTATCCTTGCTCATGGTGGATGGTTTTGTTGTTCGCTGGTTTCCGACTTCGACAATCAGATTCTCAGCTGAAACCACCACCGCCTTCAATTTCCCGCCTCAACTCCCCCGTACACCACTTCCGACTTTAGCTCTCCTGCCAATGCGCAAACCATGAATCGGCGGGAATGGATGTCCACAGTCATGCTGGAAATCGACATCATCAAGCGGCGTGGTCCATTACTGATCAAACCATTGCAGTTGCGTTTGCCCGTCCTGAAGCCAGCGTTGCCGGAACACATTCGCCGCGCGGATCAGGCAAGGAGAGCAAACGCGGAACGTGAGGTCAAAGAGGTCAGACATGCTGTGGATAGCGGTGACATTGCCGCTTTTATCGCTAGAAGCCGTCAGGCCGCCGTCGATGCCCTTCTCGCCGGTGAGTACGACTTCGCCTGGAGCGAGCTCGACGCCGACTGATGGCATCGATCAGCCGTGCTTCGCGCTTGCCGATCACGCGCGGATTCTGTTGCCCGATCTCATCGCGTTTCGGCTCGGTGTGCGGCCGGGCAGCACGCGCTCGCATGCGTTCGCGCTGGCGCCGCAGCTGACCTTGCTTGCCGTCGATATCGGCGAGGAGCAGCGCGCGCTCGAATCCGTTGCGCTGGCTTTGCTCGCGTTTACGCCGAAGGTCGTGCTTGCGCATGCGAATACGGTGCTGCTGGAAGTGGGCGCAAGCATGCGACTGTTCGGCGGACTGCGGGCGCTGCTCAAGAAAGTGATGTCTACAGTCAAAGGCTGCGGCTTCACTTCGCGTATGGGCTGCGCGCCGACTGCCTGGGGCGCGTGGCTGCTTGCGCATGCGCGCACGCGGCGTGTCACGCGTCGCGTGCGGATAGTGAAAGAAAGGACGCTGGTGCGTGTGCTCGATGCCTTGCCGGTTTCGCTCGTGCCATCGGCGGAATCGCATGGCAGCGCGTTCGAGCAGATTGGTTGTGCGACGATCGCGGATCTGCGGCAGTTGCCGCGAAAGGGCGTCGCGCGGCGCTTCGGACAAGGTATTTTGCAGTGGCTCGCGCAAGCGTACGGGCAGGCACCCGATCCACGCGAAGTGTTCTGCGCGCCGGCATCGTTCGAGGCGCGGCTTGAATTGCAGGCGCGCGTGGATAGTGCCGAAGCGCTGTTATTCGCGGCGCGCCGGCTGGTGCTGCAATTGGCCGGATGGCTGAGTGCGCATCACGCAGCGGTCAGCGAGTTTTCGCTTTTGCTGGAACATGAGCTGGCCGCGCGCCACGCGCCGAAGACCTCGACGCTCAATGTCAAGTGGGCCGTGCCGACGCGTGATTCCGATCACATCCTCTGGTTGCTGCGCGAAAAGCTCAATCACGAGACGCTTATCGCGTCGGTAATCGAGATGAAGTTGTTCGCCGATAAAGTCAGCGAGCACGCGCCGCCGCCCGACACGCTTTTTCCGATGCCGACCTCGGACAATGAATCGATGGCGAAATTGCTCGAACGTCTGAGCGCGCGGCTCGGTGCCGAGAACGTGGTGCAACTGGTTGGACATGAAGATCATCGGCCGGAAGCGGCGATGTCGGTCGAAGCGTATCAGCCTGTGCGTGAAACCAAGAAGAAGCGAGGAAAAAAGAAAGAAGAAGACCAGAAAATCGACGAAGAAGCGAAGGAAACCGAGGAAATCGGCGAGGAGTTGGAGCTTCCTGACCGTGCCATTCCATCGCAGCCGCGACCCGTATGGATTCTCGAAGCGCCGCAAAAGATGATGCTGCGCAACGAGCGGCCGTTTTATCGGCGGCCGCTGAAGCTGGTCAGCCGGACGGAGCGTATCGAAGCCGGCTGGTGGGACGGCAATGGCGTTCAGCGCGATTACTACGTCGCCTCCGACGATCGCGGTCGCATGTTTTGGGTGTATCGCGAGCGCCTGAGCGGTGCGTGGTATCTGCACGGCTTTTTCGGATGATGCGGCGATGGAAGATCTAAGCGACATCATCGAACTGAAAGGCGAGAAGGCGGTGTCTTCCTCGACGCTCCTGCCTGATTACGCCGAACTGCACTGTCTGAGCAACTTTTCGTTCTTGCGCGGGGCGTCACATCCGCAGGAACTGGCGGCGACGGCGCTGGAGCAGGGCTATACCGCGATCGCGATTACGGACGAGTGCTCGCTTGCGGGCGTCGTGCGCGCTTACGGCGCCATCAAGGAAATCGAAGCGCGGGAAAAGGTGGCGGATTCGGCGCACAAGCAGAAGCCCCCGTTGAAGCTGATCATTGGCAGCGAATTGCATCTCACCGATGCCAACGGTGCGCCATTTTGCACGCTGATCGCGCTTGCGACGAATCGTGCGGGCTACGGCAACTTATCGGAGCTGATTTCGCTGGCGCGTTCGCGATCGCCCAAGGGTAGCTACAAGCTCTGTCCCGAAGATTTCACCAATCCCGCCGCCTCGTCCAGCGCGCTCGATTCGACGGATTTGCGCGGTGATATCGCGCATTTGAAGCATTTGCCCGATTGTCTGCTGATCCTCGTGCCGCAGCGCTCGGCCACGCTTGCCGATACGCTGGATCGCGCGCACTGGCTCGCGAGTTTTGCCGCAGGCCGCGCGTGGCTCGCGCTGGAGTTATGGCAAGACGGCAGCGATGACGAACGCCTCGCGTCCTGCCACGTGATTTCGGAAGCGAGCGGATTGCCGCTTATCGCGGCGAGCGGTGCGCTGATGCACGCGCGTTCGCGCAAGCCCTTGCAGGACACGCTCACCGCCATTCGCCTGAATCGGCCGCTTGCCGAGTGCGGTTACGCGCTCGAAGCGAACGCGGAGCGCTATCTGCGCACGCGCTTGCGAATCGGCGCGCTTTATCCGCGCGCGGCGATCGCTGAAACGTTGAAGGTGGCATCGCGCTGCACGTTCGATCTCGAAGAACTGAAATACGAATATCCCGAAGAACTCGTGCCGCCCGGCGAAACGCCCGCAAGTTATTTGCGCAAACAGGTGATCGCGGGCGCGCTCAAGCGCTGGCCGAATGGCATGGATGCCGACACAATCGGCCTGATCGAAAAGGAACTGGCGCTCGTTTCCAAGCTGAAGTACGAGAAGTACTTTCTGACGGTGTATGACATCGTCACGTTCGCGCGTAGCCAGAAGATCTTGTGTCAGGGGCGTGGTTCGGCGGCGAATTCCGTCATTTGCTATTGCCTGTTCATCACTGAACTCGATCCAATCCGCTCAAACCTCCTGATCGAGCGATTCATCTCGCAGGCGCGCAACGAGCCGCCGGATATCGATGTCGATTTCGAGCATCAGCGGCGCGAGGAAGTGATCCAGTACATCTATCGGAAGTACGGGCGGCATCGCGCGTCGCTGGCGGCGTCGCTGACGACGTATCACACGCGCAGCGCGCTAAAGGATGTCGGCAAGGCGCTCGGGCTGGAGGCGTCGCTGATCGAACGGATCGGCAAGTCGCAGCAATGGTGGGACGGGCCGTCGGCGGTGGCGGGGTATCTGAAGGAAGCGGGTTTCAAAGAGGACTCGCATATCACCAAACATTTGATTCGATTGACGCGCGACCTGCGTGGATTTCCGCGTCATTTATCGCAGCACGTCGGCGGATTCGTGATTGCGCGCGAGCGTTTGTCGCGGCTCGTGCCGATCGAAAACGCCGCGATGAAGGACCGCTGCGTGATTCAGTGGGACAAGGACGATATCGATCAGCTCAAGCTGTTGAAAGTCGATGTGCTCGCGCTCGGCATGCTGTCGGCGATTCGCCGCGCGCTCGAATTCGTCGCGCTGCGGCGGGGCATTCCGGACTTCGGCATCACGCATATCCGGCGCGAGGACAAAGCCGTCTACGAGATGTGCTGCCGCGCGGACACGGTCGGCGTGTTTCAGATCGAATCGCGCGCGCAGCAAAGCATGCTGCCGCGATTGCGCCCGGAAAAATACTACGACCTCGTGATCGAAGTGGCGATCGTGCGGCCCGGTCCGATTCAGGGCGGCATGGTGCATCCGTATTTGCGTCGCAAACAGGGTCTGGAAGCGGCGGATTATCCGAAGGAAGAGTTGCGGCCCGTGCTCGAACGCACGCTCGGCGTGCCGATCTTCCAGGAACAGGTGATGAAGCTCGCGATGGTCGCCGCTGGCTACACGGCCGAAGAGGCCGATCAGCTGCGCCGCGCAATGGCCGCGTGGCGACGCAGCGGCAATCTCGAAAAATATCAGGCCGATTTGATGGCGAAGATGCTCGCGCGCGGTTACGCGCACGAGTTCGCGGCGCGCGTGTGCAAGCAGATCGAGGGCTTCGGCGAATACGGTTTTCCGGAGAGTCATTCGGCGAGCTTCGCGCTGCTGGTCTACTTCAGCGCGTGGATCAAGCGATACGAACCCGCCGCGTTTCTGGCCGGTCTGCTCAACAGCCAGCCGCTCGGTTTTTACTCGCCGTCGCAACTCGTGCAGGACGCGCGTCGTCATGGCGTGCAGGTGTTTGCGCCGGATGTATCGCTGAGCGATTGGGAGTCGGTGCTCGAAAATGCGCCGGGCATCGGCGAACGTGTTCTTTTCGATGCCGACAAGGAGCGGCGTCGCCAGCAGTTCTACGTCGCGCCCATGCCGCAGCAGGTTTTTCGCAAGACGATGCGGCGCGGTGCGCGCAAGCTCTCCGCGCGCGTCGCGCTGGCCGCCAGGCGATACGGCGCGACCGGGCCGGGCGTGCGTATCGGTCTGCATCTGATCAAGGGGTTTTCGCAGGCCGCCGCCGAGCGGATCATGGCTGCGCGCGCCCAGGCGCCGTTCGTCGATGTCGACGATCTCACGCGCCGCGCGAACCTATCGCGACGTGAACTCGAAGCGCTCGCGGCTGGCAATGCGCTGGCGAGTATCGCGGGGCATCGCCGGCAGGCGTGGTGGGAAGTGACTGCGCAGCAGCGCGCGCCCGAATTACTGCGCGACGCGCCGATGAGCGAGCCGGCGCTCGCTTTGCCGCAAGCGCCCGAAGGCCGCGAAATCGTCGATGACTACGCGAGTCTCGGCCTTACGCTCAATCGGCATCCGCTTGCGCTGCTGCGCGAACGGCTGACGCGGATGCGCTTCAAAACCGCCGCCGAACTCGGCGATATCCGCAACGGACGCATGGTGCGCGCGTGCGGCATCGTTACGGTGCGTCAGCGTCCGGGCACGGCGAACGGCACGATTTTCGTCTCGATCGAGGACGAAACCGGCTCGATCAACGTGATCGTGTGGCCGGGGCTCGTCGAGAAACAGCGCAAGGTTTTGCTGGGCGCGTCGCTGCTCGGCGTGCACGGCGTCTGGCAGATGGAAGGCGACGTGCGTCATCTGGTGGCGCAGCGGCTCGAAGATCACAGCGCCTTGCTGGGGCGGCTCGCCGCGACGAGCCGCGATTTTCACTGAGTGGGCATCGCCGGATAATTCGCCAGCAACGAAGCGATGGCGACATCGAACGGCGTGCGGCGGCCGATCCCGAGCGCTTCGAGCCGTCCCGAATCGAGATGGCAGTCGCGCGGGCGCGGCGTCGCGTCGGTCGGTGTGCGCTGCGCGGTGAGTTTGGCGTCCACCTTCAGCACGCGCGCGATGCGTTCGGCGATATCGAACTTGGTCATAGGCTCGTCGCCGGACCATTGCGTGATGCCCGAAATTGTATGGCCGCGCGCGTGGTGGTCGAGCATGCCGCGAATGACCACGGCGACGTCGGGCGTGTAGGTCGGATAGCGCGTCGCCCAGGCGTCCATCGAGGCGGGCGCGCTGCCCGTTTCCGCTGATTGGACGATGGCGGGCGTCAGGCTCGTCACCGCCGATTCGGCCCAATCGACGAACGGTCCGTAAAGCAGCGGCAGACGCAGCACGCACGCGGCGGGATCGGCCGAAAGCAGCGCGCGTTCGCCGTCGAGTTTGCTGTGGCCGTAGGCGTTGAGTGGCGCGGGCGCGTCGTCGGGAAAGTAGGGCGGCGACGTGCCGTCGAAGACGTAGTCGGTCGAAATCGACAGAACCCACGCGCGCGCTTCGGCGATCGTCGCGAGCGCTTCGACATTCAGTGCGCGTGCGAGCGCCGGATCGTTCTCGCACACGTCAGGCCGGCGTTCGGCTGCGGCAACCACGACCGCATCCGGCGATTCGGCGCGCAGGAAGTTGCGCACGGCTTCGTGATCGCGAATATCCAGACTCACGACGCCCGCGCCCGTCCGCCGATGCGCGGTCCGCACAAGCTGCCATCCATCCGCGCGCTCGAGTTCACGGCTGACGGCGCGCCCGAGCAATCCTGACGCGCCGATGATCGCAACCTTCCTCATGCCGATGCAACGCCGAGCACGGTGTAACCCGCGTCGTCGATCGCGTCTTTCAGCGCATCGTTCGTCTGCGTCGATTCGACCGCGACCTTCCCACGCTCCAGATCAATCTGAACGCGTGCTTGCGGATCGATTTCCTGAATCGAACGCGTAACGGCTGCAACGCAATGCTGGCAACTCATGCCCTGAACTTCGAATTCGGTCATTCCGGTTCCTCTATTGAAAAAGCTTCGACGATCTATATCGTATACCTTGCCATCGTGGGAAGGTGTAGAGTCGATTTCAGATTTTTCTTCAGGAGCGTTGGATGAACATCGGTGAAGCGGCGCGCGCGTCGGGCGTGACGGCCAAGATGATCCGCTATTACGAAAGCGTCGGCTTGCTCAATCCGGTTGGGCGCACGACGTCGGGGTATCGAGTGTACGGGCATCAGGAAGTGCATGCGCTGCGCTTTGTGCGGCAGGCGCGGCGGCTCGGATTTCTCGTCGAGGATATTCGCAAGCTGCTCGCGTTATGGCAGGACCGCTCGCGAGCGAGTGCGGAAGTGAAGTCGATTGCGATGGAACATGTCGCCGAACTCGATCGACGGATCACCGAACTCACGGACATGCGCGATACCTTGTCGCATCTTGCGCAACATTGCCACGGCGACGAGCGCCCGGAATGCCCCATTTTGGATCGTCTGGCCGAGTAAACGCACCAAAATAGAACGTAGTTGTATAGTTAACTGAATTGATGTGCGCTTTTTCCTATTAAATCAGTACTTTGTTGCTGTTGCAGAATCGCACTATTGCGCAACATGACGCACTCAGACCATGCATTTCGCTGGCACAAAGTCAAAAAGGTTCGTATAATCCGGGTTATCCCTTATGCGGGTAATCCCTGACCCGAACCGCCAGGGACACTGAAATCTCTGGAGAACATCATGTTTGCAATCATCATCGAAAAGCTAAGCGCCTGGTTTGAAATCGCCGAGCAACGTCGTCGTGAAGAGTATCTGGCGCAATCGTCGGATATCGTCCAACTCGAACAGCGCATCCGCTCGCTCGAGTCGAACGGCTACAACGTCTAAGCGTTAGTTGCCCGAGCAAAAGAAAAGCCCCGTTAGGGGCTTTTGTCGTTTACGGCGTACGCGCGTGGCTTTACTTCTTTTGCGGATGCGCCGCCAGCCATTGCTTCATGAACGCGATTTCCTTGTCCTGCGCCGCGATGATGTCCTTCGCCAGTTTGCGCAGCTTCGCGTCCTTGCCGTACTTCAGCTCGACTTTCGCCATTTCCACCGCGCCTTCATGATGCGGGATCATATGCGCGACGAAATCGCGGTCGGCGTCGCCCGTGTATTGGATGCTCGACATGCCCGACATCATCGAATGATCGGCGGCCTGAAAAGCGGCGGTGGAGGCTGAGTCCGACGGCTCCATCTTCATGCCGGCCATCGTGTCGTGCGCGGGTGCGGCGGTTTGGGCGAAGGCACTCATGCTGCAACATGCGGCCACCGCAGCCAGCAAAATCCTTGATCTCATCGATGCTCCTTGTTGTGTAATCAAACGCCTAGCCTAAAGCTTGCCACCGGGGTAAGGTAAAGCCGTTTCGTCTACTGATAAGAGCGAACGATGCGAGGCCACATCATCACCACGAGGAAGTCGCTTGCACGCCATGCCGCCGTGCTCGCCCTGACGCTTTGCGCCGCGCACTCGGCGCTGGCGAAACCCGGCGGCGAGCCGCTCGTGCTCGACACGCAAACCGGCATTCACAGCGGCGTGCCTGGCACGGTGCTGCAAACAGCGCCGCTCAATTCATCGGGTATGGTCCAGATGGACACCTTGCCGGACATTCAACAACAAGGGCAGCCGCCGATCATCGTGCAGCCGTATGTCGAATATCCCGGCACGCAAGGCGCGACGCCTTACAACAGCAACAGCGGCCGCAATCGCCCGCCGCGGCAATCGTATTAATCCGCGCGATGTTCCAGCTTGAACGATGCGTTAGAGTCTTCGCCGAGCGTATCGACGAGAAAGGGCAGCGCGGATTTCAACTCGGCCGCCAGCGTGTACGGCGGATTCAGGATGAACATGCCGCTGCCGTAAAGGCCGAAGCCGTCCTTCGGCGGCGCTTTCACGATCAGCGATGCGTGCAGCCAACCCTTGGGCTGAATCGCTTTCAACTGTTCTGCGAAACGCTGTGACTCCGGGCGCGTGACGATCGGATACCACACGGCGTACGTTCCCGTCGAAAAGCGCTTCAGGCATTCCTCGACGCAGGTCAGCGTGCGCGCGTAGTCGCGTTTGTCTTCGTACGATGGATCGATCAGCACGAGCGCGCGGCGCGGCGGCGGCGGCAAAATTGCCTTGATGCCGTCAAAACCGTCGCCTTCGTAGATCATCGTTCGGCGGCCTGCGTCGCGGAAGTTGTGGCGCAGCACGTCGATTTCCGTGCTGTGAAGCTCGTACAGTCGCATGCGGTCCTGCTCGCGCATTACGCGATAGGCGAGGTACGGCGAGCCGGGATAAAAACGCATATCGTCATCGGGGTTCAGCGCTTTGACTTCGTCGATGTAATCGGTAATGAGCGGCGGCGCATCTCCACGATCCCACAGCCGCGCAATGCCCGTCTCGTATTCGGCAGTTTTCGTCGCGAAACCTTCGGTCAGCGAGTAGACCCCCGCGCCCGCGTGCGTGTCGATATACCAATACGGTTTGTCCTTCTGGCCGAGGTAACGCAGCATCTGAATGACGATCGCGTGCTTCAGCACATCGGCGTGATTGCCCGCATGGAAAGCGTGACGGTAACTGAGCATGAAGATTGGCCCGCGCGGGGCGTGTGACGAGTTGAGAACGGAGGCGCGCCTCGCGAAGGGCATCTATTTTAGCCGACGCCGCTGTGCTGCAGAGCCGCACGGCCTTCATGCACAATAGCCTGACTCGGCCACGCCCGACAGTCGTCCGGATGGCATAGGCAAAAAAGACAGTCCAAATTGCCTATGCCATTCGGACGACTAGGCGGCGATCGGCGCGCATGTTGTCATTCACCTTCATCACTCGCGGAAAGGAGGTTTGCATGTCACAGAACGGAAAGCTCGACGGCAAGGTCGCTGTCGTTACGGGCGCGGCGAGCGGTATCGGCCGGGCGATTGCATTGACATTGGCCGATGCAGGCGCCGCCGTCGCCATCGCCGATCTGAATCAGGCGGGCGCAGACGCGGTAGCGAAGGAAATCGCCGATAAAGGCGGCCGCGCGATCGGTATCGCGATGGACGTGACCAGCGAAGAAGCGGTCGATCAGGGCATCGACCGCGTGGTGAAGGAACTTGGATCGGTGGATATTCTCGTGTCGAACGCGGGCATCCAGATCGTTAATCCGATCGAAAACTACGCGTACGCGGACTGGAAGATGATGATGGCGATCCACGTCGATGGCGCGTTTCTCACCACCAAAGCCGCGCTTCGGCATATGTACAAGGACGATCGCGGCGGCGTCGTGATCTATATGGGTTCGGTGCATTCGCATGAAGCGTCGCCGCTCAAATCCGCTTACGTCACGGCAAAGCACGGTTTGCTCGGTCTCGCGCGCGTGCTGGCGAAGGAAGGCGCGAAGCACAAGGTCCGCTCGCATGTCGTGTGTCCGGGTTTCGTGCGCACGCCGCTGGTCGATAAACAGATTCCGGAGCAGGCGAAAGAACTGGGTATCAGCGAGGAAGAGGTCGTGAAGCGCGTGATGCTCGGCGGCACCGTCGATGGCGTGTTCACGACGGTCGAAGATGTCGCGCAGACCGTGCTGTTCCTGTCGGCATTCGAGACGGCGGCGCTGACGGGCCAATCATTCGTCGTCAGTCACGGCTGGTTCATGCAATAAGAGAGGGCGCGACCGCATGGCAGAAAACGACAACAGCCGCGCGCAGGAAGGCGAGCGCGCGCAACGGCGAATCGACTTGCCGCCTTATGAAACCGTCGCGCTGATGCTTCAGGGCGGCGGTGCGCTCGGCGCATATCAGGCGGGCGTGTATCAGGGCTTGCATGAGGTCGGCATTCATCCGAACTGGATCGCGGGCATATCCATCGGCGCGCTCAATACCGCGATCATCGCGGGCAACGCGCCGGAGGATCGCGTCACGCGCCTCAATCAGTTCTGGGACACGATCTGCCAGCCCGCTTTTGGTTTCCCGATTCCGCCGATGCTCGAACGCGCGCTCTTCGATTCCGCCGATGAGATCCGCAACGCGTTCACCACATATCAGGCGTTCAGTGCGTTGGTCGAAGGGCAGAAGGGTTTTTTCGTACCGCGCTTTCCGCCGCCGTCACCGATTGCAACGAGCACGCCGCAGACCGCGAGCTACTACGACACGACACCGCTCAAAACCACGCTCGAAAGCCTGTGCGACTTCGACCGCATCAATTCGGGCGAAACGCGCGTGTCGGTCGGCGCCGTGAATGTCGCGACCGGCAACTTCGCTTATTTCGACAACACGCAGATCAAGCTGCGCGCGGAGCACTTCATCGCGTCGGGCGCGCTGCCGCCGGGATTCGCGGGCGTCGAGATCGATGGCGAGTTTTACTGGGATGGCGGTCTCATGTCGAATACGCCGCTTTACGAAATCGCGACCGCCACGCCGCGCCGCGATACGCTCGCTTTCCAGGTCGATCTCTGGAGCGCGCGCGGGCCGGTGCCGGACAGCATCGTCGATGTGATGGGGCGCATGAAAGACGTGCAGTTTTCCAGCCGCACGCGCCTGGTCACCGATCAGATGCAGCGCGCGCAGCGATACCGTAATGTGCTTCGCCATGTGCTGGATCTGCTGCCAGAAGATGTTTGTAAAAGCGATCGATGGTGCAAGCTGGCGGAAGAGCTCGCATGTTCGAAGCATTACAACATCATCCATCTGATCTACCGGCAGAAGGAATACGAAGGGCATTTCAAGGACTACCAGTTCGGCTTTTCGACCATGCGCGAGCACTGGGCGAGCGGGCTGGAAGATATCCGGCGCACGCTTGCGCATCGCGACTGGCTGGAGATGCCGAACAACGAATCGCGCTTCGTCACGCACGACATTCACCGCGATGGCCGCTGAAGATGATTCAAAGGGTGATTCGGGCGGGATGCGCAGGCGCTTTGTATAATTCGGACGCCGTCGTCCCCTATCCCAAAATTCAGTCCGATGAACTCGATCGCCGTTTGCTTCGTCTGCCTCGGCAACATCTGCCGGTCGCCCAGCGCCGAAGCGGTGATGCGCGATCTGGTCGAGCGGGCGAAGTTGTCGGATCGCATCGTGATCGATTCGGCGGGGACGGGAAACTGGCATATCGGCGATCCGCCCGACGAGCGTGCGCAGCGCGCGGCGAAAAAGCGTAGCTACGACCTCTCCGCCCTGCGCGGCAGACAAGTCGTGGTCGATGACTTCGCGCGCTTCGATTTGATCATCGCGATGGACGACGCCAACTTCACCGCGCTGACCATGCTGTCCCCGCCGGAACATCGCGACAAGATTCGCATGCTGATGGAATTCGCCACGCGCGACGACAGCCGCGTGGTCGTCGATCCGTATTTCGGCGGCGAAGAAGGTTTCGAAACGGTGCTCGATCAGTGCGAAGACGCTTGCGAAGGCTTGCTGAAGGCGCTGCGAGCGCAACTCATCGTCTGAAAAGCATAGAGCAGACAGTTAAGCGTCTGCATATTTTTGGCCCGGATACTTGACTAAATATGTGGGCTATTTATACTTGACAGAAATCCTCGAGTATTAGCGGTAGCCCCCAATTATGAGACTCACCACGAAAGGCCGTTTCGCCGTCACGGCGATGATTGACCTGGCGCTGCGCCAGGAGCAGGGCCCGGTGACGCTGGCAGGCATCAGCCAGCGCCAGCGCATCTCTTTGTCCTATCTCGAACAGCTCTTCGGCAAGCTGCGGCGTCATGAGATCGTCGAATCGGTTCGCGGGCCGGGCGGCGGTTACAACCTCGCGCGCCGTGCGGAGAACGTCACGGTCGCGGACATCATCATCGCGGTCGATGAGCCGATCGACGCCACGCAGTGCGGCGGTAAAGGCACGTGCGAAGGCACCAAGCAGCACGATGGTCATTGCATGACGCACGAGCTGTGGGCCACGCTCAATCAGAAGATGGTCGAGTATCTCGATTCCGTCTCGCTGAAAGATCTGGTTGATCAGCAACGCGCGCGCGAAGGTTCGTCTTCCGTGCTGCGCGACCGGCGCACCGAATCGGCTGGCGTCGAAACTGCGCGCGTGGTGCCGAAGGGTCCGAATTCCATTTTCAACCTGGCCGGATAATGTGCGCCGCCGCGCGGGGCACGAGCCAGACGCGCGGAAGGACGACGCCAGCCAAGAGCTTTGACCGATTTTCCCGGAGCGACTGATGAATAACGATATCCCCCACCTGCCCATTTACATGGACTACAGCGCGACGACGCCAATCGATCCGCGCGTGGTGGACAAGATGATCCCGTATCTTCGCGAGCAGTTCGGCAATCCGGCCTCGCGCAGCCATCAATATGGCTGGGATGCAGAGCGTGCGGTCGAAGAAGCGCGCGAGAACGTCGCGGCGCTGGTGAATTGCGATCCGCGCGAAATCATCTGGACCTCGGGTGCGACGGAATCAGACAACCTCGCCATCAAGGGCGCGGCGCATTTCTACAAGAGCAAGGGCAAGCACATCATCACGGTGAAGACCGAGCACAAGGCCGTGCTCGACACCACGCGTGAGCTGGAGCGCGAAGGCTACGAAGTCACGTATCTGGATGTGAAGGACGACGGTCTGATCGACCTCGACAAGTTCCAGGCCGCGATCCGTCCCGACACGATCCTCGTTTCCGTGATGAGCGTGAACAACGAAATCGGCGTGATTCAGGACATCGAGGCAATCGGTGAGATCACGCGCGCGAAGGGCATCATTTTCCACGTCGATGCCGCGCAGGCCACCGGCAAGATCCAAATCGATCTGCAAAAGCTGAAGGTCGATCTGATGTCGTTCTCGGCGCACAAGACGTACGGCCCGAAGGGTATCGGCGCGCTTTACGTGCGTCGCAAGCCGCGTGTGCGGATCGAAGCGCAGATGCACGGCGGCGGTCACGAGCGCGGTATGCGTTCGGGCACGCTGGCGACGCACCAGATCGTCGGGATGGGCGAGGCGTTCCGTATCGCGCGTGAAGAAATGGCGACGGAGAACGAGCGCATTCGCATGTTGCGCGATCGTCTGCTCAAGGGCCTGCAGGATATGGAAGAGACGTATGTGAACGGCGACATGGAAAAGCGTGTGCCGCACAACCTCAATATCAGCTTCAATTTCGTCGAAGGCGAATCGCTGATCATGGCGGTAAAGGATGTGGCGGTGTCATCGGGTTCGGCGTGCACGTCGGCTTCGCTGGAACCGTCGTACGTGCTGCGCGCGCTCGGCCGTAACGATGAACTCGCGCATAGCTCGATCCGCTTCACGGTCGGCCGTTTCACTACTGAACAGGATGTGGATTACGTGATCAATCTGCTGAAGAGCAAGATCGCGAAGCTGCGCGATTTGTCGCCGCTGTGGGAAATGCACAAGGACGGCATCGACATTTCGTCCATCCAGTGGGCTGCGCACTGAGCGCACCAAGCGCACTAGCATCAAGCGCGCGCCGCGCGACATCGAATAAAGGAGAGTTTGAATCATGGCTTATAGCGACAAGGTTCTGGACCATTACGAAAATCCGCGCAACGTCGGCTCGTTCGCCAAGGACGATGACACCGTCGGCACCGGCATGGTCGGCGCGCCGGCCTGCGGCGACGTGATGAAGCTGCAGATTCGCGTGGGCGCGGACGGCGTCATCGAAGATGCGAAGTTCAAGACGTACGGCTGCGGCTCGGCGATTGCATCGAGTTCACTGGTCACCGAATGGGTGAAGGGCAAGACGCTCGACGAAGCAATGAGCATCAAGAACACGCAGATTGCCGAAGAACTCGCGCTGCCGCCAGTGAAGATCCACTGCTCGATTCTCGCGGAAGACGCGATCAAGGCAGCGGTCGCCGACTACAAGCAGCGCCATGGCGCAGCAGCGCCGGAAGTGGCGGCGACCGAATCCAAGCAGGCAGCGGCGTAACAAGACGAAGACGATGGGCGTCGAATGCGGTGCCCCGCAGAAGAGAAGCGAAAGACTATGGCAATCACGTTGACGGATAAGGCAGCACAACACGTGCAGAAGTATCTGACGCGGCGCGGCAAGGGCGTGGGCCTGCGTTTGGGCGTGCGCACGACCGGTTGCTCGGGTCTGGCGTACAAACTCGAATATGTCGATGAACTCGCGCCGGAAGACACCGTGTTCGAAACGTCGGGCGTGAAGATCGTGATCGATCCGAAGAGCCTGCCTTATCTCGACGGCACGGAACTGGACTTCGCACGCGAAGGCCTGAACGAAGGCTTCAAGTTCAACAATCCGAACGCGAAGGACGAGTGCGGCTGCGGCGAGTCGTTCCGCGTGTAATGCGCGTAACGCCGGCGGTATCGGCAGAAGAGGCGGCGCGTGCCGCCTTTTTCATTCGCGCTAATTGATTTGATTCATATGGCTTCGCTCACTGACTCTCACTTCGAACTCTTCGATCTGCTGCCGGTTTTTGCCGTCGATCAGCACAAGCTCGATGACGCCTATCGCACCGTGCAGGCGCAAGTGCATCCCGACCGCTTCGCTGCTGCCGGAGACGCTCAGCGCCGCCTCGCGATGCAGTGGGCCACGCGCGCCAACGAGGCGTATCAGACGCTGCGCGATCCGCTGAAACGCGCGCGCTATATGCTGTCGCTTCGCGGCATCGACGTCGGCGCGGAGAACAATACCGCGATGGAACCGGCTTTCCTGATGCAGCAAATGGAATGGCGCGAGAATATCGAAGATGCGGCGGCGGCGAAGAATATCGGCGCGCTGGAGGCCTTGCTTGACGAACTGCGCGATGAAGAACGTGTGCGCTTCACCAAGCTCGAAGCGCTGATCGACAGTCAATCGAATCAGCCTGCCAGCGAAGCCGTGCGCCAGTTGATGTTCATCGAACGCGTCGCGACGGAAATCGGCGCGCAAATCGAGCGGCTCGAAAGCTAACGAGAAGCCGCCCAACACCCCCTATATCGAACGATGGCTTTACTGCAAATTTCAGAACCCGGCATGGCGCCCGCGCCGCATCAACGGCGCGTGGCGGTCGGTATCGATCTCGGCACCACGAATTCGCTCGTGGCGGCCGTGCGCAACAGCGTGCCCGAAGCGCTGCCCGATGAAGACGGCCATGTGTTGCTGCCGTCGGTGGTGCGCTATCTGGAGAAGGGCGGGCGGCGTATCGGCCGGATCGCGAAGGAAGAGGCGGTGACCGATCCGCGCAATACGATCGTCTCGGTCAAGCGCTTCATGGGTCGTGGCAAGGCCGAAGTGGAAGGCGCGGAAAACGCGCCCTACGACTTTATCGATGCGCCCGGCATGGTGCAGATTCGGACCATCGACGGCGTGAAGAGTCCGGTGGAAGTGTCGGCGGAGATTCTCGCCACGCTGCGGTATCGCGCGGAAGACACGCTGAGCGAGGACCTCGTCGGAGCGGTCATCACCGTTCCGGCTTATTTCGATGAAGCCCAGCGGCAAGCGACCAAGGACGCGGCCAAACTCGCCGGTCTGAACGTGCTGCGCCTGCTGAACGAGCCGACGGCGGCAGCCATTGCCTACGGTCTCGACAACGGCGCGGAAGGTCTTTACGCGGTCTACGATCTCGGTGGCGGCACCTTCGATCTGTCGATTCTCAAGCTCACCAAAGGCGTGTTCGAAGTGCTGGCCGCAGGCGGCGATTCCGCGCTCGGCGGCGATGATTTCGATCACGCGCTGTATCGCTATGTGCTGACGGAGGCGGGCGTGTCGGCGGACACGCCGGAAGACGTGCGTTTACTGCTCGATCTCGTACGCGTCGCGAAGGAAACGCTCTCTTCCGCCGATGAAACCCGTGTGCAGGCCACGCTATCGGACGGCCGCAAAATCGACGTCGGCGTGACCGAATCGCAATTTGCCGCGCTGACGGAAGCGCTGGTGAACCGCACGCTGACGCCGACCAAAAAAGCCCTGCGCGACGCCAAAGTCACGCCGCAGCAAATCAAGGGCGTGGTGCTGGTCGGCGGCGCGACGCGCATGCCGGTGATTCGCCGCGCCGTGGAAACGTTCTTCGGCCAGCCGCCGCTCGTCAATCTCGATCCGGATCAGGTCGTCGCGCTCGGCGCAGCGATTCAGGCAGATTTGCTCGCGGGAAACCGTCGCGGAGAAGGCGACGACTGGCTGTTGCTCGACGTGATTCCGCTGTCGCTCGGCGTCGAAACGATGGGCGGCCTGACCGAAAAGATCATCCCGCGCAATTCGACGATTCCGACCGCACGCGCACAAGACTTCACCACGTTCAAGGACGGCCAGACCGCAATGGCGATCCACGTCGTTCAAGGTGAACGCGAACTGGTCGCCGATTGCCGCTCGCTGGCGCGCTTCGAACTGCGCGGCATCCCGCCGATGGCCGCAGGCGCGGCGCGTATCCGCGTCACCTACCAGGTCGATGCGGACGGCTTGCTCTCGGTGTTCGCACGCGAGCAGATGTCGGGCGTGGAAGCATCGGTGGTGGTGAAGCCGTCCTACGGCCTGGCCGACGATGAAGTTGCACGCATGCTCGAAGAAAGCTTCAAGACTGCGGATATCGATATGCGCGCCCGCGCCTTGCGTGAAGCGCAGGTCGAAGCCGATCGCATGATCGAAGCGACGCACGCCGCGCTCGAAGCCGATGGCGAATTGCTCGATGACGCCGAACGCGCCGAAATCGAAAAGCAGACGGCGGAACTCGCGGCGCTGGCGAAAACAGATTCGGTCGAGCAGATCGAAGACGCGACCAAAGCGCTTGCCGCCGGCACCGACGAATTCGCCGCGCGCCGCATGAACAAGAGCATTCGCCGCGCATTGGCTGGCCGCCGACTCGACGAAGTCTGAGCACGGGCATCGCCCAAGTCAGCAAACGACAAACAATCAAGCATTTACGGAATAACATGCCTCAAATCGTCGTACTGCCTCACGTGGAACTGTGTCCGGACGGCGCGGTGATCGATGCCGATCTTGGCAAAAGCATCTGCGATAACCTGCTGGATCACGGCATCGAAATCGAGCACGCGTGTGAAAAATCGTGCGCGTGCACGACTTGCCACGTCATCATCCGGGAAGGCTTCAACGCGCTCGAACCGTCCGAGGAACTCGAAGACGATCTGCTCGACAAAGCGTGGGGGCTGGAACCGACATCGCGGTTATCATGTCAGGCAATGGTGCCGGCCGACGAGGATCTGGTGGTCGAGATCCCGCGCTACACCATTAACCACGCCAAAGAAAATCACTGACAGGAGGCTCGCCCATGAAGTGGACAGATACTCAGGAGATCGCGATGGCCTTGACCGACGCGCATCAGGATATCGATCCCCAATATGTGCGTTTCACTGACCTGCATCGCTGGATCACCGAACTCGACGGGTTCGACGACGATCCCCAAAGCTCCAACGAAAAGATTCTCGAAGCCATTCAGGCGGCCTGGATCGAAGACGCGGATTATTGATTCGTCCGGTTTGTAAAAAAAGCGGCGGCTTTCTTCGGAAGCCGCCGCTTTTTCTTGCGCGCGCGTTCTGCATCTTTGACAGAACTTGACGTTGCGCACATTGTTCGACCTTTCCCCTGCGACTTAAAATCGCGTCCGCTGCTCGGCGGCAACTAATGCCGCACGTGCTCGATCCCGCTCTGACGATGCGCTGATCACGCGCCATCGCTTCGTATTGCCAACAATTTTTACCTTCTCGCATCGACCGGATTGCACGGTGCGTGACCGGTCTTTGGCGTTCATTTGAAGGAGAAGTACATGGGGAAACTCGGCCTTACGCGTCGTGGGTTTCTGAAAGCGGGCGCACTCGCAGGCGTGTCGGTTTTCGTCGCGCCGCTCGGCAGCCGTGCGTTCGCTGCGTTGTTCGAAGAGAAGATTCTTACGCCGGTGCAGTGGAACGCGGCGAACGGCGACGCGAAATTCCGCATCGACGGAATCGCGAAGGTGACCGGCGCGAAAGTCTTTGCGCGCGATATCCGCGCCGCCGACATGCCGCACTGGCCGCAGACGCAATCGCACGCGATGATTCTGCGCACCACGCTCGCGGATCGCACCTACGCAGGCTTCGACCTGTCCGTACTCGATGCCGCCGGCCTCGCGCCGGATCGTATCGTCACGGCTGACGATCTCGCGCGTGACAAGCTCGCATTCCCTGCGTTCTACGGCGACGACATGCTGCTGCCGACGGGCAAAACGCCCGCGTATCACGGCCAGGCGGTCGCAATCCTCATCTATCACGACTTCGCGCGCTTCCGCTTCGCAAAGGACAAGCTGCAATTCCGCGATGGCGTCATCAAGTACGGCGCGCAGACCGGCCCGCTCGAACGCGATCCTTGGGCGGCGTGGCGCTTCGTGCGCGTCGGCGGCAAGACGCCGTTCGACGACGACACCTTCTCCAGCATGAAGAACGCGCCGCTGTTCCCGCACATGATGAAGAAGCGCGAACCGGTCTGGGCCGATTCCAGCGAGCACGGCAAGCTGGACGAGCAGGGCATGTTCCACGCGAAGGCCATCGGCGATGCGCTCGATCATCCGGCGGACGGCTGGCTGGTGGTGAATCGCGAATACAAGACGCAATCCGTCGATACCGCCGCGCTCGAACCCGACAACGCGAACTGCTGGTACGACGCCGCGACGCAATCGCTGCATATGGTGATCCCGACCCAAGGGCCGAGCGAAGTCATCGAAAGCACGATCGAGATGACGAAGAAGTCGGGCTTCGCGGTGAAGAATCTGTTCCTGCATCCGTGCTACACGGTCGGCTACGGTTCGAAGGACCACTACAACATGCCGTTCTATGGCCTCGTCGCCGCGCTTTACGGCGACGGCCGTCCGGTGCGTCTCGCCAACGACCGCTTCGAGCAGTTCCAGACATCGCTGAAGCGCCATGCTTTCGATATGCGCTATCGCATGGCGATCGACAAGAAAAGCGGCCTGATTCAGGCCTTCAAGGGTGATTTCTCCGCGAACGGCGGCGGGCGCGCCAACTTTTCGCCGTCCGTGGCGATGGTCGGCGCGACCGCGGCGCAATCGATCTATTACATCCCGCAGAGCGATCTGACCGCGGTGGCGATTGCATCGCCGGCGGTCGATGCAGGCTCGGCGCGCGGTTACGGCACGCTGCAAAGCATGGCCGCCACCGAAATGATGATCGACGATATCGCCGAACAACTCGGCATCGATCCGATCGAACTGCGCCTGAAGAACGTGATGCGCACCGGCATGAAGAATACGCAAGGCGCGATTCCGGCCGGCGCGGTGCGTGCCGAAGACGTGCTGAAGAAAGCGCAGACGCATCCGCTGTGGACGGAGCGCGCGAAGCGCAAGGCCGAGTACGAAGCGGCGCATCCGGGCATGCGTTACGGCATTGGTTTCGCGTGTACGCAGAAGGACTTCGGCACTGGCGCGGAAAGCGCGTTCGCCAAGGTCGAATTCGGCAAGGACGGCAAGATCGCGCTGTCGCATTCGGGTGCGGAAATCGGCACGGGCAGTTCGACTTCGCAGGCGCTTGCGGTGGCGAAATGGCCCGGCAAGCCCGCCGCCGAAGTGCATATGGCGATCACCGACTGGTCCGACTTGCCCATCGTGACGAGCGGCAATCCGTACATCATGTCGCAGGCCGAGCAGGACAAGCTCAGCGCGAATCCGCGCTGGTCACCCGGCTATATGTCGCCGGCGAGCGCGACGAACTCCGCGTACTACTTCACGCACGCGACGCAGGAGGCGGCGCGCGTGGTGTTCCGTCACGGCCTCTGGCCCGCAGCGATGGCGATCTGGTCGCAAGGCATTGGCGGCGGTCAGGCGGCGTCGTTCGTGGTGCGGATCGAGGATGCGCGCTGGATCGACGGCAAGCTGTCCGCCGATGGCATGGAACCGCTCGCGCTCGATCTGCTTATGCAGAAAGCGCACGAACTTGGGCTTGTGACGGGCGCGACCGTGCACACGTTCAATCGCTGGCAATGGAGCGAAGCGCAGTTCGATATCGGCGGCAAGGTCGAACAGTTCCCGATCGATGGCTTGTCCGTGAAGCTCGGCGACAAGGCTTATACGGCGCTGAATCGCAAGAAAGTCTTTATTCCGCCGACGCAGCGCAATAACGCGACGGTCACGTATTACAGCGCGGTCGGCACGCTGGTCGAACTGGCGATCAGCGAGTCCAGCGGCAAGGTCGATCTGCTCTCGCATCACTCGATCATGGAGTGCGGCAATCAGCTTTCGCCTCAACTCGTGTCCGGCCAGTTGCAGGGCGGTCTGGCAATGGGCATCGGTCACGCGCTGCACGAGTATTTGCCGCTCTACAAAGACGGTCCCGGCAACGGCACGTGGAACTTCAATCGCTATCACTTGCCGCTCGCATCGGACGTGGCGGTGTGGAAGCAGACCGGCGAAGTGTTGCCGCCGCTCACCGAAACCGATCCGCCGAAGGGCATCGCCGAAGTGGTGATGATTCCGGTGGTCGGAGCCATCGTCAACGCGATCGCGCATGCGATCGGCCATCGCTTCACCGCTTTGCCGGTGACGCCGCAAAACATTCAGGAGGTGCTCGCATGACGGCGACGCAAACCGCTGCGAGCATCGAAACGCGCTCGCTTTCCATGACGATCAACGGCAATAAAGTCGGCCCGGTGGACGTGCCCGCCGGTCTGTCGATGATCGATTTTCTGCACGAATATCTGAACCTCACCGGCTCGCGGCTTGGCTGCGGGCAGGGCATTTGTCACGCGTGCGTCGTGATCGTCGATCGCGCCGACGGCACGAGCGAGGAAGTGCGCTCGTGCATCAACGGCGCGCATTTTTTCGATGGCAAATCCGTGCGCACGGTCGAGGCGCACGCGAAGCGCAACGAGCAGGGCGAGGTCGTCGAGATGTCTTCTGTGCAGCAAAAGTTTCTGGAGCATTTCAGTTTCCAGTGCGGCTACTGCACGCCCGGTTTCGTCAACGCGACGATGGTGCTGCTCGAACGTCTGAAGCGCGAGCCGGTGGCGAAGGACAAGATCGAATCGACCATCATGGATGCGCTCAACGATCATATCTGCCGCTGCACGGGCTACGTGCGCTACTACGAGGCCGTGAAGGATCTCGTGCTTTCCACGCCCGGACTCGTGAAGGACGCAGCATGAAGTTGATCGCTCTGCTGTTTCCCCTGGTGCTCGCGCTGTCCGCATGCGGTCAGAACGCGGACAACGCCGCGAGCGCGAAAAGTTCGCCCGAGCAGATTGCGCGCGGCCGTTATCTCGCGAAGGCCGCCGATTGCGCCGCGTGCCATACATCGACGGGCGGCGCGCCGTTCGCGGGCGGCGTGAAGCTCGAATCGCAATTCGGCACCTTCTATGGCACGAACATCACGCCTGATCCGAAGTACGGCATCGGCAAATGGAGTGCGGACGAGTTTTACACCGCGTTGCACGACGGTAAAGCGCCCAAGGGCAAGCTGTATCCGGCGATGCCTTATACGTCGTATCGGCAGATGTCGCGTGAAGATAGCGATGCGATCTACGCGTATCTGATGGCGCAGAAACCGGCCTCGCTGCCGAACGTCGAACCGGATCTGAAGTTTCCGTACAACGTGCGATTCGCGGTGCGCTTCTGGGACATGCTGTTCCTGAAGGATGCGCTGCCGGATGCATCGGCGGGGCAAACGGCGGACTGGACGCGCGGGCGTTATCTCGCCAACGCGCTCGGTCATTGCGCGGAATGTCATACGCCGCGTGGCGCGTTCGGGCAACTGGATGCGTCGAAGGCGCTGCAAGGCGGGGCGCTTGGCCGTGTCGCCGCGCCGGATATCACGCCGGATGCGCTGGCGGCGCGTGGCTGGACGGGCGCGGATTTGCAGGCGTTTTTTGCAACCGGTATCGCAAAGCAGGGTTCCGCATTCAGTGAGATGCATCCGGTCGTGTTCCTGAGCACGCAGCATCTGAATACGGACGATCTGCGCGCGCTTGCCACGTATCTGCTCGGTGATACGCCTCACGCGCCCGCGCCGGTATCGCCCGTGAAGCTGGACGATGCGGCGGGACGTCACCTGTATCTCGATTCGTGTGCGGGCTGTCATGGTATCGACGGGCAAGGCAAGCCGCACGTCGCCGTGGCGATGGATGGCAACTCCACGCTGCGCCAAAGCGATCCGCGCAATCTGATCGTGTCCGTCCTGGATGGCATCGACGCGCAGCCGTTCGCCGGTGTCGAAAGCATGCAGGCGATGCCCGCGTTCGCCGGCACGTACAGCGACGAGCAACTGGCGCAACTCGTCAACTATCTGCGCGCGACCTATGGCGGCCAACCCGCCGATGTCACGCCGGACACGGTGAAATCGCTGCGTTAAAACAAGAAGGCCACGTGTAACAACGTGGCCTTTTTGACATTTAGACGCGCACACCGCGATCCGACAACTGCCGCTGCAACGCCGGCCACATCTTCGCGACCGCTTCCTCGCCCGCAAGAATCGATGCATTGCGCTGGCTGAAATCGCTGCTGCTCATTGCGGCGAGATTCGGGCGAATGACGGCATCGGCATATTTGTCGAGTTCGTAGGCCTTGATGGTCTGACCCATGATCGTGAAAGTCTGCATCAGCACATCGAACGAACTGGAGGTGAGCGCGTTTTCCGGGCGCGACGAGATATCGACCGCGATCACGAATTCCGCGCCCATCTTGCGCGCGAACGCGGCCGGCACCGGGCTGACGAGCCCGCCATCCACATACTCACGATCGCCGATTTTCACCGGCTCGAAAATCGACGGCACGCTGCAGGACGCCCGCACCGCGACGCCCGTATTGCCGCGCTGAAACAGAATCGGCTGGCCGTTCTTCAGATCCGTCGCGACGATGCCAAGCGGGCGCGCCATCTTCTCGATCGGCCGATTATCGAGCGTCTTGTTCAGATAGTTCTGCAGCGCGACGCCTTGCAGAATGCCGCGTGCGCGAAACGGCATGGCCCAGTCGCTGATCGAGGCTTCGTCCATCGTCAGCGCCAGCTTGTTGATGGCGATGCCGTTCATCCCCGATGCATACAGCGCCGCGATCACCGATCCCGCGCTCGTGCCCGCGACCAGATCGACCTGCACGTTGCGCGCTTCGAGCGCCTTGATCACGCCGATATGCGCGAAGCCGCGCGCCGCGCCGCCACCCAGCGCCAGCCCGATGCGCACCGGCTTTTGAGGATCGGTTTTAATCGGCGGCGTAACTGCTGCGGTGCCGCCGCCGGTTGACGTTGACGTCGTCGTGCAAGCAGCAAGAACGGACGATGCCGCCGCGAGCGAAAACGCGCGGCGGGAAAGGCGAGGCGAGGATGACGTCAAGGTGTACTCCAGCGTGGCCGCCGGTCTTCGCGCGATGGCCGCGCGGGTGCTTCGGGGCATGTCGTAAAAGGCGCGCACATCATAAAGCAAAGGCGCATGGCCCGACAGAAAGCGGGCGGCGAGTATAATTCCGACTCATTTTGAGCAAGCGCGCGGGCACGTTTACGCCGCTTGAAAACGGCTCGCGTAAGACGATAAACCGCCGCGAACCGGCATCACGACTTCATCCGCTTCGGCGCGCTTCTTTCGGCTTTTGTAGTCACATGCCCGCGCCCATCATCGAGTACACATCAATGAGCACCCAAGTCCGCACACGCTTCGCCCCGAGCCCGACCGGCTTCATCCATCTCGGCAATATCCGCTCTGCGCTGTATCCGTGGGCGTTCGCGCGCAAGATGAAGGGCGTGTTCGTGCTGCGGATCGAAGACACCGACCTCGAGCGCTCGAGCGATGCATCGGTCGATGCGATCCTCGAAGGCATGTCGTGGCTCGGCCTGAATTTCGATGAAGGCCCGTTCTATCAGATGCAGCGCATGGACCGCTATCGCGAAGTGCTGGCGCAGATGATGGAGAAGGGCCTCGCGTACCACTGCTACATGTCAACCGACGAACTCGACGCGTTGCGCGAACGTCAGCGCGAAGCGGGCGAGAAGCCGCGCTATGACGGCACGTGGCGTCCGGAACCGGGCAAAACGCTGCCGCCGGTTCCCGAAGGCGTGAAGCCGGTGGTGCGCTTCCGCAATCCGCTGACGGGCGCGGTCGCGTGGGACGACGCGGTGAAAGGGCGTATCGAAATCTCCAACGAAGAACTGGACGATCTGGTGATCGCGCGTCCCGACGGCACGCCGACGTATAACTTCTGCGTGGTCGTCGACGATCTCGACATGAAGATCACCCACGTGATTCGCGGCGACGATCACGTCAACAACACGCCGCGCCAGATCAATATCCTGCGCGCGCTTGGTGGCGACGTGCCCGTCTACGCGCATTTGCCGACCGTGCTGAACGAGCAGGGCGAGAAGATGAGCAAGCGCCACGGCGCGATGAGCGTGACGGGGTATCGCGATAACGGGTATCTGCCGGAAGCGGTGGTGAACTATCTCGCGCGCCTCGGCTGGTCGCATGGCGATGCGGAAATTTTCTCGCGCGATCAGTTCGTCGAATGGTTCGATCTGGAGCATCTGGGCAAGTCGCCCGCGCAATACGACCACGACAAGCTGAACTGGCTGAACGCGCACTACATCAAGGAAGCCGATAACGCGCGCCTCGCCGAACTGACCAGGCCGTTCCTGCTGGAACTCGGTATCGACTCAGCCGCAGTCGCCAATGGCGCGCCGCTCGACGAGGTGATCGGGTTGCTGAAGGACCGCGCCTCGACAGTCAAGGAAATCGCCGATAACGCCGCGATGTTCTACCGTGAACCCGCCATCGACGCCGATGCCTTCGCCCAGCACGTCACCGAGGCCGTGAAGCCCGCCATCGCTGATTTGCGCACCGCACTCGCCGATGTCGAATGGAGCAAGGAAGCCATCGCGGCGGCGCTCAAGGCCACGCTCGGCGCGCACAAACTCAAGATGCCGCAACTCGCGATGCCCGTGCGTTTGCTGGTCGCCGGGACCACGCACACGCCGTCCATCGACATGGTTCTGAAGCTGTTTGGCCGGGAAACGGTAATTGCGCGTCTGGCCAAAGCCGCAAGTTGAGAACATTGCGCGTGAATGCGTGAAGCGAGGCAAAAAATTTCGCGTCACGCACTAAAAGGTATTTACAGCTTCGAAAACGACTTATATAATCTCGTTTCTGTTCTGCAAGGGGGTATAGCTCAGCTGGGAGAGCGCTTGCATGGCATGCAAGAGGTCAGCGGTTCGATCCCGCTTACCTCCACCAAGAACAGTGAAGTGGTTGCGAGTTGTATTCTGAATCGGTTGTAGTTGATTCGAAATCGCAAAAAATACTTCACAAGATACACGAAGTTGTTTAGAATCTTGGTCTTCGCTGATTTGAATCAACTAAGTTAGTCAGTGAAGCGGAAGTAAAGACAGAATCACAAGTTTCTGTCCCCTTCGTCTAGAGGCCTAGGACATCACCCTTTCACGGTGAGTACAGGGGTTCGAATCCCCTAGGGGACGCCAGAATATCGGCGGCTGCTAGTTTAAAGCGCTGCACAATTCGCCGGTGACACGGCGAATCGATGAAAGTAAGTGGAGCGGTAGTTCAGTTGGTTAGAATACCGGCCTGTCACGCCGGGGGTCGCGGGTTCGAGCCCCGTCCGCTCCGCCAACGTATTTGCGAACATCGCGAGCAGGAACACTCCGGCTAATGAGAGCCGGTTTTTTTTCGCCGCAGATCGGTTGCAAAGGTTTTGAGAAGTTTCTGTCCCCTTCGTCTAGAGGCCTAGGACATCACCCTTTCACGGTGAGTACAGGGGTTCGAATCCCCTAGGGGACGCCAGAATATCGGCGGCTGCTAGTTTAAAGCGCTGCACAATTCGTCGGTGACACGGCGGATCGATGAAAGAAAGTGGAGCGGTAGTTCAGTTGGTTAGAATACCGGCCTGTCACGCCGGGGGTCGCGGGTTCGAGCCCCGTCCGCTCCGCCAGCTAAAAGTGGTATAAGCGTCGCTTGACGCAAAGAAGTCCAGCCTTCGGGCTGGATTTTTTTTTGCCTGGCTTTCGTCTGGTATATGCGCAACGTGGTGTCGAATCGTCAGACGGTAGTATTGTCCATTGCCAGCGCGCCCGCGCTGACTTAGTGTTGAGCACTGTTCTCCATGCCCTGCATGCGTGCGATGCTCGACCCGACCGAAGACCTCTCCCTCTACCAACTCCGCCAGGCGACCATGGCCGACTTCGCCTTCGCCGAAGCACTCACGCACGGCAATATGGGCGGCTACTACCGGCGACATAACCTCGTGTGGCGCGGCGATCTGTTCCTCTCGAGCTGGCGCGAATCCGAAAACTTCATCCTTCAGGCCGATGGCGTGCCCATCGGCGTGATGCGCGTGACCGAAGAAGACAACTCGCTGCATATCCGCGATGTGCAGATCGCGCAGGGATATCGCGGACGCGGGGCGGGGACGTTTCTGCTCAACACGGCGCATCGCTGGGCGCGGGCGCGTGGGCTGGCCGAGTGTCAGTTGCGCGTATTCGTCGATAACCCCGCGGCGCGCTTGTATGTCCGGCTCGGCTACAAACCAGCGGGCCCGCGTCTCGCGCAGCTCGGCGCGATCCGCCACATGGTTCGCCGCGTCTGATCAATCAATATGCTGTTCCGCGTCTTCATCGTGCCCGTCGCGGGCGAAGAAGGCGCGCGGACTTTCGCCGAAGGCACGGCGGAACATCGCGGAAAAGGCGCTTTGGCTTTGATAGCCCAACTCGCGCGCGACCTGTGCAAGCGGTCTGCCTTGACTCAGCAGCGGAATCGCGCGCGCTAGCACCGCTTGCTGTCGCCATTGCGAAAAGCTCACGCCCAATTCACGTCGAAACAATCGCGCGATGGTCCGCGTGCTTGCGCCCGCTTCGGAGGACCATCGTTCGAGATCCGAATTCGACGGATCGGCGAGCACGGCATCGCAGAGCGCGCGCAGGCGCTTTTCATTGGGCATCGGCACGGAAAGCGGCAAGGGCTGCGAGCGGATGATTTCGTCCAGCGCGAGCGTGCCGAGCAGCCGTTCGCGCGTGCGTGTAATGGCGGCATCATCGAGGGCGGCGATCACTTCGCGCAGCAACGGCGACACTTCCACCACGCGACACGCATCGAGACCGGCAGGCACCACGCTCGCATCGACATAAAGCGTGCGCAGATACGCGTCCTCGACGATCACGACCTCGTGCGTCACATTCGGCGGCACCCAGATCGCGCGGGAGGGCGGCACCATCCACGTGGAATCTGCCGTGGCGACGCGCAGCACGCCGCGCGACGTGTATGCCATCTGCGCCCACGGATGCGTATGCAGCGCGATACGCACGCCATACGGCATCGGACGCGACCGCACGCGAATGGGATGCTCCAGCGTCGGTGAATGCTCGACGGGAATATCCAGATGCTCGACTCTGTCGTTCGCTGTTTCGTTCGATACGCTCGTTTCAGCCTGCGTTGCCATGCGATCCTCGCTTTGCATCCGCCGATGGTAACCGAGCGCTTCGCAACACGCTTTTCGGCACCGCATAATGCGCAGATCACGCACGCACATGAGGAGCGCCTTTTCAGATGCAACACGTCTTTGTCTACGGCACGCTGCGAGCGGGCGAAATCAACGATATCAACTGCGCGGCCGAACGGCACGGCATCGCTTCGCCTGAGCGTATCGGCGCGGCATATGTGAACGGCTTGCTATTCGATTTCGGCAATTATCCCGGCCTGGTGCTGGACGAAGCGGGCGCGCGGATTCTAGGCGATGTGTATCGCATCGACGATGCTTTGGTGCCGGTGCTCGATGAAATCGAGGATGTCTATCCGGGCGTGGAAGGCCTGTTCCGCTCGCATCGTCTGCATGTCGAGGTGGACTTGCTTGACGGGCGGAGGCATATCGATTGTCTGATTTATCCCGTTAGCGTGGCCGCAGTTCAGGGATTGACGCGAATAGAAAGCGGCGATTGGGTCACGCATCGCGCGACACGCGATGCGTGACTAGGCGAACTTACTGCGCAGGCGCAGCCTTCTTGCCCTTGTGATGGTGCATCGACTTGTGCGCCGGCGCCTGGGACTGCATGTTCTGCATGCTTTCCTGCTGCGATTGCAGGTTCTGCGCGCGCGACTCGACGTCGGCGGCGACGGCGGGATCGGTGCTCATCCGCACGCCTTGATCGCTCTGCGCAAAAGCGCTCGTTGCGATCGCGCCAAGCGACAACAGAACAGCCAGGGACACTTTCTTCATTGTTACCTCCTAATAGCAGTTGAACCCGGGAATCGTCTGTCCGATCCGGTCGGAAAAACGCTCATGTCTGAGCAAAAAACGCTCCCGGCGCGATACCGCAAACGTTGGCGCGATAAGCCGAAGCAAACCGCACCTTAAACCCAGACACCCCGATCATAAGCCGAGAATCGGTCAGCGGTGTGTCGTGCGCACTGCCGCGGCCGGAACGCAATCATATCGATGTCCGGATTTGCTTGCTACTCCTGAATGATTTTTGCGCGCCCCGCAGGGCGATTCATTGATCGAACTCAATACCAATGCAGCCAGCGCCACACGTGAAAGCGCGCAACACCAATCAGCTCATGCGCAGCGAGCTCGCCGTTTTCAAAGCTTCTGAAACGTGGAAACACCGTTAGCGTACTCTGCCGTACATCGGAAACGTAGTACTGCGGGGAATATCCAAAGGCTGCGAAGGCATCCAGCGCGCGGCGCATATGATATGCAGATGTGACGACGATCAAACCGTTGTCATGTGAATGCCCGACTATTGCGGCTACGTTTCGCGCGTTCTGGTACGTATTGAGACTGCGGTTTTCGCGCGTCAGATCGCCCGGAGCGACGCCCTGTGCGATGAGATACGGCGCATAGTTATCCGCTTCGGCCTGACCGTGACGTTGTGGATCGCCGCCGCTCACGATCACCTTGCAGGTCGCGCCGGTTTGCTTGCATTGACCGTAAAGACGCGCCGTAGCGGCGATGCGCGCCATCGAATCCTGTTTCGGTACGAGTCCCGAATCTTCACGATCGGTGCCGCCGCCAAGTAGCACGAGCGTGGTGTCAGGCGTGAAATGCGGCTCGGAAACAGTGAGATAGCCGTCTTGTGCGACATCGAGCAAGCGTTGGGTCAGCAATCCCGAACCGAACGCCCATGCGAGCAGCACGATCACGATGGCGATTTGCACGCGCCGGCGTCGCCAAAGCGCAAATAATGCAAAAAAAAGCAGCAATAAGGTGATGAGAACCAATTTGATTGGGGTAACGTATTGGTTTGAGAGAGAAACGTTCCGTCATCGCGTACACGGGAACGCATCGGCGGGTGTCGCAGGAAAGCGCGTGATCAGCGCGCTCACACGGGGGCTTGTAATAAAAAGCAGCACCTAACGCAAGCGGCGGCCAAACATTCGCACTGCAGGAAGTCAGCAGTTTGTCAGCGCGAAATTCGGCGCGCCGCGTTTAGTCGACGTCGCGAACCGTCTTGCGACCGTCACGCGCGTCGTCATGGCTGCACAGGAAGAAAGAACGAGATGACCACGTATTCTAACGAAGCGGTACTCGAAGCACTTCGCCGAGCGCAGTATCGTCAGGTTCCCTGGGCGAAACGTCCCAATGTTTTCGATCTTTTGCGCGCGCTCGGCCTGCTCGAGCTTACGCGTCAACGAACTGTCGCTCCCGCGCCCGGTTTTCATGCACCGGTCGATATCGCGGTGGTGACGGAGCGCGGCAAAAACGAGTTCACGCGTCTTTCACGCGATGAACGTTCCATCGACTGGGATTTAAGGCGTGCCGAACGCTATACCTTCGGCGGCCAAGAAGTGGCGCTGGAAGCAAGGGTTTAACGACGCCTGAACCGGCGGCGTGCAACGCACCGGTTGCGGGGGAATCGTCGGAAGTAAACGGTCGACAGACGGGTCGAGGGTGCGTTGTCGTCGGTGGATTCGTGCCACTTATCGGACGGTCATCGGACGATCCGACTTCCAAAAAAAAGCCCGTGTCGCGGAGACACGGGCAGACCGGATCTTATTGCTGCCACGCTGTGCTCATGGCAATGGGTGTGACTCACGTCCGCCCAAGTGGTTCCGGCGATTCACACTCTCAATGCTGACGCGAACGGTCTTCCCGTTCGGAATCGGGTCGTGCGCGCGCGTTGCTGGCGATATCGCCACGCAAATCGCCGCGCGGCGTAGGCGGCGTCACTTCGCGCGTGCGAACGGCATCACGCGGTGAACCCATCGCGGTTTTGGTGCTGACGTACAAATCGGATGCGGGCGGCGGCTGTGCCTGTGCGGATGCCGCCACGCCGACCAATGCGCTAAGTGCGCCGGAAGCGAGCAGTATCAATGCCTTCATGGTAAGTGTCCTCAAGCCCTCGTGGAGCCTGTTCGATCACTTACCAAGCTAAGCGCATCAGCCAAATGGCGCTGTAAGCATTGGTAAAGAGTTGTTTCGTCGCGACGTCCGCACCGTGAAGGTGAGAAGACGCTCGCGCCGCGGACGACGCGAGTCGGACGATTTCAGAGGGGAAGCAGAGAGCGCAGGACAAAGCCTGCGCGCGATGTGTGCAGCAACCGAACCCGGCAGCCGGAATGTCCGGCAACTAGGCTCAGGCGGAGCGCTGAACGTTTATGCCATCTTCGCCGGCGCGCGCCACGATTCCGGATTGGTCCAGAACGCGCCACGCAGACGGTCGCGGCTCGGCGGAGCAGGCGGCTTGGCCGCGCTCGAACCGATACGGCCGCGCAACGAAACCTCACGGCCGTTGCTGGACAACCGCTTCACGATCTCGGCCAGCGTGCCGTCGGCCTGCCACTCGTCGAAACGACGGCGGCACGTGGGCGGCGAAGGATAGCGGCCCGGCAGCTTCGACCAGCCTTCACCGGTCGAGAGCACCCAGAGCACGGCGTTGACTACCGACCGCGCTTCGACACGCGGACGACCGCGCCGCTCGCTGCGAGCAGGCTCGGAACAGAACAGCGCCTCAACCAGCGCCCACTCGTTATCTCTCAAATCGTCGAACAGCACCATATCTCACCTCAGCGAAGCTAACCCCGGTGCGCTGCCCCGCGCCGCGCACTCTGGTCGGAATTCGAAGAACGAATACCAGGAAAGGTCGGAGCGGATAGCGGCGAACGATTTTTCGAAATAACCGCGTGACCCCGACCTCTGTGCGCAATGAAATGCGAGAACCGTGCCATGAGACTTGCAAAACCCGGGAAAGTCCCGTGGCAGTAGGCTGACGCGATGCCAGCATGGCCCGTATGAGACCCGAAATGGACTGATTAAGAAATCGGGACAATCACCAATCAAGTGCAATAGGCCCAGCTAGCGTGCGTTACGCGGATTTGCTGCACTGCATCGAAACGCTCGTTCGTGACGTGGTTCGCATTATTCAGGTCGTATAATTGCGCATGAAACAGATTGATTGATGAGTGATTCGAATGAGTGCGCCGCTGAATGTGACGTTACGGCAGTTGCGGGTGTTTATCGAAGTGTCGAGGCTGCGCAGCTTCAGCCGCGCCGGAGATGAAATTGGCCTGACGCAATCGGCGGTGAGCCGCTGCGTGCGCGAGCTGGAAGGCGAGATCGGATTGAAGCTGATCGATCGCACCACGCGTGAGGTTCAGTTAACCGATGTCGGCATCAACCTGGTCGGCACCGTGTCGCGGCTGCTTGCCGATCTCGATGAAGCCCTGCGCGAGGTTCGCGATCTGGGCCAGCAGAAGCGCGGCCGCGTGATCGTCGCCGCCAGTCCGACGATCGCCTGCCGGTTGATGCCGCGCGTGATCGCCGCCGCGCTCGAACAGTTTCCGCTCGTCACCCTCAGCCTGCGCGACGACGTGCAATCCGACGTTCTGCGCAAGGTGAAATCGGGCGAAGTCGATTTCGGCGTGGTGGTCGGCCCGTTCTCATCCGACGATCTGCACGGCGAAACCGTCATGACCGATTCCTTCTGCCTCGTCGCACGCGGCGATCATTCGCTCGCACGCGGGAAAGCCGTGGCGTGGGCATCGCTGGCGGGCCAGCCGCTGGTGATGCTCGATCACGCGTCCGGCAGCCGCCCGATCATCGATGCCGTGATGCAAGAGCACGGCGTCGAGGCCAACGTCGTGCAGGAACTCGGCCATCCGGCGACGGTGTTCGGGCTGGTGGAGGCGGGCGTCGGCGTGAGCGTGCTGCCGTGGCTCGCGTTGCCGTTGCCGGCGGATTCATCGCTGGTGGCGCGGCCGCTGGAGCCGCGCGCGGAACGCACGGTCGAACTGGTGCGGCGGCGCGACCGGTCGCTGTCACCGGCGGCGGAATCGGTGTGGTCGCTGATCGCGTCGTTGCCGGCGCGGGCGGAAGAACTGGGCTGAGGCGTTATCTCGAAATAATAGCGGGCGCGTTAGACTGCGCTTTTCATCGACGGGGCGGGCAATGAGTGAATCGGAAGGCGCGGTGCGCGCGGAATTGGGCGAACTCACGGGTGCGCACGGAAACAGTGCGATCGGCGCGCCGAACGCGCGCGACGCGGTGCGGGCGCTGCGGCCGTCGCAGATTCGCGAGGTGGCGAACGCCGGCTTCGGCGTGCCGGACGTGCTGCCGTTCTGGTTTGGCGAGTCGGATCGCGTGACGCCTGCCTTTATCCGCGATGCCGCCAGCCGCGCGCTCGCCGACGGCGCAACCTTCTACACGCACAACCTCGGCATCGCGCCGCTGCGCAGTGCGCTCGCGCGATACGTCAGCGCGCTGCACGGCGAGACATCGGCGGATCACATTGCAGTGACGAGCGCGGGCGTGAACGCGCTGATGCTCGCCGCCCAACTCGTGGCCGGTGCGGGCGATCGCGTGGTCGCCGTCACGCCGCTGTGGCCGAATCTGGTCGAGATTCCGAAGATCCTCGGCGCGAGCGTCGAAACCGTCTCGCTGACCTACGGCGAGCAAGGCTGGACGCTCGATCTGGATCGGCTGCTCGCCGCGCTCACGCCCGACACGCGCATGCTGATGATCAACTCGCCGAACAACCCGACCGGCTGGACGATGACGCGCGATCAACAGCGCACCGTTCTGGAACACTGCCGCAAGCACGGCATCTGGATCATTGCGGACGAAGTCTACGAACGCCTGTACTACGGCGACCACGGCAGCGTCGCGCCGTCGTTCCTCGATCTGGCCACGCGCGACGAACGCGTGATCGCGGTCAATTCGTTCTCGAAGGCGTGGCTCATGACCGGCTGGCGGCTCGGCTGGCTCACCGCGCCCACGCGCCTGATGGACGACCTCGGCAAGCTGGTCGAGTACAACACGTCGTGCGCGCCGTCGTTCGTGCAGCAGGCGGGCATCGTTGCAGTCGAAGAGGGCGAGAAATTCACGCAATCGCTCGTGCACGATCTTCGCGCCAGCCGGGATCATCTGGTCAGCGCCTTGCAGACCATCGATGGCGTTGACGTGCGTGCCCCGGACGGCGCGATGTATCTGTTCTTCTCGCTGCCAGGTTCGGCGCGCAGCCTCGATCTTTGCAAGCAACTGGTCCGCGAGGCGCATCTCGGTCTCGCGCCGGGCAGCGCGTTCGGCGCCGAAGGCGAAGGCTTCGTCCGATGGTGCTACGCCTGCGATCCCGCACGCCTGGATGTCGGCGTCGAACGGCTGCGCGCATTCCTCGCGGCAAAGTGAGTCTGAGCGTCCTATTTGAATCACCTTTACGCCCCGGTTCTTTTTGCGTAATATGGCGCTCAGTCACGCGCTTTCGTCCTGGAAAGCGCCACTTCGTCCGGCTGGATGGCCCGGCGGTTCGCTCACCGACCGCCCAATGTCGCCTCTCCCCGGTGCGTGCTCCCAATCAATATGACCGATCAGAAATCGGGCGAGCGCGTCTTGAAACTCCGCGTCCAGCTTTATCGTCCGCAGCGCTTCAACTGCGCTCAAGCTTGCGCAGTCATCTGCTCAGACTCGATTTGAATTGGATCATTGACCATATAGGGTTGACCCAAGCTGCATGAAAACCCAAGAGGCGAAAATCGTCCTCGAGACTGCTCTGATATGCGCGCAGGAACCGCTGCGGCTGAGTGATTTGCGCAAGCTGTTCACCGATGACATTTCGGCGGACACGGTGCGCAACTTGCTGGAGAGCCTGAAGGCGGACTGGTCGGGCCGTGGCGTCGAACTGGTCGCACTGGCGTCGGGATGGCGCTTTCAGAGCAAGCCTGCAATGCGGGCTTATCTCGATCGGCTGCATCCGGAAAAGCCGCCGAAATATTCGCGCGCTGTGCTCGAGACACTTGCAATCATTGCTTATCGGCAACCGGTTACGCGGGGCGATATCGAAGAAATCCGTGGCGTGACGGTCAACACGCAGGTCGTGAAGCAGTTGGAAGACCGGAGCTGGATAGAAGTCATCGGCCATCGCGATGTGCCTGGCCGGCCGGCGCTCTATGCCACGACCAAGCAGTTTCTCGACGATCTCGGCCTGACCGCGCTCGATGAATTGCCTGCTCTCGATAATCCGTCCGCGCAACTCGAAGCATCGCTGTTCGCGCAGCATTCGATCGATTTTCCGGAAGGCGTGGCGACGGCGGGGGAACAAGCCGACGCAGCGCCGGTCAACGCCGAAGAAGGGCACGCTGCCGACATGTCCGACGCGGTCGATATCGCCGAAACAGTGCAGGTCGAGCCGGAACCGCAGGCAGGACTCGGAACGGATCGTGCGCAAGCCGATGCTGAAACCCAGTCCGAACCCGGCGCGCAGACGCCAGAAGAAGAACGCACGATCCGCGAATTGGATTCGGCCGCAGCCCGCGAAGAGAGCGCGGCGCATGAGGATGATTCCGACGCGGCACCGTCGAACGGCATCGAATTCGACGACGATGACTCCGAGGAGCCCAGAGCGCGCCGCGCCTGAGCGACCTGAATCGCTTTGATTAATGCATGGCCCCTGATCGGCAAACCGGCTCTCTAAAAAGATGATTTCGAGACGAATAGCCGGACCGGTCAGCGGAAATTTTTGACGTGCCCGCGATGGGCGCGCGATTCGACATTTGAGGTTGTTTTGACACATTCCCACGACAGCGATTCGCCCGAATCCGCGCGGCCCGCGCACGCCTCGGACGCCCAGGATTCGGCCGACAACGGCGACCGCACGCGCGCCGAGCGCAACGACGAAAACGGCGAGGGCGATGATCGTCCGCGTCGCGGATTGCGCCGCGGTCCTCGCAGCCTGATCGCGCGACGCCGCGCTGTCGCCAAGACGAAGGGCGAAGACGGCGCGCCGGCTGCAGTCAGCGAAACGCCGCCGGATGGCGTGGCGCCCGCACAGGCCCGCGCGCCGCGCAAGGACACGAGCGGAAAGCCGCCGCGCGCGCCGCGAGCCAAGGCCGAGGGCGGGCAAGGCCAAGGTCAGGGTCAGGGCGGCCGTAGAAATACACGCCGCGATGCCGCCGAGCCGACCGTCGAAGCCGCTGGTGAATCGGCAACGCAGCCGCAGGCGCCGCGTGACAACGCGAATCGCAGGAACGGGCAGGGGCAGCAAAAGCGTGGCAAGCAGCCGCGCAACGAAGCGGCTGCATCGACGGAAAATTCGACGGCTGCAGGCGGCGACGATCTGTTCGCCTACGTCACTTCGCCCGCATTCGATGCCGACAACGGCACCACCGGCGTGCGCGCTCCGATGCTCCGCCGTGGCCGCAACGCGCCTCAGCAAAAGCGCGTGCTCGAACCGGACGACGACGCACCGAAGCTCCACAAGGTTCTCGCCGACGCGGGCATGGGCTCGCGCCGCGACATGGAAGAACTGATCATCGCGGGCCGCGTGTCTGTGAACGGCGAGCCGGCGCATATCGGCCAGCGGATTCTGCCGACCGATCAGGTACGCATCAACGGCAAGCCGATCAAGCGCAAGCTGGCGAGCAAGCCGCCGCGCATCCTGCTGTATCACAAGCCGACCGGCGAAATCGTCAGCCACGCGGACCCGGAAGGCCGTCCGTCCGTGTTCGACAAACTCCCGTCGATGAAAACCGCCAAATGGCTCGCGGTCGGCCGTCTCGACTTCAACACTGAAGGCTTGCTGCTGCTCACGACCTCCGGCGATCTGGCGAACCGCTTCATGCACCCGCGATACAGCGTCGAGCGTGAATACGCGGTGCGCGTGGTCGGCCAGTTGTCGGAAGGGATGAAGCAGAAGCTGCTGAAAGGCGTCGAACTCGACGATGGTCCGGCAAACTTCCTGCGTATTCAGGACGGCGGCGGCGAAGGCACGAACCATTGGTATCACGTCGCGCTGGCTGAAGGGCGCAATCGTGAAGTGCGCCGCATGTTCGAAGCCGCTGGCCTGATGGTCAGCCGGCTGATCCGCACGCGTCACGGTCCGATCGCGCTGCCGCGCGGTCTGAAGCGTGGCCGTTGGGAAGAACTCGAAGACAACGAAGTGCGCAGCCTGATGGCGGCAGTCGGCCTGAAAGCGCCGGTAGCCGAAAAGGGCGGTCGCAGCTCCACCCCACGCGTACAGCCCGATCCGATGCAAACGTCGATGGGTTTCATTACGCGCGAACCGGTGCTCAGCTCGCACTCGCGGATGGCGCAGCAACAGACGCCCAATGGTCGCGGCGGGCGTCGCGGTCCGTCGAGCGGCAGCATGCCGGGCACGTTCGGCATGGGTGGCATGGGCGGTGGATTCGGTGGCGGCAACGCGGGCGGCGGCATGGGCGGCACAGGCCGTCGCAATGGCCGCGGCGAGGCGAACGGCAATCGCATCGGTGGTAACGAGCCGAACGGCAATCGCGCCAATGGTCCGCGTCAGGCACGCGGCGCGCGTCCGCAAGGCGGGCCGCAGGGCATGGGCGGCAACGGCGGCGGCGCGGGCAAGCGTGGTCCGGGCGGGAACGCGCCGCGTGGCAATCGTCAGGGCCAGGGCGGTCAGGCGGCACAAGGCAAGCCGGGCGGCGGACGTAATCGTCCGCGCGGCCGGTAAGTCAGTAAGCGATCGGCGGTCGAGAGAACGCAAGCGCTTTCGACCGCCGCTTCACCCGCATCGCACTTTGCCAAAAAATATGCGAATCGACGCCAAACGGCCCTGAACCGGCGCTTTACGTTTGCGTTTATCTCGGAAAATGGCTAAAATCACAAAGTCGCTGGGCACGTAGTTTTTCTTCGCTGCCCGGGTGCGACCTCGGTTGAAAAAGATGGGCATTGGCCCATTTTTTTTTGGCTTTTTGGTTCGGCATCTCGGGAGCAGGGGTGCGCGCCCGCAGGAAGGCGCTGCCCGCAGGTGTTTCGGCGTGGAGCGCGCGAACACCTTGGAGTTACTGTGCAACTGACGGAATTGATTGAAACCACGGTCTCGGGCCTGGGCTACGAGCTTGTCGATCTCGAGCGTTCGGGAGGCGGCATGCTGCGTGTGTACATCGACCAGCCCGCAGGCATCGCCATCGAGGATTGCGAGAAGGTCACGCGTCAGCTCCAGTACGTGCTCGAAGTCGAACATTTCGACTACGACCGCCTCGAAGTGTCGTCGCCCGGACTCGATCGCCCGCTTAAGAAGCTCGGCGATTTCGAGCGCTTCGCGGGGAGCGAAGTCGTCATTACATTGAAAAAGCCGTTGGACGGGCGCAAGTCGTACCGTGGCATTCTGCATGCCCCGCAAGGCGACAATATCGGATTGGAATTTGAAGGGAAGGACGGCGCCGCGATGCTTGATTTCACGCTCGCGGACCTCGACCGCGCACGTCTCGTCCCCAAGGTTGACTTTAGGAGCCGCAAACAATGAGTCGCGAAGTTTTGATGCTGGCGGATGCGCTGGCGCGCGAAAAGAACGTCAACAAGGACGTGGTGTACGCAGCGCTGGAGGCAGCGCTGGCTTCGGCAACGAAAAAGCTGTTCGAGGAAGACGTCGATATTCGCGTCGCGATCGACCGTGAAAGCGGCGAGCACGAAACCTTCCGCCGCTGGCGCGTGGTGCCGGACGAAGCCGGTCTGCAAGAGCCGGATCAGGAAATCCTGTTGTTCGAAGCGAAGGAAGAAAAGCCCGACGCCGAGATCGATGACTACATCGAGCAGCCCATTCCGTCGATCGAATTCGGCCGGATTGGCGCGCAGGCCGCCAAGCAGGTCATTCTGCAGAAGGTGCGCGACGCCGAGCGCGAGCAGATCCTGAACGACTTCCTGGAACGCGGCGAAAAGATCATGACCGGCTCGGTCAAGCGTCTGGACAAGGGCAATTTCATCGTCGAATCGGGCCGTGTCGAAGCGCTGCTGCGCCGCGACCAGCTGATTCCGAAGGAAAACCTGCGCGTGGGCGACCGCGTGCGTGCGTATATCGCCAAGGTGGACCGTACGGCGCGTGGCCCGCAGATCGAACTCTCGCGCACCGCGCCCGAGTTCCTGATGAAGCTGTTCGAACTGGAAGTGCCGGAAATCGAACAAGGCCTGCTTGAAATCAAGGCGGCCGCGCGCGATCCCGGCGTGCGTGCGAAAATCGGTGTGATCGCTTATGACAAGCGTATCGACCCGATCGGTACGTGCGTGGGCATCCGCGGTTCGCGTGTGCAGGCCGTGCGCAATGAGCTCGGTGGCGAGAACGTGGACATCGTGCTATGGTCGGAAGATCCCGCACAGTTCGTGATCGGCGCCCTTGCGCCGGCAGCCGTCCAGTCGATCGTCGTCGATGAAGAAAAGCACGCGATGGACGTGGTCGTGGACGAAAACGAACTGGCGGTCGCCATCGGCCGTGCTGGCCAGAACGTGAGACTCGCCAGCGAACTCACCGGCTGGCAAATCAATATCATGACGCCGGACGAGTCGGCGTTGAAGCAGAACGAAGAGCGTGGCAAGTTGCGCGAGCTGTTCATGGCGCGTCTGGATGTGGACGAGGAAGTCGCCGACATCCTGATCGACGAAGGCTTCACCAGCCTCGAAGAAATCGCCTACGTGCCGCTCAACGAAATGCTCGAAATCGAAGCCTTCGACGAAGACACCGTGCACGAGCTGCGCAATCGCTCCCGCGACGCGCTGCTGACGCAGGCCATCGCCAATGAAGAGAAAGTGGAAGGCGTCGCGCTCGATCTGAAGAGCCTCGAAGGCATGGACGGCGACCTGCTCGCGAAGCTCTCCGAACACCAGATTCAGAACCGCGACGAACTCGCGGAGCTGGCAGTAGATGAATTGGTCGAAATGACCGGTATGGAAGAGGATGCCGCTAAGGCGTTGATCATGAAAGCACGTGAACACTGGTTCCAGTGAGAAATGACCATGGCGCACTGAAATTTGGCGGCCAGTTCGGCCGCGTGACCCCGATCTAACAGCAAGGATATTTCCTTGCATCAAGAGGAATGAATGGCGAGTAACAACGTAGCCCAATTTGCCGCGGAACTCAAAATGCCTGCAGGCGTGTTGCTAGAGCAACTGCAGGCGGCTGGCGTCCAGAAAGCGAGCGCGAACGATGACCTGTCCGAAACGGACAAGGCGCGTCTGCTCGACCATTTGCGCAAGTCGCACGGTTCCGCCGACGCCGACAAGCGCAAGATCACTCTGACCCGCCGGCATACGTCGGAAATCAAGCAATCCGACGCAACGGGTAAGGCTCGCACCATTCAGGTCGAGGTGCGCAAGAAGCGTGTGTTCGTGAAACGCGATGAAACCGGTGCGGAGCAAACCGAGTCGGCCGCGAATCACGTCGAGGAACCGGAAGTCGATGAAGCCGAGCTTCAGCGTCGCGAGGAAGAAGCGCGCCGTGCCGCCGAGCAGCTCGAGCGCGAAGAGCGCGAGCTGAAAGAGCGTCAGGCGAAGCTCGAGCAGGAAGAAGCCGAGCGTCGTTCCCGCGAAGAAGCGGCGGAAGCCGAGCGCAAGAAGCAGGAAGAGGAAGCGGCGCGCCGTGCGGCGGCTGCGGCTCAGGCTGCGGAAATCTCGCGTGCGGCGCAGGCCGCGCGTCAGGAAGCGCGTACGCAGCAACCGGCGGCGGAAGCCAAGCCGGAACCGAAGCAGGACGATTCCGCTGCTCAGCGCGAAGCCGCTGAGAAGGCCGCGAAGGCTGAAAAGGCTGCGGAAGAGAAGGCTGCGAGCGAGCGCGCTGCGCAACGCGAAGCCGCCAAGAAGGCGGAAGAAGACGCGAAGGCGAAGGCCGAAAAGGCGCGCGTCGAGCAGGAAGCGATTGCGAAGCGTCGTGCAGCGGCAGAAGCCGAAGCACGCGCTATCCGCGAAATGATGAGCACGCCGCGCAAGGCGCAAGTCAAGGCGCCGGAACCGGCACCAGCGGCTGCCAAGGCCGCGGAACCGGCGAAGGCTGCTGAAGCCAAGGGCACGCTGCACAAGCCCGCCAAGCCGGAAGGCGCGCAGTCGGCTCGTCCCGCAGCAGCGGCAAAGAAGCCGGCGGCTGGCGGTGGCGCGGCCGCACCGGCATCGACGGCACCGGCAGGCGCTGGCGACAAGAAGAAGGCTGGCAAGGGCGGCTGGTCGCAGGACGACGCATCGAAGCGCCGTGGCATGAAGACGCGTGGCGACTCCAGCGGCGGCGTCGATCGCGGCTGGCGCGGCGGTCCGAAGGGTCGCGGCAAGCATCAGGAACAGACGTCGTTCCAGGCGCCGACGGAACCCATCGTGCGTGAAGTGCACGTGCCGGAAACCATTTCGGTCGCGGATCTCGCACACAAGATGTCGGTGAAGGCTTCGGAAGTCATCAAGGTGATGATGAAGCTGGGCCAGATGGTCACGATCAATCAGGTGCTGGACCAGGAAACGGCGATGATCGTCGTCGAAGAACTGGGCCATCGCGCGGTCGCGGCAAAGCTGGACGATCCGGAAGCGCTGCTGGTCGAAGGCGAAGCAACGGAAGATACGGCAGAGAAGCTGCCGCGTCCGCCGGTCGTCACCGTCATGGGTCACGTCGATCACGGCAAGACCTCGCTGCTGGATTACATCCGTCGCGCGAAAGTGGCGGCGGGCGAAGCGGGCGGCATTACGCAGCATATCGGCGCGTATCACGTCGAAACGCCGCGTGGCGTCATCACCTTCCTCGACACGCCGGGTCACGAGGCCTTCACGGCCATGCGTGCGCGCGGTGCGAAGGCAACCGACATCGTCATTCTGGTGGTTGCAGCGGACGATGGCGTGATGCCGCAGACGAAGGAAGCGATCGCCCACGCGAAGGCGGGCGGCGTGCCGATCGTCGTCGCGATCAACAAGATCGACAAGCAGGATGCCAACCCGGATCGCGTGAAGCAGGAATTGGTCGCGGAAGGCGTCGTGCCGGAAGAATACGGTGGCGATTCGCCGTTCCTCGAAGTGTCGGCGAAGACCGGCAAGGGTATCGACGATCTGCTGGAAAACGTGTCGTTGCAGGCCGAAGTGATGGAACTGACCGCGCCGGTGGAAGCCGCCGCCAAGGGTCTCGTCATCGAAGCCAAGCTGGACAAGGGTAAGGGCGCGGTCGCGACCATCCTCGTGCAGTCGGGCACGCTGAATCGCGGCGACGTGGTTCTGGCGGGCAGCGCTTACGGCCGCGTTCGCGCCATGCTGGACGAAACCGGCAAGCCGACCAAATCGGCAGGTCCGTCGATCCCGGTGGAAATCCAGGGTCTGTCGGAAGTGCCGGCGGCGGGCGAGGAAGTCATCGTGTTGCCGGACGAGCGCAAGGCGCGCGAAATCGCGTTGTTCCGTCAGGGCAAGTTCCGCGATGTGAAGCTGGCCAAGCAGCAGGCCGCCAAACTCGAAAACATGCTCGAACAGATGGGCGAAGGCGAAGTGCAGAACCTGCCGCTTATCGTCAAGGCGGACGTGCAGGGCTCGCAGGAAGCGTTGGTGCAGTCGCTGCTCAAGCTGTCGACGAGCGAAGTGCGTGTGCAGATCGTGCACAGCGCGGTCGGCGCGATCAGCGAGTCGGACGTCAATCTGGCGACGGCATCGAAGGCGGTCATCATCGGCTTCAACACGCGTGCGGATGCTCAGGCGCGCAAGGTTGCCGAAGCGAACGGCATCGATATCCGCTACTACAACATCATCTATGACGCAGTGGATGAGGTGAAGGCAGCGATGTCCGGCATGCTGGCGCCGGAGAAGCGCGAGACGGTGACGGGCATGGTCGAGGTGCGTCAGGTTATCCGCGTGCCGAAGGTCGGTCTGATCGCGGGTTGTATGGTCACGGACGGCGTGGTCAAGCGTTCCTCGTCGGTGCGCGTGATCCGCAACAACGTCGTGATCCACACCGGCGAGCTGGATTCGCTCAAGCGCTTCAAGGACGACGTGAAGGAAGTGCGTCAGGGCTTCGAGTGCGGTATGTCGATCAAGAACTTCAGCGATATCGTCGAAGGCGATCAGTTCGAAGTCTTCGAAGTGACCGAAGTGGCGCGTACGCTGTAATGCGCTAGCCGCAGCGGTTAGGGGCGGAGCGGGCCTTGCGGCTCGCTCCGCCCTTTTTACTTAAGCGGCGCGAAAGAGATACGGAACAAACATCATGGCTAAAAGAAAGACATCGGCGAATCGCAATGTGCAGATCGCGGACCAGATTCAGCGCGATCTCTCCGAGCTGATGCGCGAAGTGAAGGATCCGCGTATCGGAATGGTGACGATTCAGAGCGTCGAACTGACGCCCGATTACGCGCACGCGAAAATCTATTTCACGACGCTGACCGGCGATCCGAAGCAGACGCAGGAAGGGCTGAATCACGCGGCGGGGCATCTGCATAATTTGCTGTTCAAGCGCCTGCATATTCATACGGTGCCGACGCTGCATTTCCACTACGACCAGACGATCGAAAAGGCCGTGGAAATGTCGCGTTTGATCGATGAAGCGAATGCGACGCGCGCGAAAGATGCCGATGAAGATCAGGAAGGCGCGTAAGTGAAAGGCGGTCCGAAGATTCCGCGCCGCGCGCTCGATGGCGTGTTGCTGCTGGACAAGCCGCTCGGTCTGTCGAGCAACGACGCGCTGATCAAGGCGAAGCGCATTTATCTGGCGAAGAAGGCGGGCCACACGGGCACGCTCGATCCGCTCGCGACGGGTTTGTTGCCGTTGTGCTTCGGTGAGGCGACGAAGTTTTCGCAGGATTTGCTCGAAGCCGACAAGACCTACGAAGCGACGATGCGCCTTGGCATTCGCACCACGACGGGCGATGCCGAAGGCGAGGCCATCGATACGCGCGACGTTACATGTGATGAGGCTGCCGTCGTCAAAGCGCTCGGTAAATTCAAAGGCGAAATCACCCAAGTCCCGCCGATGTATTCCGCGTTGAAACGCGACGGCAAGCCGCTGTACGAATACGCGCGCGCCGGGCAAACGGTTGAGCGCGAAGGCCGCCAGGTGACGATTCTCGCGTTGGAGATGATCGCGTGCGCGCTGCCGCTGGTGACGTTTCGCGTGACGTGCAGCAAAGGCACATACGTGCGCACGCTGGCTGAGGATATCGGTGAGATTTTGGGATGCGGGGCGCATCTGACTGCGCTGCGTCGTACGGGCGTCGGTGCGTTGACGCTGGAAAACGCGATCACGCTCGATGAACTCCAAGCGCTCAGCGAAGCCGAGCGCGACCAACGCCTGCAACCGGTCGATGCGTTGCTATCGACTTTCCCCGCAGTGAAACTCGACGACGAAGCCACGAAGCGCTTTCTCCACGGCCAGCGCCTGCGTCTTGCCGACGTGGTCAGCACGCGTCTCGAAGAAGGCCGCGTACGTGTTTATGCGCAACAAGGCGACCGATTGCTGGGCGTCGCAAAAGCGGGCGAGGGCGTGCTTGCGCCTGAACGCCTGATCGTCACAGCACAATAAAGAAGGCCCGGATATCGAATCCGGGCCTTCTCACATCAGTGTGCTGCGGACGCCGCCGCCGAATCCCCGCCGCCTGAACGCTCAGGCTTGGTAATCCAGATCAGCGCAATCAGCGCGATAAAAATCCCCGCCGAGATATAGAACATATCGTTCACGCCGAGCTGTGCGGCTTGCTGCGTCGCCATGCTGTTGAACAGGCCGACGGTCTGATCCTGCGAGAAGCCGAGCGCGCCCATTTGCTGCATCGAATTGTTGAAGGTCGGGTTGAACGCGTTCGCCTGTTCGACCAGTTGCGTGTGATGGAAGATCGAGCGATGTTCCCAAGCCGTCGAAAAGATCGACGTGCCGATACCGCCGCACATGATCCGCACGAAGTTCGACAAGCCCGACGCCGCCGGAATCCGATGCCCCGGCAAGCCCGACAAGGTGATCGACACCAGCGGAATAAAGAAGCCCGCCATCGCGATACCCTGAATAATCGTGGGCAGCGTGAGCGACCATGTATCCACGCCGGTCGTGTAACGCGAGCGCATCCAGAAGCACAGCGCGAAGATGATGAACGCCGCCGTCGCGATACGACGCGGATCGGTGCGCGGAAGGAACTTGCCGGTGATGGGCGATAACAGCACGGCGAACAGACCGACAGGGGCCATCACCAGACCCGCGTCGGTGGCCGTGTAGCCGATCACGGTCTGCAACCACAGCGGCAACAGCACCAGATTGCCGAAGTACAAACCGTAGCCGACGGATAGCGCAATCGTCCCGCCGCTGAAGTTACGCAACGCAAACAGCGACAAATCGACGACCGGATGTTCCGCCGTCAATTCCCACACGATAAAGAACGCAAACGCGATCACCGCCACCAGCGCCAGCACGACGATGGTCGTCGAATTGAACCAGTCGAGGTCCTTGCCCTTGTCGAGCATGACCTGCAACGAGCCGACCCAAATCACCAGCAGCGCGAGTCCGACGACATCGATCGGCGCCTTGCGGATGGCCGAATCGCGGTCGCGGAAGATCACATACGTCGCGCCCGCAGCCAGAATGCCGACCGGAATGTTGACGTAGAAAATCCACGGCCACGAGATATTGTCGGAGATCCAGCCGCCGAGAATCGGGCCGGCGACCGGTGCGATCAGCGTGGTCATCGACCACATCGACAAGGCGACCGGCGCTTTCTCCCGTGGATAACTCGCGAGCAACAGCGTTTGCGACAGCGGAATCATCGGACCGGCGACCGCGCCTTGCAGCACGCGCGCGGCGAGCAGGAAGGGCAGCGTCGGCGCGAGCCCGCACAGCCACGACGCGATCACGAACAGAATGATCGAGCCGATAAACAGCCGGAACTGGCCCATGCGCTGCGTAAGCCAGCCCGTCAGCGGCACCGAGATCGCGTTGGCGACCGCGAACGACGTAATCACCCACGTGCCCTGATCGGACGAGACGCCGAGATCACCCGAAATCGACGGAATCGACACGTTCGCGATCGACGTATCGAGCACGTTCATGAACACCGCGAGCGATACGGCGATCGTCCCGATAACGAGCTTTCCGCCTTCGAGCGGCGCGTGAGCGATGTTTTGCTGAGCCATGAGCCTCGTCCGCTTACATCAGCTTGGCAGCCGACGCCGTTTTCGACGCCTCGTTGCCTTTGCTACTGCCAATGCCGTTGCCGCGCATCGACGTGCTTTGCGTGCCTGCGTTCTGCTGGATGATGCGCGCGATTTCCTGATCGGCCTGTGCGCCGTAGTTGTCGAACACGTTGGTTTGATACACCGTGTTCGGCGCGTTGCCGAGCTGGCCGCCCTGATCGTCCTTGATGGTCACGTCCACGTCCATCGACAGGCCGATACGCAGCGGATGCTGTTCCAGTTCCTTCGGATCGAGCTGGATACGCACCGGCAGACGCTGCACGACCTTGATCCAGTTACCCGTCGCGTTCTGCGCGGGCAAGAGCGAGAACGCCGAACCCGTGCCCGCCGAGAAGCCGATCACCTTGCCGTGATATACGACGCCCGAACCGTACAGGTCGGCCGTCAGTTCAACCGGCTGGCCGATGTGCATATGCTTCAACTGCACTTCCTTGAAGTTGGCATCGACCCAGACGCCGTTGAGCGGCACGATCGCCATCAGCGGATTGCCAGGCGCGACGCGCTGGCCGACCTGCACCGAACGCTTCGCCACATAACCCGTGACCGGCGCGGGCAGCGTGTTACGCGCATAGTTGATGTACGAGTCACGCACCTTCGCGGCGGCGGCCAGCACATTCGGATGCTCGGCGATGCTCGTGTTCGCGGTCAGCGAACGGTTCGACGCGAGTTCCTGCTCGGCGGCATCGAGTGCGGCTTGCGCGCCGCGCACGGCATCGCGTGCATGCGAGATTTCTTCCTGCGATACCGCGCCCGTCTGCGCCACCTGCATACGGCGCTTGAAGTCGTCCTGCGCGCGCGACAAGTCCGAGCGGCGCAGCGCGATCTGCGCTTCGTACTGACCGTTGTTCACGAAGTACGTGCGCACCTGACGCACGGTCTGCGCGAGATTCGCTTCGGCGGAATCGAGCGCGACTTTGGAATCGGCGGGATCGAGCGTCACCAGCGGATCGCCCATTTTCACGGTCTGCGTATCGTCCGCGTTCACGGAGATGACCGTGCCCGTGACCTGCGGTGTGATCTGCACGACATTGCCGTTCACGTAGGCATCGTCGGTGGATTCGTGGAAGCGCGCGACGAGAAAGTAGTACAGACCGTACGCGACGGCCGCAATGATAATGACGAGCACGATCAGGCTCATCAGCACGCGGCGCTTGGTATTGCTCTGCTTGGGCGCTGGCGCGGCTGCCGTGGCGCTGGCGGCTTTTTGATTAGGGTCGCTCATGAAAGGCTCCGGGTATTTCGTCTTTGTCGTGTTGCGTGCTTATTACGTGCTCAGTTCGCGGCTTGATTGGTCGATGCAGTCGATGCTTTATGCCCGCTCCCGTCGATGGCGAGATTCGTATTCGTCGCATCGAAACCGCCGCCCAGTGCGCGGATCAGCGCAATCTGCAGATCGCTGCGGCGCATGCGCAGGTTGGTCACCGTCTGCTCGTTGGCGAGGCGGTTTTGGTCCGCCGTCAGCACTTGCAGTTGTGGCGACAAACCCGCTTTGTAGCGGATCACGGCGAGGTTGTACGCGCTCGTCGCGGCGGTCAGCGCGCGGTTGGCATCGTTCATTTGCTTTTCTACGGCGCGGATCGACGAGATATTGGTCGCCACGTCGTTCAGCGCGTTGATCAGCGTCTGGTTGTAGCTGGCGACGTCGTTATCGAAATCGGCGTAGCGGCCTTTCAACTGCGAACGCAGCGCGCCGGCATCGAAAATCGGCAGATGGACGGCCGGGCCGGCCTGAATCTGACGGCTGCCTGCGGTCAGGAATCGGCCCCAGCCGAACGCGTCGAAACCGAAGCCCGCAGCCAGATTGATGTCCGGGAAGAACTCGGCCTTCGCTTCCTTGATATTGTGCGTGGCCGCTTCCACCTGCCAGCGCGCCGCGACGATATCCGGGCGGCGCGAGATCAGATCGGCGGGCACGTTATCCGGCAGGGCGAGATTAACTTTCGTATCGATCACCGGATTGGCGATCTGCAAACCGCGATCCGGACCTTTGCCAAGCAGCGCGGCAAGCTGATACCGCACCGATTCGATCTGCCCGTCGAGATCGCTCAAATTGGTCTGGCTGGTCGCGACGTTGCCCTCGGCGGTGCGGCGCTCGACGTTGGTATCGAGTCCGGCGGCGACGCGTCCGTTGGTAATGCGCCCGACGTTTTCGCGATTGGCGATTTCGCGCTGTGTAACATCGCGCAGCGCGTAGAGCAGGGCGAGCTGGTTATACGTGCGCGCCACCGATGCCGACAGCGTCACGCGCGCCTGCTGCATATCCGCTTCGGCCGCCTTTTCCTGCGACACCGCCATATTCAGACGCGAGCGGTTCTTGCCCCACAGATCCAGATCCCACGATGCGCTCGCCAGCACATTGTTCTCGCTATACCACGTGCCACCGTACGGCGGCGGATACAGCGCATTGCCCGAGAACAACTCGCGGTTCCACGAATACGAGCCGTTGACCTTCGGATACAGCGACGAGCGCGAACTCTCGATATACGCCGATGCCTTCGCGATCCGCGCCTGCGCCTGCGCGATGGTCGGCGCATCCGACAGCGCTTCGTCGATCAGCTTCGGCAGTTGCGGATCGCCGAACTGATTGGCCCAGTCGAGCGTCGGCCACTGGCCGCCTTGTCCGGGCACGCTTTGCGTGGCCTGATAGTTGTCGGGCGAAGCGATCTGCTTGTCGCTCGAAATGCCCGCGTAGTTCGCGCAGCCCGCGACGAACAGCGCGGCCGCAGCGGCCACAGCGCTTTTCGTCAATCGGCTGCCCCGTCGTGCAGGCAAGGAGAGGTGTTTCATCGCTCGTCTCTTTGAATCAGAGTTAAAGATGGACCTTGCAATCATTTTGTAGGCTTTCGCGCCTGATTTCGTCGCTGATTTGATTGTCGATGCAATCACGCGCTCTTGCCGGCGCCAGCGAGCAACGCCGCCGCCGATGGATCGCACGAATTCGCCAGTATCCGGCGCAACATGTTTTTGAGAAAGCCGACTTCTTCCGGCGAGAAGCCCGAGAGCAGGCTATCCAGAACACGCGTGAAGATGGCAGGAACCTGCTCGGCCATCGCGCGGCCATCGTCGGTGAGGGCGAGGCGTACGACGCGCCGGTCCTGCTCGCTGCGTACGCGCGACAGGAGCCCGCGCTTTTCCAACCGGTCGATCAGACGCGTCACCGCGCTGGCATCGATGCCGTATTCGCGCGCGATATCCGCTGCCGTCGCGCACTTGCCGACCGCCAGCATGAACATGATGCTGGCCTGCGTGCTGGTGATGCCAAGTTCCGACGATGTGTGTTGCGTGACCATGTTCCACATCGTCGAGCGCACGCGGCTGATGAGGTAGCCGACGCTTTCGCTCAGCACGTAATCGTTGATCGCGGACGCGCTGTTGGGCGGGTTGAGATCGTCGCTCATGAAAATAATCGTGCGCTTGCAATAGTTGACTAGGCAGGATTATAGGAGCGTGTTTCAGATGCTGCAAGGATGTTTTCCAGAGACGCTTAATAATCGCTGCGGCGCTTAGCTGACCGGCGGCAAGCATTGAAGAACTGTCGGGCATCTGCGACAGAGTGCGCAAGCGCGTTCCGGGTCGCGTCCTATTGCAAGAAAGCGACATTCGTGCGTGCTATACTTTTGGGTTCTCACCGCGCCGGACCCACGGTTTTCATGCAACGCGCAGACTTTTATGTGCACGTACGCATGACGCTTCATGAAGGGTTGCCGAGCCAGAGGGCTTTCTCACCGGAGAAGGTCCGCTCCGACGGCGCACAAACCAAGACATCCTCTTATGACTCGCGCCCTTCGCAATATCGCCATCATCGCCCACGTCGACCACGGCAAGACTACGCTCGTCGACCAACTGCTTCGCCAGTCGGGCACCTTCCGTGAAAACCAGCAAGTTGCCGAACGGGTCATGGACTCGAACGACATCGAAAAGGAACGCGGCATCACGATTCTCGCGAAGAACTGCGCGGTCGAATACGAAGGCACGCACATCAATATCGTCGATACGCCCGGACACGCGGACTTCGGCGGCGAAGTGGAGCGCGTGCTGTCGATGGTCGATTCCGTTTTGCTGCTGGTCGATGCCGTCGAAGGCCCGATGCCGCAAACGCGCTTCGTGACCAAGAAGGCGCTCGCGCTCGGTCTCAAGCCGATCGTCGTCGTCAACAAGGTGGACCGTCCGGGCGCGCGTATTGACTGGGTCATCAACCAGACCTTCGATCTGTTCGACAAGCTCGGCGCGACGGAAGAACAACTCGATTTCCCGATCGTGTACGCATCGGGTCTGAACGGTTTCGCCGGTTTGAACCCTGACGTGCGCGAAGGCACCATGCGTCCGCTGTTCGAAGCCATTCTTGAACACGTGCCGGTTCGCCCGGCTGATCCGGACGGTCCGCTGCAACTGCAAATCACGTCGCTCGACTACAACTCGTACGTTGGCCGTATCGGCGTGGGCCGTGTGGCGCGTGGCCGTATCCGTCCGGGCATGCAAGTGGCCGTGCGTTCGGGTCCGGACGGCGCAATCCTGAATCGCAAGATCAATCAGGTGCTGTCGTTCCACGGTCTGGAGCGCGTGCAGGTCGAGGAAGCGCAAGCGGGCGATATCGTGCTGATCAACGGTATCGAAGAAATCGGCATTGGCGTGACTATCTGCGCGCCGGACAATCCCGAAGCGCTGCCCATGATCACCGTCGATGAACCCACGCTGACGATGAACTTCCTCGTGAACTCGTCGCCGCTGGCGGGCAAGGAAGGCAAGTTCGTGACAAGTCGCCAGATTCGCGATCGTCTGACCAAGGAACTGAACCACAACGTCGCGCTGCGCGTAAAAGACACGGGCGATGAAACCACGTTCGAAGTCTCGGGCCGTGGCGAACTTCATCTGACCATTCTGGTCGAGAACATGCGTCGTGAAGGTTACGAACTCGCGGTGTCGCGTCCGCGCGTGGTGCTGCAAGAGATCGACGGCGTGAAGTGCGAGCCGTATGAAAACCTGACGGTCGATATCGAAGACACGCATCAGGGCGGCGTGATGGAAGAACTCGGCCGCCGCAAGGGCGAAATGCTCGACATGAGTTCCGATAGCCGTGGCCGCACGCGTCTCGAGTACAAGATTTCGGCGCGTGGCCTGATCGGCTTCCAGGGCGAGTTCCTGACGCTGACGCGCGGCACGGGTCTGATGAGCCACACGTTCGATTCGTACGCGCCGGTCAAGGAAGGCTCGATCGGCGAGCGTCGTAACGGCGTGCTGATCTCGCAGGACGATGGCGCGGCTGTTGCGTACGCACTGTGGAAGCTGCAGGATCGCGGCCGCATGTTCGTGTCGCCCGGCGATGCGCTGTACGAAGGCATGATCATCGGCATTCACAGCCGTGACAACGACCTCGTCGTGAATCCGATCAAGGGCAAGCAGCTCACCAACGTGCGTGCTTCGGGTACGGACGAAGCCGTGCGTCTGGTGCCGCCGATCCAGCTTTCGCTGGAATACGCGGTCGAATTCATCGACGACGACGAACTGGTGGAAGTCACGCCGCAGTCCATCCGTCTGCGCAAGCGTCACCTGAAGGAACACGAGCGTCGCCGCGCCAGCCGTGAAGGCAACGCTGACTAAGACGAACTGAGACTAACTTAGCGCGTTGAATCGAAACAAGAAAAAGCCGCCCGAGGTCGTATCGAAGGCGGCTTTTTTGCGTTTGCAGGCAGCCCTTGCTTATCTCGAAAACGCCCGCAAATGCCCGGTACAGAAGGCGCGCAGGACTATATGAAGATGCGACTACCGGTCATATGACGAATAGTTCTGTGCTATGCTAGTGAGATTAGCTGTCGCATGTTAGGTCCTTCCAAGCAGACTTGATTCGCGCAATCCGCTAAACGGTCAGGCCGTGGCGCGGAAGGTTTTGTAACCCGCACTTCCTCGGGAAACCCGAAGAAAGGTGAGCGTAAAAATGATGAAGCAATTCCGGTCGAACTCATACTTGTTCGGCGGTAACGCTCCGTACGTCGAAGAACTGTACGAGCAATATCTCGATAATCCCGCGTCAGTGCCCGAGACCTGGCGAGCTTATTTCGACGCGTTGCAAAACGTGCCCGCCTCCGACGGCTCGGCACACAACGACGTGGCTCACGGCCCGATCGTCGAATCGTTTGCGTTGCGTGCAAAGCAGAACGCTTTCATGCCGCGTGAGGGCGGTGGCGGTGAAGATCTCGCCACGTCGCGCAAACAAGTCTACGTTCAGTCGCTGATTGGCGCGTATCGCTTCCTTGGCTCGCAATGGGCCAATCTCGATCCGCTCAAGCGCCGCGAGCGTCCGCATATCCCCGAACTCGAACCTGCGTTCTACGACTTCACCGAAGCCGACATGGACCAGGAATTCAGCGCCACGAACCTGTATTTCGGTTTCGAGCGTGCGTCGCTGCGCGAGATCGTCAAGGCATTGCGTGACACATACTGCGGCACGATCGGCGCGGAGTACATGTACATCAGCGATCCTGAACAAAAGCGCTGGTGGAAAGAAAAGCTCGAATCGATCCGTTCGACGCCGAATTTCTCGAACGAGAAGAAGAAGCACATTCTCGGTCGCCTGACGGCTGCCGAAGGTCTCGAACGTTTCCTGCATACCAAATACGTCGGTCAGAAGCGCTTCTCGCTGGAAGGCGGCGAAAGCTTCATCGCGTCGATGGACGAAGTCGTGCGTCATGGCGGCAAGAGCGGCGTGCAGGAAATCGTCATCGGCATGGCTCACCGTGGCCGTCTGAACGTGCTGGTCAATACGCTGGGCAAGATGCCGGCTGATCTGTTCGCCGAATTCGAAGGCAAGCATCACGACGATCTGCCGGCTGGCGACGTGAAGTATCACAAGGGCTTCTCGTCGGATGTATCGACGGAAGGCGGCCCGGTTCACCTGTCGCTCGCGTTCAATCCGTCGCACCTTGAAATCGTGAATCCGGTGGTCGAGGGTTCGGCCAAGGCGCGGATGGATCGCCGTGGCGACGAAGACGGTCTGCAAGTGCTGCCGGTTCAGGTTCACGGCGACGCGGCATTCGCCGGTCAGGGCGTTGTGATGGAAACGCTGAACCTCGCGCAAACGCGCGGTTACGGCACGCACGGCACGCTGCATATCGTCATCAACAACCAGATTGGCTTTACGACGTCGGACCCGCGCGATTCGCGCTCGACGCTGTATTGCTCGGACGTGGTCAAGATGATCGAAGCGCCGGTGCTGCATGTGAACGGTGACGATCCTGAAGCCGTCGTGCTCGCGACGCAGCTCGCTATCGACTTCCGTATGCAGTTCCACAAGGATGTCGTGGTTGACATCATCTGCTTCCGGAAGCTCGGTCACAACGAGCAGGACACGCCGGCGGTCACGCAGCCGCTGATGTACAAGACCATTGCGAAGCATCCGGGCACGCGCGCGGTCTACGCAGAAAAGCTCGTGCAACAAGGCGTGATCAGCGCCGAGCAAGGCGACGAGTTCGTTAAGGCTTACCGTCAGGCGATGGACGAAGGCCATCACACCGTCGATCCGGTGCTCTCGAACTACAAGAGCAAGTACGCAGTGGACTGGGTGCCGTTCCTGAACCGCAAGTGGACGGACGCCGCCGACACCGCCGTGCCGCTGGCAGAACTCAAGCGACTGGCCGAGCGCATCACCACGATCCCGGAAAACTTCAAGGTTCACCCGCTGGTCGAGCGCGTCATCAACGATCGCCGCGCGATGGGTCTGGGCGAATCGAAGCTCGACTGGGGCATGGGCGAACACCTCGCGTTCGCATCGCTGGTGGCGTCGGGTTATGCCGTGCGTCTGACGGGTCAGGATTCGGGCCGTGGCACGTTCACGCACCGCCACGCTGTCCTGCACGATCAGAATCGCGAACGCTGGAACGACGGCACCTACATTCCGCTGCAGAACATCGCGGAAGGTCAGGCGAAGTTCACGGTGATCGATTCGGTGCTGTCGGAAGAAGCGGTGCTCGGTTTCGAGTACGGCTATTCGACCGCTGAACCGAACACGTTCGTCGCGTGGGAAGCGCAGTTCGGCGACTTCGTGAACGGCGCGCAAGTCGTGATCGACCAGTTCATCTCGTCGGGCGAAGTGAAGTGGGGCCGCGTCTCGGGTCTGACGGTGCTGCTGCCGCACGGCTACGAAGGTCAGGGTCCGGAGCACTCGTCGGCGCGTATCGAACGCTTCCTGCAACTGTGCGCGGACCACAACATGCAAGTGGTTCAGCCGACCACGCCGGCGCAGATTTTCCACCTGTTGCGCCGTCAGATGATTCGCTTGTTCCGCAAGCCGCTGATTATCGCCACGCCGAAGTCGCTGCTGCGTCACAAGGAAGCCGTGTCCGATCTGTCGGAACTGGCGAAGGGTTCGTTCCAGCCGGTGATCGGCGAAGTGGACGAAGCCATCGAAGCGAAGAAGGTCAAGCGCGTGATCGCGTGCTCGGGTCGCGTGTACTACGACCTCGTCGCGCATCGCCGTGAAGCGAAGAGCAACGACGTGGCCATCGTGCGTATCGAACAGTTGTATCCGTTCGCGCACAAGCAGTTCGACGCGGAACTCAAGAAGTACGAGAACGCGACGGAAGTGGTGTGGGTGCAGGACGAGCCGCAGAATCAGGGCGCGTGGTTCTACATCGAGCATCACCTGCGCGAAGGCATGAAGGAAGGCATGAAGCTGGCATACAGCGGCCGTCCGGCATCGGCGTCGCCTGCGGTTGGTTATTACGCGAAGCACTACGAGCAGCAGAAGGCGCTCGTGGAAGGCGCGTTCGGCCGACTCAAGGGCGCGCAGATCATCGCCAAGTAATCGCTGCCTGATCGGGACCGCATGAGCCGACGCTCATCCGGTCCCGACGCTCGACTTTAAAAAGACACGCATTAGGACAATACAGAAATGGCTATCGTAGAAGTCAAGGTTCCCCAGCTTTCCGAGTCGGTCTCGGAAGCGACCATGCTGCAATGGAAGAAGAAGCCGGGCGAAGCTGTCGCCCAGGACGAAATTCTGATCGAAATCGAAACGGACAAGGTTGTGCTCGAAGTGCCCGCGCCGTCGGCTGGCGTGCTCGCGCAAGTCATCAAGCACGATGGCGATATCGTCGGTGCGGATGAGGTGATCGCGAAGATCGATACCGAAGCCAAGGCTGGCGAAGCACCGGCTGCGGTCGCCGCTGCAGGCGATGCGGAAGTGAAGCCCGCGCCGGTC
>NZ_JAQFVG010000346.1:36566-69811 GCF_029439455.1 Caballeronia sp. BR00000012568055 | reverse complement strand
TCGCACGTTGCTGTCGAATACCGGAAAAGTGCTCGCAAGTCCCGTGTTTCAAAGCTGTTTTCTGGCGCAAGGACTGTGTTACAGCATTCTGCTGGTGTTCAATATCGTCGGGCCGTTCATGGTGCAGAACACGCTTCATCAGCCGCCGACGTTCTTTGGTTATCTCGCGTTGGCAATCGGCCTGATGTACTTTCTCGGCGGCTTGTCGAATCGCTTGCACGGGCCGCGCTTTCCTACGCCCGAAGCGCGCTTGCGAATCGGTTCGCGTTTGATGGCGGCCGCTGCGATCGTGATGTTGCTGCTGTCGATCATCGTCGGCTTGCGCGTATGGACGCTTTCTCTGCCCGTGCTCGTGATGGGCTTCTGCGCCGGTGCGATGTATCCCACGTTAATGGCTAAAGGGAATTCACTGTTTCCGCATATCGCAGGGTTGACCGCTGCAATTCTGGGCTGCGCGTTGCTGCTCGTGTCTTCTGTGATGATGGGCGTAGCAGGCTTTGTTTCCGTGCAGATACTTTTCCCGCTGGCCGTGTTTTTCGTGGCGCTTGCGTTTATCGTCGTCGTGATGGTTTCGTTCTTGTTGCGGCATCTGGAAAAGCCGCAGGCGGCGGAGTTTCCTGCTACTGCTCGTTAGCATTGCAGTAGCAGAAAAGTCCTTTAGCGCTGAGGCGCGCCGTCCCACGCCGGAATCGTCGCGCCATGATAAACAGCGAGAATGGACGAAGCCACATTCGCCTGCTGATAACTCTCGACAATCGTCTTTACCCACGGCGCTTTAGCGTCTTTGGCGTTCACCGCAATAAAATTCCGATACGGATTGGACGGCACTTTCTCTTGCGCAATCCGTTCTTGCGGAATCTGAATGCCTGCCTTGATCGCCCAGTCGGTATTGACGACGGCTGCATCCAGATCGCCGATTGCGCGGCCTACGATACCTGCATCGAGTTCCTTGATTTGCACATGCTTCGGATTACTCGCGATATCGCGCGCCGTAGGCAACAGGCCCACGCCATCGCGCAGTTTGATTACGCCATTCGCCTGCAAAAGCAATAGCGCACGGCCTTCGTTGCTCGGATCGTTCGGCACGCCGATGGCGGCATTCTGCGGCAAGGCATCGACGGATTTCCACTTGCGTGAATACAGTCCGATCGGCTGAACATACGTAAAGCCAACCGGCACGATTGCGTAATGACGCGCCTGAATTTGCGCATCGAGATAAGGCTGATGCTGAAACGAATTCGCGTCGAGATCGTGTTGCGCGAGGGCCTCGTTCGGCTGCGTGTAGTCGGCGAATGTCGTGACCTTGACCGTGATGCCGTGCTTCGCCGCATTGGCCGCGACGGTGCGCCAGACGTCTTCGTCTTCGCCTGACATGATGCCTACGCGCACGGTCTGATTCGCCGCATAAGACGGCTGAATGCTTAAAGCACCGCATGCCAGTAGTATCGAAAGCAAAGTGGATTTGATCTTCATGATGCGCACGCACGCGAGTTGAGAGAAGCGTGATGCTAGAGGCGCGCAAGGCCTGCGCCAAATAATATCGAGCACTATTCATATGCTGCGTTGAAACGCATATCGATATCACGATTCCTCGTTTAGCCGCGCAAAGTCGCGTTGCTAAGATCGGCGGACCTATCATTAGCTTTACGAGGAATTCGTATGTCGCGACCTATCGATTCGTCCCGCCGCCGTGCGTTTGCGAAACTCGCTGCGCTAAGCGCTGCCGCAACGGGTGCCTTCAGCGGCACCATCGCACGTGCTGACGATGCACCGAAGACGCTTCGCATCGGCTATCAGAAGTACGGTAATTTCGTCGCGCTTAAGGCGCGAGGATCGCTCGAAAAGCGGCTTGCGGCGCAAGGCGTCAGTGTGCAATGGCTCGAATTTCCCGCTGGTCCGCAATTGCTCGAAGGGTTGAATGCGGGCGCGGTCGATGTCGGCACGGTAGGCGAAACGCCGCCGATTTTCGCGCAGGCCGCAGGCGTCGATTTTGTCTATGTCGCAAGCGAGCCGCCCGCGCCGCATGCCGAAGCCATCGTCGTGCCGAAGGACTCGGCCATTCGTTCGGTCGCGGAGTTGCGGGGCAAGAAAGTGGCTTTAAACAAGGGTTCGAATGTGCATTATCTGCTGGTGGAGGCGCTGAAGAAATCGAAGCTCGCGTGGTCGGATATTCAGCCCGTCTACCTCGCTCCCGCCGATGCGCGCGCCGCCTTCGTTCAAGGCAGCGTCGATGCGTGGGCGATCTGGGACCCGTATCTTGCCGCCGTCGAACGCCAGACTGGCGCGCGCCAGTTGACCGATGCAAACGGCATCGTGCGTAACGTGCAGTACTACCTGGCCACACGCAAGATAGCGTCAGGACAACCGCAACTCGTCAAGGCTTTGCTGGAAGAACTGAATCAGGTCGATGCCTGGGCGCGCGATAACGTGTCCGCAGTCGCGGCGCAACTCTCGCCCTTGGTCGGACTCGATGCAGGCACGCTCGAAACCGCGCTCAAACGCACGTCCTACGGCGTGCAGCCGATTGCGCCCGCCACGCTTACGTATCAACAGCAAATTGCGGATACCTTCACCGAACTTAAGCTGATTCCAAAGAAGCTCGACGTGACCGAAGCGCGCTGGAACGTCGCTTAGCAGAATCGCACACATTCTTAGCGTTAATCGATGGTTAGCCTGCCTTAGACGCGTCGCTAGACTCGTCGAAGGTGCAGGCGCGTCCGCATATTCCTTAAAGCATTAAGCATATAAGCATAGATACGACGATGAATGTCTTCTGGTTCATTCCCACGCATGGCGACAGCCGCTATCTCGGTACGCAGCAAGGCGCGCGCGCAGCGAATTACGATTACTTCCGGCAAATCGCCATAGCCGCCGATACGCTCGGCTATGAAGGCGTTTTGCTGCCCACGGGCCGTTCATGCGAAGACGCATGGGTGGTCGCATCGAGCCTGATTCCGGCGACCCAACGTCTCAAGTTTCTGGTCGCCATTCGTCCCGGCCTGAGTTCACCGGGATTGTCGGCGCGCATGGCATCGACCTTCGATCGTTTGTCGAACGGGCGCTTGCTGATCAACGTGGTGACGGGCGGCGATCCGAATGAACTCGCAGGCGATGGCGTATTCGAAAGCCACGATACGCGCTATGAAATCACCGATGAATTTCTTAGCATCTGGCGCGGTCTGCTGGAAACATCGCACGATAACGGCAGCTTCGATTTCGACGGAAAACACCTTAAATCGCAGGGCGGGAAGGTGTTGTATCCGCCGGTGCAAAAGCATCCGCCTTTGTGGTTCGGCGGTTCGTCGCCGGCCGCGCATGAGATTGCGGCCAAGCATATCGATACGTATCTGACGTGGGGCGAACCGCCCGCCGATGTCGAAAAGAAGCTCAGCGATATCCGCAAGCGGGCTGCCGCCGAAGGACGCGAGATCAAGTTCGGCATTCGCCTGCATGTGATCGTGCGCGAAACCGAACAAGAAGCGTGGGCCGACGCGGACAAACTTATCAGCAAACTCGACGATGAAACCATCGGCCGCGCACAAGCTCAGTTCGCAAAGATGGACTCGGAAGGCCAGCGCCGCATGGCTGCGCTGCACGGCGGCAATCGCGACAAGCTGGAGGTGTATCCGCATTTGTGGGCTGGCGTGGGTCTCGTGCGTGGCGGTGCGGGCACGGCGCTGGTAGGCAATCCGCAGCAGGTTGCAGGCTTGATGAAGCAATATGCGGAGCTTGGCATCGAGACGTTCATTCTGTCGGGTTATCCACATCTCGAGGAATCCTATCGATTTGCGGAACTCGTGTTTCCGTTGCTGCCGCGTGCACAGCGTGAACAGGCGAAAGGGCCGCTTTCGGGACCGTTCGGTGAAGTCATCGGCACGTCGGTGTTGCCGAAGGCTGCGTCGCAAAGTTGAGCTTGAACATGGTATCGAATAACACTTTGAAGCACGTTGGCGCGCGGGCGTTGCCGTGGATCGTGCCGCTGCTTATCCTCGTCGCATGGGAAGGCGCGGCGCGATCGGGCGGTTTGTCTGTGCGCGTATTGCCCGAGCCGCTCGCGGTCGTCAAAGCAGCGTGGACGTTGATTCAATCCGGCGAGATGTGGGCGAACGTGAAGGTCAGCGCGTGGCGCGCGATGGTGGGCTTTGCCATCGGCGGCGGCATCGGATTCGTGCTGGGACTGGCGACAGGCCTCTTCAAGCCCGCCGAAGTCGCGCTCGATTCCACCGTGCAGATGATCCGCAATATCCCCGCACTGGCGCTGATTCCGCTGCTGATTCTGTGGTTCGGCATCGGCGAAGAAGCGAAGCTCGTGCTGGTGGCGCTGGGCGTGTTCTTTCCGGTGTACGTCAACACGTATCACGGCATTCGCTCGGTGGATCGCGATCTGATCGAGATGTCGAAGAGTTATGGTTTGTCGGGCGTGGCGCTGTATCGGCATGTGATTTTGCCGGGCGCGTTGCCGTCCATTCTCGTTGGCGTGCGCTTCGCATTCGGGCTGATGTGGGTCATGCTGATCGTCGCGGAAACCATTTCGGCGCAATCGGGCATCGGCTATATGACGATGAACGCGCGCGAGTTCCTGCAAACCGATGTCGTAGTTGTCGGCATCCTGCTCTATGCGCTGCTCGGCAAACTCGCGGATATGGCCGCGCGTTGGATCGAACGCGTGACGTTGCGCTGGCATCCGGCGTATCAGGTGAACACGAAGGCGCAATCATGAATCTGATCGATGTCGAATCGTTCGCGCCCGCGTTGTTGAAAGACGCGGAACCGCTCAAACGTGCGCCGTCCGCACATGGCGATATCGCGGTGTCTTTGCGTGGCGTGGAGAAACGCTTCGGAGAGCGTACCGTTCTGGATAAGCTGGATTTCTCGATCGAACGCGGTGGTTTCGTGTCGATCGTCGGGCGCAGCGGTTGTGGAAAATCCACTTTGCTGCGCCTGATCGCCGGTCTCGACGATGCAACTCGTGGCACCGTGCAACGCCATGCTGCGCGCAACGGCGACGATTTGCAGGTGCGCATCATGTTTCAGGACGCGCGGCTGCTGCCGTGGAAAAGCGTGCTCGATAACGTGATGATCGGCTTGCCGCGAAATCGGCGCGACGAAGCGCGCGCGACGCTGGCGGAAGTGGGTTTGTCGGAACGCGAGAAAGACTGGCCATCGCAATTGTCGGGCGGACAGCGTCAGCGTGTGGCGCTGGCGCGGGCGCTGGTGCATCGGCCGGATCTGCTCTTGCTCGACGAACCGCTCGGCGCGCTCGATGCGTTGACGCGTATCGAAATGCACGGTCTGATCGAGCGATTGTGGCGCGAGCACAAGTTCACGGCGCTGCTGGTGACGCATGATGTGCAGGAGGCAGTTTCGTTGGGAGACCGTATCGTTTTGATAGAGGCGGAGCGTATCACGCTCGATACGGCGGTGCCGCTGCCGCGCCCACGTTCGCGCGTCATGCAAGGATTCGCGGAACTGGAAGAGCGCGTGCTGTCGCGTGTGCTGAATAAATCGTAAGCTCAGCACGCACTTTACGTCGAAACAAATGACGATAAATTGGTTCTCCGTCGGTGCGCTCGCATCGACAATGAAGGTGAAGATCTTCAAGGAGAATCGAACGTGAGTACGAATGTCACGCTGGTTACGGTTCCCGGTCTGCACGGCAGCGAGGGCGCGCATTGGCAGACGTGGCTCGAACGGCAGATGCCGGATGCGCAGCGCGTGGAGCAGGACGATTGGGACGCGCCCCATCTCGACACATGGAGCGATGCCGTGCGCGATACGCTCGCGCATATCGGCGGTCCGGTGGTGCTGGCCGCGCACAGCTTCGGATGCCTGGCGACAGCGCATGCGTTGACGCGTCACTCACGCGTCGCGTTGCGTGCGGATGTGCTCGGCGTATTGTTCGTGGCGCCCGCGAGTCCCTTCAAGTTTCGCTTCGCCGGTGCCTTCGACGCGCGCCGTCTCGACGTGCCGTCGCTGGTGGTCGGCAGCGTGACCGACCCATGGATGCCGATCGACGAGGCGCGAACGCTGGCGCAGCGCTGGAACAGCGCGTTCGTCAATCTTGGCGATGCCGGGCATATCAATACGGCGGCAGGTTTTGGTCCGTGGCCGCTGGCGAAGCACTTTGTCGAGACGCTGGCGAGGAGAGTGGGCGTTGAGCGGGATGAGGAGCGGTATGCGGTGCAGTTGAGTGCGTGAGCAGTTCGATCCATCACGAATAAAACGAAGCCTTCGGCATTCTGCCATTCAACGCCCAATCCCCCAATTCCCGCACTTTATAGTCGATCGGATCATGCAGCGTATGCACGCGCACATTGCGCCAAAATCGGTCCAGCCTTAAAGCAGCCGTAGTCGATCTTGCGCCCGTCACTTCGAACATGCGATTGGCCACATCCAGCCCCGCACGCGCCGCCGCGACTTTCGATGCCGCCACCGCAATCGCGGTCTCGCCACGCTCCGTTTCGGTCAGCTCGAGCCCGCGATCCCACGCTGCATCCAAAGTCTGCATGGCGCGTTCCGCGAGCAGACGCGCACCTTCGAGTTCGAGCCAGAAGTTGCCGTATTGCGCGAGCACGTACTGATCTTCCGAAGGCCGCGCGGCCGTCGATGCCATCCACGGCCGCGTCTGCGCCAGCGTCGCTTCACGCGCCGCCTGCATCGCGCCTTCGCCGATGCCGAGATAGATATGGCTCAGAATCGCCTGTGCGAGCAGCGGACGCAGACGCGCGAAGTGACTGGACAGCGGACCCGGATCGCTCAGCACTTCATCGGCGTCGATGCGCACGCGTTCAAAAATGACCGTGCCGCTGTCCGTCTGACGTTGCCCCATGTTGTCCCAATCATCGAGCACGGTAATGCCTTCACGATTCGTCGGCACCACGGCAATATGTAAGCGATCCTGATCATCATAAGCGGAAGCGAGCAGTCGATCGGAATCGCGTGCGCCGGAACAGAAGCTCTTGCGGCCATCGAACACGAAGCCTGCGCCGTCGTGCAGCGCGCGCGTGCCTTTATCGAGCGGATTGAGTGCATTGCCCCAGAACCAGCCTTGTTTTACCGTCTCACTCAACAGATGCCGGTTTTGCGCCGCGTTGCCGAACAATCGAATGGTTGCGAGCTGAAGATGATGGAACGCGAACAGATGCGCGAGCGAACTATCCACCTGCGCCATGCGGCGTACCACATCGAAAGTCACGGACCACGGCGCGCCGTCACCACCATGTTCGATAGGAATGCTCAGACGCAGCAGACCACTCTTGCGCAACAGATCGCGCTCGTGGAATGCGGTGCCGCCGGCCTTGTCGCGTGCGGCGGCGGTTTGCGCCCATTCGCGTAACACCGCATTCAGCGGTTCGGCCCACGCGGCGGTGTTGTGTCGATTATTCATCACGTTGTCTCGCATTGGATTCGTCAGAGCAAGAGCAAGAGTAACAGCGTCGCGCCATCTCCGGCACTACTAACGCTATAAACGCGATACTCTGCACATTTCCACGCGACCCATGCCGCCATGATTTCCTCCTACCGCTTGCCTTCGGGCACGAAGATCGTCGTGATTACCGCGCTGGTCGGGCTGGGCGCGGGCATCGGCGGCATGTCGCTGGCGCTGTTGCTGCATGCGGTTCAGCATATTGCCTACGGCTACAGCCTCGATACGCTGGTCGGGCGTGAATCGTTTCTGGAAGGCGTGACGGCGGCATCGCCCGAACGGCGGCTGATCGTGCTGAGCGTGGCGGGCGTGATTGCGGGTATCGGCTGGTGGTGTTTGTATCGATACGGCAAGCCGTTGATGAGCATCCGCAAAGCCGTAATAGCGGACGATCCGCGCATGCCGGTAATCAGCACGATCACGCATGTGGTGTTGCAGATCGTGACCGTTGCGATGGGCTCGCCGCTCGGCCGCGAAGTCGCGCCGCGCGAGATTGCCGCGTTATGGGCCGGCTGGCTGTCGCATTACGCAGGACTCACGCCCGCGCAGGCGCGCGTGATGGTCGCGTGCGGCGCGGGCGCGGGATTGGCTGCGGTCTATAACGTGCCGCTGGGCGGTGCCGTGTACGTGCTCGAAGTGCTGCTTTGCACCTTCGAATGGTCGATCGCCGCGACTGCATTCGCCACTTCTGCGATCGCGGCCATCGTCGCGTGGATCGGACTCGGCGATGGGCAGCAGTATCAGTTGCCCGTGCTGGTGTTCAATGCGCAAATCGTGGTTTGGGCCGTGATTACAGGGCCTTTGTTCGGTGCGGCGGCGTGGGCCTTCGTGAAAGTAACGTCCGCCGCGCGCGAGGCGGCGCCGCGCGGCAATGCCTTGCCCTTGCTCACCATCATCAACTTTATCGTCGTCGGCTTGCTGGCGATGGCGTATCCGCAACTCGTCGGCAACGGGCGCGGCGCAGCGGGTTTATCGTTCGATAACGACGTGACCGTTGGCCTTGCATGCGTGCTGCTCGTGTTGAAAGTGATCGTCGAAGTGAGCACGCTGCGCGCGGGCGCGGAAGGTGGGTTGCTCACGCCGGGTCTCACCAACGGTGCGCTGCTCGCCGTGATACTCGGCGGTATCTGGAACATGATCTGGCCGGGCACCACGCTCGGCGCATTTGCGGTGGTCGGCGCGGCATCGTTTCTTGGCGCATCGATGCAGATGCCCGTCACGGCGATTGTGCTGATGATGGAATTTACGCGCTTCAGCCAGGAGTTTTTGATTCCGACGGCGCTGGGCATTGCGGGATCGGTGGTGACGTATCGGGCGGTGGAGGCGTATGTGTCGCGTGCATCGGCGCTGCCGGGTGAGCCTACGAATGGTGTCGATGGGATCACGCCTTAAAAGCACGCTTTGTTCAGATGATAAGCATGTCAGAACTATGCACCGTTTCTGGGCGATGCAATGCAATGCAGAAAAGCTTGTTTGCCGAACTGTTTATGACGCTCTACGATGCTTTCATCGAACCTACGCGATGGAGCAAACCATGGCGCAATACTGGCGCAGTTTATTGGTGTCGATCGAACGAGCGCGCGAGCGCAAGCTGACGCGCGATGCGCAGCGTTATATGGGCGCGTGTTCATGCGAAACCGATGAATGCACCGATGCCGACCGGCTGGAGAATATCGCTGTTTATGCACGTGCCGGATACTTCACAGCAGATGCGGTGCAACTATCGGGCGAAGCGCCGCTGCATTGATGTCGGGCACGCTTACATCAAAGATGGCACTATGTTTCTCCGGATTTGAAACGGAGACAGCATGCTTATCAAACAATACGTGGTCGCGCTTCCTGCCGACTACGACATGTCCATCATCCGCAAACGCATCGCGGACAAGTCGGCGGCATTCGATACGTTGCCCGGTCTTGGCGCAAAGGTCTTTCTGATCCGCGAGCGCGGCGTTTGCGGTGCGCAGGCCAATCAATACGCGCCGGTTTATTTATGGCCCTCTATCGAGCCGATGTGGGGCTTTGTCGCCACCCATCTATTCAAAGGCATTCTCGATTCCTTCGGCTGGACGCCGATCCGTTCATGGCCCGCGTTCGCCTTCGCGCGCAATCCCGACGATACGGACTTTCACGCGGTACGCAGCGTATCGCGTGAAAGCATGCAGATTGCGCCCGAATCCGATCTCTCCGCACTACGAAGCGATGAAGTCGCGAAGGCGCAAGACGCCGTATCGAATCATCCGGATTTGATTGCGCGCGCCGTGGGCGTGAACATGGAAGACTGGACGCTCGTGCGCTTCGATTACTGGCGATGCGAGCAGCGCGATTTGCCCGCGGACGCGTGGAGCTACGAAGTGGTCCACGTTTCCGCACCGAACGTAGACACGCTCGTATCAGACAACGCACGTTAATCAGCCATCCGAAGTTAAATCCACTTCGCGCGCCGGAAGAAGCGGAACAGCATGATTTCGATCACCACGATCACCGTAATCACAATCGGATAACCATACTTCGAATGCAGCTCCGGCATATGCTCGAAGTTCATCCCGTAGATGCCGGCGATCATGGTCGGCACCGCGAACATGGCCGCAAATGTGCCTAAACGCTTGGTGATTTCGCTATCGGCGAGTGCGATCATGCCGAGGTTGACCTGAATGGCCGTAATGACCATTTCACGCCGTCCTTCGATTGCGCCGACAATGCGTTCCAGGTGGAAGTACACGTCTTTATAGTACGTCGTCATGCCTTCGCAGATACGCGGCACGCGCCAGCCCATCAGCTTGCCGACGCCTTCGAGCAGCGGGCCGACATGATGGCGCATCACCACCAGCCGCCGTTTGAATCGATACAACTCTTCGATGATCGCGCGCGCTTCGGCCTGTTCCTGCGGCCCGAAAATGCGGTCTTCCAGTTCTTCGAGTTCCGCCGTCATGGATTCGAGCACGTTGAAATAGCTATCGACGATATCGTCCATCAACGCATAGAGCACGAAGGCTGAACCTTGCTTGAGCAGCGGCGGCTCGCTTTCGCAGCGCTCGCGCACCTTCTTGAAGCCGTGCGCGGTGCGCATGCGGACTGAGAGAATATAGTTCGGACCGGCAAACACATCGACTTCACCAAAGTCGAGCGAGCCGTCTTCCTTGCGCTCGACGGTGTGCATCACCGCGAAGAGCGAGTCGTCGTATTCCTCGATTTTCGGCCATTGATGATGCGAGCGCACGTCTTCCACCGCGAGTTCGTGCAGGCCGAATTCTTCTTTCATCGCATCGAGTTCTGCGGGCTCGGGGTCTTTCAATGCGACCCATACGAAGCATTCCGGCTTCTGCACATAGTCGCTGATTTTATCGATGGTGATATCGCCGAGCTTTCGGCCGTCCTGATAGGCAACGCAGGCGATCAGCATGTTTTCGTCTCCTTGCATGAGGGATGGGAATGCGCGCCGCTGGCATCGTGCATGCGGCAATCGACGGTTTGATGACAGCGCGCTCCGTGCGTGCGCTTGCTGACGACACGAGTACGACGGTCTTACGAACGGCATGCAGATGGACCGGAAAGACTCGGTAATCACCGGGTAATCACTTATAAGCATTAGTAAGCCCTCGCGAAAACGGCGTTCTGCTCACACAATTCGCTGGACAAGCCTCGCTTCACAATGCACTCCATCGAATCATTTCTCATGGAGTGCAGAAGCATGAACGTCACCTCACCGACCACGCATCACATCCCGCAATCGTCCGCGCAATCGTTTCCGATCAAGCAACCCACTGACAGCGGCCCGACACCAACGGCTCCGGCCGCGCCCACATTGCCAAGCAATCCTTCGCATCTCGGCAATTTCATCGATACCACCGCCTGAGCGATCATGCCGATGCGTCTTGCTCATGCGCTGTTGCTCGCGCTTTTTGCGGCTTGTCCATTCGCGCTCGATGGCTGCGCGGTCGCGGCGCTGCCGTGCCGTTTGACATCGGCGACGCTGAAGATCGTGCCCGTTGTCGGTCACGCCGCCGCCGCACCCTTCGATACCTGCGCCAGTGCGATCGACTGATATGAAACGCTTACTCGTGCTCGCTTCTCTATGCGTTCCGATGCTCGCGTTTGCTCAGAAGCCCTACGCGTTTCGCGGCCTGCCTTTGGGCATTTCGCTCGATGAATTCAGGCATCAAACGCCCGCGCTCGCCATACCCGATGGCAGCGTCGCGGTCTGCGAAACGGATGCGGAAGCGGCTTCGCTCGGCATGAACGTGGCGGTGGGATCGAACGTGTCGATTGCGTGCAAATGGGCGCATCGCACGCAAGCGGGGTGGCAGGCGTCGCAGGCGATCGTCGATTGCGCGCCGTCGTTCGATCACGTGATGCGCTTCGCCGCGATGCCAGGCGAAAGCTCGCCGCGTTTGTATCGCATGTCCTTCGTGTTCGATTCACGCCTGGCCCGCGATTTCGCCGATGCACTCGCCGCGCGTTACGGTGCGGCGCGCGTGCAACGCAAGCATGGTTATGCGAGCCGTATCTGGGAGAACGCGACCAGTTCGATCACGCTGGAAGCCAACGAAGGCGCAGCGACGGCGCGCGTGATCTATCGATTGAAAGATCACGAAGCGTGGCTCGCGCATCTGAATGAACAATGGCGCGTCGCCGCTGCAATGGGGGAATGAATCGAATGAAAACGAGGTTAGTTGGTTGTACTGTGTTTATGCTGGCGGCGTGTTCGTCTTCGGGTTCACGCTCGATCGTCGAGATGCCGACCTTCGCGCCTACGGTTGCGCAGCCCGTGAACGTCAACACGCAAGGCGCAATTTTCCAGGCGGGCAACGCGTATTCGCTCTATGAAACGCCGCGCGCGCAGAAAGTGGGCGACGTGCTCACCATTCGGCTGGCGGAATCGTATCAGGGCAGCAACAAAGCAAATGCGGAAGCGAGCCGCGCGAGCAGTATCAGCGCGGAAGCGGCGGATAAATCGAGCGGTGCGGCGGCACGGCTGGCGCGCTTGTTCAACGTCGGATCGGCGAGTACGTCGTTCAAGGGCGAGGGCAGCACATCGAATATCAGCGCGATGAGCGGCACGCTGGCGGTATCGATTATCGGCACGTTGCCGGGCGGCAATCTCGTGGTGGCAGGCGACAAGGTGATCGCGATGGACGGCAATCAGGATCGCATGCGCTTCTCGGGTATCGTCAATCCGCGCGATATCGAGGCGGGAAATTACGTGGCATCGAACAAGGTGGCGAATGCGCGAATCGAACAGGCAGGCGTGGGCATGCTTGCGGATTCGACCACCATGGGCTGGCTGCAAAAGCTCTTTATGAGCGTGCTGACGTTCTAGGTTCTTACCTCGTCCGTATGCACGGCGCGATCGGCCGCAGCAGGATCGCCGTGCGGCACGAAGATATAACCTTGTCCCCAAACCGTCTGCACATAGCGCGGCTCGGAAGGATCGGTTTCGAGCAGACGCCGCAAACGCCATATCGATACATCCAGACTGCGGTCGCGATACGTAGTAGTACCACGCATACGCTCATTCAACTGCGCGCGCGTCAGCACGATCATTTCATTTTTTACGAGTATCTTCAGCATCGCGAATTCAGCAGACCGAAGCGCAATGCGCGCACCATCGCGGCGCAATTCACGCGCGGCGAAATCCACTTCGAACGGGCCGAAACGATAAGGCGCGCGCATTTCCGGCGCGCCGGGGGAATCGACGTGACGGCGGCGCAGCACCGAACGAATGCGCGCCAGCAACTCGCGCTGATCGAAAGGCTTGGAAAGATAATCGTCCGCGCCGAGTTCGAGGCCGATCACGCGATCGATCACATCCGAACGAGCGGTCAGAAGAATCACCGGAATATCTTCGCCTGCGTTGCGCAACTCACGCAGCGCGCTGATGCCGTCCTTGCCGGGCATCATCACGTCGAGCACGATCATCGCGGGCCGTTCCAGCTCGATACGCCGCTTCAGGCTCGCACCATCGTGCAGCACCGACACGGCGAAACCGTGATTCTGGAGGTATTCGCGCACGAGATCGCGCACGACGGGGTCGTCATCGACTATCAGGACATGTTGATTCATGCGGCGCATTCTATGTCGCAAAACGCGCTGTCAGCGATTCACGACAACTTTCCATTTCTTTCCATTACATCCGCGCGCGCCGCGCTCGCGTACGCTGCGGGCGTGGCGCGAAGCGTTGCGAGTTTTCGTAAGAAACGGTAATTCCATGTAATCCGCGAATTCATATTGTCCGGGGCGGTACGCCATTAAAATTTTGAGATGACTACTTCGGTTCTCCTTGTCGATGACGATCCCGTGGTGCGCGACCTGCTGCGCCACTTCTTCCGCGAGCATGGCATGCACGTGTCGGTGCTGCACGACGGCAGCGGCCTGATGCAGCGGCTCGAACTCGAACGCCCGTCCATTGTGGTGCTCGACATCATGATGCCGAACACCGATGGCCTGCGCGCGCTGCGCGATCTGCGCGCGAGCGGCGACGATATGCCGGTGATCTTTCTGACCGCGTGCGGCAGCGTGAACGACAAGATCGCGGGCCTCGAATGCGGCGCGGACGATTATCTGGCGAAGCCCTTCGATCCGCGTGAATTGCTGGCGCGCATCGAAACGGTGCTTCGGCGTCGTGCTTCCGCGCCGAGCCGGCCGGAGCGTTGCGCGCGCGAACGCGTCGGCAAGTTCGAAATCGATTTCGTATCGCGTTCGCTGATTCGCGATGGCGAACGGATCGCGTTGCGTGACAGCGAATTTGCGTTGCTTAAAATATTCGTCAGGCATCCGTACAAAATTCTCTCGCGCGTGTTGATCCACGATTTATTGCGCGGCGATGAACTCGCGTTCCGCGATCGCGGACTCGATGTGCCGATCTGGCGTCTGCGCCGTATCATCGAAGACGATCCTTCCAATCCGCGTCATGTTCAGACCGTGCGCGGGCAGGGCTATGTATTCGTGCCGGACATGGACGGCGCGATGTTCGACTCGCGCGTCGCCTGAAGCGTGGGCGCGGTGATCATATGGCTGCGCCGTCGCGTGGCGGGACTCTTCAACACGCTGTTCGGGCGCATGGCGTTGATATCGGTGATTGCGCTGTTGCTGGTGCAGTTCGGATGGTTCGCAATCCTGTCGAGTCAGGGCAAACGCAACGAAGCCGATGGCTACGCACGCGGCTTGCTGCTCGTGCTGGCCGCCGCACAAAGCGATGTCACGCTCGACGGCCGCCTGGCGCGCGCGATGCACGTGCATATCGTGCCGGTGTGGAACATGCCGAAGCCGGTCGATCTGCGCGAGCCGGAAGGCACGCGTCACGCGCATCTCGCGCAGCAGATTGCGGAAGGCTTGCCGCCCGGCACGCGCATCAATGTCGATACGGATGCAAACGGCTTTTCGCGTTTGTGGGTGCGTTATCCGTCGAGCAATTTCTGGATCGTCACGCCCATTCATTTGCCGCCGCCCGCGCCGTTCGTGCCGGAATCCATCGTGATGTTGCTGGGTGCGGTGCTGCTCTCGCTGATCGCGAGCTGGCAGTTGCAGCGTCCGCTTGCGCGCGTGGCGCATGCTGCACGGCGTTTTGGTGATGGCGAGCGTCCCGTTCCCGTCGATGAACAAGGTCCGCGCGAATTGCGCGAACTGATCGGCGCGTTCAATCAGATGATGCGCCGCGTCTCCGATGCCGAAGATGACAAGACGGTGATGCTCGCGGGTATCGCGCATGATCTGAAGGCGCCGCTCACGCGCATGCGTTTGCGCGCCACTGTGTCCGATAGCGGCGTGATGCACGCGCGTGGCGACTCGTTGCGCGATATCGATTCTCTGACGCGCATCGTTCAGCAGTTTCTGGAATTCGCCGCACGCGCACCGGGCGATGGCGCGCAAAGCGGCGTCGATCACTTTATCGCGGAACAGTTTCCCGCGCCAGAAGACGGTGGCGATGCGTTGTTCCTGCTTTCACTGAACGCAGGCGATGCGTTGATGCTGCCGCGCACGTTTATCGACCGGCTGATGACGAATCTCGTCGATAACGCGCTGGAGCATGGGGAACCGCCGGTTGAAATCCGCACAGCGCGTTCGGGAGATGATTGGCATATCGAAGTAAGAGATCATGGACCGGGCATACCGGATGAACGTATCGCCGACGCGATGCGTCCGTTCGTGCGGCTCGATCCCGCGCGTAGCGGCGATGGTCATTGCGGTCTGGGACTGGCGATCGTCGCGCGGCTCGCACGCGAACAGAACGGTCGATGCGAAGTGGCGAACGCGGAAGGCGGCGGGCTGATCGTGCGGATCGTGATTCCGGTGCAGCGCATGCGCGCGCGTGTGATCGAAGTGCAGGAGCTGCACGAAGCATGATGTCGCTATCACCTTCATTTTCGCGGCGGCGATTTTTGCGCGGTACGGCGGGCGCGACGCTGTTTTCATCGGGCATTGGCGCGAGTTTGTTGACGGCGTGCGGCGGCGGCAATGATGTGCCGGTTGCCTTGGCAGAAGCGCCGCGCTTGACATCGATAGAAAATTTCCGCGATATGGCCGGCATGGGCGATGCCTATCCGACCGCCGGCGGACGTCGATTGCGACGCGGCATGTTCTATCGTTCAGGCGCATTGACCGCAAGCGATGCGGATCTCGCCGCACTCTCACGCCTGTCGATTCGCGTCGTACACGATCTGCGCGCGGTGAGCGAAGCGGCGCTCGCGCCCGACCGCTTGCCCGATGGCGCGACGCGCGAAACGCACGAGATCGCACGCATCGATACGGATACCGTAACGTTGTCCGATGCCACCGACGCCCGCGCATGGATGATCGACCGGCAACGCCGCATGATCACCGATCCGGCCGCGTGTCGTGAGTTCGGCGCGGTGCTGACGCAGCTTGCGCGCAAGGCGGGGCCGCAAGTGGTGCATGGCGCGACGGGGAAGGATCGAACGGGCTGGGTTGCTGCGTTGGTCCTCGCCATTGCCGATGTGCCGCTCGATGTCATTATTCAGGATTATCTGGCGACGAATGTCGCGGCGCAGGCGCAGATCAGCGCGCGCGTGGCGGCGCATGCTTCGCGGTTCAACGTGTCTCAGGCCGCGGTGATGCCGCTTTATCAGGCGCAAAGCGCTGTGATCGAAGCCGCGTTCGATGAGATGCAGAAACGGTTTGGAACCCTGAATGAATATCTTGCGCGCGGGTTGGGCGTGGCGCAGGATGATGTGGAGATGGTTAGGGTTAAGTGGGTGGTGTAGCGGGCACGAAAAAAAACTCGCCCACGGCCACCCGTGCGCGAGCCAAGACGAGGAAGCTGCAAACATCGACTTCAGCTTAGCACTCCCTCACCAGACACCACTCCCCAAGAAAGAGAAAGAAAGCCATTACAAGGTCCGCGCGACGACCATCTTTGCGATAAGCGCATCGACTTTTTGCTTGGCGCTGGCGAACCGATCGGTATTCAAATTCCCCGTTTCATAGCGCGCCGTGACGATCACTTGCCCTTGTCGCAGCAACGTCAGATCGATTGCCGATAGATACGCGACCGGACTTTCGCTGAAAGCGCGCTCACCCCACGTCGTGGTCGCTGAATAGACGAGCATCGCTTCGCAGCCGGGCGGCGACGTGCCGGGGTTATAGACCATCGAACTGACGCCGCGCCGCTGCAAAGCAAGCTGCAACGACGGTAAGAAATCACCCGGCGCCACCGTCTGATTCAACTCGATACAAACCGATTGCAAGGACGTAGGCGCGCCCGTCACGAACGTAGGCGAAGAAAATTTCGATGCGACCGTCATGCCCGCCTGCACCATCGAACCGGCGGCATCGGCGGCGGTGATAAGTGTCCATGTGCAGCCGGACAGCATGCCCAAACAAGCGATCAGTGCGATGGCGAAGCGGCGCATGTTCGGCTTCTTATCGCACGATACGCAGTCGCAAGGCGCTCGGACCGTCGAGCGTTGCGGTCAGGCTGATCGCGCGTTTATTGGCTGCATCGCGTACGCTGAAGTGCTGGCGTGTCGCCGTGTTGATGTCGTGGCGCACGTCGGGAAAGCACGCGGCGATATCCGCGCCGAGTTCCTGAAGCGGATCGGCCACCACGCCGTCCGGGCCCCAGTGCGCTTGCCAGTGGCAATCGTAGATATGCGTGCTGCCACGGCACGTGCCTTGTCCCGGCGAACCCGCAGGCAGAAGCGGCGTGCTTTTGGCGAGCGTATCGAACGAAGGCGTGGCGACGATGGTTTTCAACGCGCCGCACCAGTCCGGCAAATCTTCCGCCGATGCATGAAACGCGGGCAATAGAGTAATGGCGGCAACGAATGCACGCACATAAAGCTTCTTTCGACGATGAGTTTGAACTTGCATGACCTGACTAAGTAACGATGAAGGTGGGTGCGCTTGAATAAGGCTCAGCGCACATCGTCATAATCGCTCAGGGAGCGCCGGATCAAAGCGTCAAGCAGGTTTGCAAGTCTCGAAGTTATTGCAAAATCTTATCGAACGTTACTCAGCGAAAAATCATACGAATAACGAAATAATCTTGCCGATCGTCACCGCTGCGGCGATCACCTTGCCTGCGGTGTAGAACTGGTTGGTATCGGTTTGCTCAGCGTTGGGATCGTCGAGGCCAAGCGCGCCGCATACAAATGATTTGGCCGGCGATGCGCTGTCGTTGGCAGGCTGAGCCGTGTCCGCATCGGAGTTTGCATCCGCAGACGCCGCTTGCGTCTTCGAAACGGCCGGTGCGTCAGGCACATAAGCGGAAGAAGTCGAACTGCCGATCTGCATCGTATGCCTCGTCGCAAAAAGGAAAAGCCTGTCGGCGAAGCTGAAGTAACGGCGCGGTCTTCAGGTGCTTGAGTCTGTCGATCCTTCCCAATACTTACATGCACAGCACGCAAACGAAATCGCTCGTATCTTCTCCCGCAAGCGCAACGAAGCGTCCGCGGCAGCAATCGCAGATATTGAGGCGCAGCACGCCTGCATCGAATAAACGCGGCAGCGTCCAGGCGCGCGTGAAAGAAAGCACGATCTCTTCGTCATGCGCCTTCAATGTTTCGGAGTACAACTGATAACTTTTGATGAGCGCGTTCAGCGTCGCGCGGCGATCGTCGTCCGGCATAAAGCTGCGGACTTTGCGATAGATCGAATGAAACAGCGATGAATGGATATTCGGCTGCGTGGTCAAAAACCAATCGGCGGATGATGAGAGCATGCCTTTGGGCGGCGAAGCGCCCGTGATTTCCCGATACAGCTTGACGATACGTTCGCGCGACAAGCTCGTTTCCGCTTCGAGCAACTGCAAACGCGCGCCCAAGCGAATCAGCGCTTCCGCAAGCCTGATTTCGCGCACTTCGGCAATCACGCTCTTGCCCGCGACAGGCACGCGCGCGCGTTCATTCACGACATCCGCGAACACGGTTCCTCCGCCAGCACGATAGCCGCATGCAGCGGCGCATGTCGATCGCCTTCGATCAACGAGGACAGCACCGTGAGCTTATCGAGGCGAAGATGCCAGATAAGCTCGCTCGAATCGGCGATGCGCCGCGTTTGCGCAGGCGTCAGCGCGGACAGAATTTCCGCGAGCGATGCCGACAGATTGAGCCGATACATCGCGGCGACGCGGTCTTCTTCGAGCAGACGGCGCGCCAGCAGCAGATACGCAAGGTTGAGTTCGCGGATCTGCGTAAGGCTTTCTAGTCCGTTAAACATGATGTTTTCTTCGATACGTCAGTGAATAGACGGGCGCATCGTCTCTCGCACGATACGCCCGTCCATTGCTCACAGAGCCACGGCAAAAGTCACAGTGCTAATCAAAATCAGAAGCGGTGACGCAGGCCCACTGTCGCCGATACCTGGCTGTTCGACGACGACGCCGACAAGCCGTTGATCGCCGCCGTGATGCCGGAATTGCCGACATCGCTCACGTGCTGATACACGCCTTCCAGATACACGTCGGTACGCTTGGAGAGCGCATACGCGGTCTGCAAACTGAACTGATTCCACTTCGGATCGACGCCCTTCAACTGGCCATCCGTGTACGTGTACGCGCCCGACAAGGATAGCGCAGGCGTCAGGTTGTATCGACCGTTCAGTTCGTAGTTGGTGAAGCGTGCGCTGCCACCGTTCAACGTAATGCCGCTTGTCGTACCCGATGCCGATGCGCCGATACCCGTCGCGCCGTCGAGTCGCGTTTGCGTGAACACGAAGCCCGCCTGCGCCGGTCCGAACGCGTAGCTCACGCCCGCGCCGAAGGTGCGCTGGCGGCTTGCGCTGAAGGTGGCGTCGTCGCTGACTGCGCCGCTGGAGTTGAGCGTCGCGCCCGCGTTGTTCAACTGCATGTAGCTGGCCGCCACGTTCAACGGGCCATAGTTATACGATGCACCGACGCTGTACGCGCGATTGGTGGCGAAGCCGCCGGCATCGTTCGAGAAGCCATAGAGGCCGCCGAACTTGAAGCCGCCGTAGTTCACGCTCTGGTACTTGACCGAATTGCTGACGCGGAATGAGTTGTCGAGGTTGTCGTTATCGAACGGATGCGCGGCTTGCGTGCCGCCGTAGGTCGTGCCGGTCAGCGCCAGCGGGCCGAGATAATCGACCACTGAGTCGTATTGACGGCCGAGCGTCAGCGCGCCGAAGCGGTCGCTCGACAGACCGACGAAAGCCTGACGGCCGAACTCGCGGCTGTTCTGCCCGAGCTTGCCGGTATCGATATTGAAGCCGTTTTCCAGCGTGAAGATCGCCTTCAGGCCGCCGCCGAGATCTTCCGCGCCACGCAGTCCCCAGCGGCTGCCGTTGACCGAGCCGCTCGTCGCCTGGAAGTTGTGCGAGCCGCCCTGATTGTTGGTGTAGGTCAGGCCCGCGTCGATCAGGCCGTAAAGCGTGACGCTGCTTTGTGCGTGCGCCGCGCCCGCGACGGTGCCGAGCACGGTCATCGCCAAGAAAGATTTCTTCACTGTGTTTCTCCAAGATAGCTTATGGGTCAGCCGAGGTGCGCGGGGCATGACGCCCCGCGCGAGCCGGCTGTCCGATGGATCGTTCGACGGAGCGCATCCAAGGGACGGGCGGATTACAGCACGCCCGTTGCGGCGATCTTTTTCACGCGGGTTACGGATTGTTGCGAGGCATGCGCGATGCGACCGCGCGAAGACCGTGCGCTGGCGCGCAGGGCAGAAACACGCTGATTACGCGGTGTAATTTCCGGGGAGAGCCGGAAAGAAGGATGTGGCCGCCGCGCGACACGGCGAGGCCAAAATGAAACAGCAAGTCAGACGTAATTTCTCACTGCTAGGATGGCGCCTCCGTTCATCTCAAAAATCGAAACGCACATGAAAAAGGCTGTCCTCGCCGTTCTGGCTGCTGGCGTCACGCTGTTCGCCGTTGCTCCTGCTTTCGCAGCGCCGCCGCATCATCATCATCATCAGGTGTGCCACAAGGTGCGCGTTCACCATCATTGGGAACGCCGCTGCCATTAAGCGTGATCTCTCGCGGACCTGAAGAACAGACTCAAGGCGCAATGGCCGCAGCCACTTCATTGTCCCAATAACTGGGCATCGCCTTATACGGGTTATTTCCTTTGAGGTCCGTGATAAATACGCTACCCGCGCCATGCGTTTTAGCGTATTGCACGACGCCCGGCATTTGCGCGGCAGTCGTGTTCAGCACCATATGCACGAAGCGGCTTTTCGGATAAGCCGCCTGCCAGCTCGCGGGCTGGTATTTCGCATAATTCTTGTAGTTGTCCTCGAAGACCACGAACTGATCGGCAGTCGGCAGGCTGGCGTAAAGCTCGGGCATATTCGCGCCCGGATTGGCCATGACCGAATACGTCGATTTCAATCCCTTGATGTAGTTATAGATCGATTGGTAAAACTGAATGTGCGAGGTGGTGCTGTCGGACGTCATTTCGTCGATAAAGAAGCCATCGACCTGATAGAACGCCGTGTACTTGTTGATGTCCGCCGCTACGGCCGACAGCGAGCGCTTGCCGTATTGCGTCGAGATATAGCCGATCACCTTCGCGCCCGACGCGTGCAGTTTCGTGACGATCGCGGTGAAATTCGCGTCCTGATACGTGCCGGGACCATCGTTCGGATTGAGGATGGCGGTGGTCGATACTTTCTTCGCCGTCGAGATGAGGGTGTTCCACTTGGCCGTGTCGCCGGTGGAATTGAAGTACGAGGGCACGGTGACACTCAGTGCCGTACTTGCTGCCGTGCTCGCCGCGTTTGCCGTGAAGCTCATGGAACACGCCACCATGCCGGCGATCGCGCCGACGACACCCATCAATCTGTTGATCTGCATTCCGCCTCCTGACGCGATGCCTTCACATCGCCGTCGATTGGCCTGCCACGGATGCGGCAGGCAACTGGCAAGCTCTCGCGTTTTCGGAGAGAGCCCCTATAGCTTTGCGTCGCCGGATCGCTCCGGGTTTGCCCTAGCGTATTAACGGCGGCCTAAAGAAGTTCTTTAGGCTTTTTGGAAATTTTCCAACAAAAGCCAAAACCGTTTGATGAAAGCCCCTTAAGCCTTTGCAAGCGAAAACGTTTGCTCGAGCGCGCAAACGTTTTCCGATTAAAGGTCGCGATTCTTTTACCGATAAGCAAACAAGCGGTTAATTGCAACGGTTTAAGCGTGCTTGAGAGGCCAGTTTTCATGTGCTATTGTCCAGCCCGCTTAACATGAAACAAATAAAAAGTCTGTATCGCATCGAGCGCTCAAGCCTTAGCGGGCTTAAAGCGGCGCTAAAGAAAAATGCTTGGGACGGACATGTTTATTAAGCGAGCGGACCTTTTTTCGGACGAGGAAAAATCCCGCCGCTTGCACTAAGAAGAAACGGGGAAAAGTTGTGGCAATGAAGAAGTCGTCCCGCATGCGTGCCGTTGAAGTGCGTAGCGCAATGACCGGGCGTGCTGGCGAACGCACCATCTCGCGCACGCTGATTGCAGTCCTGCTCGGCGCGTCGGGTGTGACGCCGCTGACTACGCCGCTCGTCTCGCGTGCCGATGCAACGCCCGCCGCATTATCCGCGCGCGCCGCCGCGAACCTGCCGAATATCGCTTTCTTCGATCGCGCCAACGTGCCCGTCGATCAGCTTCAGGCCTTCGATGCCGTCGTGATCGATCCTTCCACCGGCTTCGATCCTTCCGCGCATCCGCTTGCGCACACCACGTGGATCGCCCGCACGACGGGTATCGAATCGATCGAGTCGCTGTGGATGCGCGGTTATCGCGGCTTCCTGCTCGATACCGCCGACACCATTGCCGCCGCACCGCGCATTCTCGCCGCGCATCCGGATGCGCGTCTTGTCGCAGCCGGTCCGGACGCCATTCAATACGCGCTGCCCGTGGCGAAATCGTTGTACGCGGTGGTCGGCGAATCACTCGTGCGCGGTCTCGATTCCAGCGGCCAACTCATCGATATAGCCGATGCCGCGCGCACGCAGCGCATCGCGCAGGCGCGCGAGTTCACGCAGCAAAGCGGCGTGCCGGTCGTATCGATCGACTATTGCGGGCGCACCGACCGCCAATGCGCACGCGATACCGCCGCGCGCGTGGTCGCCGCAGGCATGCTGCCGTACGTGACGGACAAGGCGCGCGATATCGTCGGGATCGGCAAGATCGAGGTGTTGCCGCGCAAGGTGTTGGTGGTGCAGGACCGCGATATGACGCAGCCGCTCGATATGAGCCCCGGCGTGCGCGACCTCGCCACGCCGCTCAACTATATGGGCTACGACGTCGAATACGCCGACTTCTCGCAGGCGCTGCCCGACAACATCACGCCGGATCGTTATGCCGGTGTGGTCGCCTGGATTCAGCGCGGCGCGGTGCCGGATTCGCAAACCTGGCAACGCTGGATCACCGCGCGCATGTCGGATCATGTGCCGGTCGCGTTCCTCGGTGAGTTCGGTTTCGATGCAGTGGGTTCGGCCGCCGCGCTCGGTCTGCAAGCCGTGGAAGGCACGCCGTCCACGCCTGTGAACGTGGTCCAGCGCGATCCGATGATCGGCTTCGAAATCAATCCGAAGCCCGAGCCGCGCGATCTGCTCGGCGTGCGCGTGGGCGCAGGCGGTCAGCCGCTGCTGCGGGTATCGGCGAACGGGACGTTGCTGGATCAGGTCGGGCTGACGGCGTGGGGCGGCTACGCGCTGAGTCCTTACACCGTCGTATCGCTCGATACCATCGAGCAGCAACGCTGGGCTATTCAGCCGATGTCCTTCCTCAAGGCGGCGCTGCATCTGCAAGACATGCCGTCGCCCAGCGTCACGACCGAAAACGGCCGGCGTCTGTTTATGTCGCATGTGGATGGCGACGGCTTCGCTTCGCGCGCGGAATTCCCCGGTCCTGACTTCTCGGGCGAAGCGCTCTACGAGCAGATCTTCACCCGCTATCAGGTGCCGATGACGCTGTCCGTGATCGAAGGCGAAGTCGGTGCGGCTGGCTTGCACAAGGACATCTCGCCGCGTCTGGAAGCGATTGCGCGCAAGATGTTCGCGCTGCCGCATGTCGAGATCGGCACGCACACGTATTCGCATCCGTTCCAGTGGGAACAGGTCGATGACAAGACCGGCAAGATGGTCGATCGCGGCGGCGGTGACGCGGCGTTCTCGCTGAATATTCCCGGCTACAAATTCAATATCGACCGCGAAATCACCGGATCGATCGACTATATCAACACGCGGCTCGCGCCTCCGGGCAAGAAGGTCGTTCTGCTGCAATGGTCGGGTGACTGCCAGCCGCCGGCCTTCGTGATCCGCAAGGTCTACGAAGCGGGCGTCTATAACTTCAATGGCGGCGATACCGTCATCACCAAGGCCGACAACAGCTGGACCGTGATCGCGCCGATCGGCGTGGACAAGGGACCGGGCGCGTATCAGGTCTATGCGCCCAATCAGGACGAGAACGTCTATACGAACGACTGGCAAGGTCCGTTCTACGGCTTCAATCGCGTGCTCGAAACCTTCGACATGACCGAGCGTCCGTTGCGCTTCAAGCCGATCGACGTCTACTACCACATGTACAGCGGCACCAAGGTGGCCTCGCTGCGCGCACTCGATCAGATTTTCTCGGCGACGCTCAAGCAGCCGGTGCTGCCGGTGTATGTCAGCGAGTACATCCGCAAGGTGCTCGACTGGCGCAAGTTCGCGGTGGCGAAGGAGGTCGGACCGCAGGCGCGCGACTGGATCGTGCGTGGCGATGGCGAAGTGCGCGAATTGCACTGGCCGAAGGTGGCGAAGCCTTCGCTCGATGGCGCATCGGGCGTGACGGGTTTCGCGGGCGGTCCGGATGGCACGTATATCCATATCGATAACGGCAACGCGCGGTTTTCGATCGGTGGCGGCGCGGGCGCGTTGCCGTATATCGGCGAGGCGAACGGCTTCGTGCGCAACTTCAAACGTATGCCGCAGGGCATGCGCTTCGAGTTCGCGGGCCACTATCAGCCGTTCGTGAAGCTGGCGAGTGCGCAGCAATGCCGCGTCAGCGTGAACGGTCAGCGCGTCACGACAAGGCGTGACGGCGATTTCCTGCGTTTCGATGCATCGGCCGATCTCGGGCAGACGCTGAACTACAAGTCCGTCGAGGTCGTCTGTGATCGCTAATCGTCCTCGTATCGCGCCGAACTGGCTGGTCTTCGTGCTCGCGGGCGTGGTGCTCGCGGCGCTCTGGTTCATGCATCCGCGCGGCGGATTGAAAAGCCGCATGACATCGACGGATGCGCCCAGCGAATTGAGCGTCGCGTATCTCGAAGCGTGGCTGCGCGTGCAACCCGACAACACGGAAATTCTCTCGCAGCTCGGCTCGCAATATCTGCGGCTCGGACGCGATGAAGACGCGGGCCGTATCGCCACGCGCATGGAAGCGACCAACGACGCGCAATTGCGCCGCTCGGCGCTGCTGCTGCGTTTGACCGTGGCGACGCGCGAAGCCTTCGCGCTGCCCGAGAACGATCCGGGCCGCGATGCCGCATTGGCTCGCGTGCGCGAAAAGCTCGCCAACGCGGCCACGCTGCAATGGCCGAATGCCGACCTTCAGGCGCTCGCCGAACAAGCTGCCGCCGTCAACGCGCAGCAGCTCGCCGGGCAACTGTATGCGCGTCTCGCGGCGCAGGATACGGCGCAGCAATCGCGCTGGAATCGTGAAGTGGTGCGCTTCGCGATGTATGGCGGCGACTATCGCGGCGCGGCCAATGGCTGGTTCCGTCTTCAGGCCGACGCCAAGACTTTCGATGCGCAGCGCACGTGCTTTATCAACGGCATTCGCGCTTTGCAGTCGGGCAACTTGCTCGACGATGCACTCGCCGCAGCAAAAGAACATGGCGGCGCGTTCGCGCATGATCGGCAGACGTTGGTGGTGCTGCTGAATCTGGCGCGCGCGGCACGGCGTCCCGAACTCGTCGATCGCTATGCGAAGGCGCTGGCGGGCTATGCGCAGGCGCAGCCTGACGCGCAGAACGAGCGCGGAGCAATGCGCCTCGCCAGCTTCGCCTATATGGACGGTCCGCAGCCGATGCGCGTAAGCACGGGCATGCGCGGCGTGCATATCGTGCGCGTGGCGGCGTCGGCATCGAACAAGGCCGCAGACAACGCAGCGGCGGACGATGTGCCCGACCTCGTGTTCAAATCCTTCGTCGAATCGAACGATCTGAACAACGCGCAGCGCGTGGCGACCGAGCAAGTCGAAAAGAATCCGACTTCGCCTTTGTGGACCAAACGTCTCGCGCAGGTGGCGGAATGGAATCACGCCGGTCCGCTGGCATTGAAGATGTGGCTGGCGTACGCGCAGGCATCGCATGATCCGGAAGGCTGGAAAAACGTCATGCGCCTCGCGCCGATGCTCAACGACGATCAGGCCTATGTCGCGGCGCTGGTTCAGGCGTCGAATGCATCGCCGGGTGATTTGAAGCTGATCGACAAGGTGATCGCCGCGTACGAACGTCTCGGCTTGCCCGACGAAGCACTGGCGTTCCTGCGCTCGCGCGATCGCAAGTCGGAAGCCGAAGCGATCGACTGGCGCATCGGCCAGTTGGCGGAGCGCGCCGGGCACGACGACGAAGCGCTGGAGATGTATCGAAAGCTGAGTCAGGCGCATCCGGCCAACACGCGTTATGCGCTGCTGGGCGCAAGCATGGCGTACCGGCATGGCGACTATCAGCGCGCGCTCGATGTGCTGCTCGCCACGCGTCAGTACGCGAAGGACGACGATGTCGCGTTCTGGCGCAACACCGCGCAGCTCGCGCGTCTGCTCCAGCGCGACGATATCGCCAACGACGCCTACAAGCATCTGCTCGCGAGCGGCAAGGCCGAGCCGGAAGATCTGGGCGCGATGACGTACTTCTATATCGCCTATCCGATCGATGCAGCGCGTACCGCCGAATTGCAGTATCGCCGCGATCACTCGCTGCGTGCCTTGCAGAACGCCGTTCACTATTACGTCGATGCCGAGCAGTACGATCGCGTCGAAGCTTTGCTCGCGAGTCTCACGCCCGAGCAACGCAGCGCAGCCGAAAACGATCCGGCGTTTCTGCGCGAGCGCGCCGAGTTCTACCGGCAGACGAGCCGTCCGACGGAAGCCATCGCCGATCTCGAACGTGGCGTGAAGTTGCCGGGCGCATCGCTGGATCTGCGCGTGGCGTTGCTGTGGACGCTGGTCGATTACGGCACCGATGCGCAATTGCACGAAGCCATCGCACCGTGGCGCGATCAGACCGCGCGCGAAGCGCCGTTGTGGGGCGCGCTTGCCGCCGCGCTGATGCGCCTCGATCGCCCGGAAGCGGCGCTCAAATATCTGCGCTTGCAGGCAGCGTCGATGTCGCGCGATCCGCTGTGGCAACTCACGTATGCCGAAGCGCAGGAAATGGCCGGCCGTATCGATCTCGCCTGGTCCATCCGCCGCAATGTCTGGCGTCAGATGCAGCAAGAAGAAGCGGCGATCCGCGCGGGCGGCGCCGAAGGCAACAAGGTGCTGCGCACGCGTGCCACGCAAGGCACCGATGGCCGCGAGCAGTTGCTGGGCCGCCGCGTGACGCTATCGGCGATTTTCGAGAACGGCGACGTGTCAAAAGCATTTCTGAACGATCTGCTCGAACGCGATGCCGGCCGTCGCGATGACAACCAAACGCTGCGCACTTTGCTCGGCGACACGAAAGGCGTGCCGCCCGTGCAGACCGCGAAGGTCAAGTCGCAGGATCTGACTTCGGCGGTCGCGCGCGATGTGGCGTTGGCATGGGCCGTATCGCACGAGGCGAATCCGCTGGCGAAGCGCTGGCTCGCGCGGCAGTACGCGAACACGCTGGTGCAGCCGTCCGAGCAGTTGATCGCGATTGCGCTCGCCGACAACGACAAGCCCGCGATGGAACGTCTGCTCGACGAGCAAGGCCGCCGTCTGCCGATCTACAACCGTATCGATGCGCTGGTGGCGGTGGATCGTCCGCGCGCGGCGCAGCAGGTCGCGTTCGAAGGGCTGGAGGCCGCGCCGGACAATTCGGAACTGCACGGGCGTCTGGTGGAAACCTCGCTCGACTGGCCGCAAATGCTGCACGCCAGCGTCGATAGCTTCGTCGCGCATCCACTCGATTACATCGAACAGGCGCTGTCGGGCAGTCTCAAGCTCGGCGATCACTACATGATCGGCGTGAACGGTCTGCAACGCTTCCAGCATTCGACCGATCAGACGCAGCTCACCAACGTGCCTTCGGTGGATCGTTCGGTCGATTTCTTTGCACGCCGTCAGACCTACGACACCGCGTTTCAGGTGAGCGCGGGCCGTCGCGAAGCGCTCGACAGCTTCTATACCTTCGGGCTGGACGCGGAGTGGGGCCGCAATTCGCCGCTGCAACTCGGTTTGAAGGCAGGACGCAATCAGACCGCGCGCGAGTCGCAGGCGCTGATGGTCGGCGGCATGAAGGACAACGTGATCGGCACGCTGACGTATCGCATGACGCAGCATTTCTATGCGTCGGGCAGCGTGGAGGCGGACCGCTTCTATAGCCAGGCGCGCAATTACCTCGGCAGCGGCGTGCTGACGAGCGGTGAAATCGGCTATCGGATTCGCACGGGTTATCCGGACTACACGGTTCGGCTGATTGGCGCGCGCGGCGCGTACGGCGCCAGCGGCAGCGCGGACGGTCTGATCTCGCGTCTGATTCCCGAGGCAGCCGGTCCCGCCACCGCCGATACCTTCATGCCGCAGACCTACGCGCAATACGGCCTGTTCTTCGGCTTCGGCAACGATCTGATCGATCAGTACACGCACGCATGGCGTCCCTTCTTCGATGTGGGCGTGCTGCACGACTCGAATCAGGGCTGGGGTCCGAATGTGAGTCTGGGTCTGGCGGGCACGGTATTCGGTGGCGATCACGCATCGATCTATTTTTCGCACTCGCGCGTTTCGCGCATCGGCACGCCGGTGACGCAGATCGGCGCGCGCTATAGCTGGTTCTATTGATACGGTTCAGAGGAGCACGAACAACATGTACAACATCAAACGACTGGCGCGCACGAGCGCCTGGTGTATCGCGGCAACGGCGCTGACGCTCGCAGTGAGCGCGTGCAGCACGGTGCGTCAGACGTCCGGTCCCACGCTTGCGCGCGGCGACAAGATCGCGGTGGTGTCGATCGCCAATTACACGGAAACGCCGGACGCGGGCCACAGCGCCGAGTCGATCGCGGCGAACGCGTTGCGCGCGGGCGGCATCAGCGACGTGCGTGTCGCGCCGGCCGAAACCAACCGCAACGCCCTGTTCGATACCGCCCAACGCGGCGACGGCGAGAAGTCGCTCGAATGGGCGCGCGCGCAGAACGCGCGTTATGTGCTGACCGGCGCGGTGGAAGAGTGGCGCTACAAGACCGGCGTGGATGGCGAGCCGGTCGTCGGCGTGACCTTCGAACTGATCGATGTATCGAACGGTGCGGTGGTGTGGAGCGCAACCGGCTCGCGCACGGGCTGGAGCCGCTCGGGTCTGTCGAACGTGGCGACCTCGCTGATCGGCAATGTGCTGTCGCCGCTGAGCGCGCAGAAGTAAGTATTCAAGGACGGATGGCTTGCAGCCGACATACCGGTTGCGAGCCAGGAATCAAATCAGCAGAACGAGCAGAAAAAGGAAAAGGCCGTGAATACCGCAGCCGTCGAAAACAATTCGGGCGTTTCCAAGCGCCATGCGCAGCCGTTCGGCGATCTCGGACGCGTGCGCCGCTTTCTCGCGCCCGCGGTGGCGCGGCCTTTCGCGATCGTCGAATCGGTCGTGATGATGGTGCTGGTGCTGGCCATCGCGCGCTGGATTCAGCCTGACGATCCGCTGTTGTTGCGCGCGGGCTTTCCGTGGCTGTGGCTGGCCTCGCTGATCGTGGCGCTGCGTTATGGCAGTCTGCTCGGTTTGCTGTCGGGCGCGATCGTGCTGATTGCGTGGTCCACGCTGTATTCGCATGTGGCGTTTCCGGCGCTGTATTTCGCGGGCGGGCTGATTCAGACCATCATCGCCGGGCATTTCGGCGATACGTGGGGCAGCCGCGCGGCGCGGGCATCGTCGCTGAACGATTATCTGAACGACCGGCTGGTGGCGCTGACCAACAGCCACTATCTGCTGCGTTTGTCGCACGAGCGGCTTGAGAAAGACTTGCTCTCGCGTCCGACCACGCTGCGCGATTCGATCACCGAACTGCGCCGCCTGTCGCTCGAAGGCGATGCGGCCAAGGGCGATGAACTCGCGCGCAGTGCGCCCGGCCTGCTCGAGTTCGTCGCGCAAGCGTGTCAGATCGAAGTCGCGGCGTTGTATCCGGTGCGCGATGGCAAGCCGGGCAAGCAGGCCATCGCTCGCATTGGCGATAGCTTCGAACTCGCCGCACACGATGAACTTGTCACGCACGCCATCAACACGATGAGCGTGGCGCATCTGAAGAACTCGGACAATGTCGCGCCGGTCAGCGAATACCTCGTCTGCGCGCCGCTCGTTTCCGCCGATGGCGAATTGCGCGCGCTGCTGGTCATCAAGCGCATGCCGTTCCTGTCGCTCAATTTCGACAATCTGCAATTGCTGCTGGTGTTGCTCGGCTATTACGCCGATGGCGTCGAGCACTCGTCGTTCGTGCAGCGCATCCTCGATGCCGTGCCCGGATGCCCGCATGAATTCGCGCTCGATCTGAGCCGTCTGTCGCGCCTGCAACGTCAGTCGGGCGTCGCTTCGTCGATGGTCGCGCTCGTATTCCCGCGCGATGAAGCCGGCGATTCGCTGTTCGAACATGTGATCCGCCGCCGCCGCGCACTCGATGTGATGTGGCCGGTGCAAACCGCGCGCCAGTCGGTGCTGCTGAACCTGATGCCCGCGACGGACACGACCGGTATCGACGGCTATCTGGCGCGGATCGAAGCGAGCCTGACGGCGCAGTTCAACACGGACCTGGAGCGCGCACGTATCGGCGTTCATACGCTGCATCTCGATGGCGGCGAACCCGGCGCGGCGCTCACGCGTCTTCTCAAGCGAAGCGGCCTCGATGTCTAAGACTCTCGTTCTTCTCATCGGCTTGCTGGCGGCTGTCGTCGGCGCGATCGTCCAGTACGAGGCGATAGAAAGCCTGTTTCAGCCCGCAGGCAACGTCGATCCGCTGCTGCGTTTTCTGGCGTGGCAGGCGGTCGCGGGCTTCGCTGAATCGATCACGTTCCGTTCGTGGCTGCCGGAGCCGTATCGCAAGCCGCGCGTCGTCTCGATGCTGCTGATGTGGCTGTTCTGCACCTTCGTGCCAGTGTTCGGCGGCGTGGTCGTGCTGGTGAGCTGTCTGTGGGCGCGGGTTTTTCCTGCTGCAAAAGAAAGCGATCAGCTCGACGATGTGCCCGGTCCCAAGTTCGTCACGTATCTCGTTTCGCGTGTATCGCACGGTGGCGGCGCGCGTTTGCAGGCGCGGCTGGCGAACACGAAGGTGGCATCGACGGATCGTCTGTCTGCATTGGTAGCAATCCAAAATATGCCGACGCGCACCACCGGCACGCTGCTGCGCGATCTGCTTGCCGATCCGCTCGAAGATATTCGCCTGATTGCGTACGGCACGCTGGATCATGCCGAAAACGAGATCATGCAAAAGATCTTCAAGACCAGCAAAGCGCTCGAAAGCACCGGCAACGACGCGGAACGTCATGCGCTGAATCGTATGTTGGCCGAACTGTATTTCGAACTGGTTTATCAGAATCTCGTGCAGGGCGCGGTCTACAAACACACGCTCGAACAAGCGGACCGTTACGCACAAGTCGCGCTCGAAACCGATTCATCCGATGCCGCCCTGTGGTTGATTCGCGGCCGTCTCGCGCTCGCCAACGGCAAGCCCGACGATGCGCACGCGCATATCAACCGCGCGCTCGATCTCGGCTTCCCGCGCGAACGTCTGGTCCCGTGGCTCGCGGAAGCGGCCTTCCTGCGCGGTGAATATTCGCGCGTGTCGCAATTGCTCGCGTCACTGGGCAATGCCGCGTCTTTGCCGACGCTCAATCCGGCTGTGAAGTACTGGTCATGATGAAAGAACTCCCCAACCTTCGCGCATCCGATGCCGACGTTTGCCTCTTGTTGGAAGGCACGTTCCCGTTCGTGCGCGGCGGTGTATCGAGCTGGGTCAACGAGATGATTCGCTCGTACCCGGACACGCGCTTTGCGATTGTTTTTATCGGCAGCCGCAAAGAGGATTACAACGGCGTGGCGTATGCGTTGCCGGACAACGTGGTGCATATCGAAACGCACTATCTGTACGAGAACGTAGTCGCTGACTTCAGCCCGCGCGCGGTGGATGGCGACGTCGCCGCGTTCGTGCGTTCGCAGCAATTGCACGATGCCTTGCGTGACCCGCGCAGCGGCCGCGACGCAGGCGCTTTGCTCGCCGAAATGATTCCGATGCTCGGCGCAAACGGCGCGCTGAACGAGGAGCAATTCCTGACTAGTCGCGCGGCGTGGCACACGATTGCCGATCAATACGAAAAGTACTGCACGGACCCGTCTTTCACGGACTATTTCTGGACCGTGCGCATCATGCACAAGCCGCTGTGGCAGCTTGCGCGTGTCGCGGAGAATTTGATTCCGGCGAAGGTGTATCACACGGTGTCCACCGGATATGGCGGCTTTTTGGGCGCGCTGATGCACTATCGCACCGGACGTCCGCTGCTGATTTCCGAGCACGGCATCTACACGAAAGAACGCAAGATCGATCTGCTGCAAAGCCAGTGGATTCGCGATAACCGTGGCGTGTTCGAACGTGATATCTCGCGCGTGAGCTACTTCCGCGAACTGTGGGTGCGCTTCTTCGAAGCCATCGGCAAGCTCGCTTACGACGCAGCCGACGATATTATCGCGTTGTACGAAGCAAATCGTCTGCGTCAGGTGACGGACGGTGCGCGCGCCGAGCGTACGGCGTGCATTCCGAATGGTATCGACGTGGACAGGCTCGCGCCGCTCGTCGATGAACGCAAGCCCCGCAAGAACAAAGTGGTCGGGTTGATCGGCCGCGTGGTGCCGATCAAGGACATCAAGACTTTTATTCGCGCGATCTTTATTGCATCGCGTTCCATGCCGGATCTCGAAGGTTGGATCATCGGGCCGGAAGAGGAAGATCCCGCGTATGCGCTCGAATGCCGTGCGCTGGTGGAAAGTCTCGGGCTGTCGCGCAATTTGAAGTTCCTGGGCTTTCAGCGTATCGACGAGATGATGCCGCAGCTCGATGTGATCGCGTTGACATCGATCAGCGAGGCGTTGCCGCTGGTCGTGCTCGAAGGTTTTGCAGCAGGCGTGCCTTCGATTACGACGGACGTGGGTTCGTGCCGCCAGTTGATCGAAGGCGTGGACGAAGAAGACCGCGCGTTGGGATCAGCTGGCAGCGTCGTGCAGCTTG
>NZ_JAQFVG010000346.1:12936-36546 GCF_029439455.1 Caballeronia sp. BR00000012568055 | reverse complement strand
GCCGCGCAACAGGCGGGCCTCGCACGCGTGCGCCGTTACTACACGAAGAAGCAGATGATCGACCGGTATCGCACGCTTTACGACCGCTTGTCCGCTATGCCGGACCGCGCGCGTAACGCGATGTCGACCAATCCGGTAAGCGCAAAACAGTGCCCGATGCACGCGCACAGAACAGCCGCCGCAACGCAGGAGACACGCTGATGGCCGGGATCGGTTTCGAATTACGCAAGATCATGAAGCGCGACACGCTTACGGGCGTGGCGCGTGCGTATGCCTACGCGGGCCTGATTAGCTCCGGTCCGCTTATTCTGTCTATCTTCGGCATCCTGATTATTGGTCTGATCAGTCTTGCCTCCGTCATACCGACGTTTGCGATCGTGCAGTTTCAGGTGTCGGTCACGTATCTCATTGCGCTGAGTCTAATATTGACCGGGCCGCTGCAGTTGTCGTTTACGCGCTTTATTTCGGATCGCTTGTTCGAGAAGCGCGATGACCTCGTGCTGTCGAACTATAACGGCGTCGTACTCGTTGCCACGATTCTCGCGGCGGTAGTTGGCGTGATCGGCATGTTGATCGGATTCCGTGCGGAGCCGATTATCTATCGCGTGCTGATGATCGTCGGCTTCGTGGTGGTCAGCAATATCTGGATTGCGGTCATCTTCTTGTCGAGCGTGAAGCAGTATCGGCAGATCTTGATGGTGTTCGCAGTTGGCTATGCGTGCACGGTGTTTCTTGCGCTCGCGTTGAATGGCTATGGGTTGATCGGCTTGCTTGGCGGCTTCGTGGCGGGACATATCGTGCTGCTGACGGGCTTGTCGGGGCTGATCTATCGCAACTTCCGCAGCGAACGCTTTGTCTCGTTCGAAGTGTTCGAGCGCCGCTTTGCTTATCCGAGTCTGGCGCTGGTCGGCTTGCTGTTCAATATCGGCGTGTGGCTCGATAAGTTCATGTTCTGGTACTCGCCGGGCACGGGCACCGATGTGATCGGACCGCTTCACGCATCCGTCATTTACGACATTCCGATTTTTATCGCCTACGTGTGCGTGATGCCGGGCATGGCCACGTTCCTCGTGCGTATCGAAGCGGATTTCGTCGAGTATTACGACGCTTTCTACGATGCCGTGCGCAGTGGTGCAACGCTGCGTCATATCAATGAAATGCGCGACATGATGGTCGGCAGCGTGCGTGCGGGTCTGTACGAGATCATCAAGGTGCAGGCGGTTGTGCTGTTGCTGATCGTCGCGTTCGGTGAGGCGGTGCTGGGTTCGCTGGGTATTTCGCCGCTGTATTTGCCGCTGTTGGTGGTGGATGTCGTATCGGCGAGTTTGCAGGTGTTGCTGCTTGGTCTGCTCAACGTGTTCTTCTATCTCGACGGACGTCGCACTGTGTTGCGCATCACCGGTGCGTTCGTGGTGTTGAACGGGCTTTTTACCGGCATCACGCTGAAACTCGGGCCGGATTTTTATGGCTACGGTTTTGCGCTGGCGTTGCTGGTCGTGGTCGTGGGCGCAGTGAAGATGCTGGATCGCAAGTTCCTGTCGCTGGAGTACGAAACGTATATGTTGCGCGGCTGAAGACTCAAGATCGTGCGGGAAATGCCGTTGTCAAGCGGGTGGCCCTCGAAGGGCGTCCTACTTATCGACCTCGGACTTTTCCATGCAACGACATTGGATTCATCTGCTTGCAATCATCGCTTCGGCTGCGGTGATGACGGCTTGTGGTGGCGGCGGCGGTGGTGGTTCTGGCACTGGCTCGGGGAATGCGACGAGCACCTCGGCATCGGCGACGCCGGCGAGTGCGGCTTCGGCTTCAGGTGCTTCAAGTGCTGCAAGTGCAACGACTGTAACCACTACTGCGGGCACAGCAACAACGACATCAGGCAGCACAACGACAACGACAACTACGACGACGCCGGCATCCGGAACGACGACAACCACGCCTGCGGTGGTCTCCGCCCGCGCGCTGCCGCAATCGCCGCTATGGACCGTGTATTACGGACGCGCGAGCAATATCGACGTGGCGAAGGTGGCCTCGACATTCAAGCTGATCGTGATCGATTCGGACCCCGGCAACGGCTCGCCCAATTTCAACAACGCGCAAATCGCGGCCTTGAAAGCGGGCGGCGCGAAGGTCTTGAGCTATCTCGACTTCGGCGCGTGCGAGAAAGCGCGCACGTACTGGAACACGGTGCCGACGGGCTTCGTCTCGTGCAATGCGAACACGTCGGCGCGCATTAGCTGGTATTCGGGCTATCAGGAAACGTGGATGAATCCCGCCGATCCCGATTATCAGAATCTGATTCTCAACTACATCGCGCCGCGTCTGGTCGCGACCGGTGTGGACGGCTTTATGCTCGATAACTTCGAGATTGTCGGACACGGCGCGAATTCATCGACGGCACCGTGCGATGCAGTCTGCGCGCAAGGCGGTCTCGATCTGGTGAAGAAGCTGCGCGACAAGTATCCGAATCTGTCGATCGTGCTGAACGCAGCGCCCACATCGACGATTGGTGGCACCACGGGCGGCGTGTCGTTTCCGACGCTGGTGGATGGCGTGTTGAGCGAACAAGTGTATTTGCCGACGGCGAATGCGTACGATCTGAACCTGCTCAAACAGTGGCAGAGCACGGAGCAAAATCTCGGCAACAGCAGCTTCTTTATCGGCGCGCTGGACTATACGTCGTCGTGCACGGCGACATCGACCGCGCAGAGTGCGTGGAATTTGTCGGTTCAGGCGGGCTTTGCGCCGATGATCGCAACGACCGCGCTGGATAGCATTTGCTGGTGGTCGTTCTTGCCCTGAGTCGTGGAAATAAGAATGTGGCTTTGCGTGATTATCAAGGTTTCCGTATGTTGATGCGCTTCATCGCGCGGCTGGCGAGTGTGACTGCATTCGGCATGCTCGCCGGCATCGCGCATGCGCAGACGGTCGCGCTGTACTACGGCGCGAATCCGCCCGTCGATGAACTCAAGGCCTTCGATATCGTCGTCGTGGATCCCGATGCGAAGTTCGATCCGCGTGCGCATGCAAACACGCATGCCGCGTGGTTCGCCTATGTAAGCGTGGGCGAAGTGCATCCTGAACGCGCGTATTACAAGGCGATGCCGCCCGCATGGGTGCCTACGACCAACGATGCCTGGGCCTCGCACGTCGTCGATCAGACCGTGCCGCAATGGCCCGCGTTCTTCGTCGATAAAGTCATCACGCCGTTGTGGAAGAAGGGCTATCGCGGCTTCTTTCTGGACACGCTCGATTCATATCACCTGATCGCAAAGACCGATGCCACGCGCGCCGCGCAGGAAGCGGGTCTCAAGCGCGTGATTCGTGCGATCAAGACGCGCTATCCGAACGCGAAACTCATCTTCAATCGCGGCTTCGAAGTGCTACCCGATGTGCACGACCTCGCGTATATGGTGGCGTTCGAGTCGCTGTATCGTGGATGGGATGCGGGCAAGCAGCGCTATACCGAAGTGCCGCAAGCGGACCGCGAATGGCTGCTTGCGCAAGCCGCGACCATTCGCGATCGCTACAAACTGCCGGTGCTGTCGATCGACTATTGCGATCCTTCCGACGAGGCGTGCAAGACCAGCACCGCCGCCCGTATCGTGGCAGACGGCATCGTGCCTTATGTCACGGATGGCGGCCTTGCGACCGTCGGCGTGGGACCATCGAATAACATCAACTGAGAGTCAAGCTATGTGTGGCATTGTCGGCGCGGTGGCGCAACGGAATATCGTTCCGGTTCTGATCGAAGGATTGCGTCGCCTCGAATATCGCGGCTACGACTCGTGCGGCGTCGCTGTTTTGACCGGTGACGGTCCGCGTCGCGCTCGCAGCACCGCGCGCGTAGCGGATCTGGATGCTCAGACATCCGAAACATTGCTTGCGGGCGGGACGGGCGTGGCGCACACGCGCTGGGCCACGCACGGTGCGCCGGTCACGGATAACGCGCATCCGATCTTCTCGAAGGATGAGCTTGCGCTGGTGCATAACGGCATCATCGAAAACTACGAGCCGTTGCGGGAAATGCTGCGCGGCAAGGGTTATATGTTCGTTTCGCAGACGGACACGGAAGTGGTCGCTCATCTGGTGCATAGCCTGTATCGCGGCGATTTGTTCGCAGCCGTGCGCGAAGCCGTGAAGCAACTCGATGGCGCGTATGCGATTGCCGTGGAGCACAAGAAGCATCCTCATCTCGTGGTCGGTGCGCGGCAAGGTTCGCCGCTGGTCGTGGGGATCGGCGAGGGCGAGAATTTTCTGGCGTCGGATGCGCTGGCATTGGCCGGTGAAACCGAGCGCTTTATCTTCCTCGAAGAAGGCGATGTGTGTGCGCTGACGCTCGAGGGCGTGCGCGTGGTGAATCGTGAAAGCGAAGATGTCGAGCGCGAATCGCGCACGGTTGCGGCGTATGGCGGCGGCGTGGAGCTGGGGCCGTATCGGCATTTCATGCAAAAGGAAATCTTCGAGCAGCCGCGCGCGATTGCGGATACCGTGCCGCAGGGCGAATCGCTCGATGCATCGTTGTTCGGTGAAGGCGCGGCGGCGGTGTTCGGTGAGATCGATAGCTTGTTGATTCTTGCGTGCGGCACGAGTTATTACTCGGGACTGACGGCGAAGTACTGGCTCGAATCGATCGCCAGGATTCCTACGCAAGTGGAGATTGCCAGCGAATACCGCTATCGCGATTCAGTGCCGAATCCGCGCGCGTTGGTCGTGGTGATTTCGCAATCGGGCGAAACGGCGGACACGCTCGCGGCGCTCAAGCACGCGCAATCGCTCGGGCATACGCATACGCTGGCCGTGTGCAATGTCGCGACCAGCGCGATGGTGCGCCTCACGTCGCTGTCGTTCCATACGCATGCGGGACGCGAGATTGGCGTGGCATCGACCAAGGCGTTCACGACGCAGCTCGTCGGCTTGTTCGTGCTGGCGGTTGCACTCGGCAAGATTCGCGGCACGGTGAATGCGGAACAGGAAGCGGATTACGTGCGTCAGTTGCGCCATTTGCCCGCTGCGCTGAATGCGGTGCTGGCGCTGGAGCCGCAGATTATCGCGTGGTCGGAGAAATTTGCGGCGAAGGAAAGCGCGTTATTCCTCGGCCGCGGATCGCATTATCCGATCGCGCTGGAAGGGGCGCTGAAGCTGAAGGAGATTTCGTATATTCACGCTGAGGCTTATCCGGCGGGCGAATTGAAGCACGGGCCGCTTGCATTGGTGACGGATGCGATGCCGGTTGTGACCGTCGCGCCTAATGATGCGTTGGTGGAGAAGCTCAAGTCGAACTTGCAGGAAGTACGCGCACGCGGCGGTGAACTGTATGTGTTTGCAGATACGGATACGCGTATCGGCAGCGAGGCGGGCATTCATGTGATTCGGATGCCTGAGCATTATGGCGCGCTCTCGCCGCTGCTGCATGTGGTGCCTTTGCAATTGCTGGCGTATCACACGGCTTGTGCGCGTGGGACGGATGTCGATAAGCCTAGAAATCTGGCGAAATCGGTAACGGTCGAGTGATGATGTGACTGTTCTTGTTTCGAGAATAATGCTTTCTTGTAAGCAAGTATTCCATCGAAAAGCTTAATCAGTCATTATTCCGTCGTGGGTGCCGCAGTGATTGCGGCACCGAACTACTCAAGGCGGAATCATGAAACAGGCAATTATCGTAGTCGATATTCAGAACGACTATTTTTCGGGCGGCAAGCGCGTATTGAGCGATGTCGATGCCGCAACAGCCAACGCTTTTTCGGTTATCGACACTGCTCGAAAAAATGGCGATCTGGTGATCCACGTTCAGCACGTCACGCTGGCCAAAAACGCGCCGTTCTTCGCGCCTGACACGGAAGGCGTTCAACTGTATGCCCAAACGAAGAACCTGCCGAATGAGCGGGTCATCGTCAAACATCATTTGAATCCGTTTCGTGAGACCGATCTGGCAAAGATTCTTCGGGATAACGAAATTGATCATGTCGTGGTGGTCGGACATATGAGCCATATGTGTATCGATGCCGTTACGCGCCACGCTGTCGATCTCGGCTACGAAGCGACGGTCATCCACGACGCATGTGCAACGCACGACCTCGAATTCAACGGCGTGCGCGTGCCGGCCGCACAGGTCCACGCGGCGTTTATGGCAGCGCTCGAGTTTGGCTATGCGAAGCTGCGCTCGGCCGATGAATTCGTTGGTCAGTCGGTCCGCTAATCAACGAAACACAATCGCCTGTCTCGGCGCGGTCAACATATCCGGTTGCAGAATCTGTTCCAGTTGCGCGGGCGTCAACAGTCCGCGTTCCACAACGATCTCCGCGACACCGCGCCCAGATAGCAAGGCTTCCTGAGCAACCTGCGTCGCGTTCACATAGCCGATATAAGGATTGAGCGCCGTCACCACGCCAATGCTGCTGTCCATCAGCGCGCTCAGCCGATCCCGGTTCGCCGTAATGCCATCCACACAACGCGACGCAAGCGTCAGGCATCCCGCGCGAAGGTGCGCCACGCTCTTGAACAGACTGTGCGCGATGATCGGTTCGAACGCGTTCAACTGAAGTTGTCCCGCTTCGGCCGCGAAGGTCACCGTCACGTCATTGCCGATCACTTCGAACGCGATTTGATTGACCACTTCCGGAATCACCGGATTCACCTTGCCCGGCATGATGCTCGATCCCGCCTGCACAGCGGGCAGATTGATTTCCCCGAAACCCGCGCGCGGCCCGCTGGACAGCAAGCGCAAGTCATTGCACACCTTCGACAGTTTGACGGCAACGCGCTTGAGCACACCCGAAAGCTGCACGAACGAACCGACGTCCTGCGTCGCTTCAACGAGATTCGGCGACGTGGACACGGGAATGCCCGTTACCGCCGCCAAATGCTTGCACGCGGCCGCAGCATATTCGGGCGGCGTGTTGATGCCGGTTCCAATCGCGGTCGCGCCGAGATTGATTTCGCAGATGAGCTTCGATGCTTCAAGCACGCGCTCTTCGTCTTCTCCGAGCATCACGGCAAACGTGCTGAACTCCTGACCGAGCGTCATCGGCACGGCGTCCTGCAATTGCGTGCGGCCCATCTTCAGGTCGTGCTTGAACTCTTCGGCCTTGCGTTCAAACGACATGCGAAGCACGGCCATTGCTTCGACCAATTGGACGATGCCCATATAGCCCGCGATCTTCAATGCGGTCGGATACACATCGTTGGTGCTCTGCCCAAGATTGACGTCTTCGTTCGGATGCAGGTTGGCGTACTCGCCACGCTGAAACCCCATATATTCGAGCGCGAGATTGGCAATCACCTCGTTCGCGTTCATATTGGTCGATGTGCCCGCGCCACCCTGAATCACATCGACGACGAATTGGTCATGCAGTCTGCCTTCTCGAATCGATTGGCATGCCTGAACGATTGCCTTCATCTTGTGTTCGGGCAACAGTCCGAGTTCGTGATTCGCGAGCGCGGCGGCTTCCTTTACGCTTGCCAGCGCATTCACCAGATTCGGGTAAGTCGAAATAGGAATGCCGGTGATCGGGAAGTTATGCAGGGCGCGCAGCGTGTGGACGCCGTAATAGGCATCGTTGGGGACCATGAGGTCGCCCAATAGGTCATGTTCGAGACGTTCGATGGGTGTCGACATTGTCCATTCTCCAGATAAAAAAGCGTTATTGCAGGCCGCGTGAGGCCCATTCGATGCATCGTTTGGCGAGTACTTCGGTCGGATCGACGAGATACGCGCGTTGTCCGTTTTCGCTTGTGTATTCCCCACTCGGCAGAAGAATGGGTAGTTCAGTGCATCCCAGAACAATGACCTTCACGCCTTGCAAAACCAATGCGTCGATGGCGGCGGTGATGTCCTCCTGACACTGCCCGCTGGTGTATCCGGCCTTGACGCCATGCGTTCCGTAGATAGCACGCATCACGCGCGCTTGTATGGCTGCTTCGGGCGCAATTTGACGAAGCCCCTGCAATTCAAGCGCTTTCTGATACACACCGCTTTCTATCGTACCGCTGGTCGCAAGTACGCCGATATTTCGCAGATCCGGAAACGCATCGCGTATAAAGCGCGCGGTTTCGGTCAGCATGTTCACGATCGGAATGCCGAGATACGGCTGAATACGTTCGACGAAAGCATGCGCCGTATTGCACGGTATCGCGATGATGTCGGCATCGCCGTCTTCGAGCTTCTTGCACGTTGCGTAAAGTGAAACGGTAGGATCGGCGCCTTCGCCAAGCAGGTTTTCGGTGCGATCCGGAATCTGCGGATTCTGTTCGACGAGAATCTTGATGTGCTCCTGATCGCGCGATGCAGGCGTGTTTCGTACGATCTTATTCAGAAAGTCCACCGTCGCCGCCGGGCCGACGCCGCCGACGACACCCAGCTTGAACACGCTCGATGAAGCCTGCGCCTGACCCGTGGCCACGTATTGCGCATACGCCATGTTCGAATCGATGATCGGTACGGCCTGCTGACCAATTTCATCTGCGACTAGTGCAATCTCCGTCAGCGCCGGAAGAATGATATCGACGCCTTGCGCAACGAGATCGGCGCATGCTGCACGAATCAGTTCGACGGGCTTGCCGCGCAAATTGCCTTTCTTGATGCCTTCTGGACCGTAGATCGCCTCGGTCACGAGATCGGCTGTTTCCGGATAGACGATATCGAATTCAGGCGACGTGAAGTATCGTTCGAAAAGTTTCTTTTGCTGAACATAGTCGGATGCCAGTACACCTAATCGTTTCGCCTTGGGGAATTTTCTTCGCACATGAAGGCGCAAGGCTTCGACGGCGTCGAGAATCGGGAGATTTGTGTTGGCGCGCAGTTCATCGATAAACGTGTGGCTGAGAAAGCACGGTAGCACCACTTCCGTAACGTCGCGCCGCTCGAACTCGCGGATCATGTCGAAGATATACAGCTTGCGTTCAGTCGTTGCCGCACTTCCTGCGCCCGAACCACGAAAAGGGCGCTGCTCGAAGATCACGTCCGCATGATCGCTATCCGATGCAGCGGGCGTCGCTTTGACGAGTTTGAAGAACACATCGGCGCTGCCGAGCGGCCCGAGTCCGCCGACCACGCCGAGCTTGCGCTTGCCGTTCATTGCGCTTCGGCCTCTGCATGCTCGAAGGATCGTTCGACATCAGCAGGCTTCGGCGCACGCTTCGCTTCCCACTTCGCAATCACCGCCGTGGCCATGCTGTTGCCAATTACATTGGTCATCGTGCGGCCCATATCGAGAAGCTGATCGATGGCGAGCACCAGCGCGACACCGGCAATCGGCAGATGAAACATGGGCGCGACAGCCGCGACCACGACCACCGATCCGCGCGGCACGCTCGCCATGCCCTTGCTGCTCAACATCAGAATCAGCAGCATGAAAATCTGCTGCGAGATTGGCATATCGATACCAAAAGCCTGCGCGATAAAGATCGCGGCAAAGGCCTGATACATCATCGAGCCATCGAGATTGAAGGCGTAGCCGAGCGGCAGCGTGAAACCGACCACTTTCTTATCGACGCCGAATTTTTCAAGCTGCTCGGTCAGACGCGGATAAGCGGCTTCGCTGCTGGCCGTGGAGAAAGCGATCATGGCCGGTTCGCGAACGGCGCGGAGCAAGGTCCAGACTTTCCTGCCGAGAAAGAGATGACCGATTGCAATCAGAATCGCCCAGAGCACGAACAGGCCGAGATAGAACGAGGCGATCAGCTTGCCGTACGTGTAGATCACATCGACGCCGCGCAGCGTCACCGCCGATGCAATCGCACCGAACACGCCGAACGGCGCGGCGCGCATCACGTAATCGGTCAGACGCAGCATGACCGGCACCATGCCGTCGATCGCCTGAATCACGATCGCCACGCGCGGATCGCGTTTGAGCGCGGAGAGACCGACGCCGAGAAACAGCGAGAACACCAGAATCTGGAGGATATCGTTGCGCGCCATGGCATCGAGCAAACTGGTCGGGAACGCGTGGGTCACGACGTCCTTGACGTTGAGCGCGGCGGTGTTGAGACCCGTGTTGACCTCTTCGCTACCCACGCTCAGATGCAGACCCGCGCCGGGTTGCAGCAGGTTCGCCATGACCAGACCAATCGACAAGGAAATCAGCGACGCGCAGATAAACCAGCCCAACGAACGCAGACCGATACGGCCCACATCGTCGCCGCCGTCCATGCCGGCGAGGCCGGAGACGAGCGTCGCGAACACGAGCGGCGCGATGATCATCTTGATGAGGCGAAGGAAAATGTCCGTGACGATCGAGAAGTAACTGGCGACGGACTTGAGTGTGGCAGGGTCGGTGATGTTCGCGTGGCAGAGATAGCCGACAGCAACGCCGACGAGCATCGCAATACCAATGCTCAGCGTGAGGCGATTCTTCATGTTCATCCGTCCGTGAGCGACGCGGACCGGCAACCGGCGTCGCAGTGTCTTTATAGAAATTAGAAAGCGACGCATGCAGCACCGCTTTCACCGAGACACGGATGGTAAGTGCGTTCAAAAAGCGCAAAATGCTATTACTGCATGCGCGTATGCGAATTTCGCATAACGCGGGAAATCCCTTAAAGATCGGTTAGCTTAGGGCAGGCGCGCTTGCACGAAGGTGGTGCCACAGCGTGTCCAGAAAGTCGCTGCGATTGCTCGAGTCGCGATACACGCGCAGTTCAATGTTCATGTTCCATCGCGCGGGGCCTGCTGCCACGAGTTCGCCTGCATCGATCTCTTTTTCGATGGTGCTTTTCGGCAGCCAGGCCACGCCTTCGCCTTCCATGACGAACTTTTTGAGGACCTCGGCCATATCGGATTCGTAATGCAGATGCAGCGATGGCGCGTCTTCCTGTTGCTTGAGCAACAGCGCCTGGCATCGGCCGAAGTAGCTTGTCTCCGAGTAGGAAATCAGCGGCAACGGTTCCTTCTTCGTGCCCGGCAGCCGAAACTCCGGTGACGAACGATGGTTCGGTTTGCTCGCGGGCATCAACGTATCGATACCGACGGTGATGTGCTCGTAACGCGTCGCGTCAAGATGCAAGGGCAACTCGGGATGGTGATACGCGAACATCAGTTCGCAGTTGCCATTGACGAGCGCGAGAATCGAATCATGCACGTTCGCGGGGATGATGCGCGCGCGTACTTCACCGAATTGCGGCGCGAGCGCCTTCAGCCACGGCGGCAGAAAATTCAGCGCGATGGTATGGCCCGCGCAAATCTGCAAGCTCTTGCCCGCGATGCGCTGTTCGGTGCGAATGACGGCGCGTGTGTCGAACAACTTGGCGAGAATGTCGTCGGCGACTTCGCGGAAGAGTTGACCCGCCGGGGTCAGCGCAGGCGGGAAACTGCTGCGATCGATCAGTTCCGCGCCGACCCATTGCTCCAGTTGCCGGATGCGCCGGCTAAAGCCGGACTGAGTGACATTGCGATATTCGGCCGCTCGGGAAAAGCTTTGGTATTGAGCGAGTGCGACGAAGTCCTCAATCCATTTGATTTCCATGGGCGGCTCGGCGGGGTATCGGATTGGAAGGATTTTACGGGCATCGGCTGAAAACACGCGTAATCTAGTATTGAATTGCATACCAAAACAGAGGCAACCCATGCTCCGAACCGAAAAAGAAAAGATGCTGGCAGGCGAGCTGTACACGGCGAACTCGCCCGAGATTCAAGCCGATCAGGCCGACGCGCGCGCATGGATGCAGCGCTTCAACGAACGCATCGACATGCCGCTCGACGAGCGCTATCAATTGCTGAAGGACCGCTTTGCCGCAGTCGGCAAAGACTCCATGGTCCGTCCGCCATTCCACTGCGATTACGGCTACAACATCACGCTCGGCGCAGGCGTGTTCCTGAACTTCGGCTGCATCATTCTCGATGTGGTCGCAGTCGAAATCGGCGATATGACGCAGATTGCGACGGGCGTGCAGATATTGACCGCCGATCATCCGCGCGATCCGGCGGTGCGCGCGACCGGGCTGGAATTGGGAAGGCCGGTGCGTATCGGGCGAAACGTGTGGATCGGGGCGGGCGCGATTATCTTGCCCGGCGTTACGGTCGGTGACGATGCGTTGATCGGCGCGGGCAGTATCGTCACGCGTGATGTACCGGCAGGAGCCACCGTCACGGGCAATCCGGCGCGCGTGCGGCCGAAGCCGGGCGCGTAAGCGTTACGCCAGTTCCTCGCGAAGCCACGCTTCCAGATATCGCACGGCATCGCGTTTGATGCTGCCGTGACGGCCGAATACCGACAGCGCATCCGGCAGCGCGACCGACTGTTCGAATGGCGCGACGAGCATATCGCTGTCGAGCATGGATTGCGCTGTTCTGCGCCAGCCGATGGCGAGTCCATGTCCCGTCACGGCCGCCTGAAACATCAGCGAGTAGCTATCGAAGGTCAGCGAGCGCGCCTTCCTGGGATAAGGCATGTCGAATTTCGCCAGCCACGTGTCCCATTCGAGTTGAAACGCAGGCGATGTCTGATGATGCAGCAGCGTGTGCTTTTTGAGTTCGGATAGTTCGGCGGGGCGGCCGTATCGCCGGATATAGCCGGGGCTGCACACGGGAAACACTTCGTCGGATGCGGAGAACAGTAAGGGATGCGAACCGTGATCGCGGTCGCTGCTCTGCATGGCGATATCGAAATGACCGCCGTACTCGACGAGCGGCCGCGTCAAGGTTGCCACCTTCATCTCGAAGTCCGGATGCCGCTGATGAAACGACGCAAGTCGCGGCATCAGCCAATAAAAGCCCTCGGTCGCCTGACACAACAGTGTGACTTCGTTGTCATCCGTGCGGCCGCGCAGGCGGTCTGCTTCCGCGGCGATATCGCCGAGTGAATCGCTCAATGTTGCGTTGAACGCGTGACCCGCTTCCGTGAGAAACACCGCGCGGTTACGCCTTTCGAACAGCGCGATGCCGAGGTTCTCTTCGAGCAGGCGAATCTGCCGGCTTATCGCCGCTTGCGTGATATGCAGTTCTTCCGCTGCTTTCGAAAAGCTGCCCAGCCGCGCGGCCGCTTCGAAAGGCAGGATCGATGCGAGCGGCGGCAAGGATTTGCCAAGCTTATTCATAACTCAGGATTATGTATTGGGTACGCGAAAATCGTTTGTACCACGGATTGTTATTCGCGACTATTCCATTCAATTCGACGTACAGGTTGCCGCTATCGTCGAAGACCTGAAACGCCGTTGCGCACTGGAGCGTCTTGAATGAGCACAATCTCAGATTATCGAACTTACACGCTGGTGAGCACAGTGGAGCGCGTGCGCAAGCTGTCCGATTCGATCGAAGTCACCTGGGCGGACAATCGCGTCTCGCGCTTCCATAACTTGTGGCTGCGCGATAACTGTCCATGCAGCGAATGCAACTACAGCGTCACAAAAGAGCAGGTCTTTCAAATTGCCGATGTACCCCGCAACCTGCAGGCGGAAACGGCGCGGCCGAATCCCGCTGGCGGTCTGAAACTCGTCTGGGACGATGCACACGTCAGCGATTTCTCGCCCGAATGGCTGCGCGCGCACGCCTACGACGACGCGTCGCTGCAAGAACGGCAGGCGCGCAAAGCGAAAACTCGACCGTGGCTCGCGAATCTGACACTTCCGATCTTCCAGTACGACGAAATCATGTCCGACGACGAAGCCTTGCTCGCCTGGCTGACGCACTTGCGTGACGTCGGTTTGACTCAGGTGCAAGGCGTTCCACAACAGGCTGGTTCGATCAAACCGCTCGCAAATCGCATCTCCTTTATTCGCGAAAGCAATTTCGGCGTGTTGTTCGATGTTCGTTCGAAGGCCGACGCGGACAGCAACGCCTATACGTCCTTCAATCTGCCATTGCATACGGACCTGCCGACGCGTGAGCTACAACCCGGCGTTCAATTCCTGCATTGCCTGTTGAATGATGCCAATGGCGGCAACAGCAGTTTCGTCGATGGATTTTCGATTGCGCATGCGCTACGCGAAGAACACGCCGAAGCATTCGAACTCCTGACTAACGTTCCGGTCGAGTTTCGAAACAAAAGCCGAACCAGCGACTATCGATGCGTGGCGCCGGTTATCGCGTTGAACGCGATGGGCGAGATCGCCGAGGTGCGCATGGCCAACTTTCTGCGTGCGCCGTTCGAAATGCCCGAAGCGGTGATGAAGCCGTTTTACTTCGCATACCGAAGGTTTATCGAGTTGACGCGCGAGTCGCACTTTCAATTTTCCAAGCGGCTCGAAGCAGGCCAGATGTGGGCATTCGATAATCGCCGCGTCATGCACGCCCGCGATGCGTTCGATCCCGCCACCGGCGATCGCCATTTTCAGGGCTGTTACCTCGATCGCGACGAGCTGCTGTCGAGAATCTATGTGCTCGAACGAAGCGTCTGATCTGCCGGGATTGCATTTTTCCAACACTCCACTCGGAAATAGAATGTAAAAAACTTATCCATTTGATAAGATAAGACTATACCGAGGGCCTAGGTCAACGCGCGGGAGAAGAAGCGGAACCGCTGCCTGCGTTGAACTCGGGTGGTAGCGTTGGACGAGAGCGAGAATCGCCCGCCATCGATGGTCAACCCGCGCTTAGGCGCGGGTTTTTCTTTTTGCGCGACCGGTTTGCCGGGCTTTAAGCAGAAAAGACCACGGCTGCCGCGTCGTCGATCAGCGTGAAACTGCGCACGAAGCGGTACGGCTGGCCATCGATCGGAATGTGGTTGCTTCCGGATGCCGTCCCGCTCAGCATGGCGTCTGCGGTCGAACTGGGAATGGCGGCAATCTGGCGAAGGTCTTCGCGCGGTCCCGATGGATCGCCGAGATAGACGGTGCAAATGCTTGGCTCGTGCCGCATCAGCACCACGCTCGTCGCCCGGTCGAGCGCGCGTTCGAGATAGCCTGCCAGCACCCGCAGCGGGTCGGGCGTGCCGTGTTGTTCTGTCTTAATGTCGTCTGCCACTTTGGCCTCCGCGTGCTGATCGACTGTGCCAATTATCACCGTATATGACCGTAATGCAGCGCGCCGGTTCTCGTCGAACGCGCTCGTCAGATTTCGATCACCAGATCCGCGATGAAATCCGGATTGCGGCTGATTTCGCTCACGCCGCCGCGCGGATTCGCCACCACGCGCGTGCCCGATACCTCGAAATCGACGGAGTCGTGCAGATGCCCGTGCATCCAGACATCGACCGGCTTGCCCATCAGATCGTGCGCGTCGGCCGCGTACGAGGGCGCGAAAACGTGTCCTTGCCGCCGCGCGACGATCGACTGCTCGCTCGGCGCGAAGTGCGTGACCACCGCCGTCTTTCGCGCCGTGTGCGCGCGCGCCGCGTGCCGAATGTAAGCGCGCGAATGGCGATGCCGCGAGACCGCATCGGCGGCGCGCATCGTGTGCGACGCCTCGCCGATCCGGATCAGCTTGAAGTCGTTCTTGCGCGAATCGCTTATTTCCATCAGTTCCTGCGGGTCATCCGCCAGCCCGAAGTCGGTCCAGAACGTCGCGCCGATAAACACCGTGTCGCCAATCACGCGGCTCTCGTTTTCAAGGATATGCACGTGCGTGCCGTGCGTCATCTCCCGCGCCTGACATAACAGCGCGTCGAGATTGAAACCCCATCCTTCGTGATTGCCGAAGGTGTAGACGACGGGTTTATCGAATGTATCGAGCGCCCATTCGATTCCGGCGATGCCCGTATCGATATCTCCGGCGAGCACCACGACGTCGGCATCGGTTTCGGGCGGCGCGAACGATGAATCTTCTTCGAGATGCAGATCGGACAGCAGATGGATTTTCATTGAATTGCGGCGAAAGGCGCACGCTCGTTCGCGCGCACGACAGAGCAGATAGTACGTGGGTGTTGTGGAGCGCCGGTGAAACACCCTTCAGCGGAGTGTGGTAACGAAGCGAATCTCGAAGCATTCCTCTAGAACGTATTTGTCTTACGTTTCGGGTCGGTTTAGCCGTCGATTTCGCGTGTTTAGCGCGTGTCTTGATAAGGCATCGGATTTGACAACGATTGCGCGAAGAGTTGCTTCGAATCTTATGCAGAATCGGCTTTATTGAGCTATTCCGACACGCGCGGAATCGTGCGTTTCTATTGAGAGTGCCGATGCTATAGTGAATCGACTCGCGCAATCGCACCGATGCGCGACCGATCTCTCAGGTTCTGCTGGCCCCTCGGCGGCTGAACTTTTAAGGCGTTGCCGGACATGGCAACGCCTTTTTTCTTTTTGCAGCCTTACGCCGAAGCATTCCTGCGCATCAAACACAGCGCAACGCCGAGACACGCCACCAGCAGCACGGCGACGAACGTCACCACGCCCGTCCATCCGCCGTGCTGCCAGAACGATCCGCCGAGTGAACCGAGCATGCTCGACCCGAGGTAATAAGCGAGCAGATAAAGCGACGCCGCGTGACCCTTCGCGGATCCGGCCAGCCGCCCGACCCATCCGCTCGCCACCGAGTGCGTGACGAAGAAGCCGATGGTCACCACCACGATCCCCGCGATCACCGCCACCAGCGATGCCGATGCCGTCAGCGCCAGCCCGATCGCGAACAGCACCAGACCGCAGATCAGCACGGGCGCGCGGCCGAATTTATCGGCCATTGCGCCGGCGCTCGACGACGACACCATGCCGAACAGATACGCCGCGAAAATAAAGCCGCATTCGGTCGAACTCAGGTTGAACGGCGCAGCGGTGAGGCGAAAACCCGCGTAGTTGTAGACGGTCACGAACGCGCCCATCGCCAGGAAGCCGATGCCGAAAACGAAGGGCAGACGCGTATGCGCAAGCTGCGCTTTCCACAATTGCAGATGATGGCGAAGCGTCAGATCGGTGCGCTTGACGAAGCGCCGCGACGGCGGCAGCAGCATCACGAAGGCGATGGCCGCGAGCAGATCGATCACGCCGATCGTCAGCATGGCTGTGCGCCACGAGAAGTATTGTTCCAGCGCGCTCATGCCGATCCGGCCGACCATGCCGCCGAACGCGGTGCCGCCTACGTACAGGCCCATCGAGAAGCCCAGGCCTTCGGCGGCGATTTCTTCGGCCAGATAGGCCATCGCGACTGCGGGCACGCCGCCGAGCGCGAATCCTTCGAGCGCGCGCCACACGAGCATCGTGTTCCAGTTCGGTGCGCTGGCCGCCAGCAGATTGCACAGCGCCGCCGCTGTCATCGATGAAAACATCAGTCCGCGCCGTCCGACGCGCTCGGAAAGCGCGCCGGCACAAAGAACCGATATCGCGAGAAAGCCCGTGGACAAAGACAGCGACAGCGAACTCGCCGCCGCGCCGATGCCGAATTCGTGCGTGAAGGCGGGCAACAGCGGCTGCACGCAATACAGCAGCGAGAACGTGGAAAAGCCCGCGAGAAACAGCGCAAACGCAATGCGCCGGTACGCAGCCGAACTCGGCGATACGCCGCTCGGAAGCACATGAACCGCCGATGGCGAGAGAGAAGGTGAGGACATGAGCGAATGGAACCAGGGAATCGATTCCATTCTTGCCAATCCGCGGTCATATGTCCAATATATGAAACCAAGCTAAGCGATATGTTTTACCACTGGCTACTCTTTTCGAAGGATTTGGATCGATGGAACTTCGGCATCTGCGTTACTTTTTGGCCGTCGCGGACGCGGAGAATTTCACCCGCGCCGCCGAAGTGCTCGGCATCGGCCAGCCGCCGCTGAGCCAGCAAGTCAAAGCGCTGGAACAGGAACTCGATGTGGAGTTGTTCAGGCGCACCGCGCGCGGCGCGGAATTGACGCTCGCAGGCCGCGTTTTCGCCGATGAAGCTCGCCGCGTCCTCGCCGATGCCGAGCGCGCCACGCGTGCCGCGCAGCGAGCGGCGCGCGGCGAAACCGGCCATTTGCGCGTCGGTTTTACGGGCACGGTGGCGTTCAACGAACACGTCGCGGCGCTGATCCGCCGATTCCACGAGGCGTATCCCGAGGCCGAGTTGTCGTTGCAGGAAGGCACCAGTGGCACGCTGCTGGAAGCGATCGAAGCCGGTCGACTGGATGTGGCGATCGTGCGGCCGGTGCGCCGCGTCGCGGATGCGATCCTTCAGGAAGACTGGCGCGACGAGGCGATGCTGGTCGCGCTGCCGATCGCGCATCGGTTTGCATCGCGCAAACGCATCAGGCTTGAAGAACTCGCGGATGAACCCTTCGTGCAAGTGCCGCGCGTGGCGGGCGGCACGCTGTTCGACGATATCGTTGCGGCGTGCGCGGCCGCCGGATTCACGCCGCGACTGGCGCAGCCCGCGCCGCAGATGGCGTCGGCGGTGACGCTGGTGGCGGCGTCGCTCGGCATCTCGATCGTGCCGGAATCGATTACGCAGGTGCGCGTGCCGGGCGTGGTGTATCGGCCGCTGGTGACGCAGGGGCGCGGCATGCGTGCGCGGCTGGCGATTGCATCGCGCAAAGAGGAATCGTCTGTCGTGGTGCGGAATTTTCTGGCGCTGGTCTGAGTTTCATTGCACTTGCGTTCAACTGCTCCTGCGCTGCCGTGCAATCGCGGCGGCGGGCATCGGCCTATTCTGCGATCACACGATCAAGCACACGATCAAGCCGATTCCCCACCGACGAAGGAGACAGCAATGGAAATGGCCACGGCAACCGAACTCAAGATCAAAGCGCATGTGCCGGAAGAAGCGGTTCAGATTGACGATATCCCCTGGAAAGCGTTTCCCGATGCGCTTTCGAAGGGCGGAATTCGCTGGAAGTTTCTGCATGCGTCGCCGGAAATGGGCGCGTGGGCGGCAATCTTCGATTGTCCTGCGGGTTCGTCATTCAACGCGCATTTTCATATCGGTCCTGGCGAATATTTGCTGACGAAGGGACGCATGGACGTGCGCGGTGGCGCGGAGCACGGCGGCGACACGGTGGTGGCGCCGGCGTACGGCTACGAGTCGGCCAATGCGCGTCACGACAAGACGTATTTTCCCGTCGATTCGGAGTTCTATATGACCTTTCTCGGGCCGCTTTCCTTTATCACGGAAGACGGCACGCCGATTGTCGTCGTCACTTGGGACGAAGCTCAACGCGCTTATATAAGCTGAAAACGGAGAGCGACTATGTCAGCGACGAGCCAGATTTTCGATCATCACCTCGGCGCATTCGCCAAGGGTCTCGATGAACTTATTAAGGATTACGATTCGAATTCCGTCATCGTCACGCCGGAGAAATCGTATCGCGGTATCGAAGAAATAAGCGGCTTTTTCGAGGCTTTTCTCGACAATGCGCAGCCTTCATTCTGGGACGCGTTCAAGGTCACCAGCAAGAGCACGGAAGGCGAGATTGCGTATCTCGTCTGGGAAGCCAAGCCCTTCGTGCAAATGGCCACCGACACGCTCTACGTGAAGGGCGACAAGATCGCCGTGCAAACCTTTACCGCGTTTGCAAGCTGACGCTTGAATACCAATTAAAGGAGACGAAACATGGCAGGAAAACTCGAAGGACGCGTGGCTGTGGTGACGGGATCGAGTTCGGGCAACGGACGCGCCATCGCCATTGCGCTGGCGCGCGAAGGGGCAGTTCTGATGTGCTCCGACCTGAACAAGAGCGCGCTCAAGGGCGGTTACGAGAAAGACCTCGAAGTCGATACGGACGCCGTTATCACGCAATCGGGCGGGCGCGCCAGCTTCGTTGCCGCCGATGCGAGCAAGGCAAGCGATGTGCAGAACATCATCCATTGCGCGGTGGAAACGTACGGGCGCATCGACATCATGGTGAACAACGCGGGCGTGTTCACAGGACTGCATAGCATTATTGATGAAACCGAGGAGCAGTACGACTTCACGATGAACGTCAACGCGAAGGGCGTGTGGCTCGGCTGCAAATATGCGATCACGCAGTTCATGAAGCAGGAGCCGATCACGACTTCCACTGGTGCGCAACTGCGCGGTCGCATTGTGAATATCGCGTCGATTGGCGGGCTGGTCGGGCTGGCGTTGGAGCCTGCGTACTGCGCGTCGAAGGGGGCGGTAGTGAATCTGACGCGCGAGCTTGCCATCGACTTTGCGCCCGAGCGTATCAACGTGAACGCGATTTGTCCGGGCTTTCTGGCGACCGCCATGGTCCGCTCGTTCCTCGAACAGGACGATACCAACAAGCTGCTGCATGACCTGACGCCGTGGCCGCGCGTGGGCGAAGCGCAGGACGTCGCGCGCGCCGCGCTGTTCCTCGCCTCCGACGATGCCGAGTGGATGACCGGCTCGATGCTCACCGTCGATGGCGCTTTCACCGCGCGATAGCACATATTCAAACCGGAGACGTAGAACATGGACAGACTCAAGGGAAAGGTTGCGGTCGTGACGGGCGCGAGTTCGGGCTTCGGCCGCGGCATCGCGATGTCATATGCGGCCGAAGGCGCGAAAGTGATCGTTAGCGATATTCACGAGGAGCCGAATCAGGGCGGTTTCGAAGGCAACGCGAAGCTGACGACGGTCGCCGCGATCCGCGAAGCGGGCGGCGAAGCCACGTACGTGCCGTGCAATGTGACGAAGCAGAACGAAGTGGCCAACCTCGTGCAGGAAGCGGTGCGCGTGTATGGCGGGCTGGATGTGATCGTCAATAACGCCGGGATTTACCGTGCGGGCAAGCTGGCGCACGAGTTCAGCGTCGAGGATCTCGACGTCTGTTTCGATGTCAACGTGCGCGGCATGTGGTTCGGCTGTCAGGAAGCCATCAAGACGTTTCTTCGACAAGGGCGCGGCGGGAATATCGTGAATATTGTCTCGACGGCGGGATTGCAAGGGCATCCTAAGCAATCGGTCTACAACATTTCGAAGGGCGCGGCGGAGAATCTGACGCGTTGCCTTGCCATCGAATATGGTCAGGACAAGATTCGCGTGAACGGCATTTGCCCGACCTACGCGAAGACCTCGCTCACGCGCGCCCTATTCGACGATAAAGCCTTCGATAAAACCTTCACGGATATGATCCCGCTCAAGCGCTGGGGCGAAGTCGAGGATATCGCGAATCTCGCGGTGTTTCTGGCATCGGATGAATCGGGCTATATCCACGGCGATCTGATTCGGATCGACGGCGGCGAAACGCTGTGCCGTTTCTCTGTGTAACGCCTAAGCCGATGCGTCGCGCGAAACGGAAGCGCGACGCGCATCGCCGGGCGCTTCGCCGAATTTCTCCTTGAAGGCGCGGCAGAAGTGGCTGGTCGAATTGAAGCCCCATCGATACGCAATCTCGCTGATCTGAAACCGCCGATACGACGGGTCCATCAGCGCGCGGCGGCACGCGGTCAGCCGGTTGTGCATGATGTAACCCGACACCGTCATATCACTTCGCTGAAACAGCATATGCAGATAGCGCAGCGAAATGCCGTTCGCTTCGGCAATACGCGCGGGCGTCAGATCGTCCTCGTTGATATGCTGAAGAATAAAGTCCTGCACCTTGCGCAGCATGACGGCGCTGGCATCGAAAGTCGCGCTTGGCTGCTGACCGGATAACGCGATGCCGAGCAATTCCAGCGTCGAGCGGCTGACCGATCCCTGCACGCTTGAATCCAGCGACGAAATCTCGTTCGAGAGCGCCAGCAAATGCACCGCCAGCAGTGAACCCACGCCCGTTTTACTTTCGATCCGCCCGCCGAGCGGCGGCTGCTTGCGCTCGGGCAGACGCTCGCGCATGAGCGTCCACGGAATCATCAGCGTGACTTTGTGCAGGCGCTCCATCACTTCGAATTGCACGACCTGATCTGTAGTCCAGACCACCAGATCGCCCGATGTCACTTCCACGCCGCTATCGCCTATTTTGAAGCGCTCGCGGCCGCTGGTCGTCAACTGCACGCCCACATACAACTCGTCGTCACGATGAACGTGCTTGCGCGTGCGCTCGCCGACGCACGGATCGCACATCGTATCGATGATCTCCGCGCCCGCGAAATCATGCCTTTTCAATGTCGCATAAAAGGTGGCGGGCACGCGCTGCGGAATTTGCCATTCGCGATAGCTGCCGCTCAACACGTCCTGCCAGGCGTCGGTGCGGTCGCTGGCGGAGAAATCGGTGGAAGACCAGTTTGTCGATGGATTGGGCACGGCGCGTCTCCTTCTGCCGCCCGCGATGCGTGTCGATCGGGCGTACGGGTGCGTCAAAGTGGTGCTGCTGCGGGGTGCTTCAATCTACTCCGGCGGCATTCGGCGCAGCAATAGGCCGCATCCCGCGGAAAACGGCTTCGTTTTGCTCCAGCGCGCACCGCGTCTTGCCTGCCAGCGCAGCCGCTATCCTCGAAATAACTCAAGAAAACGACCGTGCGTGACGACAACTCGTTTTGTAATACCCTAAATGTAAAATATGATGAATGGCGTCACTGCATTTTTCGGCTGCCGGAGAACGGGAGAAGACGGTTGGGTCACTTTCTAGTCAGGGGAAACCAGCAGAACCTTCGCCGGAACTGGGTGGACCGACACGCAACGCAGGTAGCGGTCGGCGCGACGCTGGCGAGCGTGCTGATTCTGATTGCGACCGTGATGGTGCTGGCGTCGGGCCGCAATGACACCATCACGCGGGCGCGCCATACGTCCGCGAATGTCTCCGTGGCGCTGTCGCAGGATATCGCCCGCAATATCGAAATCTACAATCTGTCGCTGCAGGCCGTGGCCGAAGGCATGGTGGAACCGTCGGTGCTGAGCCTGTCGCCGGAACTGCGGCGCCAGGTTTTATTCGATCGCTCGGCGACTGCGGCTTATATCGACGGAATCTACGCCGTCAACGAGCACGGCCAGATAGTCGATGGACGCGGCCGCGAACTCGGCAATATCGATCTGTCCGATCGCGACTTTTTCCGCGTGCACCAAAACAGCGGCGACGCGGATCTGTTTATCTCGAAGCCATATCTCTCGAACGCGCGAAGCGGCATTCCGCTGATTGCGCTGAGCCGCCGCATTACGCAGGCGGACGGCAGCTTCGGCGGGATTGCGCTGATCGTCATCAATCTCGGCTACTTTCAGCAACTCGTCGATGACATCAAGCTCGGGCCTCAGGGCGCGGCGACCATCTTGCAGGTCGATGGCTTTATCATCGCGCGCAATCCGAGGCCGCGTCCGACCGATATCACCAATATCAGCGACTCGCCGACCTTTCAAAAGCTGCTTGACAGCCCAACCGGCTCTTACGAATCCAAATCGCCGGTGGATGGCGTGGAGAAGATCGCGACGTTCTCACATGTGCGCGCGAGCAATCTGATCGTGGTCGTCGCGCCTGCGGTCGATGACGTGACGATGGAGTGGAAGCATCGATCGCTGATTATCGGCGGGCTGGTGATTTTGGTGGCGGGCGCGTTTGCGGCGGTCGTGTGGCTGCTGGTCGGCGCGGTGCGCCAGCGCGACGCGGCGCACGCGCGGCTGATCGAAATTGCGGAAACGGACGGGCTGACGGGCGTGGCGAACCGGCGTCGGCTGGATTCATCGCTGGATGCGTTGTGGGCGAAGGCGGCGGTATCGGATACCGAAGTTGCGCTGCTTTTTGTCGATGCCGATCACTTCAAGCGCTATAACGATTCGCATGGCCACGAAGCGGGCGATCGCGCGTTGCAGTTCATCGCGGAGTGCTTGCAGAAGCATGCGCGCAATCCCGGCGATGTCGTCGCGCGATACGGCGGCGAGGAATTTATCGTCGGGCTGGCGAATACGTCGGAGCGTTCGGCTGCTGAAGT
>NZ_JAQFVG010000346.1:0-12916 GCF_029439455.1 Caballeronia sp. BR00000012568055 | reverse complement strand
GGATATCGCGACTCAGAGCACGATGGATTTGCTGCATAAGCTGCTGCCGATCACGGTGAGTATCGGCGTTGCGGTGTGCAGACCGGCGCGCGGGCAGGGCGTTGATGAAGTGATGCGGCTCGCGGATAAGGCGTTGTATCAGTCGAAGTCGGAAGGGCGGGATCGGGTGACGGTGGTTTCTTCCGAAGCCGTTACGCGGGGGAGCGCCGCCACGGTCATTTGAGGAACCGCGCGGCGCTCGCGAGTCTTTTACGCCAGCAAGGCGTCGCGCGGCACCCGCACCAACCCCTCCATCAACACCCGCGCACTCCGGCTCATAATCGCCTTCGTGACCTTCCACTCGCCACCATCCTCCACCGCTTCGGCCCCAACCCGCAACGTGCCCGACGGATGCCCGAAGCGCACCGCCTGACGCCCGCCGCCGCCCGCCGCGAGATTGACCAGCGTGCCGGGAATCGCCGCCGCCGTGCCAATCGCCACCGCCGCCGTGCCCATCATCGCGTGATGGAGCTTGCCCATCGACATGGCGCGAACGAGTACATCAACGTCTTCCGCGCCGACGCGCTTGCCGCTCGACGCGACATACTCCGCAGGCCGCGCGACGAACGCGACTTTCGGCGTGTGCTGACGCTTGGCGATTTCATCGAGACTCCTGATTAATCCCATTCGCAGCGCGCCGTACGCGCGGATCGTTTCGAAGCGTTTCAAAGCCGCATCGTCGCTGTTGATCGCGTCCTGCAACTCCGTGCCCGTATAACCGATTGCCTCGGCGTTCACGAAGATCGTCGGAATGCCCGCGTTGATCATGGTCGCCTTCAGCGTGCCAATGCCGGGCACGTCCAGATCATCGACCACATTGCCGGTCGGGAACATCGCGCCGCCCGCGCCTTCTTCTTCCGCAGCCGGATCGAGGAATTCGAGTTGCACTTCGGCGGCGGGGAAGGTCACTCCATCGAGTTCGAAATCACCGGTTTCCTGCACCGCGCCGTGGGTCATCGGCACATGCGCGATGATCGTTTTGCCAATATTCGCCTGCCAGATCCGCACGATCGCCACGCCGTTATCGGGCACGCGTTTGGGATCGACCAATCCGCCGCTGATCGCGAACGGACCGACCGCCGCCGAGAGATTGCCGCAGTTTCCGCTCCAATCGACGAACGGCTTGTCGATGGAGACCTGCCCGAACAGATAGTCCACGTCGTGCCCCGCACGCGTGCTCTTCGACACGATCACCGTCTTGCTCGTGCTCGATGTCGCGCCGCCCATGCCATCGGTCTGTTTGCCGTACGGATCGGGACTGCCGATCACGCGCAGAAACAGCGCATCGCGCGCCGCGCCGGGGACGCGCGCGGCTTCGGGCAAATCGTTCAGGCGAAAGAACACGCCTTTGCTGGTGCCGCCGCGCATGTAGGTCGCGGGAATCTTGATTTGAGGTGCATGTGCCATTCCGATTTCCTTTGAACTTAAGCCGCAGCTTTCGACGATTCTAAGAAGTCCTGCGCAAAGCGTTGCAACACGCCGCCCGCTTCGTAGATCGACACTTCTTCGGCGGTATCGAGTCTGCATGTAACGGGCACTTCGACACGTTCGCCATTTTTGCGCGTGATGACCAGCGTCAGATCCGCGCGCGGCTTGCGTTCACCGATCACATCGAACGTCTCGGTTCCGTCGATACCCAATGCCAGCCGATTCACGCCCGCCTTGAATTCCAGCGGCAGCACGCCCATTCCGATCAGATTCGTTCGATGGATACGCTCGAATCCCTCCGCCACGATCGCCTCGACGCCCGCCAGCCGCACGCCTTTCGCGGCCCAATCGCGCGATGAACCCTGCCCGTAATCCGCACCCGCGATGATGATGAGCGGCTGCTTGCGCTCCATATACGTTTCGATCGCTTCCCACATGCGCACGACGCGGCCTTCCGGTTCGATACGCGCCAGCGATCCCTTCTTCACCTGACCATCGACTACGGCCATTTCGTTGATGAGCGTCGGGTTCGCGAAGGTCGCGCGCTGCGCGGTCAGGTGGTCGCCGCGATGCGTCGCGTAGGAATTGAAGTCTTCTTCCGGCAGGCCCATTTTGGTGAGGTATTCGCCTGCTGCGCTGTTGGCGAGAATCGCGTTCGAAGGCGAGAGATGATCGGTCGTGATGTTGTCGCCGAGCACGGCGAGCGGGCGCATGCCGCTGAGCGTGCGCACGCCTGCGAGCGCGCCTTCCCAATACGGCGGACGGCGGATATACGTACTCTGCGCGCGCCAGTCGTAGAGCGGGCTGATCTGCGCGCTTTCGGCGGCGGTGAGCGCGAACATTGGTTCGTACACTTTACGAAAGTGTTCCGGCTTGACGCTCTGCGCGACGATTGCATCGATTTCATCGTCGTCGGGCCAGATGTCTTTCAGATACACCGGCTGTCCGTTTTTGCCCGTGCCAAGCGCATTCTTTTCGATATCGAAGTGAATCGTGCCTGCGATTGCATACGCGACGACCAACGGCGGCGACGCGAGAAACGCCTGCTTCGCATACGGATGGATGCGGCCATCGAAATTGCGATTGCCCGAGAGCACGGCCGTCGTATAAAGCTCGCGATCGATGATTTCCTGCTGAATCACCGGATCGAGCGCGCCCGACATGCCGTTGCATGTCGTACACGCGAACGCAACGATGCCGAAGCCGAGCTTCTCAAGCTCGGGCAATAGTTCGGCCTCCTGCAAATACAGTTCGACCGCCTTCGATCCCGGTGCAAGCGACGACTTCACCCAAGGCTTTCGCGTCAGTCCATGCGCGTTCGCATTGCGCGCCAGCAGCGCCGCCGCGATCACATTGCGCGGATTGCTCGTATTCGTGCAGCTCGTGATCGCCGCGATAATCACCGCGCCATCCGGCATCTTGCCCGGCGTTTCTTCCCATTCGCCCGCGATGCCGCGCGCCGCAAGCTGCGATGTCGGCAGACGCTTATGCGGATTCGACGGCCCCGCCATATTGCGTTCGACGCTCGACAGATCGAAGCGCAGCACGCGTTCGTATCGCACGTAATTGAGCGTATCGGCCCAGAGGCCAGCGGTCTTTGCGTATGTTTCGACGAGACGAATCTGCGCTTCTTCACGTCCCGTGAGACGCAGATATTCGATGGTTTGTTCATCGATATAAAACATCGCGGCAGTCGCGCCATACTCGGGCGCCATATTCGAAATCGTCGCGCGGTCGCCGAGCGTCAGGCTCGATGCGCCTTCGCCATAAAACTCCAGATACGCGCCGACGACCTTTTCTTTACGCAAGAATTCGGTCAGCGCCAGCACGATATCCGTCGCCGTAATCCCCGGCTGCCGCTTGCCCGATAGTTCGACGCCAACGATATCCGGCAACCGCATCCACGATGCGCGTCCGAGCATGACGTTCTCCGCTTCCAGCCCGCCCACGCCGATTGCGATCACGCCGAGCGCATCGACATGTGGCGTGTGGCTGTCGGTGCCGACGAGCGTGTCAGGGAACGCGACGCCATCGATCGCGTGGATGACGGGCGACATTCTCTCCAGATTGATCTGGTGCATGATGCCGTTGCCGGGCGGAATCACATCGACATTCTTGAAGGCCTTCTTGGTCCAGTTGATGAAGTCGAAGCGATCTTCGTTGCGCCGATCTTCGATCGCGCGATTCTTCGCGAACGCGTCCGGATCGAAACCGCCGCACTCGACCGCCAGCGAATGATCGACGATCAGTTGAACCGGCACCACGGGATTCACCTTCGCCGGATCGCCGCCTTGGTCAGCGATGGCATCGCGCAGACCGGCGAGATCGACCAGCGCCGTCTGTCCGAGGATGTCGTGACACACCACGCGAGCCGGGAACCACGGGAAATCGCGCTCGGTCTTGCGTTCGATCAGTTGCAGCAGCGAGGCTTCGAGAATCTCCGGATCGCAGCGGCGCACGAGGTTTTCGGCCAGCACGCGGGAGGTGTAGGGCAGGCTATCCCACGCACCGGGACGGAGGGCGTCGACGGCCGCGCGCGCATCGAAGTAATCGTGTTGAGTGCCGGAAAGAGCGGTGCGATAAGCAGTATTCATGGCCGTGTCTCGTTCATCGCATGGTCTGTGGTTTTCAGTCGCCATGCTCGAAGTATTGTGGAGCGGGGTGAATCAAGTCGGCTCCATTGACGGAGCCGACGAATGACGCCGATATTACTTACGGTCCGCAAGCGGCACGAACTCGAGATTGTCCGGACCCGTATAGTTTGCGCTCGGCCGGATAATCTTGTTGTCGATGCGCTGCTCGATGATATGCGCGCTCCATCCCGACGTGCGCGAGATCACGAACAGCGGCGTGAACATGGCGGTCGGCACCCCCATCATGTGATACGACACGGCGCTGAACCAATCGAGATTCGGGAACATCTTTTTCGATTCCCACATCACCGATTCGAGACGTTCAGCAATGCTGAATAGCTTGGTATCGCCCGCTTCTTTCGAGAGCTTCTTCGCGACTTCCTTGATGACCTTGTTACGCGGATCGGAGATCGTGTAGACGGGATGGCCGAAGCCGATCACGACTTCCTTGTTCTCGACGCGGCGCTTGATATCCGCTTCGGCGTCGTCGGCGTTTTCATAGCGCGACTGGATTTCGGACGCGACCTCATTCGCGCCGCCATGCTTCGGGCCGCGCAATGCGCCGATTGCACCCGTGATCGACGAATACATGTCCGAACCCGTACCGGCGATCACGCGCGCGGTAAAGGTTGAAGCATTGAACTCATGCTCTGCGTAAAGATTGAGCGATACGTGCATTGCATCGACCCAAGCTTTGGACGGCGCTTTGCCGTGCAGCAAATGCAGAAAGTGTCCGCCGATGGAATCGTCATCCGTTTCCACTTCGATACGCTTGCCGTTGTGCGAATAGTGATACCAGTACAGCAGCATCGAACCGAGCGATGCCATCAGGCGGTCGGCAATATCCTTCGCGCCCGGAATATTATGATCGTCCTTTTCGGGCAGCACGGTGCCGAGCACGGACACGCCGGTGCGCATTACGTCCATCGGATGCGCGGAGGCGGGAATCCATTCGAGCGCCGCTTTCAGATTCGCGGGCAGGCCGCGCAATCCCTTGAGCTTGGTTTTATACGCGCTCAGTTCGGCTTTGTTCGGCAGCTTGCCGTGCACCAGCAAATACGCGATTTCCTCGAACTCGGAAGAGGTCGCGATATCGAGAATGTCGTAGCCGCGATAGTGCAGATCGTTTCCTGTCTTGCCGACCGTGCACAGCGCCGTATTGCCCGCCGTGACGCCCGACAGCGCGACGGATTTCTTCGGCTTGAAGCCTGCTGTGGTGCCTTGTGTGTCGCTCATCGTTTGATCTCCTTATTTCTTGGCCGCGAAAAGCTCGTCGAGCTTGTCTTCGTAAGCGTGATAGCCGAGGTATTTGTACAGATCCGCGCGCGTCTGCATGGTATCGACGGCGGCCTTTTGCGTGCCGTCGCGCTTCACGGTTTCGTAGAAGTTGAGCGCCGCCGCGTTCATCGCGCGATACGCGCCGCAGCAGTACAACGCGATATCCACGTTCGCGCTTTTCAGTTCATCGACGGTGAAGAAGGGCGTCGAACCGAACTCGGTCAAGTTGGCGAGAATCGGTACGCGCACGGCGGCCTTGAAACGGCGATAGTCGTCGAGCGTTTTCATCGCTTCGGGGAAGATCATGTCCGCGCCCGCATCGACATAGGCGACCGCGCGCTCGATCGCCGCATCGATTCCTTCCGATGCCGCCGCGTCCGTGCGCGCCATGATCACGAAGGACTCGTCGGTGCGCGCATCGACGGCGGCTTTGACGCGATCGACCATTTCGCCGGTCGGCACCACTTCCTTGCCCGGCCGATGCCCGCAGCGTTTCTGCCCGACCTGATCTTCCATATGCACCGCCGCCACGCCCGCCTTGATAAACGAGCGCACCGTGCGAGCGATATTGAACGCGCCGCCCCAGCCGGTATCGATATCGACCAGCAGCGGCAGCGAAGAAGCATCGGTGATGCGGCGGGCATCGATCAGCACGTCTTCCATCGTGCTGATGCCGAGATCGGGCATGCCGAGCGAGTTGGCGGCCACGCCGCCGCCCGACAGATAAAGCGCTTTGAAGCCAACGGCTTCGGCCATTTTCGCGGCGTAGGCGGTGATCGCGCCGACCACTTGCAGCGGGGATTCTTCGCGGACCGCGTCACGGAACCGCGCGCCGGCGGTTTGCACGGTTTGGCTGTTTGAACTCACGTTGATGTCTCCTTAGAAGGCGTGCGTTTAGTGCAAATAGCTTGCCATGTTTCTGGCGTTTTCTAGTGCGTTGATTTATCGATAAAACGCTGTGGAGCGAACGCGCGTACGATTTCATTAGTGAAATCATAATTTCGAAGATGAAATAAAACCGCTATCCTTGCCACATGAAAACGCAGACCTTCGCGCGCCCGCGCATCTGGGCAACCGGCATCAGCCGCCTGAGAGATTTGTTTATCGATATCGCCGGGGATTATGCGGAGCGCGCCGAACTGAACGTGCTCGCGCTCGGCTTCGAAGATGCGGTGCGGGCGATCGAAGCGTCGGAAGGCGAGCGGCCGGATGTGATCGTGGCGGGCGGATCGAACGGGGCGTATCTGAAGTCGCGGGTGAGCGTGCCGGTGGTCATCATCGGGCCGACCGGTTTCGATGTGATGCACGCGCTGGCCCGGGCGCGGCGCGAAGGCGCGCGTGTGGCGCTGGTCACGCACGGCGAGACGCCGAAGGAAGTCGAGCGCTTTCTGGGCGCTTACGGCATCGAATTGATTTGCGAGTCGTATGCGACCACGCAGGACGCCGAGAATCTCGTGCTGGATTTGCGCGATCGCGGCGTGGACGTGGTCGTCGGTCCCGGCATGGTCACCGATCTCGCGGCGGAAGCGGGCATGGGCGCGGTGTTTCTGTACTCGCGCGCATCGATTGCGGCGGCGTTCGAGACGGCGCTGGAAGTCGCGCAGGCCATGCGCAGCGAGGCGGCGCGCCGGAATCGGCTGGACAATCTGCTTCAGCATTTGCGCGACGGCGTGGTCGCCGTCGATGCCGATGGCCGTATCGAAGCGATCAATCGCCCGTTGATGAACGCGCTCGGACTCGGCATCGCCGATTCCTCGCGGCTCGCGGGCCGCGCGCTGCTCGATGTCGCGCCCGCGCTCGACGGCATGTTGCCCGCCGCCGATGGCGATGTGTTCGGCAAGGTGCGCGGCGTCAGCTACGCGATCCATCGCGGGCCGCTGGCGGGCGACGGCGCATCGGCGGGGACGCTGTTCACGTTTCAGGAATCGCGTGCGGTCGAGCGGTTGGATCGCACGTTGCGGTCGCGGCAGGGCGCGCAGGAGTTCGTCGCGCGGTATCGGCTGGAAGATGTGGTCGGAGAATCGGACTCGATCGAGCGGGTCAGGGCGCTGGTGCGCAAATACGCGAAGTCGAACGCGACCGTGCTGATTCTCGGCGAAAGCGGCACCGGCAAGGAAATGGTCGCGCAGAGCATGCATCGGCTGAGCCGGCGGCGCGACTTTCCGTTCGTCGCGATCAACTGCGGCGCGTTTCCCGAAGCGCTGCTCGAAAGCGAATTGTTTGGTTATGAGGAAGGCGCGTTCACGGGCGCGCGCAAAGGTGGCAAGGCGGGCCTGATCGAAGCGGCGCATCGCGGCACCTTGTTTCTCGATGAAATCGGCGAAATGCCGCCGTCGCTGCAAAGCCGGCTGCTGCGCGTGCTTCAGGAGCGCGAAGTGGTGCGGCTCGGATCGACGGAGCCGACGCGCGTGGATATCCGCGTGATCGCGGCGACGCATCGGACGCTGGCGGATGGCGTGGCGAATGGATCGTTCCGGGCCGACTTGTTTTATCGCATCAACATACTGAGCGTGGCGCTGCCGCCTTTGCGCGCCCGTTCCGGCGATATCGCGCTGCTGGCGACCGAACTGCTGCTTCAGGCGGCGTCGCGCGACAAGGCGCTGGCGGCGCGCGTGCCGGATCGAAACGCGGCGATGCAACTGCTTGCCCCGCTGGAACAGACGATGCGCACGTACCTTTGGCCCGGCAATGTGCGCGAATTGCAGAACGTTATCGAGCGAATCGCGGTCGAACTCGCAGACCTGCCATCCGATACACCCTTGCCGATGGACGATTTCGAAGCCATCGCGCCCGAGTTGTTCGAAATCGCGCCGGAAGGCGAGGGCGCGTCGAATCTGCGCCAGTTGAGCCGATCCGCCGAAGCCGATCAGGTCCGCGCCACGCTCGACGAATTCGGCGGCGACCGCGATGCGGCGTGTCGCGCGCTCGGCATCAGTAAAACTACCTTGTGGCGCAAGCTCAACGCAGGCGGTAATAGGCGTTAACAGGCGTTAATAGACGTTGAGCGTAGAGCGGTTTGCCGTAGAATGGCCGCCAAAGTTTTTCACACGCAGCAAATAACCGAATTTGAGCCAAACACGGCTCCAGGACAGAAACACATGGCATATCAAAGTATCGAGCTTGCCCAACTGCTCGCAAAACAGGAAGAACTGGACAAGCAACTCGCCGATGCAAAGGCGCGCGAGACACGCGTCGTATTGCTGGAAATCGTGCAGAAAATGCGCGAGTACAACATCAGCCTGAACGAGCTGATGGGGCGCAAGACGGGCGCGAAGCCCGCCGTGGAATCCGTAGCCGCTGTCGCTGCGGAACCGGTCGTGAAGTATCGCGAGCCGGTGACGGGCGCGACCTGGTCGGGACGTGGCCGCGCGCCGCACTGGATCGCCGGGAAGAATCGCGATGACTTTCTGGTCGATCAGGCGGGTTCATCGATTGGCATGGTTCAGCCGGATTTGTTTTCCGGCAAGCACTGAGCGCTTGCTCGCTTGTGCAAATGCGCTTCTTTGGCGTTCCTTATTTGCCGATGCGGTGACCGGAACGCCGCGCCGATCGCTTCGGCCTGCTTCAGACCGTCATCACGATTCGGTGCGTTGTGATCGCCTTCCACGTCGTAGATCAGATGGCTCGCCACGTCCGTGACGCCGCAATAGGCAAAAATGCCGACGTCCATTTGCGTGCGCATAGCGTCGGCGTAGCCGTATTTGTCGTAGGTCCGCTTGCGCGATCCGGCTATGCCGATCAGCGTCGTCGGCACGTTTTGCAGTAGCGACGCGGGCGGCGCCTTGCCGCGATCCACCACGCCACTGCCGAACTGATACGCCCAACCGCCCGTAAACACGCGCTCGATCCAGCCTTTCATCAGCGCGGGCATGCTCCACCAATAGACCGGAAACACGAACGCGAGCCGGTCCGCGCGCTCGACGCGTTCGTGCATTGCGGCGATATCGTCCGGAACGGGTCCGCCCCAGAAATGCGCGTGATCGGTTTCCGTAAAGCGCGGATCGAAACCCTCGCTGTGCAGATCGAGAATATCGATGGAATCGCCCGCGTGCTCGAATGGCCGGTGAAAGGCATCCATCACGGCAGCGGGATATTTGTCTCTGAACGGATGCGCGAAAACGGTCAGCACGTGCATATCGACGTCCTTTTTAAGGTGTTTTGGCGTGTTCTATTAGTACGGCAGCGGCGGCGCGCGCGGCGCTGATCGAATAGACGCCGCGATAGCTCGCCGCCGACGTCGCGCCTTCGAACAGCACGAGGATTTGATCGACGAGCATAGTGTTTTGCACGTCGCCCAAATCATTCGATACGGCTAAAGCGACAAGCGCGCCCAGTCGCTCCCGATAACCCGCAATCGCTTCGAGCACCAACGCGGTTTCTTCGCTCGTCTCGCCTTTCGCGCGCAAAAACAAGCAGCCGCGCGCGCCTTCCGCCCGCGTCCACGCCCCCAGCGATGCGAACAGCGCGTCCACATTCTGCGCATCGGCGTGATCGAAAAAACGCCGCGTGCGTTCGGCCAAAACCGCCGCAATCAATTCCGACTTACTGCCGATGTGCTTGTACAGCGTGCGACTCGACACCTGCGCGGCTTCGGCCAGCTTGTCCATGCCGGTGGCCGTGAAGCCGTATTGGTCGAAGGCGCGTTCGGCGCTGGCAATGATGTGCGTTTTGAGGTCCATGTCTCGCAGTGTACAACGATCGTTTTACATGTCAAGTCGTGTGGAACTCAGCGGGTTCCCTAATCGCAGAGACGCGCGAGAAGGTTCACCATCGTCGAATTGATTCGGAGAACGTGAATGGAGCAATTGACGATCAGAAGCATCGCCGCGCGCGCGGTGGTCACGCCGCTGGAACGGCAGGTGCGCACGGCATCGGGGACGATCGGCGAGTCGCCGCTGGTGCTACTCGATGTGCAGACCGATGAAGGCATCGTCGGGCGCGCGTATCTGTTCGGCTATACGCCGATGACGCTCAAGCCGCTCGTCTGTCTTATCGAACAGTTGGAGCCGGAGCTGATCGGCAAGCGCATCGTGCCGCAGGATTTGCTCAGGGCTTTGCAGGACCGGTATCGGCTGCTCGGGTCGCAAGGGCTGCTCGGCATGGTGGCATCCGGCCTCGATATGGCGTACTGGGACGCACTCGGCAAAGCCGCCGATGCGCCGGTCGTATCGCTACTCGGTGGCGCACCGAAAAGGCTGCGCGCGTACGACAGCTACGGCATGGTCGATCCTTCGGAGGACGAAAAGTCGCTGCGTGCATCGCTCGATCAGGGTTTCAAGGCCATCAAGATCAAAGTCGGTTTTGCGGATGCGAAGAAGGACGTCGAAGTGGTGCGCGCGGTGCGCGACATGATCGGCCCGGATATCGCGCTGATGGTCGATTACAACCAAAGCCTCGCGCCCAACGAAGCGATCCGGCGAATTCGCACGATCGAACCGTACGATCTGACCTGGGTGGAAGAACCCGTCGCCGCTGAAGATTTGCAGGGCGCGGCGCGCGTGCGGCAGGCCGTGAACGTCGATATTCAGATGGGCGAAAACTGGTGGTTTCCGCGCGATGCCGAGCGCGCCCTAAGCGCCAACGCCTGCGATCTGATGATGCCCGACGTGATGAAAATCGGCGGTATAACCGGCTGGCTCAGCACAATGGGCATGGCCCAGATGCGGTCGATGCCGATGTCGAGCCATATCTTCGTCGAAGCGAGCGCGCATGCGCTGGCCGTGTCGCCCACGTGCCATTACCTCGAATATCTCGACTTCGCGGGTGCGATCCTCGCGCAGAAGAACGAGATCGTCGATGGCGGTTTCGAGGCGCGCGGACCGGGCCTTGGTATCGAATGGGACGAAGCGGCTGTGAAGCGATACGCGGCTCGTTAATCATTCAAGCTCAGCCGATGGGCGCGAAATTGCGCAGTTCGCTCAACTCCTGAATCACCGGCACGGAATGATTCAACGCGGCCTGCGCGTGCGCGCTCAACCGATATCCGACCACAAAAACGCCCGCTGCAATGCCCGCCTGCGCGCCCGCCAGACTATCTTCGACGAGTACGCAACGCTCCGGCGCGAGTCCCATCAACGCGACCGCGTGACGGATCAACCCCGGCTCCGGTTTCCACGATCCGACTTCGTATGCACTCACCACGCGACCCGTGAAATGCGGCAGCAAACCCGTCACGCCAAGGCACTTTTCAAGCTTGTCGCGCGGCCCGTTCGACGCCACGCACTTTTCGATGGTGATCGCGCTCACCAACTCCACCGCGCCGTTCATCGGCTGAAGTTCGGTGGAAAAGAGTACGGCACTGCGCACGCGAAACGTGTGTGTAAAGTCTTCGATGCTTGCGATCGGATAGTCGTGCAGCAACGCTTGCGCAAACAGCGCGAAGCGGCATCCGCGAAAACGTTCGAGGATTTCGTCGGGCGAAACGCGCACGCCTGCATCGGCCAAAATCTCGCCGATGGCGCGGGCGGAGAGCGTTTCGCTATCGACCAGCGTGCCATCGCTGTCGAAAATAATGCCTTCGATATTCACGGACGAATCACCCTCAATGCACAGAAAGAGCCTGAATTTTAGGTGATTCGCGCGAACGCGTCATTTTTCGATCAGCAGGCACCAAATGGCGAGAAATGGTTCGGCATGCGAACGAACTGCGTGAATGGCATTCGGCGCGTTGTGAATGCCGCCACCGATGCCGGGATCGAACCAGTCGCCGTCGTTCTGCCGGAACTCGCCCGGCGTGAACAGCACATACGCTTCTTCAGGCGGATGGCCGTGATCCGGATAGCGCGTCTCGGGCGCCATGATGGTGAAGCCGAGTTGCACGTCATAGCGGCTTTCCGTGCCGCCGGGACCGCAGATCATCGCGTTCACGTGGTTGTCGATGTAATGCGCGCTGCCGTTCGTGCCCGACGTGCGGCGCGCCTGCCCGAGTTCCGGCTCGAGCACGATGATGGCGCGCGCTGCATCGCCCATTGGCGTGGGTTCGTCGATGAGCTTTGCCAGCGCGGGCGCGATCCACTTGCACACCGGATAACGCTCGCTGTGCCGCTTTCCATCGTTCGATACGGTTTGCAGCCGCTCGAATACACGCGATGCCACCGCGCGGCCACCAACAGGCAAGCGTGGCGATTGAAACAGGATTCGCGCGGCGTCGATAAAGGACGTGACAGCTTCGGGGCGAGCTTCAGTGCGATTAGTCATCAGAGCCAGTCGCTTTCGAAAGGACAATCCGTCAGTGTGACACAGCCGTTTTCGGTCAGCACGACTTGCTGCTCCAGCTTGACGCCCTGCGTGCCGCCATCCGCGCCGATATAACTCTCGACGCACACAGTCATGCCTGCTTCGAACTGACCATCGTAGCCCGCACTGTCCCAATCCACCTGATGCGCAATCGATGGATATTCATCCACCATGCCGATTCCATGTGCCAAACAACAATAGCGATTCCTTACGTACTCCTCGGGAATTTTCCACGCTTTATCGGCAAATTCCTTGAAGCTCATGCCGGGGCGCAAAATGTCCATGTTGTAGTGGACTTGCGA
>NZ_JAQFVG010000345.1 GCF_029439455.1 Caballeronia sp. BR00000012568055 | reverse complement strand
GCTGTTCATCGTCGAGCACATCGCGGCTCGTCATGGCGGCGCCATCCGCGTCGACTCAAAAGAAGGAGCCACCATTTTCGTGTTCTCGATGCCCGTCTCGCGAACCTGAGCGTTTCGCGTTTCGCTCAGCTGTGGCCGACTCCGAGTAGGCGCGACGGCTACTTTCCGGCCACGGCGGCTTGCCTCGACCCGCGGCGCGCCTTGGCCCATTCTCGGGCGTCGGGGCACACGAGATCGATGATGGCCGCCAGATCGGGCGGCGAGATCGGCTTGCCGGCGAAGGCGTCGAAGCCGACGGAAATCGCCTCCGCGCGGATTTCCGACGCGTCCAAGGCTGTGTGGGCGATCAGCGCCGCGTCATGACGCAGAAGCGCGCGCATGCGCCGGCCGATTTCAATTCCGTGCACGTCGGGCAGGGAGATGTCCAAGATGACGGCGTGGGGCCGCCAAGACTCGAAGAGCCGCAGCGCCTGCTCGCCGTTGAACGCGCTGCGCGCGTCGAAACATTTGAGCTCCAAGACGGCGACGAGGCTTTCGGCGATGTCTTCATAATCGTCGACGACCAGCACGCGGCGCCGTTCGATCGCGGGGCGAGTTTCGCTTGACCACCTCTCAAAGCGGCCGATCACTTTCTCCTGCGCGTCCATGGCGATTCCTCTTTCGGGCCGCTCGGGAACCGCTCGGCAAGATGGGCTGCAATCGCAACAACTGGGCCGCATTGTGTCCCGATTCTGTCGGGCGTGCCACAGAAAACGTTTGCGCGGCGCAGGGCTCGCGACCCAAGGGCGAGCCGCGGGCCCGTCGGGAAAGGCTTGCGCAAGAAAAAGGCTCAGGCGTCGCGGCTCGCGACAAATTCGTCGATCGCTCCCTTGGCCGCCTCGACGCCCTCGATCGCCGCGTCGAAGGTTTGAAACTTTTGTGCGCCGGAGCGGCCTGCGGCGGCGAGGCAGTTTTCAAGGCTCGCCGCTTCGCTGGCGCGGCCGCCTTCGACAAAAACAGAGAACGAGCCGTCTTTGTTGGGCGAGACGTGAATCAAAAAGCCGTGGCGCGCTTCGCGGTATTCGATCGACGAAGCCGCTTGGTCGGAGCCGCTCGTGGCGTGAGGCTGAGACTTCGTTGCCAGCGCCGGCTCGGCCGCGTGCTCTTGGATCAAAGGGCGAGGGCGCCGAAGCAAGCGGGCTGCGGCGCGCCGAAAAGCAGTGGAGCACATGGTTTTCTCTTTTCTTTTTGATTGGTCGGCGAAGCTTTGACGCCGGAAAATCCCCGCAGCGCGCTTCCAATGCTCTCGCGTCCCGCGGTGTCGGCAGAGTTCGCTTGCGCACGCGATCCGGCGACTAGAGCCGACGCTCAAACGCGCACAGGGAGAGCGGCGCCGCGCGAGTCGAGGCGCCGATTAAAGAAGCCGCCGCGCTTGCCGACACTAAGGCATGCGCACACTTCCCGCATGCCCGAGCCATCGAAAAGCATTAAACGAACATGAACGAGTCGAATTTTGATCTGCCGGCGTTGCTCGCCGAGCTGCGCGACGCCCGGGCGTTCGCGGAGCAATCCGCGCGCGAGCTTCGCGCGGCGGAGTTGAAAATAGAAGGTCTCCGGGCCGACGCGCTCGCGGCGCTTCGAGTCGCCAAGGGGCGCTCTCCGCCCGGCGCGCAGCGCGCGGGAGAGTTGGAAGAGGCGGTTCAACGCCTTGTGTCGCCGCGTTTTCAATCAGCCTCAGCGGCTCTTCGCGAGTGCGCGCGGGCGGCGGAAAAGCTTGAGTCGGTCGTCCAAGACGCGGACGCGAGCGGCGAGCAGTCCGGTGCGCAGGAAGCGGCGCGGCTCTTGCGAAATCACGCCGAGTCCCTCGGGGCTTTGCGCCAGCTTGCGCACGCGGCGGCGAAGAACAATCGGGAGACGCTCGCGAGTTTGCTCGAAGCTCGCGCAGCAGCGGCATTGATGTGACTTGTCCGATTTCTTGACTCGTCGCTCTTTTCGATCTCTTTTTCTGCTATACACCCGACTCACCTTTTCCCGGTGAAAATTCAACGGGCGCTCGCGTTTGCCAAAAGAGGGCGTTGGCGACGCGCGGCTACTTCACGACGAAATGCGCAAGCGCGGGTTGGATCTTTCCTTCGTCGTCGACGAGATGAGCGCCAACGCTCCATTCCATCAGCGAGATTTTTCGAGCGACCAAGCAAGCTGACCGCGCCGAGCGCAACGTCAACATCGGCGACGTCGCGCTGATCCCGCTAATTTTCAGGCGACTTGTTTCCAGAGAGTCAATGACGTCGCCTTGCTCAATTGCGCCGAGCTTGGCGTCGAACTCGAACGCTGTTCGGCCATCGCCTTGTCGACTTTCCGACCGAAACGCGATACGAACAATCGCAAGTTTCGTTTCGGACAAACCGAGCGCGGAAAGCCGCACGCGCAGCCACTCCCTGACTTCGCGGGCCTCGGCAACCATGTCGTCGCCGCGAATGTCTGGGAAGTCGCTGTCCGAGGCCTCAATCATCATCGCTTGCAGTGATGCGACACTGGCGCTCAGACGATCGACCGTCGAGACGATATCAGCCAAGCCTGCGGCGAATCCTTGTTCCAAGCGCTTCGCGATGGCGCTGATGCGAGCCTCTATTTGCGACAGATCGTCATTGCGGGCTGACGGCTCGGCCACGGAAGGCGCGTCGTGCGCCGGAACAAAGATTGGCGTCGTCGCAAGGTCAAGCGCTCGATCAATTGCTTGAATCGGCGAGGCGCCAGAGGGAAGGCCCTCCGCGATTTTTGCAAGCTGGGCGCGGCGCCTTTGCGTGACCCACACGCTGATTTGCTCCGTGGCCCATGGTTTCGAACTCTCACGTTCGCTCATCTCAGGCCTCCCTCAGCCTCGCTTTTATCGTCGTTGCTCCCATTCGCGCCCGAGCTCGTCGCTGCGGCGCGCCCACAGCCGGCGAATCGCCGCTTTCGCTCGATCGCTCAGCCGAGGCCGCAGCGGCGCCGCTCGCGCTAGCGAAACGGCGGTTGCGCTTGGCGTCGGCGGCCGATCCGCGCTTCGGCGCGACGCCGTGGCCCTCAGAGGATTTCCAGCCCGAGAAGCAGAAGCATTGAGGGTCGTGGGCTTTGCGCGGCTGCGGCTCGCCATTCGGCCAAGCGCGTCGATGATCGCCTCGCGATCGAGTTCGCGCGCTTCGTCGGGGAGATGTGATTCCGGATCTGCTCCCGAGACGGCCGCGCGGTCGACGTGCAGCGTGGTGGCGAAACGGGAGCGGCTCATTGCGACCAAAATCCATTCGCGATCCAGCATTTTGGGATTGGCGAGCGCGTGGACAGAATCGACCGTTCGGCCTTGCGCTTGGTGATTTGTTAGGCAAAGAGCATGGTCAAAGAATCCAAATGACGCCGGGATGCGAATCGTTTTTTCTCCGCGAGAATTCAAATCGTCCAGTTCGACCAAAAAGATCGCTTCGCCGCCAAGCTGTGTCTTCACGGCGATGACGCTCGCCGTGGAGCCGTTCGTCACGCCAAACGCCGGATCGTTTTGCGTGAAGACGATTCGCTCGCCGGGCGCGATTCGCCTCGACTCCTCAGAGCCGTCGCGCCGTTTGATCCGAACATCGACCCCTTCCTTGTCGGAAATCCTCCCGCACTCGCTCAGCCGCGCTCGCGCAAGCGAATTCAATGAAGCGACTTCCGCGCGAGTGCCAGCGATCATCGCTTTGGAGGATAGCGGCGTTTTGTCCTCCATCCATTCGCTCACCAGCGCATTGAGCGTCGCCTCTGGCCCGTCGCTCAGCCGCAATCGCCCGCGCGAGTCGAGAAGTCGAATGGCCTCGGGAGCGGCGCCAACGGCGAACGCCTTCACAGCGTCGCGCAGCCATTCGTGATCGAAGCGCGCTTTCCACGCAGCATAGCCTCGGCGAAGCGTGTCGTTGGCCGAGCAAAGTCTCTCGACGGCGATCATCTTTGCGTCGTCGGGCAGGGCGCGCAGCGCGTCAAGGCGGTCCGGGCTCAGAAGTCCGGGATCGACGCGATCGCTGGGTGAGCTTATTCGGGGGCGGCTGGCCAGCCACGCGAACAGCGGCTCGAAATCGGTCCGCTGCCGGCGTATCGTCGAGATTTCTGCGGCGCCGATTTCATGCGCCAAAGCCCGGAAGATGCCGCCCGCTTCAATGGGCTGCAATTGTTTGGAGTCGCCGACGGCGATCAGTTTCGCGCCAGCGCGCGCGACCGCTTGCTGCACGAGCGCAAATTCGCGCGAGCCGACCATGCCCGCTTCGTCGAGCACGACAATCGAGCGCTCGGTCAACGAAAGGCGCCCCCTCTCGGCGGCGAGCAAAAAGCTGGCGATCGTGCTCGACCGAATCGCGGTCTCGCGCGAGAGGTTGCGCGCTGCGGACGCGGATTGGCAGCAACCAAAAACAGCGAAGCCAGCTTTTGCGTATGCCTCTCCAACCGCTCGAAGCAGCGTCGTCTTGCCCGTGCCCGCCCACCCTTCGACGAAGGCGTGGTTTCCCGTCTCGCACCCAATGTTCAAGGCGGCCGCGCGCTGCTCGGCAAGCGAGACATCGCTTCCAATCTTGCGTTTCAGCTCCGCTTCCAGGGCGTCGAAGCGCTCGTCGATCAGCGCCGTCGGCAACCGATGCCGCGTGTCTGCGGAGCCGTCGCGCGCGCGCTTTACGACCTCCGCTTCCATTTCCATCGTGGCTTGCGTGGAGAAAACAGGGGCAAGCGTCTCCGTTTCGCCGAGCACTCGCACCGAGTCGGACGCCATCAGTCGCGCAAGCTCGTCGAGGCATTGCTCGGCCGTCAGCTTGCCCATCGCCGCCTCGCAAATCGCCGCCAGCGCGTCTTGCGGCGTCGCCAAGGACTGCGTCTTCATGATCGACGCGAGCAATCCCGCATGGTCGATTGAGAACCGCTCGGCATCAAGCGCGCCATTCGCCGACCGATCGGGCTTTGGATTTTGCGAACGCAACCGCGCGACGACGTCCGGCGTCATCCCCAGCGCCGCAGTCTTTTCGGCGAACAGCCTGAGCAACTCAGGCAAGGGCGGCTCGATTTTGGAGGAGCGAGTGTTGAGCGCCGCGACATCTTTGGCGGCGCTGGACGCTTGCCCCTCGACAGCTTTCGCGATCTGACGGCTCCGAGTGGACAGCGCGTCGCGCTGCTCGTCCGTCACGCCTGCGATTTTGAAATACGGGCCGTTGGGCTGGATATCGAACCCGAGAGCGGCTAGCCCAGCCGCAAGTTCGGCGCGGAAAAGAGCGCCGGTCGCCATTTTTCGCTCGAATTGAACCTTGTGCTCCAACGCGCTCCATTCGTCAGCGCCGGCCCGCTTGCCGAGATTGAACATGAATGCGTGGACGTGCAGTTGAGGGTCGCCCGATCTGCTGGCGAAATGCGTGTAGCAAGCGGCGACCGTCGCCTCCGCCTGTTTCTTGGTCCAGCCGCCATGGCCGTGGCGCGTCACCGCGCCTGACTCGGCGTAAGCCAACGCGGCGCCCACTGCGGAGCGCAGGCAATCAACAATCAGCCCCTGCGTCTCGCGATCGGCGGCGGCGAACACGATCGAGACATCTTTCGGGGCAGAAAATGTCATGTCGACGCCCATCACATGAGCGTCGCCGGCGCCCTGAACCAACGGCGCGGCGGTGAGCGGATGGAAGCCTCGCGACAAGCGTTCGACATGCTCGGCGAGCGCGGGGCCGGACTTTGACAGCCCCAGCGACAAGGGCCCAGAGCAGGCCCAAAACGGTTCAGAGCTCAGGCCCGAGGCGTCCGCGCCTCTGGCGTATGCGTCGAAATCTCGACGATCGCGCGTCGACGGAGCGCCAAGATAGAAGAGATAGCCGTCGCCGCCCTTCTTGGCTTGATTGACGGCCGAATTGATTTTGACGATCGAGAGCATGCCGATTTGGCGGGGAAAAACGCGGGGCGCTTGCCGCCCCGCGTTTGTTGAATCAGCGCATGCGCAAGGCGAACTCGTCGGCGCGCAAAGCGACGTAGTCCCGCGTTTGATCCAGGCAGCTGTGCCCCACAATGACCGAGATGTGGCGCTCCTCGAGCTCGCGATCATAGATGTAGAGCCGGCTGATGGCCTCGTGTCGAAGGTCGTGGAAGCGGAAGTTCGTGATAGCCGCCCGCTTGCAGATGCCGCGAAATTGCTGCGAACATGCCCCTGACGTGCCCATGCCCGGGAACACAAGATCGCTCGACGGATCCTTGATCAGCCGCAGTTGTTTGATCAACCGGCGCGCCCGCGCGCCCAAAGGAACGGTTCGATCTTGGCGCGTTTTAACGTTGCGCGCGGGAATGAACCAAGACATATTGGGTTCGTTGATGTCGCTCCATTCGGCGCGCAAAAGTTCTTGCAGTCGCGCGCCGGTGGCGATCGCCAGCCTGACCATGAGCCGCCACTGATGCCGTCGCGGCCCTTGCAGCGTGCGAAGCGCGCCAAAAAGCGCCCGCTCCTCGGATTTTTCCAAGCGCCGCTTTCGTTTGACTCGCCACCCCTGCGGGAGCATCGCGTTGCTGAACGGAAATTTCAGGCGAGGGACGTCAATTTCCTTCGCTTCCAGTCCAATGGCCAAGCGAATCATGACCAACTGATCCTTGATGGTCGAATAAGCGTAGGAACTGCCTTGCTGCGACGCAGTCGCGCTCACTTTCTCGATGAAGCGTTCGACCCAATACTCGCTGACGTCCGCGACGTTGGCGTTGCCGACGAGCGCAATCACGGATCGGGCGTTACGCTTGTGCCGCGATTTGCACTTCCTTTCTGACAGAAAGTGCTTGGCGAGCAAGTCGCCCAAAGAGCATTTGAGCAGATCGTCGATTGTGCGCGTCTCCGGAGTGATCGGCGTCGGCGTGGCGTATTTCTTCTGCTTGAGCACAAGCTCTTGCGCTTGCGCGAATTCCTCCGCTCGCGCCCGCGAATCGAATGTCTTGCTGATCCGCGGGAAGCCTTGGACGTAGACGAACGCTTGCCATGAGGTCGTTCCGTCTTTCAGGGGTTTTCTGAGGATGCTGGCCATTTGGTCTCCTTGTCGCGCATGTGCGCTTGATAGAGGGCGGCGGCCAAAGGATTTCGGACGCCGGACGGCGACGAGTTGCAATTGGTCTTCGATGGAAAATTGCAACTTGCGTCGCCGACGGCGCAGGTCATCTCGTAAACGACCCCGCCGCGCAAGGCCTCGCGGCTTGGCGGCGGAATGAACTCAAGGGACAGAAAAAGCCATTACCGGCGGCTTATTCCGTAGCAAATACGGAAACATTTGCCAGTAACGTGAGCAATTCAAGCGTTTCGCGGCGATTCAAGCCCCGATTGTCGGCGTACAGGACGTCAATCAAGCATGCGGAGCAGGGCGAGCAAGGGCGGCGGCGAGGCAGTGCAACGTTGCAATTCGGCCTATCTGCCAGACGAACGGTAGAGGCTCAATCCCGCATCAAGGCTAGCGACGAAGCGATGGCGTCCGATTCTCGCTGCGAGCCGCCCTACCATGTGATGGCGCGCCAGCGCCGCGCATGGGAGAGGGCATGAGCCACGAAACGCACGACAGCAAGCCCCGCGTTGAATGCGGCGCGCAAATGAAGAAAACAATCGTTGAATTGGAGCCAATGCTCAACTTCCTGCGCCGAGCGCATGGCGTCGAGTCGCTTTTTGTGAGAGTCAAATCGCTCTCGAAAATAATGGGCATTCCGCCTTCGACGATATACACGTTGATGCGCGAAGGGCGGTTCGAAATCCCGCATCGTGTCGTGGGCTCCGTGCCCATGGTGAGCGCGCTCGATCTCGCGGAGTGGCTTCTGCGAAGCGCCCCTGAGACAGAGGTCAAGCGCGATCGCGTCGAGCGCGCCGCTGACGAGGCCCGGCAGCCAGAGGTCGAGGTCGAGCGAACGACAGAAAGCGCGCCGGCGGAGGAAAGCGCCCGCGAGACGCGAAGGCGGCTTATCGCCGAAGCGATGCGCGTGTTGAATGGCGGCGGCGCCAAGTGAGAAGAGGAGAAGCGCCAAAGCATGCGGCGCGTCGAGCTTCGCCAACGCCCGACGGCGAAAAGGACGAGGCGGCGCTCGGCCGCCTCGTCCTAGTCTCCCCGCGCAGCCGCTTGGTTCAAGCCCTTCGACGGGGCGCGGCCGTCTTGATGGGCGGCTTCGAGCTGGCCCGCGACGCCTTTCGAATGCCACCGCACTTGCCGCCCAATTCGTCCGAAACCTCGCCTCGCACGACGGCCACCGCGTCTTTGAGCCGCCTTGTCGCGCGTTGTCGAGCGGCGTCAAACGCGGCCGCGCTCATGGAGTGCGCCGCGCAGGTTTCCCGCGGCGGGATGCCATGCAGCATGCCATCGATGGCCCGATGAGCCTCAGCGTCGTCGCCGAGGGCCGCGCGGGCGAGGCGCACGGCCGTCTCCGCGTCGCGCAGCTTCTCCAACGCAATCAAGCGCGCTTCGACGGGCGAAGCCAACGACCAAGATTGCCCGTCCGAAACCTCCGCTCGGGCCTCGATGAGGGGATCGGCCCATGCCAGCTTGTTGTCGGGCCGCCCCCGATCGGCCTCCGCCACCGAGCGCATGGCCAAGCACATGAAGATTGAGAACGGGGCGCTCAGCGGCCATTTGCGGCTGCGCTCCAACGCTCGCGCCAGAGTCTCGTTGACGAGGTCGTCGGGCTCGAAGAAAGAGGTTCCTCGAATGTGCTTCCTCGCGAAGCGCCGCAAAACCGCTCGCTCTTTGTTGGTCAATTCTTCATAGGCTTCGATGATCTGCAAATTGGTGGCGTGTTTTGTCATGCGGCCTCGCTGGAAAGTTGAAGGGAGCGTCGCGTCAAGGCAGCGAACTCTGCTCGTCCACGACGCAAAGAGAGAGGGCGGCAACTTCCAGGCTTTCGTTTAAAACTCCAGTCCTTGGCGGACAAGCGGCGGCTTTCTTTCCTCTCGTCGGCGGGGCAAACGAAACGCGCCGCCCCGCCGCCCTCTATGGCTGTGATGCCATCAGGGAGGAAGCCGAGCGTGGAAAAATCATCAAGCAAAGCTCCGTCGTTCAAGACGCGAGACATGGGAGGGTGGGCGCTCGCCAGCGCGGCGTTGGGGGCGCTCGCCGGCGCGGCGGCGTTGTGGGCGGCATGGAGAGAGGCGCCGGGCATGCCATTGCCGATCGGCTCGTTAAGCGAGCATGCAGGGTATTGGGCCAAGGCGGCGGCGCATCGCGCCTTGCCGCTGCTCTTCAAGTCCGACGCCTTGTTCTATCGAGATTTTTGGCGCGAATTGCCAGCCGGCCAGAAATTGGGCGTCGAGCTCCGGCTGGCGGTCGCGGGCTTGGCCGCGTGCGCGCCAGCCGCTCTTCTGGCCAAGCCGTTTTTGACGGCGTCTGACGGAATGCTTTTCGTTCGCGGCGGAGTTCGCCACGAAGGCCGCGAAGCTTTGAGGGCGTTGCGCCGTAAATTCGCGGGCGAGAACGCGCGGTTTCCCGACCACGATTTGGCGCCGGAAGTCCCTTGGCCGTCGTCGATGTGGACGCGGCACACGCTGATTGTCGGCGGCGTGGGCGCGGGCAAATCCACGGTGATTCGCCCGCTGTTGCGCGCCATCGTCGAAGCCGACGAGCGCCTGATGCTTTTCGATCCGAAGGGCGAGTTCACGGCCGGCTTGGCCAAGCCGGCGATCATCGCGCCGTGGGACGCTCGGGGCCTCGCTTGGGACGTGGCGCGCGACCTGCGCAACATCCTCGACATGCGTCGATTCGCGGGCGCGATGGTGGCCGACAGCCATGACCCAATGTGGTCCAACGCGGCTCGCCAACTGCTGACCGGATTGCTTTTGCATCTGGCCGCGACTCGCCAAGCCGATTGGGGCTGGGGGGACTTGGCGAAGCTGATCGAGCTTCCGCAAGACGCGATGCTCTCCATCATGAAGTCCGTTCACCCCGAAGCGATCCGAGCGGTGGAGCGAGCGTCCGTCACCACGACTGGCGTGCTGATCAATCTCTCCGCGTTTTGCTCGCCCGTCTTTGACCTGGCTCAGGCATGGGGCGGCCTGCCGACGGAGCGGCGGATCAGCGTGATTGATTGGGCGCGAGGGAAGGCCTCGCATCGGCAGATCATCTTGCAGGGACACGGCGCATATGGCGAGCTGACCCGAAGCTACGTCGAGGGCATGACCGGCGTCTTCGCCGCGCACGTCAACAGCGTCGAGATGACCGATAGCTCAACGCGAAAAATCTGGTTCGTCGCCGACGAGTTCGCGCAAGCCGGCAAGCTTCCGGTGCGAGCATTGTTCGAAGTCGGACGCTCGCGCGGGGTGCGGTGCGTCATCGCGTGCCAAGACTTCGCGCAGATCGAAGAAGTCCACGGCGAGAAATTCACCCGCGCTCTGCTCTCCATGTGCGGCTCGTTGATCGTCGGGCAAATCGCGCCCGGCGACACGGCGGACCAGATTTGCCGGGCGCTCGGAAGCCGCGAGGTCGAGCGGCCCAACGTGTCGCGCTCGCGCGGCGCGGGAGGCGAAAGCAATTCCGTCTCGCACGCCCGCGACCACGTCCCTTTGTATGTCCCGTCAGAGCTCGGATCCCGCTTCGGGCCGCAGCCAAAAGGCCGCGGCGTCAAGCTTCTCCTGTTCGCGCGCGGAGAGGCCTACGAGTTGCGCTGGCCGCATTGCGCGCTGCCGCGCTCGCGCCAACCCCACGCGCCGGCGCATTGGTTGTTGCGGCCGCCGCCGCTCCGCCTCGCGCCGGCCAACAGCAAGGCGACAAGCCTCGCCGCCCAGATTGCAGGGCTCGACTCGCAAGAAACCTCACTTGGCGATCCGCGCGGCTCGGCGGAGCGCGCGACCGGAGGAGGATTGGCTCGATGACTTCCGACCGCGACATGAATGAAATTGCGGAGCCACGTCAAGGCGCCAACGAGGCCGACGGGATCGCGCAAGGCGTCAACGAAGCGGCTCGATCGTCGAAGACGCGCGTCAAACGGTTTTCAGCGCCGCCCGACGATCGCACGCCGCAGGAGGTCGAGGATGACGAGCAAGCCGAGGCGCGGCACTGGCAAGATTGCCTGAGGGAGGGTTATGAGGCCGCTCGCGAACATGCTGAGACCGCGCGAAATCGTTCATGGGCGAGGCGGTTGCGGCGCGCAATGCGCAATCTCTTTCGCTGAGCGACCCGCGCATTTGCACGGGTCTGAATCCAGTTCTTGCGACAGCCGCGCTCGGCTGTCGCTTGTTGCCGAAGCAATCAAGCGCCCGTCGAGCTCTCCTCGAACAAATGCCCAAGACGATTGCCTGCGATGAATACGCCGACGACGACATTCAGCATAAACCCGTAGAACCAGCACTGTCCGTAGCTAATGCGGTTGTGCTCCATGAAGACAGGCAGCGCGATGGCGAACAAGCAGATAAACGAGCCAAGCAGGAGCCACAAAAAGTCTTTCCCTCGCTGGCCGCTGCGAGCAAAGATGTTCACCGAAAACCAAATAAAGAAACCCATGCCGAACAGCAAGTTGAGAATGGGGATCGACATGAAGATCACGAACATTGCGATCAGCGCAACTTTCGAGAACGCTTTGCCGCGTTGAAGTTGCGATGCTTCGCTTGCCAGTTTTGCGTTTGCCATGGAATGCTCCGAGTGGATTTCGGCTTGCCTTTCGGCGAGCCGTCGATTTCAATGAATGTCAGCAATGAGCGCTTCGCTTTGATCGGCAATGCGGACCGCGACCACTTTCGCGACGATGTCCTTGCGCGCGGCGTAAGAGACCGTGTCGGCGGCTTTAAAGTAGACGTCGACGTTGATCGGCAACCGGTCTCCGGCGGCGGCGACCTTGGCTTCGAGCGCGCGAGCCTTCTCTTCGGTCTCAGGCGCGACTGACTGGAACTTCGGATCGCCCCGCATGACGACGCCATAAAATGATGCGTCGGGGAGGCCAAGCCGCGAGTTGCCGTCCATGCCGAGGTTGAGGATGGGGAAGGCCTTCGTCTCGGCGTTGTAATGCCCAAGGGCCGCGGTCGCTTTAACCACGAAATACGGCGACGCCAACTCGGCTTTCTGCTGCGCCTCGTATTGGGCTTGAATGCCTTTGATCAAGTCCTGTTGCTTGAACGAATCCGTCGTCGACCGATAATCAGCGTTGAAGTCGCGGGCGAGGTCTGACACAGGCAGCGCGGCGCCATTCAAGCCGTAGTAGAGAAGCGCCACTTGCAAGCCGCTTTGCACCGTCGGATAGGAAGAGAGCGAGATTGATTTGTCGATCGACGCGGCGGACAAGTCGGCTGTGCACGGTCCAATTTGCAGCGAATGATTCGTCGCGGATTCCATGATGGCATGAGCCTTTTCGGCGGTCGTGGCCTCGACAGATTCTTCATTGAGCGATACTTTCTTCATGCCGAGCTGTGGCCGATCTTCTGCTCGAACGTTTGTGCCGCGCTGACCGACATCAGGGTAAATGAACACGCAAACATAGGGCTTCTTCGAGCCGGCGTCGGCGGCGATCGCGGCCTTTCCCGCTTCGTCATTCCAGTCGGTCGGGCCGGGCTTGCGGGCTTGCGCAGACGCGGAGGGGGCTTCGTTTGCGCTTTCGGCGGGCTTCTTAGAGCATCCCGCGACAATGGCGATGGAAGCGAGGGCGATCGTCGCGATTGGTTTTATTCGATGGTTCATGACGTTGTCATTTGCTGGGTTTGTTGATCGGCCGATCACTTGTCGTTCGCGCGCGTCGGCGCATAGCGAACGAGCTCATACCGAGTGGAGGTCGGCGCGGCGTTCTTGTTGTTCGGATAGTCATTGAAGCGTTGCTTGACGATGCGGCCGACGCTCGGCGCATACCAGTCGGTTTCTCTGGCTCGACCGGCGTCGCTGCCGGCGGCGACGCCGGTCCATGCGATCGTCGATTCAACGCGAAAGGCGTCGAACACGCCGGCTTCGGTCGCGACTCGCTCAAACGAGACGACTTTCGCTTCGCGATGGTCTTTGGCCGTCCAAGCTCCGCTCGAATACAAATAGTCCGCGGCCCACGATTTGCCCACGAAGAGCGGGAATCGAAGCGCCTGATTGCTCGGCGTGAACAAGGCCTCGGGGCCGCGAACCACGCACGCGTTTTCATCGAGCTCGCCGACGCCCGGCGAGCCCTTGACGATCACGCTGACAATGGCGTGGCCCTTCTCGACGCGCTCCACTCTTTGCGAATATCCGCCGCTCTTTCCCGCGTCGAGCTCGTTCACGAACGAGAACGACCACGCTTGGCCAATCTGATAAACCGGGGCGTCGGCGCGCGCCGACGGGACCGAGGCGGGCAGCGGGGGCGGCAAAACCGGCTCCGGATTCGCGGCGCACGCGGCGAGGCTCGCGCACGCGAGCGCGACCATGGCTCTCATGTCTGTCATTGTGCTTAGTTAAAGACCGGTGGCAAGGACGGGCCGCCCGGCGCGCGCAGCGACTTCGCGGAGCTGGCGGCGACAGGCGTCGGCGACGTGTTCGACGACGTGCCATTGGCGCCCGTTGTGAACGACCAGCTCACCGAGAACGGCGTGGCCGTCATGATCGACGTGTTCGTCAGCGAGCCCGTGACCGCAACCTTGTAGGTCGTGTTGTCAGCCAGGACCGTCGGCGACACGCAAACCGCCAGGCGGGTCGACTCGTCGCTGTTGCTGTTGTCCGTCTCGTCGCACGGCACGTTGTTGCCCGCCGCGTCCGTGATCGTGAAGACCACGTTCGAGAACGCGCCGTTGCCCGCCGCGCTCAGCGTGATCGGGTAGCCAACATATTTGCCGGCCAGTTCCGGATGGTTCTTCGCGATCGGGTTTGGCGTTTCGATCGCTTGCCATTGCGGCTTGACGTTCGTCTGGCCGTCATACGGGTAAGCGACCAGCTTGTTGTCCGGCGTGGAAGCGACGTAGTCGACGAAGTCGGCCACGAACGTCGAATACTTCAACGGATCCGTCGTCGTCACGTCGCCCATGCCGACGCCCGTCGTGTCGAACAGGTAGATCGAGCGGTGGAACGGAGCGTCGAACAGGCCGTCGATCGCTTGCGTCGAGCTCGCGAAGCCCGTGGCCGTGCCCGGGAAGCCCGCGGCAATTTCGCCCGTCGAGTTCGTGTTGTAGCCAGCGGCCGCGACGCGGTCCGAGGGCGTCACGCCCGTGTAATCCGGCTGGCCTGCGACTTCGTAGTGGCCGACGATGCCCGTGTCTTGCATGTTCTTGGCGTGATTCAGCGCCGCGACGCCCACAGCCGACACATACTTGAGCGCCGGCAGGCCGAGCTGAGCGCGCATTGCGTTGGCGTAGGCGAACGAGTCGTTCACGACGTCGCCCGTGGTCGTCAGCGAAGCGGCTGAGGCGCCAGCCGGCGTCAGCAATGAGATCGCGGCCGGCGTCGTCGCGCCGGTGCTCGTGCCTGTTCCAGTGTTGGTGTTCGAGCCGTCGTTGTTGCCCGTCGAGCCGTTGCCCGAGGTCGCGGTCGTGGCGGCTCCGCCGCCTCCTCCGCCGCACGCGCTAAGAAAGACGGCCGCGATTCCGGCGCAAAAAATTGTTTTTTTCATTGTTTCCTCGTTTCGGCTAGGCCGGGGTTTTTTTAGTGGTGGCGGGGCAGATCGCCCGGCGCGCAAAGTCTAGCGCGTAAAACTACGATAATCGTAGTATCGGAGAATTAAACACGCAACGATTCTCGTAGTCCGGTTGCAACAGGACTCTGAAAATGCGTGTCGAAAAACGCCCCACGGTTTGGGGGCTTCGCGTCAAACAAGCGCGCGAAAGGCTCGGGCTTTCCCAAAAGTCGCTTGGCATAAACGCGGGGCTTGACGAATTTGTGGCCAGCGCTCGAATCAATCGCTATGAGCAAGGCGTCCACAAACCCGACGAGGCATTCTCGAGAAAGATCGCCGAGATTCTTCAAGTGCCAGACGCCTTTCTTCACGCAGAGGATGACAGCCTTGCCTTGCTGATCGCTATCTGGGGTGTTTTGCCTGACGAGCGGCGCGAGCGCTTGACGCGCTTCGCGATCGAGCTTTCCCAACAGCCCAGGAGAGGCGGACATCATCCCGCCCCCAAAGCGCCTGATCCGGAGGCCTAGCCTGATCGGACTCGATCGCGTCAAGCGCGCGCGGCGGCTCGGGTCGCGAAGCGATGCTTTGGCCTCTGGGGAGCGCTGCCCGCCCTTGGCTGAAGCCATGTCGTTTTGTTGCGGAGCCACTTCAATCCTCGACGGTTTTTTTGCGCGCGGGCAAGCGCCGCGCTCAATGGCCTAATCATCGACAGTGAGCGGCGAATCCTGCCGGCGATGCGTCCATAAAAAATTGACAGATCGTCCAAAGGGCCCGCTTCGAGCCATTTGGCCGCTTTATTGGCTGCGACTGACGCCTCCGGCGGACCTGACCGCGGCTATCATTCGGCAACTTGCAGAAGCGAGAGGGGGCCGATGCCGCAGCACATTCGTTTTGAAAGCGCGCTGTTCAGAGAGGGCGACGCGGAGGAGATTTGGCGGGAAGCGCTGCGCCCGATGTATGACGTCAAGCGGCCTAAAGGCGTCGGCTTTTCGGCAAGCGTCGAGACGTGGGATTTGGGGCCGATTTTGTTGACCTTGCACTCAGCGCGCGGCGAGGTTCAATTTCACCGGTCGCGAAAGAAGATCGCGCTCTCGGGGGTCAACCAGTATCTTGTTCATTGCCTGATCGGCGGAGCCTTGACTTCGGAGTTCGCGGAGGGCCAACAGAAAGTGCCTTTGAACTCGGTGGCCATCCGCGATCTTGCTGTCGAAAACGTGGGATTCGCGGTCGACGCGCCGATGATCACGCTGAGCGTGCAACGCGCCGCGCTGGATCGGCGGCTGCCGGAAGGGTCAAGAATCCACGGGGCGGCTTGGGACGCCGACGATTCGATCGGGGACCTGCTGGCGTCGCACATGCGCTCTCTCGCGCGGCTCGCCGCGCGGCTGTCGACGGAGCAAACGCCGATTGCGGCCGCGGGGACCTTGGATCTGCTGGCCGCCTGCCTGTTGCCCAAAGCGCAGGAGAGGGTCGCTCAGGGCGACCCGCGCTTGGCTCCCATGCTGCGGGCGCAAGCCGAGTCCTACATTGAGCGACACCTGCTGGACCCGGACTTGAGCGCAGCGGCGCTGTGCAAGGCGCTGGGCATCTCGAGGACCGCGCTCTATCGGTTGTTTTCAGAATCGGACGCGGCGGGAGGGGTAGCCAAGCGAATCAAAGACCGAAGGCTGGACGAGGCGTTGCGACGATTGGCCGATGTTCGGCATGCCCGCGAAAGAATCGCTGAAATCGGATATTCCGTCGGCTTCGCGAGCGACTCGGCGTTCAGCCGGGCATTCAAGGAGCGTTTTGCCTGCACGCCCAAAGACGCCCGCGAGGAGGGTTTCGCGAAGCGACGCGATGTCGAGGCGACCTTGACCGGAGATTTGGTGGAACTGCACCAGCGCAAGATCAAGGGTTTAAGCGGCTCTTGATCTCTTGAAGCGACATGCGAGGGATTGAGGGCGTGTTTTGTGGCAGACGCAGAAGCGTCGCGTCTGCCAGCGAACTTGTCGCCTCGAACGTCGAAAAGGTCCGTTTGGCCTGGGCGAGTCGCCGCTGTCGGGCGTCAATCCAAGGTTGCGTCGGGCTTGCCGAGCCACGGCAGGTCGATCGGCGAAATCACGAATGCAAGCTCCGGCGCGTCTTCGGTTTTCGGTTGCGTCCAAACAAGGCCAGACCGCAGCTCGTCGCGCTCGGGAAGCAAAAAGACGCGCGGCCTTTGCTTGAAGTTGCCGTTCCATCCCGCGGCTCGGGCTGTGTCGAGCGCCCATTGATATTCAACTTCGAGGACGCCAATTTCCGCGCTGTTTTCCTTTCGCGCGAGTTCGCGCGCTTCGTCAAACATCGGCATCCACCCAAAGTTGCTGTGAGAAAGCTCTTCAAGAGCGTAAGCGCGCCACGACATCGGATTCCTTTATCTTTTAAGCGCGCGCCGAATGGCGCGCTTCCTGAATGTCGGACGCGCGCCGCTTTTCTTGAGCCCCTTGGCGGCTCGAAAGCCAAGAGAACGCCGTTTTGACGGCCCGCGTAGCTTTCTTGATTTATGGCTCGCCGATGCTCGTCGGCGCAACAAAGGGCCGCCAAAGCGGCCCGCCGCAATGACTCGCGGGGGCAGGGGCGCCGCGCAGCGATGCGGAGCGCGCATTCTGCCATATCTTCACATCGAAGGGCTTCGACGCGTCGAGGGCGAGGCACAGCGCGGATCAGCGGATCAATGCGCGCTGTCGATGCGGCCGGCGACGGCTTCCCTGAAAAGAGCGCAGGCGACGTTGAGGGCCGCGATGGAGTCTCGAAGCTCGTCGGCGTGGGCCGGCGACAGGCGCGCTGGACTGAGGAAAGGCTCGACGGCCCCCTTCGCGCGCGCGACGGCCGCGAACTCGGGAAAAGGCCGCCTCGCCTCGCCGCCGCTGGCGCCGTCGTCGGCGCAATGGCTCAGTCGCGCGAACAGTTCCGGCAATATCCAGTGGGACGCCGCGATTGAGTCCATCGCGTCGGCGAAGCGGGTTCGGCCTTCGCAGACGCCCAAGAGCATCTGGCAGACGCCCAGAAAACGTTTGCTCCACGCGTCGAAAATATCCAACGTTTCGCGAAGAGCGCACGAGTCGTCCGCGTCGCAGGCGGCGAGTCGCGGGAAGCCAGACCGGGCTTCGCGCGCCGGCTGAGCGCAAATGGCTTCCGAGGGACTCTCCAAGGTCAGGCGGCCGCTGAACAATCGCGGCCAGCGGTGGGGCTGGGCCATGGTCGCGCTCCGGGGTCATTTCGTCTAAGCATACGCTTCCGAAGCCGACGATTGTTTTAAGGATTTCACGGAGGCGGGGCGCGTTCGTCTCGCCGCGCTGCTCGAGCGTCGGGGGCTAGGCTGACGTGCGAGAATAAAGCGCGATCATACAAATGGCCTCATCGATGGCAAAAGACTCAAAAGCCAAAGCCAGAGCCAAAACCAAGCCGGGCTTGGCGAAGCGCGTCCGACACAAAAAGGCGTTGTTTTTGCCGCTCGACACGGCTGCGGCGAACCGCATTTCGCTGCGCTCTTGGACCGCTCTTCAGCGCGCGCGTGACGGCGACGCAGACAACGAGGCCGCCCTCGCGCTCGCGCACGCGGCGATGGTGGCCGCCCGCGTCGCCGAGCAGGGATTCGGCGAAGTGGACGGCCCGGCGATGGCGAAGGCGAAATCCGGGCTCGCGGACCTTATCGACCGCGGGTGCGCGAGCTGCGACTGGCGTTTCTCCGCCGAGCTGTTGGACGCGCTCGTCCCCGTGCTCGATGAGCATTGCCGCCAGCTTCGGCAAGTGAGGATGCTTGCGCTGGTCGAAGCGAACGAATGGCTTGAGGCGCGTTTGGAAAAGGGCGCGCTAATGTCCGAATTGTTGACGGACAAGGCTCAAGGAAGAGGGATCCGGGCCGTTGAAAACGACAGCAGAGTTGCGGGCGCCAGCGAGTCGGCGGACGGCGCAAAAGAAACGCCGGCGGCGCCATTGGGCATGGATGAGCAGAATCGAGAGCAAAAGTGAACATGGGCGGCGAGCAGCAGCGCGCGGAGGCGCGATACCAAGAGTTCCTGGCGACGATGGCGGCGCAGCGGTATTTCCTGACGATCGCCGAGCAGAAGGCCGCCCACGCGTTGCTGGCGCAAGGGTTCGGGTTCGTCGAAGTCGCGGCGCTGCTAGAAGCGTCGCCTTGGGTCGCGTTCTACCGAGAATGCCTCAGAGTCCATCGCCTGCCCGAGTGTCCTCAAACGCGTGAGGCCTTGCGAGAATCCTTTGATCTTGGGGAGCCGATCGCCGTCGCGGCGGAGCGCGCCTTGGAGGCCGTGCGACGACACGTCCAATCAATGGACAGGTCCCCAGTGGGACACCCGGCAGCGGGGGCAGCGACGATCAAGGCGGCTGCCATTGAGTTCGAGATTGAGCTCTTCGGCCGAAAATACGTTCGCAAGCAACGGTGGCCGGTTTGGATGAGCCAATTGATTCTAGGCAACGATCGTCAATAGCCCGCTGGGGAAGGTCGCGACTGCAGACCGCGCGTTCAAACGAAATTGCCTTTGCGGTGAGAATGCGAAAAGGACATTGCCTGGCGAATGCATCATTCGCTCGCCGCAGCCACCGCATAGCTTAGCGCAATCGCTTGTGCGCCGACGAGCTTGACGATTCAATTCTCGCAAGCGGGCTCAGCCTGAACCTGCCTTTTAGGGGGTGTGTCGGATCGATTCATGTGGTCAATGGACTGCGCTAGGCGGACGCATAATTTGCTGGTTGATCCGCAGTCTGCTGCTGATCACCCCAGCGGCGGAGCCCAGCTCGCTAACCAGAGCGAAAAAATTACCAAACCTTTGCGCCAACGGCTGCGACGTGGTGGAATAGCGACCGGCGCATCGTCCGACAAAAGACGCGCGCAAAAATTAAGTCAACGAGAGAACTTGGCTGCGAGGGGCTTGCATGACGAACGAAACAAAAACACTTCAGCTGCGGCGCATCTACTTGGACAACGACAATCCACGGCACGACCCGATCGATAATGAGCCGGAGATTGTCGCCTATCTTGTGGCGCGAGAAAAAGTGAAGGAATTGGCGGCAAACATCGCCGAGCGCGGGACAAGTCCGCTTGAGCGACTGGCGGTGGTCCCTCATGGAGTGGCGAAAAATGCTTTCATCGCCGTTGAGGGAAATCGGCGCCTCTGCGCACTGAAGCTTCTTTCCGACCCTGAAAAGGCGCCTGATGGACATAGGACATATTTTCGGGAGTTGTCCAAGAAAGCATCGCCGCCGGATGCCATTGACGTAGTGGTTTTCAATGACCGCGATAGCGCGAGACAGTGGATTGAGCTGCGACATGAAGGAGCTCTCAATGGAATTGGAACGCGACAGTGGAACGCGACGCAGAAAGCGCGTTTCAACGCCCAAGGCAGTTCAACAAGCAACCCGAACGCGCAAGCCCTTTTGATGGTCGAATACGCTGAGCGGCGCGGGCTCATTTCCGCCGCTGAGCGCGCGGCTTTGAGTTTGACGACTCTGACTCGCTTCCTGTCGAACCCGGTGTTTCGCAACGTCCTCGGGTTGGCGTCGGCCAAAGATTTATCAGCACTCGTCCCGCAGAGCGAGTTCGATCGAGGCGTGGAGAAATTCCTGCGGGATGCGTTAGAAGGCAAAGAGACCGGCGTCCATTCCCGAACAACCAAGCAAGACCGAGAAGACTACGGCCGAAAGCTCCAAAAACAAGGGGTGGCGCCCAGTTCCCGCCTGAGCGAGCCGGTCTCCTTTCCAGACAAAGCCCCCTCAAAGTCGCTTGAGTCCCGACCCAATGCGCAGACTGCCTCCACGCCTCGGCGCGACAACAAGAGCCCAGACAAACGGTCAAAAGTCATCCCTTCTCGATTTACAGCCCGAATATCCGACAAGGTTCTAAAACGGCTTTATGACGAGCTGAAAACACTTGATGCGGATGAATATTGTTTTTCGTGCGCGTATTTGCTCCGAGCGGTTTTGGAGCAAACGGTGCGGTTGTTTCTGAAAAAACGCGGGAAGGGCAATACCGCCGAGCTTCATGTTTTGCTTGGACGCGTGGCGGATCTTTTGCAAAATGATGACGGGTTCTCCGCTCCGCAGGTCAAGTATCTCCGGACGATGGCAAGCGATCGCGACAGCAAGGCGTCTCCTGAAACTCTCGGCGCTTTTATCCACGGCAGTCAGATACCGACATCGGTTGAACTTGCCAAGGCTTGGGACAATCTGAGCGAAGTCTTGACTTTCATCTTCAATGAACTTGAAAAGTCAAACAACGCAAATTAACGCAAATACATGGCCTACACCGATTCAGCCCTCCGTTACCCCGGAGGAAAGACGCAACTGGCGCCAGTCGTGATCGATATCATGCGAGCTAACGACTTGTTTTATGGGGATTATGTCGAGCCGTTTGCAGGAGGCGCGGGGATAGCTTGGCGGCTTCTGCTAAACGACTACGTTGACAATGTCCACATCAACGACCTTGACCCGGCAATTCACGACTTTTGGTGGAGCGTCTTGAACAGAACGGACGCCTTGTGCGAATTGATTGAATCGACCCCGGTGACGGTCGATGAATGGCATCGACAACGAGCAGTTCAAGAGAACAAGCGCGCCGCGAGGCTTGCGCGAGGATTTTCGACGTTTTTTCTCAATCGGACAAATCGCTCTGGCATCATTCGCGGCGGAGTTATCGGCGGCCTTGAACAAGCAGGAGAATATAAAATTGATTGTAGATTCAACAAAAGCGAGTTGATCCGAAAAATCAAAAGAATCGCATCGCAAAAGGCGCGCATTAATTTGTCTCAGTTGAATGCGCTCAATTTTTTGCAGGAAAGGTTGCCGAATATTCCGGACAATTCGCTTGTCAATCTGGACCCGCCGTATTATGTGCGAGGCCCCGAGCTTTATCGAAATCACTACACGCACGACGACCATGCGGATTTGGCGCAAGCAGTTCGAACGATCCGACAATCATGGATGGTCACTTATGACGACACTCCGCAAACCCGAGCGCTATATGAAGACTTGCCCGTGTTCGCCCATTCTCTGAGCTACACGGCCCAGGTCAAGCGAGTGGGGGCTGAAATCGTCGTGCTCGACCCTCGTTTGACCGCTCCTTTGGCGCTTGCAGACTTCGGCCAGATTGCAGCTTGAAGGTTTCTGCGGCGCACCGATGGGTCGCCCGTCGCGATCAAGGGCGAAGGTTTTCCACCAACCAAGCGCTCCACTGCCCGCGAGAGTAATGCAGCCCGCTTAAATCCAATCCCGCATAGCGCAAGCGCGGAAGGACGAGCTCTGCGAATTGCGTGGGAGTGTATTTGACTTTGTAGCGAGAAGCGCCCATGGACTCGGGCTTGTGGCCGATCCACTCGTCAATCTGAACGGGATTGGCGTCGTTCGCGTGAAGCGTCGTCTCGACGGTGTCGCGGAAGCTATGGAACACTTTCCTCCGAGATTGGTGGACGCCGACGTCAAGCAGGTGCTTCTCGTTGAAATCACGGCTGATGTATTTTTCGCGCTTGCCCATAGAGTCCATCGGCAGATGCGGGAAGAGCCGAGTCCCGCCCACGGTCCGGACGTCTTCAATGTAGTCGAGAAGGCCGACGCGAATAAGCTCGGGATGGATCGGAATCGTCCGCGTGGAGTCCGCGTTCTTCGTGCGGGTGGGGTTCTCTCCGCGCGGATCGTGAACGATGCGCAAGCACGGAATGCCGCCCACAGGCTCCAAGTCTTGGAGTCGCAATTGAGCGATCTCATTCGCCCGCGCGCCCGTGAACAAGGCAATAAGCGGCGCCCAAAACTGATGCGGCCGCTTCATTTTGTTGTATCGCTCCGGCTCGAAGATCAGCCGCAGCTCGTCCAGCGTGAACGCCTCGGCTCCCCCTTCGTCGCTGCGCGTCGGCGAAGGGCGAGCCACCCCTTCCAGCGGGTTTGGGCCAGCGTGCCGCCCGTTTCCCACGGCCCACTTCATGAACAGCTCCGAGGCGTTGATCTGTGCGCGAACGGTTTTCGGATGCAACGCCTTGCCGCCGGTCGTCTGAGTCAGCAATCCTTCGGCGTAGCGGATGCATTGGGCGCGCGCGATCGAGTGAACCATGGCGTCCGGGCCGCCCACGGACCGCGCGAAACCCGCCAACGCGGTTGCGTAGGCCTTGCGAGTCGAACCCGCTAGCGAGCCGAGATGCGACAGCCAAGCGGCGATAGCCTCGTCGAGGCGCTGCGGAACGTCGACGGGCGGGGACGGAGAGCGTGGCGCGAGTCCGATCGCGGCCGCCAGCTCGTCCCGCTCGGCCAGTTGCGCGGCCGTGGGCTCGCCCGCCATGCGCTGGCCGACGCGAACTCGGGCGCGCTCGATCATGCCGGAGAACTCGCGCAGCTCTTCGACCTCTCGCCCCGGCGTCGTCTCCAAGCGGTCTGCCGAAATGGAGCCG
>NZ_JAQFVG010000344.1 GCF_029439455.1 Caballeronia sp. BR00000012568055 | reverse complement strand
GATCAGCACTGCGCCGCGCGCGAATTGAGCCAATTCGGCATCGTCGGGCGACTGTACTTTCAGCACGATTTCGGCGGATAAGGCCGTATGCGCATCAACGATATCCGCGCCCGCAGACGCGTAGGCATCGTCGATATAACTCGCCGGTAAACCCGCGCCGCTCTGCACCGATAGCCGATGCCCCTGCGTCACCAGTTTCTTGACCGTCTCAGGCGTGGCAGCGACGCGCGCCTCGTTCGCCCGCGTCTCTGCGGGTACGCCGATAATCATGCTGTCTCCTCCCTGCGTGAATGCGTTGCGAATCAGAACTTGTGACGCAGACCGATGGTCGCTTCGAACACCGAATTACTGCCATAGAAAGGCTGATTCGAATTCGGCAGGCCCGCAAGCGTGGTCCATGCACCCGTCAGATGGTTATAGTCGATGCCCACATACACATCGGTCCGCTTGCTGAACAGATAATCGAGCGTTGGCCCACCCGTGATGCGCGTGCCACTCGATCCGCCGTGATGCACGAAGTCGAGATAGACCGGCAGGTCCAGCACGATGGATGGCGTGATGTAGTAACCCACCGCAATCGAGAACGAATCGTTTCGATAATCAGCCGGATAAACGTGGCTATAGATATACGAGCCGTACAACTTGGCATTGCCGAGCGCATAGGTCGCGCCGATGGTGAAGACCTTCTGCGAACTATCCGGAATGGTGACGCCGAAATACGTGCTGCCGTAGGCCGTATTCGCAGGCGTAAGCCCGCCGATGTTATTGATGATCTGGTACGCCGCGCCCACGCTCAGCGGACCGCGATCGTAACTGAGGCTCACTGCGGGCGATGAGTTCTGGTGCGTATTGCCTGCCACACCACCGAAGGTGTACGCGCCGCGCAGTGTGAACCCGTAGATGCTCGGCGAGGTGTAGCGCACGGTGTTATCGAGTCGTCCGCCGCCGGTCAGGCCCGCGCCCTGAAAGCCTGTCGTGCCGGTGTAGTTGGAGAACGCATAGATGTCGTGCGTGTAACCCATTTCATGCACGAGCGTGTATTGACGGCCCATCGTCACCGTGCCGTAGGTGGGCGAGGAGAGGCCGACCATCGCGGTGCGACCGAACAGGCGCGCTGTGCCGTTCGGTGTCGATTGTTGCGATACACCCGTGTTCGGCGTGAAGCCCGCTTCGAGCTGGAAGAACGCCTTGAGTCCGCCACCCAGGTCTTCGGTGCCTTGCAGGCCCCAGCGGCTGCCCGACAGTTCGCCGCCACTGCCCATGGTGAAGAGCTTGTCGCCATTGCGATTCGCGTGCGTGTCGAAACGGACGGCTGCATCGATGATGCCGTACAGCGTGACCTGCGACTGCGCATGTGCGGAACCGATACCGCAAATGGCCGTTAGGATGGCGAAGCAAGACTTCTTCATTTTTATTTCCCTTTTGTCGTGACGGATGAAAAGTGTGGGCGCGACTCGATCCGGCGCGCTCTGAAGGCGCGCTCGCGTTTCAAAAACAGTCGAGGCGTGTGACCGGCTGCTTACTTCAATTCACTGACCGCGTGTGCGAGCTTGTCGCAGCCTTCTTCGATGATTTCGATGCTCGTCGCAATCGAGGCACGGAAGTAGTTGGGCGTGCCATACGCCGATCCCGCGATCAGCGCAACGCCGACCGTCTCGAGGAAATACAGCACGATGTCGCTGTCGTTTTCGAGCGTCTTGCCAGCAGGCGTGGTGCGGCCGATCAGCCCCGCGCAATTGACGAACAGATAGAACGCACCGCCCGGCGCCTTGCAACTGAGGCCCGGAATCTTGTTCAGCAGTTCGACCGCGCGATTGCGCCGGCGCTCGTAAATCCGCACGCTCTCAGCGACAAACGATTGATCGCCGGTCAATGCGGCGAGTGCCGCGGCCTGACTGATCGTGCAGGCATTGCTGACCGATTGCGATTGCAGCTTGTCGAGCGCGGCGACAATATCAGCGGGACCGGCTGCATAGCCGATTCGCCAGCCCGTCATCGCATAGGTCTTCGAGACGCCGTTGATAACCACCACGCGGTCGCGCAATGCCGGCTCCACATGCAGCAGATGACGCATCTTGCGGCCATCGTAGCGAATGTGTTCGTAGATATCGTCGGTGAGGATCAGTACGCGCGGATGATCGAGCAAGACATCGGCGAGTGCGCGCAGTTCTTCGGGCGAATAGGTCGCGCCGGTCGGATTGGTCGGCGAATTGAGCATCAGCCAGCGCGTCTTCGGCGTGATGTAGCGCGCAAGCGTCTGCGCATCGAGCTTGAAGTCCTGTTCTTCCGTGGTCGGCACGATCACTGGCGTGCCGTCGCAGGCGAGCGCCATGTCGGGATACGAGACCCAGTACGGTGCGGGAATCAGCACTTCATCGCCGGTATCGACGGTAACGGCCAGCGCGTTGAAGATTGCATGCTTCGCGCCACAGGTAACGATGATATGCGCCGGATCGTAGTCGAGACCATTTTCACGCGAGAGCTTTTCGGCAATGGCCTGACGCAATGCAGGCGTGCCCGCCGTCGCGGTATAGCGCGTGTCGCCGCGTTCCATCGCTTCATACGCAGCGCGGCGGATATGCTCGGGCGTATCGAAGTCCGGCTCGCCGACCACCAGATTGACGATCTTCTTGCCTTCGCGGCGCAGGGTCGCGGCGCGCTCTGCTGCGGCGCTGCTGGGCGAGGGCTTGATACGTCGAATGCGCGCGGCGATGCGGGGTGTGCTCACGATGGCCTCCTCCAAGGCTCTTGGTCGAGGCCTAAAGGTAAGCGCATGAAATTCCGAGCGCCAAGACATCTTTAAGCTTGGGTCAGAGCATCCGCTTATGACAAAGCGAAGTGATTCCTTAAAAGCGATCACGCGTCCACCATTAATTTGCGGCTGTCCGCGCGGGCCTGCTTCTCCTATGATTCAGGCTCGAGAGACTTCAAAGTAAAAAATCCAGGGCGGAAAACATGAACCTGCGGCGACTCAAATACTTCGTTAAAGCAGTCGATATCGGCAGCCTCACACAGGCGTCCGAAGTGCTGCATATCGCGCAACCTGCGCTCAGTCAGCAACTCATCACGCTGGAGGAGGAGTTCGGCCAGCAACTGCTGGTGCGCACCAAGCGCGGCGTGACCCCGACCGAAGCAGGTTCGACGCTGTATCGACATGCCCAACTGATCCTCAGGCAATTCGAGCAGGCGCAGGCCGATGTCAAGAGCGCGGGGCAGACGCTGTCGGGTCATGTTTCGGTGGGTCTTGCGCCGGGGACGGGTGCATCGGCGTTATCGTTGCCGCTGTTGCGGGCGGTGCGTGCGCGGCATCCGGAGATCGTGCTGTACATCAACGAGAACTTCGGCACCACGCTCAGCGAACTCATCATGAACGGCCGCATGGACATGGCCGTTCTGTATGGCGACAAGCCCGTGCACGGCCTGTCGTTCCAGTTGCTGATGAACGAAGAGATGTTCCTCGTCGCGCCCGCGAGCATGGGCATTGCTGCGGGACAGATCGCGGTGTCCGAATTGGGCGAGGTGCCTTTGCTGTTGCCGCGCCCCTACAATTACCTCAGAAAATATGTCGATGAAGGCTTCGCCCGCGTACAGATGATCCCCAAGGTCGTGGCGGAGATCGAGTCGGCCACCACGCTGGCGGCGGCGGTGAATGCGGGCATCGGCGCGACCATTTTGCCGGCTTCGACCGCGCGTGTGGTCGCGGCGGGGGGCGATACCGTGCAGTGCCGGATCGTGTCGCCGGTCATCAAGATTCCGCTTTCACTGTGCCTTTCGGACCATTTGCCGCTGTCGGAGCCGGCCAGCGCGGTCAAGGACATTCTGCTCGAACTCGCCGCCGATACGCTCGACGCCAGCCAGAGCGCGAGCGTTTCCTCGGAAACATAAGCGCCGCTTATCACGGCAAAGCCAAACCATCTTGGCGCTAAAAATTCCGCCCGGATACATTGAGTCCATAGCAAAGCCTCTTTGCGTTACGGACTCGACATGGATTTGCAGCGAATAAAAGCGTTGATCGATCTGCTTGCGCAGTCGCCGCTTGCCGAACTGGAACTGATCGAAGGCGACGACCGCGTGCGGCTCGTCAAAACCGCAGTCGCCAGCGCGCAAGCGGCCAGCGCCGTCAAGGTCGCAGACACCGAAGAAGCAAAAAAGCACGAGCAGCCGGAAACCGCTGCATCGATCGGAGAGGCGCACACGCTCGTCGCGCCGATGTTCGGCGTTGTGCATCTCACGCCCGCACCGAACGAAGCTGCGTTCGTCAAAGCGGGCGATGTCATCGCACAAGGGCAGGTGGTGTGCACCATCGAAGCGATGAAGATGTTCAACGCGATCGAAGCCGATTGCGCGGGCACGCTGATCGAGGTGCTGGTGAACGCAGGCGATGAAGTGCAGTCCGGCCAGCCGCTGTTCACAATTCAGCCCGCTGCGGGGAACGATCATGTTTGAGAAAGTGCTCATCGCCAATCGCGGCGAGATCGCCTTGCGCATTCAGCGCGCATGCCGCGAACTGGGCCTCAAAACCGTTGCGATCCACTCGGAAGCCGATGCCGAAGCACGTTACGTGCGTTTGGCGGATGAGTCGCTGTGCATCGGTCCTGCCGCGCCCGGTCTCAGCTATCTGAACCGCTCCGCCATTCTGCTCGCCGCTGAAGTGACCGGTGCGCAGGCCGTGCATCCCGGCTATGGCTTTCTGTCGGAAAACGCGGACTTCGCCGCACAGGTCGAAGCAGCGGGCATGAGCTTTATCGGACCGCGGCCCGAGTCGATCCGCATCATGGGCGACAAGGTCGCAGCCAAGCGTGCGATGCGCGAAGCCGGCGTGCCCTGCGTGCCCGGCCCCGACGGCGGCCTGCCCGATGATCCCGCCAGCATTCTCGCCATTGCCGACGAGATCGGTTTTCCTGTGATCGTGAAAGCAGCGGGCGGCGGCGGCGGACGCGGCATGCGCGTGGTCAAGGCCGCAGGTGATCTGCTCGATGCAGTGAACGTCACGCGCGAAGAAGCGCGCCGCGCCTTTGGCAAGCCGGAGTTGTACATCGAAAAATTTCTTGAGCATCCGCGGCATGTCGAGATTCAGGTGTTGTGCGATACGCACGGCAATGCGCTGTGGCTCGGTTCGCGTGACTGCTCGCTGCAACGGCGTCATCAGAAGCTGCTGGAAGAAGCGCCTGCGCCGGGCATCGATCGTGATTTGATCCGGCGCGTGGGCGAGCGTTGCGTCGAGGCATGCAGGCAGATTGGCTATCGCGGCGCGGGCACCTTCGAGTTCTTGTTCGAAGATGGCCAGTTCTACTTCATCGAAATGAATACGCGTTTGCAGGTGGAGCATCCGGTGACGGAGATGACCTCGGGCATCGATATCGTGCGTGAGCAGTTGCGCATTGCGCAGGGCCATGCATTGACCATCACGCAAGAAGATATTCGCGTGCAAGGTCATTCGCTCGAATGCCGCATCAATGCAGAAGATCCATTCACGTTCCTGCCGAGTCCGGGACAGGTATCGCACTGGGAGATTCCGGGCGGCAACGGCGTGCGGGTCGATTCGCATCTGAGTGCGGGCGCGCAGGTGCCGCCTTATTACGACTCGCTGATCGCCAAGATCATCACGCATGGCGCAAGCCGCGACGAAGCGCTGAGCCGCATGCGCGTGGCGCTGGCGGAGATGCGCGTGGAAGGCATTCGCACCAACGTCGCGCTGCATCGATCGATCCTCGATGACGACGGCTTTCGCGCTGGCGGCGTAGACATTCATCATCTTGAACGCTGGCTCGCAGCGGGGAGAACGGCATGACCGCGCTTATCGAACGTACGCTTCGAGCGAGCGAAAACAGCGAACCGGTGAGCACGCACGCGCTTGCCGAAGCCGCGCCGCGCATCAGCCTGCTGGGCACCACGGGCCTATTGTTCGAGGCGCCCGGCGAACTCGATCTGCCCACGCAACAGCGCATCTGGGCGCTGAGTCACAAGGCTTCGACATGGCCATCAGTGCGCGAAGCGGTGCCAGGAGTCTCGAACCTGATGCTGATTTTCGATACCCCGCCGCGCGATATCGATTCCCTCACGCACGCCCTGCGCGATGCATGGGCCGAAGGTCAGGCGCTGCAACTCGAAGGCAAGGTCGTCGAACTGGGCGTGGAGTATGGCGGCGAACACGGCCCGCATATGGCCGATGTGATCGCGCATACGGGCTTGTCCATCGACGATATCGTGGCGATTCATACTGCGCCCCTGTACACGGTCTATGCGCTCGGCAGTCATCCCGGCTACTGCTACCTCGGCGGCATGGACCCGCGCATCGCCACGCCGCGGCGCAAGGTGCCGGTGCTGAAGCTGCCCGGCGGCGCGGTATCGATCGGTGGCGTGCAGACGGGCGTATCGGCATCGGCGGGGCCGAGCGGCTGGAACACCATCGGCCACACGTCCATGTGTTTCTTCGACCCGACCCGCGACGAACCCGCGCTGTTCGCTCCGGGCGACATGATTCGGTTCCGTGCCGAGAGGATCATCCGATGATCGAAGTGCTATCGAACGCCGCGCTCGCGACGATTCAGGATCAGGGACGCGACGGCTATCTGCGCTACGGCGTCGGCACTTCCGGCGCGATGGATCGGATCGCGCTGGCTGTCGGCAATCTTCTGCTCGGCAACGACATCGATGCAGCGGGCATCGAAATTCCGATGTTCCCGTTTCGCGTGCGCTTCACGGCAGATGTCGCGTTCGCCGTGACCGGTGCGGATTGCGCCGCGCGACTCAACGATCGCCCGGTCCTGCCGTGGTGGACCTTGCAGGCGCGCAAGGACGATGTGCTGACGCTCGGTGTGCCGACATCCGGCGCGCGCTGTTATCTGATGCTCGCAGGCGGCGTAGATGTGCCCGTGGTGCTCGGTTCGCGGAGCACGCAATTGCGCGGCGAATTCGGCGGACTCGATGGCCGCGCGCTGCAAAAGGGCGACGTATTGAGCGCGGCGGCATCGCCTTCAGCGCCGCATGATGCGCACGCAGGCTTCGGCGTGACCTCGCCATTGCGCACCTTGCCGCAAGGCATGGCCATGCCCACGGCCGCGCCGAACGAGACGGTCGTACGCGTGCTGCCCGCAGCGGAATACGAAGCCTACGACGATGCATCGATCGAAACGTTCTGGCGTGAAAGCTGGAAGGTCACGCCGCAAAGCGACCGCTACGGCTTTCGGCTCGAAGGCCATGCGCTCAGGTCGCGCAGGCCGCTGGAAATGCGTTCGCACGGCATCGTTCCGGGTGTGATCCAGGTGCCGCCGAGCGGACAGCCGATCATTCAATTGCGCGATGCCCAGCCGACCGGCGGTTACCCGAAGATCGGCACGGTGATCGAAGCGGACTTGTGGCGGCTGGCGCAGGCGCGCATCGGCACATCGATCCGCTTTGCGAAGACCACCTACGACGAAGCGCTCGATGCGCAGGAAGAGCTGCAGTGGTATCTCAACAAGCTGAGGCAATTGATCGGCCTTCATCGCAGCGCGCCCAGGCTTCCGACATGACGACACACAACACACTGGACATCGGCGAGCTGCGGCAGATCGCGGGCTGGCTCGAAGCGGCGGGCGTGGGCTTCATCGAAATTGCGCGCGGCGATAACGTGGCGCGCATGACGCTGGGCGGTGCAGTATCGAAAGTTGCGCCTGTAACGACAAAAGCGGCCGCACAGCCGCAGCAGCACATAAGAGCCCTTCATGCAGGGCGTTTCATGAAAACGCATCCGTCACGCACGAGCGCAATCGCCGATGCAGGCGCGCAGGTCAAGGCGGGCGATATCGTCGCCATCGTGCAAGTGGCCGAACTCTGTTTGCCGGTGATCGCGCCCGCCGATGGCGTGCTGGGCGAATGGCTCGTGGAAGAAGGCGCCACCGTGGGGTACGGCGCCGCGCTGGCGGCATTGACCTGAGAGGGAACAACGTGCAAATCGATCTGAACGCCGATCTCGGCGAAGGCTTCGGCCCGTATCGCATGGGCGAAGACGAAGCGATGATGGAGATCGTCTCGTCCGCGAACGTGGCGTGTGGCTATCACGCGGGCGATCCCGTCATCATGGACAAGACCGTGCGGCTGGCGCTGGAAAAGGGCATCGATATCGGCGCGCATGTGGGCTTTCCCGATCTGCTCGGTTTCGGCCGCCGGCAGATTCAGGCCGATCCGCTCGAACTGGCGAAGTACGTGCTGTATCAGATGGGCGCGCTGGCGGGAATCGCGAAGGCAGTGAACGCAAAGCTCACGCATATGAGCTTTCATGGTGCGCTCGGCAATATGGCGGCGGCATCGTATGAACTGGCCGAACCGCTGGTGCGTGCGGTGTCGGAGTTCGATCGCGAGATCGTGATCAGCGTCTCGACGAATACGCAGATCGAACGCGCGGCGGACAAGCTCGGCATGCGCGTGGCCAACACGTTTCTCGCCGATCGCGCCTATGACGACGAGGGCAATCTGGTGTCGCGCAAGCTCGAAGGCGCGGTCATCAAGGATCGAACGGCCGTGCTGGCGCGCGTGCAGCAACTGCTCGACGACGGCACCGTGACCACGCATTCCGGCAAGCGTCTGAAGATCGCCGCGCAATCCATTCTGCTGCATGGCGATACACCCGGCGCGGTGGAACTGGCGCGCACGGTGCGCGGCGCGATCGAATCGGCGGGCGGGCGCGTGGTGCCCTTGTCCAGGTTGATCGCGTCATAGCACGCGCTTATCTCACCAAAGACATTCCGTCTTGGCGCGGGCCGCAGCGCCCGCGTACATTGATCTCAACACCCGACACCCAACATTTCAAAGGAGCATTCGATGCCGTTCTCCGACTACAAAACCGCACTGGTGACGGGCGCTTCGACCGGCATGGGCGCGGCCATCGTCGAGCGATTCTGTCGCGAAGGGCTGGAAGTACATGCGCTGGCGCGCAACGCCGAACGTCTGAACGAACTCGCCGAACGCACCGGCTGCATTGCGCATGCCATCGACGTGACCGATCTCGATGCCGTCACGAAGCTCACGAAAGAAGTGCCATTCGATATCGTGGTGAACAACGCGGGCGTGTCGCGCAAAGGCTCGATCCTCAATGCCGACGTCGGCGATATCGACGTGCAGGTGGAAGTAAATTTGCAGGCCGTGCTGCATCTCGTGCGTCTCACCATGCCCGGCATGGTCGAACGTGATCGCGGGCATATCGTGAATATCAGCTCGATTGCGGCGATCTACAACTTCGGCGGCAACTCCATCTATCACGCGACCAAGGCGGCCATTCATGCGCTGTCGCGTCAATTGCGAGTCGATGCCACCGGCAAGCGCGTGCGCGTAACGGAAATCTGTCCGGGCCGTGTGGCGACCGATATCTTCGGCCACGTTCATGGCGATATCGACGCGGCGCGCAAGCAGTTCATCGACGGCTTCGAACTGCCGCTGCCCTCCGATATCGCCGATGCCATTGCGTTCGCCATTGCCGCGCCGCTCGCCGTGAACATCAGCAACATGGAGATTCTGCCGACGCTGCAAGTGCCCGGCGGTCTCACGACGATCAAGCGCGAAGACTGAGCGCACGAGATTTAGTCAGTACACCATTCAGGAGATAGCTTTATGCGTGCTTCGGTGCTGGTTACCCGCGCATCCTTTCCCGATATCGTCGATCGACTGCGTACGCACTTCGACGTCAGCGACAACCCGTCCGATACGCTGTGGACGCAGGACGAACTCATCGAACGTCTGCAAGGCAAGGACGGCGCGATGACGGCGGGCAGCGACCGCATCGACGCACGTCTGCTCGATGCGTGTCCGCAACTCAAGGCGGTATGCAATATCGGCGTCGGCTACAACAATGTCGATGTGGCCGCCTGCACCGAACGCGGCGTGCTGCTCACCAACACACCCGACGTACTGACCGACACCACCGCCGACTTCGGCTTCGCGCTGATGATGGCCGCGGCGCGGCGTATTACCGAATCCGAGCGCTACGTGCGCGACGGCAAATGGATCACCACGGGCCGCTTCGATATGCTGCTCGGCGCGGATATTCACGGCGCCACGCTCGGCATTCTCGGCATGGGCCGTATCGGCCAGTCGATTGCGAAGCGCGGCGCGCATGGCTTCGGCATGAAGGTGATCTATCACAATCGCACGCCGCTCGCGCCCGAGGTCGAAGCGCAATGCGGCGCGCGTTATGTCGAGAAAAGCGCGCTGATGCGCGAGTCGGATCATCTGATTGTGGTGGTGCCGTATTCGGCCAGCTCGCATCACGCCATCGGCGCGGCGGAGCTTAGGCAGATGAAGTCGTCCGCGACGCTGACCAATATTGCACGCGGCGGCGTGGTCGATGATGCCGCGCTGGCGGCAGTGCTGAAGGAAGGCGGCATCGCGGCGGCAGGGCTGGACGTATTCGAAGGCGAGCCGCGCATTCATCCCGAACTGCTTGCGTGCAGCAATGTGGTGCTGACGCCGCATATCGGCAGCGCATCGGTGGCGACGCGTCGCGCGATGGCGCGTCTCACGGTCGATAACCTTGTCGCTGCGCTGGGCGCAGGACCGGATGCAGGCCGGCCGCCGACGCCGGTGAATCCGGAAGTGCTGCGCACACCGGCATAGAACATGGAACGTATCGGCAGGGTCTTCGCGAGAAGCTCTGCCGAGCTTGTTTAAAAGCATCGGATGCGCTCGACAGAAGCGCGCCGCGCATCAGGAGACATGTGATGAAAACCCCTGCACGCAAGGCTCGAAACGCCATTCGCGCCGATCATTTTAGAAACTTATCGCACCAGAAGAAAGACGTCTGAAACGCCATTTTTGAGCAGGCTAGTATGAATTCGTGGCAAGCAAAACACTTTGCCGAACGAATCGATCTCTCTGGACGTGCGATATGAAACTTCACTTTGACATGGCTAGCGTGCTGCAGGGCGACTATGGCGCGCTGTTCCTGCACGGTATCGAACTGACGCTCGCAATGACCGCGCTGGCGTGGGTACTCTCGCTGGTGGTGGGGATTCTGCTCACGCTGATCCGCATGACGCAGTCGCGCGTTGCCACGGCCTTCGTTTCGACGTATGTGGCCTATCACCGCAATGTGCCGATGCTGGTGCAGATCCTCTTTTGGTACTTCGGCATTGCAGCCATTCTGCCGGGACCGGTGCAGGACGTGCTCAACGACTACAACGGCCAGTTCCTGTTCGCGGTGATCGCCATCGGACTGTGCAGCGGAGCGTATCTTTCCGAGGACATTCGCAGCGGCTTGCGGGCGATTCCGTTCGGGCAGTTCGAGGCATCGCGGGCGCTGGGGCTGAACTTCTTCAAGACCATGCGACATGTGGTGCTGCCGCAGGCGCTGCGCAACGCCATTCCGCCGATGGTCAATCACGCGGTGCTGCTGTTCAAGAACACCAGTCTTGCGATGGCGATCGGCGCGGCCGAGCTGACTTACGTGACGCGCAAGATCGAGAACGAGACCTTTCTTTCCTTCGAGACGTATCTGGTCGCAACGATCGTCTATCTGCTGATCTCGCTTGCCATCATGCTGGCCGGTGCGCGCGTGGCTTCGCACTATCGCATTCCGGGAGTCAAATAATGCTCGACATCCTGCGCGACAACTGGGCGCTGCTCGTCATCGGGCAGTATCCGCACGGGCCGCTAGGCGGCATTGTGGTCACTATTCTGCTGTCGCTGTGTGCGCTCGCCATTGCGTTCCCGCTCGGCATTCTGGTGGCGCTGGCACGCACCAGCCGCTTTCAAGTATTGCGCGCGCCCGCTACCGCGCTCGTGTATGTGGTGCGCGGCGTGCCCTTGCTGATGGTGATCTTCTGGGTCTATTTCCTTGTGCCGGTCTTGACCGGCTATCCGGTGACGGGCTTCGTCACCATGCTGTGCGCGCTCGTGATTTACGACTCCGCGTATCTCGGCGAGATTATTCGCGGCGGCATGGAAGCCTTGCCGAAGGGGCAGACGGAAGCATCGCGTGCGCTCGGCATGAGCTACATGAAGACCATGCGCTGCGTGATCCTGCCGCAAGCACTCTATAACGTGGTGCCGAGCATGGTCACGCAGTTCGTATCGACCATCAAGGAAACGTCGCTGGGTTACATCATCAACGTGCAGGAACTGTCGTTCGCGGCGGACCAGATCAACAACCGTCTGATGACGAAGCCGTTTCCCGTCTATCTGATTACCGCGCTCAGTTACTTCGTACTGTGCTACGCGCTCACGCAACTCGCGCATTACCTCGAACGACGCATCACCCGCAAGCGCGCAGGCCGTGCCAGCAAGCCACGCCGTGGTGCGAGCGAGCCGCTCGTCGAAGCCGTCGCCAGTGAAAGCTGAACCCGGCACTCAAGTCAAAGGAACCGTGATGATCAAGTTTTCTGCCGTGAACAAGTGGTATGGCGAGTATCACGCGCTCGTGGACGTGAACGCCGAAGTGAACAAGGGCGAAGTGGTGGTGGTGTGTGGCCCGTCGGGCTCCGGCAAATCGACGCTGATTCGCACCGTGAATCGGCTCGAAGCCATCAACGACGGCACCATCTCGTTCGATAACCAGAACATCTACGACAAGAAGCTGAACCTCAACGCGTACCGCAGCCGTATCGGCTTCGTGTTTCAGCAGTTCAATCTGTTTCCGCATTTGTCCGTGCTCGACAACATCACGTTGTCGCCGATGCGCGTACGCGGCATCAAGCGCGCCGCAGCAGAGAAGAAGGCCGCCGATCTGCTGGCGCGCGTCGGTCTGTCGAACAAGGCGCAGTCGTTTCCGGGTCAGTTGTCGGGCGGACAACAGCAGCGCGTAGCGATTGCACGCGCCCTCGCCATGGACCCGCCCGCCATGCTGTTCGATGAACCCACCAGCGCGCTCGATCCCGAGATGGTCGGCGAAGTGCTCAGCGTAATGAAAAGCCTCGCGCAGGACGGCATGACCATGATGTGCGTCACGCACGAAATGGGCTTTGCGCGTGAAGTGGCCGACCGCGTGTGGTTCATGGATGCGGGGCGAATCATCGAAACGGGCAAGCCGGACGAGTTCTTTTCGAATCCGCGTCACGAACGCGCGAAGCGTTTTCTCTCCGATCTGCGTGCGCACTGAGCAAGCGGCATCACATCATTCATCTCTCGAAGCGAGGAGTATCACGATGCAGTTCAAGTCGGTTATTGCAGGCATGGTGGCGCTGACCAGCATCGCCTTTTCGATCACGCCGGCGCAGGCGGACCAGCTCGCGGACGTGAAGAGCCGTGGCACGCTCAATTGCGGCGTTTATTCGAATGTCGAGCCGTTCTCTTTTCCGAATCCGAACACGCGGCAACTCGAGGGTATGGACGTGGATCTGTGCAATGCCATCGCCAAACAAATGGGCGTGAAGGTCGCCTTGCAGCCGCTTGCAGTGGAGGCGCGTATCCCGCAGCTGAAGCTGGGCCGCGTGGATATCGTGGTGGCGAATCTTGCTTATACGAAGACGCGCGCCACACAAGTCGCATTCAGCGATGCTTACTACTCCACCAAGGAAGTGCTGGTCGTGAAAAAGGAAGACGCCAACAAGAAGCTGGCCGATTTCACCGGTCTCAAGATCAGCGCCGCCGATGGCTCGACATCCGCACAATCCATTCCGCTGTCGATCAAGAACGGTCAGGCCGTCACCTTCCACGATACAAGCTCCGCATTTCTCGCGTTGCAGCAGGGCAAGGTCAAGGGCTTCGTGACCAATCAGATGACGGCGACGAAAATTTCGAAGCAGGTGCAGGGCACGGATGGCGCAGTGGCCATCGCTTCCGAACCGATGCTGATCGAACCTATCGCCGTGGGCCTCAAGCTCGACGAACCGAACATGCTCGCAGCCGTCAACAAAACGCTGAATGCGCTGGAACAGAGCGGCGAAATGTCGGCCATCTTCAACAAGTGGCTCGGACCGAACACGGAGTTCGGCCTGACGCGCACCGACAAGGTCACGCCGATCAGCCAGCTCAAATTCACGCCGGTATCGTAAAACAAGGGCTTTTCTATCAGGAGACTCAGACTTGAACCACGTTCTCAGGATGTTCGATCTCACCGGGCGCACCGCGTTGATCACCGGATCGAGCACGGGTATTGGCTTTGCGCTGGCGCGCGGGCTTGGCGGCGCGGGTGCGCGCGTGGTGCTGAACGGGCGCAACGATGCGCGTTTGCAGAGCGCGGTGCGTCAGTTGCGCGAAGAGGGTATCGATGCGCAGGCAGCGGCTTTCGATGTGACGTCGCCTGCCGATGTGGCGTCGGCGATCGAGAAGATCGAACGCGAGATCGGGGCGATCGATATTCTCGTCAACAACGCGGGCATGCAGCGCCGCGCGCCGCTCGACGAGTTTTCGCACGAGCAGTGGCGCGAGTTGATGCAGACCAATGTGGACAGCGTGTTCCTCGTCGGCAAGACCGTGGCGCGTTTCATGATCGGGCGCGGCGCGGGCAAGATCGTCAATATCTGCTCGGTGCAGAGCGAACTGGGACGGCCGAATATCGCCGCTTATACGGCGACCAAGGGCGCGGTGAAGATGCTGACCAAGGGCATGGCGATCGACTGGGGACAGCATGGCATTCAGGTCAACGGCCTTGGTCCTGGCTACTTCAAAACCGAGCTTACGCAGGCGCTGGTCGATGACGAAACCTTCAGCAAGTGGCTGATCGGCCGCACGCCGTCGCGCCGCTGGGGCGATGTCGAAGACCTCGTTGGCGCAGCGGTATTCCTCGCCAGCGACGCGTCGAAGTTCGTCAACGGCCACATCCTTTATGTCGATGGCGGCGTCACCGCAACGCTGTGATGCGCGCCATTTCCGAATCCGACACGATACCCTTATGAGCGACTACAAAGCCCTTCGCAAGAACACGTCCGCGGCGCAATGCGATACACGCATCATCGAGGCATTGCACGACATTCCTGTTTCGACGATGAGCGACAGCATGCATCGCAACATCGGCACGGTGGGACTGTCGCCGTATCATCAGGCGACGAAGCAGACCATGGCGGGCACCGCCGTGACCGTGCGTTCGCGCGGCGGTGACAATCTCGCGTATTTACGCGCGCTGGAATTCTGCCGCCCCGGCGACGTGCTGGTGATCGATGCCGGCGGTGATCTGAACAACGCCGTGGTCGGCGGTATTCTGACGTTCTATGCCGCAAAAATAGGGGTCGTTGGCGTGATCGTCGATGGCGCGATCCGCGATGTCGCCGAGATCCGTTCACGCGCCTTTCCGGTCTATGCGCGCGGTGTCACGCATCGCGGCCCGTACAAGGACGGTCCGGGCGAGATCAACGTGACGGTTTCGGTCGGCGACATGGTGGTGAATCCCGGCGATGTGATCGTCGGCGATCAGGACGGCTTGCTGGCGATTTCGCAGGACGATGTCGAGCGTGTGTTGGCCAAGGCGCGTGAGGTGCTAGCTGCGGAAGCGCGCACCATTGCGGCGATGGAAGCGGGTCAATGGGATCGCTCTTTCATCGATGCATTGGAGGCACGGTGTAATAACTGATGCGATGTTTGGGGCGGCAGATCGATCGCACCCGGCATGATGAGATGGAGTATCGAAGTGTTCGGGGGCACACGACGCCTTCATCTGTTGATGCAAGTCTTCGCAACCGAACACAGTTTCAACGCTTCCTCGCCGTCACGCGCATTCGTAGAGACGCGATCGGCGCGGCGGTTGGCTTTCTGCATGACTAACGATGTATCGTACCGCCTCTTCACAAAAAACATCGTTGCCTTCGAACGCGTTCGCATGCCCGACATTCGGCAACGTTACGTAATCGGCATGTGGACAAAGTCTCAGAAACTCTGCGACGCCCGTTTCACTCACTACATCGGAGTATTCACCGCGCATGAGCAGCGTAGGCAAGGTCAGCTTGCGTGCGCTCGCGCACAGCCGTTGTCGACGGCGTCCCATATCCCGTGGCCATGCGACGAAATGCGGGTCCCAGCGCCAGCGATGATGCTGCTTATCATCGAGCCTCAAGATGCGTGCAGTCTCCGAATGAGCAGCGCGGTCACGCGCTTCGTCTTGACCGAAACAGCGGCGCAGCGATGACTGGATGCGCGCCACGCCCGCAGCTTCCGTCTGCGGCGCGATGTTGACAAGAATGAGAACGCGGGCATCCACATAGCCTTCTCCGACCGCGAGCAGACTGGTCGCACCGCCTGTCGCGGCACCGACCAGCACGGGACGCACCATGCCAAACGACGACGCAATGCTTTCCAGATCGCGCACCATTGCGACCTGGCTATAGTTTGCGTCCGCCGGCCAACCGGAGTCGCCGTGACCACGGGCATCGAACGAAACGGCGAAGAAGCCGGCCTCGCCGAGCATCCTCCCCGTCGCGCTCCATGAGTGACGCGTCTGCCCCGCGCCATGCAACAGAATGACGGGAATGCCCTTGGGATCGCCCCATGAGTCGCCAGCAAGGAGAACGCCGTCTGCGCTCCTCAAGCGATGCATCGGTTCGGAAGCGTTCATGGGACGCGCGCCTGAGTGAATCGGTAATGTCATTCTGATCCGCCTTCTCTTGATCTTGCTTCATAGGGCCGACCCGTTTCAGTC
>NZ_JAQFVG010000343.1 GCF_029439455.1 Caballeronia sp. BR00000012568055 | reverse complement strand
AGGAACGCGCGTCGCGATCACAAAATGGAAGCGTAATTAGGAGGGTCGTCAAATAGGGTTGGTTCGCAGTCGTTGGGCAATGTTGGCAAGTCGGCCTTAGTTAGTTCCGGCAAAGATAATGCTGGATGCCAATGTCGCCAGTCACAACGCAGGTCCTTAACAATAGGCGCCTTTTATCCTGTGGACACGCTAAGGCCGGCGCGCCGAACCATAATGTCATGTTTCCCCAGAACCGCACGTGCACCCGTAGGACAGCGCTTCGCACTTCCGCTACTTGCTCAGCTCGTACGCACTTCAAAAACGAGTTCGGATCGCCAGCCTCACCTCTACCTGGCGTGTAGTCGAGGAATCACCCAGATTGCCGATATTCGCAACCGCGGGCGCGCCCGTTGACGACTCTCCAGACGCTCGCTGATACGACGCCTCGGCGTAGAAGTCAGTTCGCTTCGACAGAAAGTAGTCCGCAATTGCTGCGACCTGACTGAAGTGCTGATTGCCGACGCTGCCGCCCTTACCGTTGCTCACGGCATCGCCTTTCGTGTACATATAGCCGATGCCCGCGGAAAACGCCGGCGTGAACTGATACTTGAGGCCCGCTTCCGCCGTGTTGAATTTCGCCGTGTTGCCGCCGAGCGCGGCGATGTTGCCATACTGCACGTTCGAATACGCAAGACCGACAAGAGCACTGCCGATCGTGTATGTCGCACCCCCGGTCATCACCTGATACGACGCCGCGCTGGCGTAGCCGCTGTTGAGCACGCCGCTCAGTTGCGACGCGCCATTGGCGTTGTCGGTGAAGAAGCCGGTGCCCGCTGTCGCGCCGGTCGGGTTCTTGAAGTACTCATATGCCGCAGCGACCGCAAACGGACCGTTCGCATACGCGACGCCTGCGTTGTAGCCGCTGCCGCCGGTGACATTGCCGGGCTGACCGCCCAGGCTCCATTCCCCGCCGAAAGTGAGGCCGCGATAGTTCACGCTCGTATAGCGGATCGTGTTGTTCAGCCGCAGCGAGTTGTTGAGATTGTCGAGATCGCCGGGATGCGAAAAGGCCGTGCTGCCGAAATAGCCCATCGTCGAGACAGGCTGCACGTAGTAAAAAATCGAATCGTACTGACGGCCGAGCGTGACCATGCCAAGCGTCTTGTCAGACAGGCCGACGAACGCTTGCCGCCCGAATGCCGTGCCGCCTTGCGCGAATTGTCCATTGTTCAGATTCACGCCGGATTCGAGCGTGAAAAGCGCGGCTAGTCCGCCGCCGAGATCCTCGGTTCCGCGCATGCCCCAGCGGCTTCCGTTGATGCCGTTCGTCGAGTCGAGCGTGTATTGACGTCCTCCCACGTTGTGTCCGTTGACGACGTTCTTGTTGTTGCTCACGAATTGCAGACCCTCATCGATGATGCCGTACAGCGTCACGGCGCTTTGCGCCTGTACGTGAGTCGCGCAGAGCAGGGCCGCCGCGCAGAGTGCGAGTTTCGTTTTCATGCTTGTCTCCGGTCGTATGGTATTGGCGAAAACCGGCCCGGTCTTCGCAATTTGGAAAATATTTCCAAAACTCGGTTTGGCGCATTATAAGTTCGAGACGGTGCGTCGACGCAAGCGGAATTTCAAGCAGCGCGTTGGTGTTGCACTACACGCGAGAACCGCAGAAAAAACGCATGAAAAACGCGGTTGGATGGATTCCTCGTTGACGACCACCCGTTCGCGGAGTAGTCTGAAAAAACTTTCTGGAAAGAATTTCCAAAACACGAAAGATCAGACGGAGACAAGCATATGCAACTGGGTACGGCGCAGCAGGCCGCGCAACTGATCGGCGATGGCGACACGGTTCTCATCACCGGGTCCGGCTCGGGAATGGCGGTACCGGAAGCGCTGCTCGCCGCCATCGAGGCACGCTTCAAGGAGGAGGGCGCGCCACGCAAGATCACGGCAATCCATCCGGTCGGGCTGGGCAATCGCGGCGATGAACTCGGCGCGAGCCATTGCGCGCACGAAGGGCTGCTCAAGCGCGTGGTGTGCGGCACAGTCGTGGATGCGCCGCCCATCGCCAAACTCGCGCTCGCGAATCGCATCGAGGCTTACACGCTGCCGCAGGGCGTGCTGTCGCAACTCATCCGCGAGATTGCGGGCGGGCGGCCAGGCCTGACCACGCACGTCGGACTCAACACCTTCGTCGATCCGCGACATCAGGGCGGCAAACAAAGCACGCTCGCAACCGAAGATCTCGTCGAACTGGTCGAGCGCGATGGCCGCGAGTGGCTGTTCTACAAGTCGTTCAAGGCCGATGTCGCGTTATTGCGCGGCACCACCGCCGACGAGGACGGCAACATCTCGTTGGAGCACGAAGCCATTTTCGGCGAAATGCTCTCGATGGCGCAGGCCGTGCGGCGTTGCGGCGGGGTGGTGATCGTGCAGGTCAAGCGGCTGGCACGGCGCGGCACCCTGCCCGCCAAGACCGTGAAGATTCCCTGCAATCTGGTCGACTTCGTGGTCGTCGAGCCGCAACAGATGCAGACCTATCAGACCTTCTACGACCCGTCCTTCGCGGGCGAAATGAAGACGCCGCTCACCACGTTTCCCGCCTTGCCGCTCGATGAACGCGGCGTGATCGCGCGCCGCGCGGCGCTCGAACTCACGCGCGGCGCAGTCTGCAACATCGGCTCGGGTGTCTGCACCGGAATCGGTCTGGTGGCGGCGCGCGAAGACGTGCTCGATCTCGTGACGCTGACCAACGAACAAGGATTGATCGGCGGCGCACCCGCCAACGGGCTTGATGCAGGCGCAGCGCGCAACTATGCGGCGATCGTCGATCAGCCATACCAGTTTGATTTTTATGATGGCGGCGGCATCGACGTGGCGTTTTTGTCATGCGTCGAAATCGACCGGACCGGCAACGTCAACATCACGCGCTTCGCGGATCGGCTGGTCGGTGTGGGTGGCTTCATCAACATCAGTCAGAACGCCAGAAAAATGGTGTTCGGCGGATCGTTCACGGCGGGCGGTCTGAAGGTCGCGGTCGAGAGCGAGCAACTGAAGATCGTTGAGGAAGGGCGTCACTCCAAGTTCGTCGAGACGCTTCAGCAGATTTCGTTCAGTTCGAAGAACGCGCGCGTGGGCGGGCAAACGGTGTTGTACGTGACCGAGCGCGCGGTGTTCTCGTTGACTCAGGACGGCTTGCGTCTGGTTGAAATCGCACCGGGCATCGACCTTCGAAAAGACGTACTCGCACGCATTCCGTTCGATGTCGAAGTCGCGGCGGACCTCAGGACCATGCCTGCCGAGGTTTTCTCCGATGCATCGCTCGGTCTCAGATCACGACTGGAGAAAGAGCCCATTCCCGTGCATCCGAAAGTGCGTGCGCTGTTGCAGCAAAGTCGCTGAATTGCTCCGCGGTCGATCGGGACCGACACAGATAATCAGGAAGGAGACATACGTGAACCAACCCGTTTCGGCGTCTGGAAGCAGGCGTCGCTGGTATCAGGAAATCAACCGTGCGCAGTGGCTGACGCTGATCGGCGCGTGGTGCCTGTGGGCACTCGACGCGGTGGATTTTCTGCTGATCACCTTCGTGCTGATCGACATTTCGAAGACCTTCGATGTGACGCTGCATACCGCGTCGCTGCTGATTCTCGCGACTTTCGGCGTGCGCTGGCTGGGCGGCATGTTGTTCGGCAACCTGAGCGATCGCATCGGACGCAAGATACCGATGCTGATCGCGCTCGCGTGGTTCACCGCAGGCGCGGCCTTCACGGGGCTGGCGTGGAGTTTCGCGGCGGTATTTGTGTTCCGTCTGCTGCTCGGCTTCGGCATGGCGCCGATCCTCACGCTCGGCTCGACGATGATCGCGGAAGTCTGGCCGGAGAAGTATCGCGCCATCGGCATCGGCATTCTGGATACGGGCTGGGGCTTCGGCAGCGTGCTCGCCGCGACGCTGTACGGGCTGATCTATCCGCACTTCGGCTGGCGGCCGCTGTTCTTCGCGGGCATCGTGCCGGGTTTGCTGGTCGGGCTGTTCATCTGGCGCTTCGTGCCGGAGTCGCCGGTGTGGCTCAAGGCGCGCGCGAAAGGGCTGGTTTCGAAGCAAGGCTCGCCCGCGATGACGCTGTTTCGCGAACATCGTAGTCTGGTCTTCCGCCTGAGTCTCGTGCAGTTTCTGCTGCAGTTCGGTTCGTGGCCGTTGCAGGGTTTGCTGGCGACGTATCTTCGTGAACTGCATATGCCCGCGGCATCGGTGAGTCTGATCACGAGCGCGGGCGCGGTGGGGCAGATCTGCGGCTTCTTCTGCTCGGGCTTTATCGCCGAACGCATCGGCCGCAAGAAAGCCATCGCGCTGATGCTTGCCATCGGCTGCGCCTGCGTGCTCGCGCTCGTCAGTCTCGCGCTGGTTTCGGTGGCGCTCGGCTGCGTGTTCGCGTTCCTGAGCGGCTTCTGGATCGTCGGCGCATCGGGCATCTATCCGACCATCCTTGCCGAGAATTTGCCGTCCAACGTGCGCGCGACCGGTGTCGGGCTGATGTACAACATCGGCGTGATCGGTGGCGGTATCGCGCCATTCATCGTGTTGGCCTCGCTCGATTACTTCAAGGTCGCGCTGCCGCACGGCATGTTCTTCTACACACTGCTGGGCGATGTGGTCGGCGTGACGATCCTCTTTCTCGCGACGCGCGAAACACGCGGCGTTTCCATCGAAGCAGCGGGCACAGAGGACGATGCGCCCGCGAAGCCAACGGAGGGCATGCGCCGTGATGCTTGGTAAAGCCGCACTCGCATTCTGGAATGGCATCCAGCCGGGCGGCGATGCCGAATTCCTCGCGTGGCACGTCTCGGAGCACATTCCCGAACGTGTCGGGTTGCCCGGCTTTCTGCGCGGTCGTCGTTATGTGGCGAACGAAGTGGATGTGACCCGCCCGCGCTACTTCAACTTCTACGAAACCGACACGCTCGACGCGCTCGAATCGCCGGTCTATCGCGACCGGCTCGATCATCCGACGCCGTGGACCACCAAGGTCGTCGCGACCTTCACCGACACGTCGCGCACCATGTGCCGTGTCGCGCACACGCAAGGCATGGGCGAAGGCGCGTGGATGCAGACCATCCGCGTGAGCTTCCCCGCTGAGCGCGATGTCTGCATCGATGCATTGATCGCGCTGCTGACGAATCTGCCGACGCGCACGCCGCTGGTCGGCGCGCACCTGCTCGATGGCGTGCAGCGTGAGACGAAGCCCACCCGCGAACTCGAATTGCGCGGCCGGCCCGATGCGCAGATCGACGGCGTGTTACTGATCGAAGCCGCCGACGAAGCAACCCTTGCGGCACTCGCGCGCGAAGCGCTGTCCGACGAAGCGCTCATGAAAACCGGCGTGCGTGCGCTCTTGCGCGGCACCTATCGGCTGGAATACAGCCTCATTCAACACCAAAGAGATATGGCATGAAACTGTTCCGATTTGGACCGGCGGGCGCGGAGAAGCCCGGCATCGTGGATGCGAAGGGCGTGCATCGTGATTTGTCGAAGGTGATTGGCGATATCGATCCGGCGCGTATTGCAGCGGATCTGACTGGCAAGCTGACGGACGTGGATTTGACGACGCTGCCCGAAGTGCCGAAAGCCACGCGCTTCGGTCCGTGCATCGGCGCGCCCGGGAATTTTCTCGCCATCGGCCTGAACTATGTCCAGCACGCGAAGGAGACTAACGCACCGCTGCCGGCCGAACCGATTCTGTTTGCGAAAGCGCCGAGTTGCATCGTCGGTCCGGATGACGATATCGTATTGCCGCGCGGCTCGACCAAGACGGATTGGGAAGTGGAACTGGCGCTGGTCATCGGCAAGCGCGCGCATTACGTGAGCGAAGCCGAAGCGTTGTCGTATGTGTTCGGCTACTGCGTGTGCAACGATGTATCGGAGCGCGCGTTTCAACTGGAACGCGGCGGCCAGTGGATGAAGGGCAAGTGCGCGCCGTCGTTCGGTCCGCTCGGTCCGTATCTCGTCACCGCCGATGAAATCCCCGATCCGCAGCGCCTGTCGCTTTGGCTTGAAGTCAACGGCGAGCGCGTGCAGAACAGCGACACGTCCGACATGATTTTTCCGATTAGCAAGATCGTTTCGTATCTGAGCGAATTCATGATCCTGCTGCCGGGCGACGTCATCACAACCGGCACGCCGCCCGGCGTCGGGCTCGGCATGAAGCCGGAGCGGTATCTGAAGCACGGGGATTCGGTGCGGCTGTCAGTCGAAGGTCTGGGCGTGCAGACGCAGCGTGTCGCATGAGCGAGATCGATTCGATTCCGGTATCGGGTGCTACCGCACTTTATGCAATCGTCGGCGATCCAGTGGCGCAAGTGCGCTCGCCGCAGGTCATCAACGCGTTGTTCGCGCAGGCGGGCATCGATGCCTTGCTGGTGCCGCTGCATGTGCCGCGTGCGCGTTTCGCCGACACCATGCGTTCGCTGATGTCGATCGAAAACTTGCAGGGCATCGTGCTGACCGTGCCGTTCAAGGTCGATGCAAAGGCGTTGGTCGATCACATGCTGCCGGGCGCGCGCGCAGCAGGCGCGGTCAACGCGATGCGCCGTTCCAAGGAAGGCGCATGGGAAGGCGATATGTTCGACGGCGCGGGTCTGGTGCGCGCGCTGCAGGACCACGGCCACACGCCGGAATCGAAGCGCGTCCTGCTGGTCGGCACCGGCGGCGCGGGCCGCGCGATTGCCATTGCGCTGGCGCAGCACGGCGTGCGCGAACTCGCGTTGAGCGATATCGATCACGCACGTGCGCAGGAAGTCGCGCAAGCCGTGCGCGACATAGCGCCCAATTGCCGCTGCACGATCGCACCCGCCGCTTTCGACGGCCACGATATCGTCATCAACGCGACGCCGCTCGGCATGCGCCCCGACGATCCGCTGCCGCTCGACCTCGCCGGCATGGGTGCATCGCACGTGCTGTTCGATATCGTGCCGAAGCCGGACATCACGCCGCTGATGCGCGAGGCTCAAACGCGCGGCATCGCTACCATTGGCGGCAAGCGCATGATCGAAGGTCAGGCCCGCGCGATCACGGAATTTTTCGGGCATCGGGTGTGACGGTTTCGCGCCCGGTCATTCAACACATCTTCAACAGGTAACCCGTATGAGCGTCGCATTGGAACGTGGCATGGCCATCCTCGAATTGCTTTCGACGGATCGCAATGGCATGCAACTGAGCCGTCTTTCCGAGACGCTCGACATTCCCCACAGCGCCACGCATCGGCTGCTCACGACGCTCATCGAGATGGGCTATGTGTATCAGACGCGCGAGATGGGACAGTACTGTCTGTCGCTCAAGGCGGTGTCGCTCGGCATCCGGTTCGTGTCGAAGAACGATCTCATCGATCTCGCGCGGCCGCTGATGGACGAGCTCGCAAGCGTCTCCGGCGAGTTGTCGCGCCTGGGTCTGATCGACAACGAGCGGCTCGTGTGGGTGTCCAAGTCGCTCGGCACGCGCGCGGGGTTGCGCTACGACCCGGACAGCGGGCTGGAAGCGCCCATCTTCTGCACGGCGTCGGGCATCGTGTGGCTGGGCACCATGCCGGACGACGAAGTCACGCGCCGCGTGACCAAAGCAGGCTTCGCCCATGTCGATGAATACGGCGCGAACGCACCGCGCACGCTCGAAGAAGTGTTCAGGCAAGTGCGGCGCGCACGCAACGCGGGTTGGGCGATGGTGAGCAACAGCTTCGAAGTCAACACCGCCGCAATGGCCGCGCTCATCAAGGGCGAGAAGCAGGAACCGCTCGGCGTGCTGACGATTGCGGGGCCGTCGTTTCGCATGACCAGCAAGCGCATGCAGGAACTTGCACCGTTATTGATGCGCGCGGCTGCATCACTGTCGGAAGTGAACGCACGCGCCTTCGCGATGCCGCCCGCCTCCGCGCTGAGTCGCGCGACTTGAAAAATGGAGACACGAAATGGCTGAAACGGAATCCGCAGTCGAACGCCGTTTGCTCAAACCCGGCCTGTACGGGCTAAACGACATTGAAGTCGGTGATTACTACCTCACCGCAGGCGTGACGGTGACGGAGACGCACGTGGTCAACTTCGCGGGCGTATCGGGCGACCACTACGACATCCACGTCGATGACATGGCCGCGCAGGAAGCGGGCTTTCCGGGCCGCATCGCACACGGCCTGCTCGGCCTGTCGCTCGCGGACGGTCTCAAGACGCGCTGCCCGGTCCTGCTCAAAGGCATTGCCACGCTCGGCTGGAACTGGTCGTTTCGCGCGCCGTTGATGATCGGTGACCGTATCCATGTCGACATCGAAGTGCTCGCCAAACGCCTGACGAAGAAGCGCGAGGATCGCGGCATCGTCACCATGCGGCTCAAGGTGCTCAACCAGCGCGGCGAAACCGTGCAGGAAGGCGAAACGCAAATGATGATGCCGGCTTCCGTCGAATAGAACGCAATCGAACCGAAAGGACACACGCATGCGCGATCTGTCGCAGCATCCGGAGTTTCTGGCAATCAATACCGCGACGCTTAGGCAATGGCCGCTGGAGCGCATCATCGAAGCGTGCGGGCGGCGCGGCATTCGCGCGATTGCGCCGTGGCATGACGATGTGGAGCGAACGGGTCTGGCGCGCACGCGGCAACTGCTGCGCGACTGGGATGTCGCGTTATGCGGGTACTGCCGCGCCGGTCTGTTTCCCGTTTCGAGTGAAGCGGAACGTGCTGCGTTGAGCGAGCACAACCGGCGCGTGCTCGATTTCGCGCGCGAACTTGAGGCGCCTGGCGTCGTGATCGTCGCGGGCGGCTTGCCCTCGTCGAGTCGCGATCTCGCCGGTGCGCGTGCGCAGGTCCGCGACGGCGTCGCGAGCCTGCTCGATTACGCGAAGACGTTGAGCATGCCGCTCGCGATCGAACCGCTGCATCCCATGTACGCGGCCGACCGCGCGTGCATCAATACGCTGGAGCAAGCGCTCGATTTGTGCGACGAACTCGATCCCGCCCGCAGCGGCGCGCTCGGCGTCGCGGTGGATTGCTATCACGTCTGGTGGGACCCGAAACTCGACGCCCAGATTGCCCGCGCGGGACGCGAACGCATTTTCGCGTGCCACCTCTGCGACTGGCTCGTGCCCACACGCGACATGCTCAACGACCGCGGCATGATGGGCGATGGCGTGATCGACATTGCGCGCCTGCGTGGTTCGATCGAAGCAACGGGCTTCGACGGTTACTTGGAAGTAGAGATCTTTTCGAGCGCGGACTGGTGGCAACGCGACGGCAACGAGGTGCTCGATACCTGCATGGCGCGCTATCGGACCGTCGTCTGAATCGTATCAATAAAGGAGACAAGAGATGGAACAATCGGGCCTCGACTTCGTGGAAGTCGGTCAACGCTACACGTTCGGCAAGACCGTGTCGGAAACGGATGTCATGCTGTTTGCCGGCATCACGGGCGACTTCAGTCCGACGCATGTCAACGAGCAATACGCGCGTGAGAAATCGAGTCTTGGCGGACGCATCGCGCACGGCGCGTTGATGGTGGGCTATATGTCCACGGCATCGACGCTCTCCATCGAACATGTGATTCACCGCGACAATCTGAGCGACTTTCCGGTCTCGTCGGGCTACGACAAGCTGCGCTTTCTCAAGCCGGTGAGTCTGGGCGATACCATCACGGTGGTGTACGAAGTGATCGTAGTGGACAAGGAAAAAGGCCGCAGCATCGCGAAGAATGAGGTGTTCAATCAGCGCGGCGAGTTGGTCGCGGTGGGCGAGCACGTGATGCGCTGGGCCAGAAAGCTCAAGACGGCCTGACGTTTCCTCTTTTATCCCAACGACATCATGCAGATCATTTCGGCATCCGAAGCGGCAAAGTTCGTGTGCGACGGCGACACAGTTCTCATCAGCGGTTCGGGTGGCGGCCATGCCGTGCCGGATGCATTGCTCGCCGCGTTAGAAGCACGTTTTCTGGAACAGGGCGCGCCACGCGGCATTACGTCGATGAGTATCGTCGGCGTAGGCGACCGAGCCGCGCTCGGTGCGAGCCATCTCGCGCACAAGGGCCTATTGCGCCGCGCCATCACTAGCGCCCTGGTCGATTCGCCGGCGCTCGTCACGATGGCCGCCGCCGATGAAATCGAGGCGTACACCTTGCCGCAGGGCGTGATGTCGCAACTGATGCGCGAGATGGCGGCGGGGCGTCCGGGGCTGATCACCAAGACCGGGCTGCATACGTTCGTCGATCCGCGTCAGCAAGGCGCGGCAAAGTCCGCGCACGCCGCCCGGCTTCATCGAAGTACTCACGCTCGACGGCGAGCAATATCTGCGTTTCAAGCCGCTGCCGCTGAACGTCACCTTCGTGCGCGGCACCACCGCCGATGAAGACGGCAATGTGACGATGGAAGAAGAAGCCGTGCTCGGCGAGATGCTCGCCATGGCGCAGGCGACGCGGCGCGCGGGCGGCGTGGTGATCGTGCAGGTCAAGCGGCTTGCGCGGCGCGAGACGTTGCCGCCCAAACAAGTGAAGATTCCGGGCATTCTGGTGGACTTCGTGGTGGTCGTGCCGGACCAGCCGCAGACCTACGCCACGCCCTACGACCCGAGCTATGCAGGCGAACTGCGCGTGCCGCTGTCGGAGATTCGTCCGTTGCCGTTCGGGCCGCGCAAGGTGATCGTGCGGCGCGCAGCGCTCGAACTGTATCCCGGCGCGGTGTGCAATCTCGGCGCGGGTGTCTCGACGGGTCTGTCGACCATTGCCGCAGAAGAAGGCTTGCTGGACGATGTGGTGCTCACAAACGAGCAAGGCATCATCGGCGGTGCGCCGCTCACAGGCCGCGACTCCGGCGGCGGGCAAAATTTTGCCGCGATGATCGAGCAGCCATCGCAGTTCGATTTTTACGATGGCGGTGGACTTGATCTCGCATTTCTGTCATTCGCCGAAGTCGATGCGCACGGCAACGTGAACATCAGCCGCTTTGGCGACAAGATCATCGGCGTGGGCGGCTTCATCAACATCAGTCAGAATGCGAAGTGCGTGGTGTTCAGCGGCACGCTGACCGCCGGCGGACTCGATGTCACCTGGGAAGACGGACAAACCGTCATTCGCAGTGAGGGGAAGCACCGAAAGTTTGTCGAATCGATCGAGCAAGTCTGCTATAGCGCGGCGTTTGCGCGCGAGCGTGGACAAGAGGCGCTATACATCACGGAGAGAGCGGTATTTCGCCTCGTCGATGATGGTCTGGAGTTGATCGAGGTCGCGCCCGGCGTGGATGTCGAACGCGACGTGGCAAGCCAGATGGCGTTTCGTCCCCGGATTGCAGCAAATCTGAAACTCATGGCCCCAAGCCTCTTCCAGGCAGGACCCCTTGGCATCCGGGACGACATCATGGCGCGTGGTCGGCAATTTCGATCGGCACGGGTTGCGCAATGGTATGCCGAACGTTCATCACCGCGATGACGGGCCCGCGCATGTCATCCCTTGCTGACGCGCTGCCGGGTCTTCCTTTCAATTCAACTCTAGAAGGAGCCGAATGATGGGGCTTCGATGGGGCATCCTCGGCGCAGCAAGCATCGCTGATTCAGCGATCATCCCGGCCATTATGGCCAACCCTGCCAGTACAGTCGTGTCGATCGCCAGTCGCGACCTCGATCGCGCATCGGCGCTGGCCAGGAAGCATGGCGTCGGTCGAGCCGAAAGCTATTCGCGCATGCTGGGCAGCGGTGACCTCGATGCCGTCTACATTCCGCTTCCGGTGGCCAGCCATGTCGAATGGATAGAAAAGGCATTGGCTGCTGGCAAGCATGTTCTGTGCGAAAAGCCGATCGCGATGAACGCCGACGATATCCGCCAGTTGATCAAGCTTCGAGATCGTTTCGGACTGGTATGCGCGGAGGCGATGATGATCGTTCATAGTCCGCAATGGCAGGCGGCAATGGACCTCATCTTGAGAAAAGCCATTGGGGTGCTCAAGCGGGTGGACGGCTGCTTCTCGTATTACCTGGATGACCCTTCTTCGATTCGGAACCAAGGTTCCTTGGGAGGCGGAGCACTTCGCGATATTGGCGTGTACCCGGTTGCGGCAACCCGGATCGTGACCAGAT
>NZ_JAQFVG010000342.1 GCF_029439455.1 Caballeronia sp. BR00000012568055 | reverse complement strand
CGCGTCAGCGGCATAGGGTTTTTCGAGGAACCGGTTAGCTTCTTCATCGCTGAAAATGCCGCCTTGCAATTGCAGGCTGCGCACAGAATCGGCTGATAGGCGCGCGTAGTAAGACGCGTCGATTGCGCAGAGACAGCGCTTGGCATCGACATGAAGACGGATCGGTTCGAGCACGGCATCCGAAAACAGCGGGCGCAAAAAAGGCAGCGCGAAATATTGGTGAAGATCGTCGATACCGCGTTCCGTAGGCGTCTCGCCTTGCAGATTCAACAAGTGACCAAGATCGTGCAATAGCGATGCAGCGATCAGTTCGGGCGTCGCGCCCGCATCTTCAGCAAGCGCCGCCGTTTGCAAAGCATGCTGAAGCTGCGTGACCGGCTCGCCGCTATAGGCAATTGCGCCGTATCGATCGAAGAGATGCTGAATATCGCTAAGAGAGAGTGCCATTGTTTGCTTGAGCGCTAAAGAATCGACGCGGATTGTCGGCGCGCAATATGACGATTTTGTGGCGCGGGCCAAAGCCTGACGAATTTGCACAATGCCCTTAAGCCGTGCTTAGCGGACTCGCTTAGCGCTCTCTGCAAAAGAACCGCAATTTCCGCGTGATACGATGATCCGCGACTCAATCCATCAATCGCAAAATCGCAAAGCATGGCAACGCTATACGATACGCTCGGCGTGGACGAGCACGCCACCGAAGAACAGCTCAAGCGCGCCTACCGCAAGGCCGCGATGCGTTTTCATCCCGATCGCAATACTGGCAACGAAGACATTGCGCGCGCTAAGTTTCAGGAGCTAAAGGAGGCGTACGCAATTCTTTCCGATCCCGCCCAGCGCGAAGTCTACGACCGTATTTTTGCGGAAGAAATGGAGCGCTTTAACGCGCGCGTGAGAAAGGAAGAGGCAGAACGCGAGGCGCGCGAAGCCATAGAACGCGAGGCACGTGAAGCGCTTTATCGCGAGCGCGTTTCGCTTGCGATGCAATTCGCGTCGCAAGGGCATAATCGGGATGTGGTGTTTGGCGTGCTGATCGGCCGTGATTGCGAAGATGTAACGGCCCGCCAGATTGCGGATAGCGTCGTGGCGCTGCATGAATCGCGCAACGCTAAGCCTGCTAAAGAAGAGGTGGATGAACCTGAAGCGCCTGCTAAGACGGAAACAAAAACCGAAGACCCGGTCAATCCGCTAGGCGCGATGTGGTTTCAATTCCTGAACAACCTGAAGTTCTAGAAAAAGCCTTAAGCCGCCAACCGCTCGCCGCGCATATTGTGTTGCTTAGGCGCGGGCGGATACGGGCACCAGTGGCCGTCGTCGTGACGGAAAAAGAACAGCGCGCGCGACGCCGCACCTTGTTCTGTTGATACACATACATAGCGCCTTTTTTCCGCGCCTGTGCGGCTGAACTTAGTCACATGAACCGGCACACTGCCCGGCGCAAGCCACTTTTCTACCTGATACCGAAGGGACTGCTCGTACGCGCTTTTCATCAAAGTCTCCACACGCGGCTTCCATATTCAGGCTAACGGCCAAAAGTACCCGTCGCTTTAAGCCTTGCTATAGAAAATACCTGCCGCAACGCACCACTTTCTTGATAAAGCACTTGAACTCTACGCTGCTCATCTATCACCGCAAGCCGTTTTGCGAAATAGCAACAAGCGAAATTAAATCGATGCTGACTTGCTTATTTCACTAAGAACTCGCTAAGGATCGGCTAAGCGGGCTAAGCGTTTGTCTTACATGACGGATTAATCGTCGTTCAAGGTGGTGCGCGGGTATGTGCGCGAACGGTCATATCATTCGGCCGTTCGGTGCGCTACCCGTCACTTGTATTGAAGCGAACCGCATGCCCGCGAATGCGGTTTCAGAGCGGGCGCGCGAAGCTCAGTTCGTGGCCGTCGGGATCGGTGAGATGAAAATAGCGCTCGTTCCAGGGCGCATCGCGCGGGGCGAATTGTGGCTGGATGCCGAGCGCGACGAGCTTGTCATAAAACGCATCGACATCCGAAACATAGAAGATCGCGCGGCCCCAGAACTGAATGGGACCGTGCGTTTCGCTGGTGAGATTGAGGAACGACGTACCCACCGCGAATGAAGTGAACGCCTCGCTCGCACCGCCATGAACGATGCGAAAGCCGAGCGCTTCGTAAAACGCCACGGCGCGCGCCATATCGTGCGTGGCAAGCGTCAGTGCGCTGAGACTTTCGATGTTCGCCATACTCAATGATGATGATGCGAAACCAGCGACAACACCGATAAATCCGGATGCGTCCCGTCGATAATCGCGCGACCGATATGCCGCGCTTCGTCCACGGCATCTTCTGCGCGTTTGAAGGCGTCGTCGCCATCGGCGTGGAAATGTATGGCTTCACCGGGCGTGTCGGCGTTCGCGTCATGCCGGCAGACGTGGCCGATATAGACGAATCGCGGCGGCGCATGCTCGGGGCCGGGCTTCATCTGCGGTAGCACGTGAATGTCAAAACCTTCGTATTCGAAGACGTGCCATTGAGCGGGATCGTCGGGCATGATCGCCTCCTTGAATTCGTGAATCGCTCAGATAGCAACATTACTCCGTTTGCAGCGAGAAATCTTGTCAGAAGATAGTTTGATACGCTGTATGACACTGGAAGTTGCGCATGAAAATAACATGGATGCCTAAGTATTTCTTGCGTTCGCAAGGCTTGATAGAAATATCGAGCGCCTGTATTTTGGGCCTGACAGAACCGATGTTCACAAGGACACACGATATGAGACGCATCGCGATGTTATGTGCGGCACTGTTTTTATCGCTTGGAACGGCGCAAGCCCAGCCATCCATCGCGATGCTCGACTGCACCCTGATCGACGATAACGCCGCTTATAACGACGACGAAATCAACCGCATCCAGAAGCTGCGCCTCTCGATGATAAGCGACGCCTTACGCAACGATCTGCGCGAACGCGCGATCTTCAACGTAGCTGACAACGCGCCCGCACACGACCTTATCGCGTCACTGCAAAGCACGCAGGATATGAACGCCTGCAACGGTTGCGAATTGCGCGTGGCAAAGCAACTCGGCGTAGCACGCGTGGGCGTGTGCTGGGTGCAGAAGATCAGCAACCTCATCCTCAATATGAATCTGCGCGTGGAAGATGCAGCGAGCGGAGCAACGCTGTTTCAACGTTCCGTCGATATACGCGGCAATACGGACTTGTCATGGCAACGCGGCGCAAAAGCTTTAGTCGATCTTGTTGCAGCCGATCCTTCCGCCACACATTAAACGCGGCAAATTCGGGAGTTTTTCCCGACTGACAACGTTGCCAGCGCGCGGCGATATACGCTAAGTTGAAAAGATCAGGCACGCGCGTTCGCGTCGCCTTGAGAAAATCAAAACAACGCCGGAGACACGAGAAATGCCAGTCAGATTCAAGGCGGTGCGTTTGACATGCGCACTCACGCTTGCGATGAGCGCGGGCATCGCGCACGCTGCCGCCACTGCCTATGTCACGAGCGAAAGCGCCGGTGTCGGCGTGATCGACCTCGATGCGCTTTCCCTCACTAAAACCTTCGATATCGGCAAGGACGGTCCGCGCGGCCTGAGTCTGAACAAGGACGGCACGCGTCTTTATGTCGCCAACAAGACGACGTCCGATCTGTCCGAGATCGATACATCCACAGGCAAGGTCACGCGCCGCGCGAAGATCGGCAAGAACCCGGAGTTTGTGCGCGTGTTCGGCAACATGGCCTATGTGACGTATGAGCCGGGCGAAAACGGCGGCCCGCCCAAACCCGGCGAGCCCGAAAAGAAGGACGATGACGACGCCAACTCGCCGCCTGCGGAAATCGCCATTGTCGATCTGAAAACAATGAAGGTCACGCACTCCATGAAGAGCGGCCACGAGACCGAAGGCGTGGAGTTTTCACATGACGGCAAGCTGATGCTCGTCACCAATGAAGGCGACGATACGGTGTCGGTGTATCGCGTGGGTACGGGAAAACCGGTGCGCACGGTGAGCTTGCCTAAAGGCTCGCGTCCGCGCGGCATCAAGGCATCGCCAGATGGTAAGCAGTACGTTGTTACGCTGGAAAATACAAATAAGTTCGTTGTACTGGATGCCGGAACGATGAAGATCGTCAAAACCGTCGATACGAAGACGGGACCCTACGGCGTATCGTTCGACCCTTCGGGCAAGCATCTTTTGGTGGCCGCCGCGCGCGACAAGACCTTGCAGGTGTTCGACGGCACAAGCTACGAACACGTCAGCGATGTCGCGGTCGGTCAGCGTTGCTGGCACTTCAGCTTTACGCCTGACGGCTCGAAGATTCTGCTGGCATGCGGCCGCTCGAACGCCGTCTATGTGATCGATGCATCGAACTATCAGCCGGTAAAGCAGATCGGTGACTTGCCGCTGGCGTGGGGCGTGGTCACGTATCCGCCGAGCGCGGGATCAATCGTCGGGCGCTGAACGTACTTCGATTCAAGCCTTGAAATGGCCGCTGCGTTTCATACGCGCGGCCATTTCGTTTTGTGCCGCGCATCATTGCGGATTACGGCGCGCGGCGCTGGCATGGCGGCTGGTACCATCGGCAATGACTCGCCGGGGAGAAAACCATGCTCACGTTGGCCGAGGCTTTCCAGGAAATCATCGACGCGCCTTCACGCAAGCGCGTGCTCGTTGCAACGCAGGGCGGCAAGGGAAATTGCCATTGGCTGCCCGCCTATATCGACAAACACGGCGAATTTCGATGCGATCAGGTGGAGCATGCGGCCATCGAACTGGAAGAAGAGGCCGTCGATGCGATCCATCTCTTCGATGCAGGATCGCTGTCGTCATGCGCACTCGTTGCACGCCTCGGTGAGCTGGGCGTGGGCGCGCTCGTGATGGGCCCAGAATCGCCCAGCGATGCCATGCGCATGCTCGAACAACTGAAGGCCAATGCGCTCGGACGATTCGTCGAGAACTATCTCGCGGAATTGCAGCAGCGGCGGCCTGCGAAGGTTTATCCGTTCAGGCCGCGTTGAAGCCTTTATTTCCAGGCGTATCGCATGCCGACCCACACACCACGCGGCGCGCCGATCCCCAAAAACTGCTCGTTTACCGATGCGCCGTTATTGAACGTGTGATTGGGTCCATCGAAGAAATTCTCGCCGAGAATCGCGAAGTTCGCATAGCGTTTATTAAGCAGGTTCTTGACTGTTGCGTAGACCTGAATTTGCTTGGTGACGTTATAGGTGGTGTCGAGATCGATCAGGAAATAGCCGGCCACGCTGCCGTTTGCGTCCTGATTGTTCTCATCGCCACGTGCAAAGATATTGCTGCGATACGTGAGATTCGAGCCGACATTCCATTGCGGAAGCACGTTGTAATCCAGACGCATTTTGACGGTATTGGCCGGAATGCCGGGAATGCGATCGCCCGAATGCACGGTGATATTCCCGTCATCGTCTGCGCTCGAATTGCTCGCGCTGCTTTCCGTCCATGTCGATCGATACGTCGCGTTGACATACGCATAGCTCGCGGCCACGCCGAGCGGTCCCCATTGCGTGCGCCCCGCCAGTTCGAAGCCTTGCCTGCGCGTCTTGCCGACGTTCTGGAAATAGCCCAGCGTGCTTGCCGCGCCCTGACTGCTGACGAACTGAATATCGTCGGAAAGCGTGGTGCGATATGCCGCCGCGCTCCACGTCGTATTGCGTCCAATACGGCCGCGCGCGCCAATTTCGAACGTGCGTGAAATCACCGGCTTCAAATCCGGATCGGCGATGAAATCGTTCGGCAGCGAGCACGGCGCATTCGGGTCCGCGCACGCGAGTTCGATGGCCGTCGGTGAGCGCATGCCTTCGTTATACGTCGCATAGGCCGTCAAATACGGCGTTGGGTTCCAGTTGAAGCCGATCGCAGGATTGAAGCGCGAGAACGTGTGCTGTCCATCGAGCAAAGGCTGCACGCCGCTTTCATCGCCGATGGTGGCTTTGGACCAGTTATAGCGGCCCGCGAGTGTCATCGACCATTGTTCGGTGAAGGAGAACGTATTCTCGAAGTAGATGCCGAGATTCGAGTTGCGCGTCTTCGCATCGGTCAAAGGCGCGAAGGGACCGGTGCCGATGGTCGCGCGGCTGTCCGTGAACGTCGCGGGTTGCTCTGCTTGCGTGAAATGCGAATTCGCGAAGTCGCCCGATGCGCCGATCACCAACTGATTGTCCTTGCCGAACAGCTTATTTAGTAAGGTTAGCTGAAGACTTGCGCCGTAGCTATCGGTGACGATCACGGATTGATCGTTGAAAGCCTGCGTGATTTCATCCGGATCGTCGCCGGCGGGATCGAAGTTATCGTTGACGTTGCTGCTCACATTCACATTGCGATAGTGCCGGTAATACACGTTGCCGCTTACTTCGATATTCGGCGTAATGTAGTGCTCCGCGTTGATGGTGATATAGCCAAGCTGATTCTCGTTGGTATCCGGAAACGTGTACGCCTGACGGAAGTTATCGAGGAACGAGCGAGGAATGGTCTGCGAGCCGTTGAGCGTGTTATCCGCGCCGCCAATTGATACGGATACCGTAGTATCGCGGTCCGTGTAACGAATCTTGCCGAAGGCCTGACGCAGGCGGCTCGAATTGTGATCGGCCCAGCCGTTGTCGTTGGTGACGTTGGCCGTGAAGTAGTAATCGACGTGATCGCCCAGCACGCCGCCTTGCTCGAATTGCGCCACCTTGCGCCCGAACGAACCAAAGCTCAGATCGACATTGCCGCCCGGATTATCGCGGCCATTCTTGGTCGTCACCGCAATCGCGCCGCCGAGCGTGTTCAAACCGAAAGTCGGATTCGAGCCGGGAATGATCTGCATCGTTTGAATCGCGGCTTGCGGAATCAGGTCCCAATTCACGACATCGCCGAACGGTTCGTTTACGCGGACGCCATCGAGAAACACGGATAAACCTTGCGGCGTGCCGAGCAAGGGCGACGCCGTGAAGCCACGATAAAGAATATCGGTCTGCGAAGGATTGCCCTGTGCATCGTTGATATCGACGCTGACGACGTTCTTCTGCAGATAATCTGTCGTAGTCTGCGAGTGCTGCGCATCGATATCGCGGCCCTTGATGGTCTGCACGTTCGCCGGTACTTTATCGAGCGGCGTGCCGACACCGACCAACGGCGTGGTGCCGACCACGACCACGTTCGTCAATTCGGTAGCCGGTGGCTCAATCGTCGGTTCGGCTTGCGCCCACGCCGCCACGCTGATACTCGCAAATGCACCGCCGAACACGAGTCGAAGTCCCGCTCGGGGTTTGAACGGATGCGCGCTTTTGCGCGCGCGAGGCATGCTCTTCACCGACTCCTCCTATCATTTTTCTTGGTGTTTGATTGCGCCCATGTCTTCACTGAAAGCGTCGCATAAGAAAGCGCGCGCGGAACGGGAGCTTTTCCCGATCGCGCAGGGAAGCGTTCCCAATCCCGTTTTTAAGCGCGCGCCGGATGCGCAGAGCATGCGTAGAATCGATTCCGTGATGCCATCCGACTCCTTGCCCACTTCTGCCGATGCAGTCCGCGAACGTCCGCCGCGCTCCGCGGTGTGGCGCGATTGCGCCATCGTGCTCGTCGTCACGCTGATCGCGGGCGCGCTGTTCGCCAGGTTCGATTTCAGCGAGTACGCGTATCGGCTGACACGGAGTGCCGAACGTTTCCAACTCGATGAACTGCCGCCCACTTTGCTCGTGCTCGCGGCGGGTTGCGCGTGGTTTGCGTGGCGTCGATATCAGGAAGCGCAGCGTGAAGCGCGCAGGCGTCGTGTGCTGGAAGAGGAGGCGGCGCACTTGCTGGCGGAGAATCGCAGGCTCGCGAGTCAGGCGATCAGCGCGCAGGAGACCGAGCGCCGGCATCTTGCGCGCGAATTGCATGACGAACTCGGTCAGTATCTCAACGCAATGTCGCTGGATGCGGCGCGTATCCGCGATTTATCGGCTGATCGCGAAGCGGAGATTCATCGGCTGTCGCTTGCGCTGATGCAGAGCGCGACGCATGTGTATCGCGAGATAGGCGGCATGATTCGCAAGCTGCGTCCTATCGGTCTCGATGAATTCGGCTTGCCGACCGCGCTCGAACATTGTGTCGATGGCTGGCGAGAGCGCTTGCCGCAGGCATCGTTCACGCTCGCCGTCGATGGCGATTTCGACGATCTGAGCGATGCGCTCGATATCACGTTGTATCGGCTGGTGCAGGAAGGGCTGACGAACGTGTCGAAGTTCGCACGCGATGCGCGCGTCGAGATTTACCTCGCGCGTGGTCCGGGCGAAATTGTCGTCACCATGACCGATGACGGCCCCGGCATGGACTTGTCGAAGCCGCGCAAGGGGGGGTTAGGCCTAGTCGGCATGCGCGAGCGCGTAGAAGCGCTCGGCGGCGAGTTTCATATCGCGAGCCGTCCGGGTGAGGGCTTTCTCTTCTGCGCGCGCGTACCCGTTCAACCGATTCAACCATTCCCCAACGACATAAACGAGGCATCCGGCGACGCAAAGTCCGCAAAATGAAGCCCCAATCGATTGGCAATCTGCGCCAGTTGCACGCCATTATCCGCGCCGAATTTCTGCCTTATCACCGACTGATGATTCGCCACCGTCTTCTGACTCAGGCCCAGTTTTTCCGCGATGCTCGGCAGCGTATAACCCTGCACCAGCAGCCGCAACACTTCGAATTCACGCGCCGATAACTGCCTTCCCGGTGGACCATCCTGAATGGTTGCGCGAAGTGCAAGCGCCTGCGAAATATCCGGACTCAGATAACACACACGACGCGCGACGGAGCGCACCGCTTCGACCAAAACATCGGGCGCGCTCGCCTTAGTCACATAGCCGCGCGCACCGGCATCGAGCGCACGTCGAACGAAAATCGCTTCTTCGTGTACGCTGAAAATCAGCACATGCGCATGCGGTTCGCGCGCAAGCATGCGCCGCATCGCTTCGATACCGCTCGCGCCCGGCAAGGCGAGATCCATCACCACCACATCCGGCTGCAGCGCGCAGAACTTCTGATAAGCCTCCGCCGCGTTCGCCGCTTCGCCCGCGACATTCACATCGGGATTCAGTTCGAGCAGACGCTTATAGCCCTCACGCACCACAGCGTGATCGTCCACCAGCAGCACGGAAATGTCGGCGTTCATGATCGTCGTTCTCCTCCACCCTGATTCACGCTATCAAGCTAAGAGCGCTCCCTGGCTGCGAAGCGCTTCGAATTCGCATCGTTACGAAAGACGATGGGTTGCTCCTGCACGACGGCCTTTTCGCGCGATGCCGCCGCGCGAACCACTTCGATCACGCGTTCGTGATGCGGTGACTTATCGCACACGGGGTCTGCATTTGCAGGGTCTTGCGTGAGCAGATACGCCTGACAGCGGCATCCGCCCAAATCGATGCTTTTCTCGTCGCAACTGCGGCACGGCTCTTTCATCCAGCCGAAACCGCGAAAGCGATTGAAGGCATCACTCTCGTACCAGATTTCCTTGACAGATGTTTCGGTAACCTTAGGAAACGTAAGACCCGGCAACGAGCGCGCCGTATGACAAGGCAAAGCCGCACCATCGGGCGCGATGCCGAGAAAAACCTGTCCCCATCCATTCATGCAGCGCTTGGGCCGCGTCTCGTAGTAATCGGGCACGACAAAGAAGATCTTGCATTTATC
>NZ_JAQFVG010000341.1 GCF_029439455.1 Caballeronia sp. BR00000012568055 | reverse complement strand
AGGAGATCTACGCTTTCGAGTTGCTCATAAGGCATGGTGATGCCATACGAATTGAACGGCTGCCCGTCGATACGAAAGCCGTTCTGCCAGTCCAGTTGCATGCCGCGCACGGTCACATAGCTGGACCACGCGTTGTACGGATTGCTGTTGTCGGAGACGGACGCGTCTTGAGCGAATACATCGCCGAGGCTCTTGACCTGCCGGTCCGCGAGTTCTTCGCCGGTGACGACCGTGGTCGAGTAGGGCGTATCGAGTTGCGTGCGCGTGCCGAGTGCGCCGCTGGTCACGTCTTTGTCGAGATGCTGGAGCTTGTCGTTGTCCGATGTCGCCGTGACCGAGACGGCGGGCAGCGCGGTTGCCGTGGCGCTTTCCTGCGCGATCGCGGACTGCGCCGTCGTCGCGAAAAGCAGCAATGCTGCACATGTCGATGGCCGCAATGTCCATCCGCCTCGTTTCATCTCGCCGCGCGCTACCGATCTCATGGTGTCCTTTTTGCCGTTCTTGTATGCATATAAATGCGAAGCGTTCGCATTTGAGGACCGCAATTCTGCCTATGCATCGGTTATTTGTAAACTTGTGTCCAGAATCCAACGCCTCACCGGATATTTCGTCTTTGCCGCGTGAATCGCGCAAAACCTTTCGAAGCTTACGATTTGCCTTGTCCGCACGCGCGTGCATCTATAGAATGCGAACAATTCCTATTTACCCGAAACGCGTTCTATGCTTGCTGTCGCTTTCGCGCTCGTTTCCGTTTCCGTGACAGGGCTCGCATGAGGCCGATTTTTGTACGCCTGCATCGCTGGCTCGGTGTTGCGACGGCGCTTTTCTTGTTCGTGTCGGGGCTGACCGGCGCGGTGATCGCGTGGGATCACGAGATCGACGCGTGGCTCAATCCGTCGTTCTTCTACGCGAAGAGCGATGCGCCCGCGCTCGCGCCGCTCGAACTGGCGAAGCGCGTCGAGTCCGCCGATCCGCGCGTGCAGGTGACGTATCTGCCGCTCGGCGTCGAGCCGGGCCACGCGGTGCAGATGATGGTGATGCCGCGCGAGAATCCCGCGACCAAAGCGCCGTTCGATGTCGACTACAACCAGATCGCCGTCGATCCGGCCACGGGCGCGGTGCAGGCCAAGCGGATGTGGGGCGCGGTGTCGCTGGCGCGTATCGATCTGATGCCGTTCCTCTACAAGCTGCACTACACGCTGCATTTGCCGATCGTCGGCGGCTTTGATATCGGCACGTGGCTGCTGGGCATCGTCGGCATCATGTGGTTTTTCGATAGCGGGATCGCGCTGATTCTGTCGTTTCCGAGTGTGAAGGCGTGGAGAAAATCGTTCGCTTTCCGAATTAAACGTGGCGGCTATGCGTTGACTTTCGATCTGCATCGCTCGGGCGGCGTGTGGATTTGGGCGTTGCTGTTGACCGTCGCGCTCACGTCGATTTCGATGAACCTGAGCGAGCCGGTCGTGCGGCCGGTGGTATCCGCGTTCTCGACACTCTCGCCTTCGTTCTTCGATAACCCCGCGCTCGTGCGCGCCGGTCCCGCTGGCAGCGTCGACGCCACGCCCGCGCAAATCATCGACGCTGCCGCGCGCGATGCAAAGCGCGAAGGCATCACGCAGCCGATGGGCGCGATCTACTACGCGCCCGCGTTTCAGGCCTACGGCATAGGCTTTTTCGCGCCAGGCCAGGAACACGGCGATGTCGGTCTCGGCAACGCCTGGTTCTATTACAACGGTCACACGGGCGCGCTCGCCGGCCAGTCGATTCCCGGTCGCGGTACAGCCGGCGATATCTTTTTGCAGGCGCAGTTTCCGTTGCATTCGGGACGCATCATCGGGATTCCGGGGCGCATTTTGATCAGCGCCGTCGGCGTGGCGGTCGCGGTGCTGAGCATCACCGGTTTGATGATCTGGCTGAAGAAGCGCGCGGCGCGTCGGCGTTCGTCGGTATCGCGATTTGTGTGGCCGAGCTTCCTAAGACTAAATCGAAAGGCTGATTTAAGCAGACAGCGGGCAAACATCGAATAAATCAGCGAACGTTTGCGCGTAAGCAATGATTTGTTGCGCCGATACAAATCGCGTAATAACGGAATGATAACGACTCGCATTTAACTTATACTTCGGGCACAAAGAACCGTCGGCGTTTCAATTCGCTGTCGGTTCACGACAATGCCGCCCGGATTCCAAGCGCCCCGGGACGGAAGACCGACTATCAACGACGTCCCGATTCATGCCCGTTTCCCGTTCGCACACCTCGCAGGCCGCGCCTGCGCAGGCGCTGATTCGTCGCGCCACCGTTCTTGCCATCGCGCCCGCGATTGCGGCGCTTTTCTCCTTGTCGGCATACGCGCAGACCACCGACAGCAGTTCGGGCGGCAACGCTGCGCCCGCTGAAAGCACGCTGCCGGCCGTCAAGGTGCAGGGCACCAAGGAGCAACTTCCCGGCGATCTCGCGCCGACGTTCGCGGGCGGCCAGGTCGCGCGCGGCGCGGACTACGGCGTGCTCGGTCAGCAGAAAAATCTCGATGTGCCGTTCAGCATGACCACGTACACGTCGAAGCTGATCGAGGATCAACAGGCACGCACCATCGGCGATGTGCTGGCGAACGATCCGTCCGTGCGTACCGCGTTCGGCTTCGGCAACTTCGCGGAAACGTACGTGATTCGCGGCTTCGAATTGCAGGGCGACGATATCTCGCTCAACGGCCTGTACGGCATCACGCCGCGTCAGCTCGTCGCCACCGATGCGCTCGAACGCGTCGATTTGTTCAAGGGCGCGAATGCGTTTCTGAATGGCGCATCGCCGCAGGGTTCGGCGGTGGGCGGTGGTCTGAATCTGCAACTCAAGCGCGCCGACGACAAACCGCTCACGCGCGTGACGCTCGAAGGCGAAACCTCGGGCGTGATTGGCGCGCACGTCGATGTGGGTCGCCGCTTCGGCAGCGAAGGCCAGTTCGGCATTCGCGTGAATCAGGCCAATCACGATGGCGAAACGGCGATCGACGGTGAACATCGCCGTGACAATACGACGGCGGTTTCGCTCGACTGGCGCGGCGACAAGCTGCGTCTGTACGGCGATTTCCTGTATCAGCGCCAACGCATCAACGGCGGCCGTTCGACCGTGTATGACTACGGCACCTTTGTTCCGTCGCCGCCGTCCGCAACGTACAACTACGGCCAGACCTGGGCCTACAGTTCGATCGAAGATACAGTTGGTATCTTGCGCGCCGAATACGATTTCCTGCCGGGCTGGACCGCCTACATCACGGGCGGCATGCGTCACACGGACGAGCACGGCGAATACGCGTCGCCGAGCATCACCGATGCAGGCGTGACGCAATCGCGTCTGGGCGTGCCGCACAAGGAAGACGGTTCATCCGCAGAAGCAGGCGTGCGCGGCCGCTTCAACACCGGGCCGGTATCGCATTTCGTGACCGCAGGCGCGTCGATCGTGCGCGTGGATTCGATGTCGGCGTACACGTACAGCGGCTCGTTCCCGTCGAGCATTTACGACACGTCGCAAGTGCCGTATCCGGCGACCATCGGACAAGCAGGCAATCTTGGCGATCCGCAAACCGTGGCGCTGAGCTTGCTGCGCAGCGTATCGATTTCGGATACCTTGGGATTCCTGAACGATCGCGTGTTGTTCACGGCGGGTCTGCGTCATCAGGATCTGCACGCAAACAACTACGATTACACGGGCAAGCAAACCGAAGCCTATAACGATTCGGTGACCACGCCGGTGTTCGGCCTCGTCGTGAAGCCGTGGCAAAGCGTGTCGTTCTTTGCGAACCACAGTGAAGCGCTGACCATCGGCGATGAAGCGCCTTCGACTGCGGCGAACGTGGGCCAGTTGTTGCCGCCCGAGAAGTCGAAGCAGTGGGAAGTCGGCGCGAAGTATGACAACGGTCAGTACGGCGCGACGGTCGCGGCGTTCCAGATCGAAAAGCCGCTGACGTACACGAATGCCGCGAACGTGTTCGTGGCGGACGGCACGCAGCGCCATCGCGGGATCGAGGCATCGGTGTTCGGCGAGCCCGTCAAGGGCGTGCGCCTGATTGCGGGCGGCACGTATATTCATGCGACGCAACTCGATACCGGCAGCGCATCGACGGAAGGCAACAAGCCTATTGGCGTGCCGACTTTCATGTTCAATGTGAACGCCGAGTACGATGTGCCGCTGCTGCAAGGTCTGACCGTCACGGCGCGCTGGATCTACACGGGTTCGCAGTATCTGAACACGACGAACACGCTGTCGATTCCGCACTGGAACCGCTTCGACCTCGGCGCGCGTTACGCAACCGTGCTGTTCGGCAAGCCGACGACCTTCCGCGCCAGCGTGCTTAACGTGGCGAACAAGTCGTACTGGGCATCGACTATCGGCGGTTATCTGACGCAAGGCGCACCGCGCACCGTGCTCTTGTCGATGACGACGGACTTCTGATCGGTTTTAACTGCGTTGGTCGTGCCTTGAACGCCGCCCTCGATGGGCGGCGTTTTGCATTCAGCTTGCGCGCGTCGTCGATCGCTTGACTTTAGGCTCCGGCTGCAACGAAGCGGCTTTGCGCAAATGCGTTTCCAGCCGACGCGCCTCGTCGATCAATTGCCGCCCCAGCACGCCTTGACGCTCCTTCGGCAAGCGCGATTCCACCGCTGCAATGGTGAACGCGCCGACCACTTCACCGGACGGCGCATGCACCGCCGCCGCCACGCCCCACGATCCGCGCACCACGTGCCCTTCGCTGACCGCGAAGCCGTTCTCGCGCGTGATGGCAACCTCTCGCCGCAGCATGTCCGCTGAAAACTCCGTATAGCTCGATGCAATCAGCGCCGCGTTTTCCGCGAGACAGCGCTCGACGTCCGTATCGTCCATCGATGCGAGCATGGCGAGACTGCCCGCGCCGATGCCGAGCGGGTGCCGCGTGCCCGGCTGAAGCACGTGCGTTTTCAGCGGAAAATCGCCGTCCTCGCGCAACACGCAGACGGCGAATACATCGCTGCGGATCGAAAAAAACGCCGAATCGCCCGAAGAACGCGCCAGTCGCGCCACGCCGTCCGCCGCTTCGCGTCCCAGTCCGAACCGCTCGCTCGCGATGCCGCCGAGCACATAGCACTCGCGTCCGATGAAATAGCGCAGCGATGCCGCGTCTTGTTCGACCATGCCTTCGGCCATCAAGGCCAGCAGGAGCCGATGCACCGTCGGCTTGTTGAGCCCGGTATCGCGCACGAGCTGCGCGAGGTTGACGCCTGCCGTGCGCGTACGCGCCACGGCCCGCAGCACGCACAGCGCGCGCGAGACTGCCTGAGCGCCGGGAATGACATCCATGAATGCTCCAAATGGTCCATATTGTGACACCATCGTTAACCCGGGAAAGCCGCACAAAGCGCTTTTAAATCGCTGATGGCTTACTTAGCATGGCTCCTGTGCTGATTATAGGCTGCTCATAGAGGTCCATGATACGGACCAACGCGAAAAACCGGAGGAGACAGATGTCGAGCATCAAAGGTGTGGCGCATCCCGGCGCAATCGGTCAGACCGATGAGGCGCGTGTCTATGCGAAGGTCACATGGCGGCTGATTCCGCTGCTTTTCATGTGCTATGTGGTGGCCTATCTGGATCGCGTGAATGTCGGCTTTGCGAAGCTGCAAATGCTGCGCGATCTGCAATTCAGCGAGACAGTCTACGGTCTCGGCGCGGGCATCTTCTTTATCGGATATTTTTTGTTCGAAGTACCAAGCAATTTGATTTTGCATAAGGTCGGCGCGCGCGTGTGGATCGCGCGGGTCATGATTACGTGGGCGATCATCTCCGCCGCAACGATGTTCGTCACCACGCCAGCCATGTTTTATGTCGTGCGCTTTCTGCTTGGTCTCGCGGAAGCGGGCCTGTTTCCCGGCGTCATTCTGTATCTGACGTATTGGTATCCAAGCAAGCGCCGTTCGAAGATGATCGCGCTGTTCATGACCGGTATTCCGGTGGCGGGCGTGATTGGCGGCCCGGTGTCGGGCTGGATCATGCATTCGATGGCGGGCGTTCACGGCTGGGCGGGCTGGCAATGGCTGTTTCTGCTCGAAGCGATTCCCTCGGTGGTGATGGCCTTCGCCGTACTGCTGTTCCTGCAAGACCGCGTAAGCGATGCCAAATGGCTCACCGACAACGAACGCCGTCTGATCGCCAACGATATCGCGCAGGATCAGTCGCAGACGCAATCGCATAACCTGCGCGATGGCTTCACGAATCCGCGCGTCTGGCTGATGTGCGGCATCTACTTTTTCTTCGCCATCGGCTTGTACGGAACGGGCTTTTTCCTGCCGACGCTTATCAAGAACTCCGGCGCTACCGATCCACTTTTGATCGGTATGCTAAGCATGTTGCCGTATGCAGCGGCGACTATCGTCATGATCCTGGTTTCCCGCTCGTCCGATACCTTGCGCGAGCGCCGCTGGCATGTCACCGCGCCCGCGTGGATCGGCGCGGTGTCGTGGCTGGTCGCGGTTGCGTACAGCCATAACCTCGTGATCGCGATGATCGCGCTGACCATCGTGACTTCGTGCGTGGTCGTCACCATCTCGCAGTTCTGGTGCCTGCCGACTGCCATTTTGTCGGGTGCGGCCGCAGCGGCGGGGATCGCGGTGATCAACTCGCTGGGCAATCTGTCGGGCTTTCTCGGGCCGTTCTTTATCGGCTGGGTCAGCGACAAGACGCATTCGACCGATATCGGTCTGTACGTGATGGCGGCGTCGATTGCGATCGGCGGACTGCTCGTGCTGCGCGTCAAGAAAGAACTCGTCAATCGTTAATAAGGTAAACGAACTATGCAAGCATCCATCATCGGCTGGAGCCATCTTCCGTTCGGCAAATTCGATGCACTCGAGCCCGAAGACATGATCGCGCAATCCGCAAAAGAAGCGCTTACGCATGCGGGACTGGACGCAAGCGTCATCGATTCAGTGCATGTCGGTACATTCAACGGCGGTTTCGTCTACCAGGATTTTCCGTCCGCGCTGGTCTTCAACGCGATCCCCGAATTGCGTTTTGCATCCACAGTGCGATGTGAAAACGCCTGCGCTACGGGTTCGGCCGCCGTCTATTCCGCACTCGATGCGGTGCGTTCCGGCCGCTCGAAATACGCGCTCGTCATCGGCGTGGAAAAGATGAACGGCCTGCCGACGAAGGAAGTCGGCGACGTGTTGCAGAAGTGCTCGTATGCGAAGGAAGAAGCAGGCGTGCCGGGTGGCTTCGCGGGCATTTTCGGCACCATCGCACAAGCGTATTTCGACCGCTACGGCGATCAATCGGACGCGCTCGCGGCCATCGCGGCGAAGAATCATCGCAATGGTATGGCGAATCCGTATGCGCATATGCGTCGCGATTTCGGCTTCGATTTCTGCCGGAATCCGTCGGAGAAGAATCCGTTCGTGGCGGGGCCGCTTAAGCGCACGGATTGTTCGCTGGTATCGGATGGTGCGGCGGCGTTGATTATCGCTTCACCCGAAGCGTCGCTTGAAGCGAAACGCGCGATCGAGTTCCGTGCTTCGGTGCAGATCAGCGATTATCTGCCTTTGTCGAAGCGCGATCCCACGGAATTTACCGGTGCGCGCCGCGCCTGGCAGCGCGGTCTTTTAGATGCAAAATGCAATCTCGACGATCTCGCTTTCGTCGAAACGCACGACTGCTTTACCATCGCCGAATTGTTGGAGTACGAAGCAATGGGTCTGGCCGAGAAAGGCCAGGGCGCACGCGCTATTCTTGACGGCGTGACCACGAAAGAAGGCCGTTTGCCGATCAACCCATCGGGCGGACTGAAATCGAAGGGACATCCGATCGGCGCGACCGGCGTGTCGATGCACGTGATGGCCGCCATGCAGCTCGCGGGCGAAGCGGGCGACATGCAGATTCCCAATGCGCAGATCGCGGGCGTGTTCAACATGGGCGGCGCGGCGGTGGCAAACTATCTCAGCATCCTCGAACGCCGCATTTGAAGGGGAGACGACATGCTGACAACGGTAATGAATCTGGGCGATCTGCTCACGCAGGCCGCTCGCCGTCTGCCCGACGAACCGGGTTTTATCACGCCGTCGCGCACGCATACGTGGAGCGAAATCAACCGGCGTGTCGATGCGGTATGCGCTGCGTTGCGCGCGCAAGGCATCGAAAAGGGCGACAGGATTCTGGTGCATTCGCGCAATAATCTGCCGCTGTTCGAAAGCGCGTGGATCGCGTTCAAGCTCGGCGCGGTGTGGGTGCCGACGAACTATCGCGTGGCGCCGCCCGAGGCCGCGTATCTCGCGAAATCGAGCGGCGCGCGCGTGATGATTTACGACCGCGGCTTTGAATCTTATGTCGATGCGGTGCGTGAAGCGTCGTCTGCATTGGAGATCGTGATTGCGCTGGATGCACCGCGTGACGGTGAGTTGGACTACGAAGCGTTAGTGTTATCGACGGATCAAGAATTTGCATCCGTCGATGTGGATCGCGACGATCCGTTGTGGTTCTTCTATACGTCGGGCACCACGGGTTATCCGAAAGCCGGCACGCTCACGCACGGACAAATGGCTTTTGTCGTCGCGAATCATCTTGCCGATCTGATGCCGGGCATTACGTACCGTTCGCGCTCGCTGGTGATCGCGCCGCTTTCGCATGGCGCGGGCATTCATGCAATCGTCAACACGGCGCGGGGCGCGGCGCATGTGCTGCCAGAATCGGATCGTATGGATGCCGAAGAAGTGTGGTCGTTGGTGCAGCAGCATCGAGTGGACAATATGTTCACGGTGCCGACTATTGTGAAGATGTTGACCGAGCATGAGGCCGTGGATCGCTACGACCACAGCTCGCTCAAGTTCGTGATCTACGCGGGCGCGCCGATGTATCGCGCGGATCAGAAGCATGCATTGAAGAAACTCGGCCGCGTTCTCGTGCAGTACTACGGTCTCGGCGAAGTGACCGGCAATATCACCGTGTTGCCGCCGTTCCTTCACGAAGAAGACGACGACGCGCCGAATTGTCGTGCGGGAACGTGCGGCTATGCGCGCACGGGGATCGATATCGCTATTTTCGATGAAGCGGGGAATCGCCTTCGGCCCTTTGAAACAGGCGAAATCTGCGTGCGCGGCCCGGCCGTGATGCTCGGTTACGACAATAATCCCGAAGCGAACGAGAAGGCGTTCAAACACGGCTGGTTTCATACCGGCGATCTCGGACATCTGGATCGCGAGGGCTTTTTGTTTATCACCGGGCGATCGTCGGATATGTATATTTCCGGCGGCTCGAATGTGTATCCCCGTGAAGTCGAAGAGGCTTTGCTGACGCATCCTGCCGTGCATGAAGCGGCCGTGCTCGGTATGCCTGATCCCAAGTGGGGTGAACTGGGCGTGGCCGTTGTCGTCTGCAAGCCGGGGCAAAGCGCGGACGCCGAAGCGCTGCTCGCGCAACTCGATGGACGACTCGCGCGCTACAAGTGGCCGCGTCATTTCGTGTACTGGGACGCGCTGCCGAAGTCGGCGTATGGAAAGATCACCAAGAAAGATGTGCGCGCGCAGCTTGCGAAAGAGTGGGAAGCGTATTGCGCGGGGCAAACTGCTTCGGCATGAAGTTCGCCCCGTTTCAAAATAATAATCAGGCTAACGAAATAATCTGGTCAATCACGAGCTGATTGGCCAGAGAGTTTTCATACGCGGCGAATCGATCCGCAATGCTCGCTGCGCCCAGCACGCCCATCGGATCTTTTCGCGTTTCATTCGTTGCCCTCACGATCCACATCATCAAGCGAAATGCCCTTGGTTTCGCGCACGAAACGAATCACGATCATGCCCGCAATGGCCGCAGCCAGCGTAAAGCCGATGATTGCATCCTGCATGGAAAAGCTAAAGCGATGCATGGTCGATAA
>NZ_JAQFVG010000340.1 GCF_029439455.1 Caballeronia sp. BR00000012568055 | reverse complement strand
CTTTATCTCATGAAATCCGCAGGCGATGCAGCTATCGTCATTTACACGCACCCGCTGACGAATTTCTGGCTGTTGGCGCTGGGTGGTTTGGGCGGCGCGCTGATTCGCCGGGCGCCGTGGTTCAAACGCGTGCTTGCGCCGCTGCCGGTCGTGCTGCTGCTGACTGTATGTATCGCGCTGCTGTGCGTGCAGGAGCCGGGATGGGAGCGGGCGGACAATGCAATGCAGTTCACCGTCTCTTATGTGTTCTATGGCGCGTGCATTAGCTTGCTGGTGTGCGCGGTGGCATCGAGTGCGCGTAATGCATTTCTGGTGCGAATGCTCGAGGCCAAACCTTTGGTCTCGTTGGGACGCGTTAGCTACGGGTTTTATCTTTATCACGCATTCATTCCTGACTTCACGCGCAGCCCTCGAATCAATGCGTTATTCGGTGCGGAAGGCATGCCGTGGTGGGCGCGGGGCTTATGCATCGTCGTGGCATTTTTGCTAACGTTCGGGCTGGCCAAATTGTCGTGGCATTTCATCGAAGCGCCGATATTAAAGCTAAAGGATCGGCGCTTTGTGCGCGGCAAGTCTCAACGACAGATCGAGTCGAATGGAGCACGTTTTACCGAAAGTCCTTAAGGCACGCAAAGCGGCACGCTAAAGAATGGTCAAAGCCCCAGGGGATTAAAGGGCTTTAGCTTTGTTTAGTGCAAAAAGAATTTTTAAGTATTTTCAAAGCAATTTTTTTGCGTTAAACAAACTGGAAAAGAAGAGGGCCGAAGCACGTCTTAGCAAAAAAATTGCTAAGCGTCGCTCTATTTCTATGGTGCTGTCATATTCGGGCAAACCATAGTAATGGTATGCTTCGTGCAAATATCTTCATACACGAGCGAGACCAACGCATCGTGCGCAGTTCTGGGTCGAAAGTTGCACCGCTATGACTCGAAGGCTGTTCAGGATGCACCAACTTGTTGTTTGAGCAAACGTTTGCGAGTACCTCAGATCCATCGGTCTGCGCGTGGCATTTTTACCTGCCAAGCGTTCGTATCGATTCATCCGCAGCGAAGTTGACTGCATGGAGCAACGCAATGTCGTTCAGCGAACTCAGCAATGAAGAATGGGTGATGGTCTCCCAACTTATTGGTGAAAGCGAAGTCCGCGAGCATCGTCGCGGCCGGCCGAAAGCGCATCCGCGCACGGTCGTCAATGCCGTGCTCTGGATTCTCACCACGGGTGAGACATGGTCGCGGCTGCCGAGTCACTATCCGACCGTGCCCACGTGCCGAAGGCGTTTCGTCGAATGGCAAATGAATGGCACGCTGATCGAGATCGTGAAAGTGCTGGCCAATGCCGGCCGGTCGTTTGCGTACGTGCCGCGTCAGCGCACGCTGGACGCGCCGCCGCGTCCGGTGCCGGCATCGTACGATTGCGACCGGTTGCGCGGCGGGTTCTGGCAGAACCCGGAGTCGTGGCGTTCGCCGGATGCCTTGCCGTTCAACAGCGTGGCCGCGCCGCGCCGCTTGCCGGAAGCGCGTGATGTCGCGCAGGCGAGTGCATCGACGCTGGCACAGGTTCGCGCGCGGGCGCAGCGATCGCCACGACTGGAAGAAGCGCCGGTGCCTTTCGAACCCGCCTGTGTGCCGGTGACAGACACGCGCGGCTACAGCATTTATCCCATCGCGCGCACCGTGTCCGGCGACATGTTCCGTGGCTGGGCGGAGATCGTGAAGAACGGGCAGCGGATCGAGCGCTCCGGGCTGATCGGTCCGCGGTTTGCGTCGGAGGAAGAAGCCCGCATGTATGCGCTCGAATGGGCCAAACGCTGGATCGCCGCGCAATCCACGCGACAGGACACCGAAATGGCCGAACGTGTCGTGTGCATGGATGAAGGCGCATCGGCGTATATCGCGGAAATTCAGCGGTAAATCTGCTTTCCCCCGTTCCCGGTTGTGCCGTTTCGACGCGCACTTCCTGATCCGATTCCCCGCCGCCTGCATGTGCCAGGACGCGCGTACAGAAGGAATCGACGGAGACGAACGGTGCGGCAAACATGTGGTCGGCGTGGTCGGTGTCATCGCATCACGCCATTCAAAGTAGCTTCGGCATACGGTGAGATCGAACGTCGAATATAGATAGTTCGATAAACCGTGCGCCCACCGTCTATGGGTGGGCGCACCATTCCCCCCCGACGATGGTGGGCTGCTGCTGCGGCCCGGCTGGTCTACTCGTTCTCACGACACCGCTGCATACGCCGGCCGGCACATCCGGCGGCTCGCGCGCGCCTGATCGATACACAGGATGGCGAAATATCCGCATGCTCGCGCTCATTCAAAGACCGCGATCAACCACACGGCGGCGTTCCTGACCAAAGCAAGGAGACAAGCACATGAGCGAAAAAATGATGGACGGCAAAGTGGTGATCGTGACCGGCGCGGGCCGTGGTATTGGCCGTGAGATTGCGCTGCTGATGGGCGAGCACGGCGCGAAAGTCGTGGTCAACGACGTCGGCGTAAGCGTGCACGGCAACGACAGCGGAGAAGATCCCGCACAGGAAGTCGTCGATGCCATCCGCGCAAAAGGCGGCGAGGCGATCGTCAATCGCGACAGCGTGTCGGAGACGGCGAGCGCGAATCGTATCGTGGACGCGGCGGTGGAGGCATTCGGGCGGATCGACAGCGTGGTGAACAACGCGGGCATTCTGCGCGACCGCATCTTCCATCAAATGTCGCCCGAAGAATTCGATGCCGTGCTACGCGTGCATCTCTACGGCGCGTTCAATGTCAGCCGCGCCGCCGCCACGCATTTCAGGGCGCAGAAAAGCGGCAGCTTCGTGCATATGACATCGACATCGGGATTGATCGGCAATGTCGGACAGGCGAACTATGCGGCGGCGAAGCTCGGCGTCGCCGGACTCTCGAAGTCGCTCGCGCTCGACATGGCGCGCTATAACGTGCGCTCGAACTGCATCTCGCCGTTCGCGTGGAGCCGCATGACCGGCTCGATTCCCGATACCCCCGATCAGGCCGAACGCCTCGCCAAGGCGCGTTCCATGTCGCCCGCCGATATCGCGCCGCTCGCCGTGTTCCTCGCCAGTGACGCCGCCGCCGATGTCAACGCGCAGATTTTCACCGTACGCCGCAACGAAATCTTCCTGATGAGCCAGCCACGCCCGATCCGCGCGATGCAGCGCGCCGAAGGCTGGACGCCGCAAACGCTCGCCTCGCATTTGCGTCCGGCCATGGCGTCTTCGTTCGTGCCAGTGGACGTATCGGCTGATGTCTTCAACTGGGACCCGGTGTAAGCGCGATGGAAACGACTTTCGATTATGTCGTGGTGGGCGCGGGTTCGGCAGGCTGCGCGGTGGCGGGGCGGCTCGCGCAGGCGGGCGGCTTTAGCGTCGCCATGATCGAGGCGGGGCCGCACGATCACAGCAAGAAGATCACCATGCCGCTGGGTATGGTGACGACCGTGCGTCGAGAAAATTCGTATAACTACGGATATCTCACCGGCAAGCAGAACCATCTGCTGGACCGTCGATGCCGCGAACCGCGCGGGCGCGGACTTGGCGGCAGTTCGTCGATCAACGGCATGGTGTATATCCGCGGCGTGCCACGCGATTACGATCGCTGGGCGCAGGCCGGTTGCGAAGGCTGGTCGTGGCGCGAAGTGCTGCCGTACTTCAAGCGCGCCGAATGCAATCAACGCGTCGGTGGTCACGACGATGCCTTCCACGGCGGCGGCGGCCCGATGATCGTCAGCGACCTGCGTTCGCCAAGCCAGTTTTCGCGCTATTTCATCGAAGCGGCGCAGGCGGCGGGGTATCGATATAACGCGGATTTCAACGGCGCGACGCAGGAAGGCGTCGGCATGTATCAGGTCACGCAAAAGGACGGCGAACGCTGGAACGCCGCGCGCGCTTATCTGCATCTGGGCGATGTGAATTCGCTGAGCCGCTATCCGAATCTGCATGTGCTGACGGACGCGCAGGCCGTGCGTATCGTGTTCGAAGGCAGGCGCGCGGTGGGCGTGGAAGTGCGGCGCGGCGGCGTGGTTTCGGTGATCCGTGCTCGGCGCGAAGTGATTCTGAGCGGCGGCGTGTTCGGTTCGCCGCAACTGCTGATTGCATCGGGAATCGGCCCGGAGGAACATTTGCGCGATCTCGGCGTGCCGGTGATTGCGCCGTCGCCGGATGTCGGTCGTCATCTTCAGGAGCATCCCGATATCCTGCTCTGTCAGTTTAAGGTGCCGACGACCGATGTGCTCGGCGTGTCGGTGCGTGGCGGTTTGCGGATGCTGAAAGAGTGGCGTCGCTATGAGAACGAGCGCGCAGGCATGCTGACCGGAAATGTCGCGGAGGCGGGCGGCTTCTTCAAGACGCGCCCCGATCTCGACGATCCCGACATTCAGGTCCACTTCATGACCGCTGCGGCGGTCGTGCGCTCGCTCAATTACGGCCACGGTTACTCATGCCATGTGTGCGTGCTGCGTCCGCATAGTCGCGGCGAAATACGCCTCAAATCAGCCGATACGCGCGATGCGCCGCTTATCGATCTGAACATGCTGTCCGATCCGCGCGATATGGAAACGCTGGTCGCGGGCGTGCACATTCTCAAGCGCATCTTCGATCAGCCGCAACTGGCGCGTCACGGCGGCGTCTTCAGCGATCCGGACCTGCGCGCTGATGGCACCGACGATGAGCGCATTCGCGAGCTCATTGCTGAGCGCGCGGATACGGTGTTTCACGCGGTCGGGACCTGCCGAATGGGCAATGACGCGTGTTCGGTGGTCGATCCGCAATTGCGCGTGCGCAATGTGCAGGGGCTGCGGGTGGTGGATGCATCGATCATGCCGAGCATTGTGGGCGGCAACACGAACGCGGCCGCCATTATGATCGGCGAGAAAGCGGCCGACATGATTCTCGGACGCCAGGCGCAGATTCTGGCGATGCAGGCAGCGGACGCCGCTTGATCCATGATGCGCGTTGAAGCGAGAACCGAGCTGCGCTCGGTTCTCAGCGCGTTTTATCTGCGCCCATACGTATCATCGAAGCGCACGATATCGTCTTCTCCAAGATACGTTCCCGACTGCACCTCGATAATTTCCAGCTCCATCTTCCCGGGATTTTCCAGGCGGTGCGTAATGCCGATCGGAATATAAGTCGATTCGTTCTCCGCAAGAATAAACGTCTCGTCGCCGCGTGTGACGAGCGCCGTGCCGCGCACCACGACCCAATGCTCCGCGCGATGATGATGCATCTGCAATGACAGCCGCGCGCCCGGCTTCACCACGATGCGCTTGACCTGAAAGCGATCGCCCTGATCGACCGAATCGTAATGGCCCCACGGCCGATGCACCTTGCGATGATCCGCCGCCTCGCTGCCGCGCTCCGACTTGATGCGCCCGACGATCGCCTTCACGTCCTGCGCGTGCGATTTGTCGGCGACGAGAATGGCGTCCGCCGTTTCCACCACGACGAGGTTATGCGTGCCTACGCACGCGATCAATCGCCCTTCAGAATGCGCATAAGTCGATGTCGCGCCCTCGAACATCACACGTCCGCGCGCGACGTTCGATGCATCGTCCTTCGGCAGAATGTTGTAGATCGCGTCCCATGAACCGACGTCGGACCAGCCCGCGTCGAGCGGCACGACCACGCCTTCGAACATCGCGGGTTCGCGGTCCGAGGCGAGCTGCTCCATCACCGCATAATCGATCGAATCCGACGGCGACGCGGCGAATGCATCGCGATCGAGCCGAATGAATTCGCCGTCTTCGGTAGCGTTCTCATACGCCGTCAGACAAGCCGCATGAATGGCCGGCTGATAGTGCTCGATCGCTGCCACCCAAGTCGACGCGCGTACGATAAAAATGCCTGCATTCCAGCCATATTCGCCCGATTCCAGATATTGCCGCGCCAGTTCCAGATGCGGCTTTTCGACGAAGCGTTCCAGCTTCCACGCGCCGCGTTCCTGCGACGGCTCGCCGATCTTGATGTAACCGTAGCCCGTTTCCGCATGCGTGGGCACCACGCTCAGCGTGACGATCGCGCCTTGCTCGGCACTGCGCGCACCGGCCGCAATCGCACGATGAAACGCTTCCTGATCCGCGACCACGTGATCCGCGGGCATGACCACCAGTACCGAATCTTCACCCGAACTCAGCGCGCGCATGGCGGCAACCGTCAGCGCGGGAGCGGTGTTTCGCGGCACCGGCTCCAGCACGAGGCGCGCACGGCGGCCATGCGCGCGCAATTGTTCGGCCGTTTTGAAGCGATGTTCTTCATTGCAGACGATGATCGCATCCGCAATGCACGGATTCTCCGCCGTCAGTCCATCCAGACGATGCGCAGTGGCCTGCAACAGCGACTGATCGCCGACCAGACCGATCAGTTGCTTGGGAAAGTGCTCGCGCGACATCGGCCAGAGCCGCGTGCCCGAACCGCCCGCGAGAATGACGGGCTGAATGGCGAGCCGTGCGCCGGTATCGCTTGAACCTGCGTTTGAGCGCGCCGGATTTCTGGAAAGCGCAAGGTCTGAAGCTGCCATGAATTAACTCCCGTTGCCTGGTCGAATAGGCCGATTTTTATCACGGAGTTAATCGGTCGATAAAAGCAAAAAACCGCTAAATAAATGGGACAGGCTTTAGCGATTATTGTCCTAAGCCGCAAGGAAAAATGTCCTAAGGTGCTTAGCCGAATTATTTTTTGCGCGACGCATCATCGCTGCAAAGCCCCGCCAGACAAGGCTTGATCGCGAAAAAAATTCGAAAAAAATCAGGCCAAGCGCTTAGACATAATTTCGCGGTTGCGAGGACTTAATTATTTCAGTTTCATAAGTGAAACGTTGGCGCTCCGAACCCCTTGAGACGGACGCCAAGACGATTTCCCTTAACGAGGTGGAACGATGCTGAGTGTGTTTTCCAGAGTCATCGATATCGCCATGGCGGCATTGGGCGCGGCGCTTGCGGCGTCGATCTGCCAGGGCGCGTTCGTATGGCTCGACGATGTCGAAGGCACCATGCTCGCATTCTCCTGTGTGCTGATGATTATGACGTTCCCGTCCTTCGGCATCTACCAGTCGTGGCGCGGCAAGCCAGTGTACGACCTGCTGCTGCGCGTGTGCATCGCGTGGCTGTTGGTGGAAAGCGCAGGCGTGCTGCTCACCTTCAGCATCCACCGCGCGGAATTGTTGTCGCGTCTGTGGCTCGGTTACTGGGCCGTTTGCACGATGGGCCTGCTGATCGTTTCCAAAACGGCGGTATATACGGGACTGAAGTTCATTCGCCGCGAAGGTTTCAATCAGAAGTCGGTGGCGATCGTCGGCTCGGCACAGTACGCGGATTTCTTGATCGAGCAGATGCGCGGGCATCCCGAGGCGGGCTTCAGCCCCGTCGTCGTGTTCGAAGTACAGCTCGATGATAACGGCGCGTTGGACGGCGACGATATCGCCAGCGTGCCCATCGAACGAAATTTCGGAGAACTGGCCGATCGCGTTCGCCGCGAGTCGATCCGCGAACTGTGGCTGGCTTTGCCGATCTCGCAAGAGCAAACGATTCACAAGCTCGTCAACGAGTTCCGCGACGACTTCGTGAACGTGCGCTTCATTCCCGATGTGCGCAGCTTGTCGTTCTTCGGCCATGCAGCGGTGGACCTGCTCGGCGTGCCCGCGATCAACCTCGCTGCATCGCCGATCACAGATGTGAAGGTGCTGCCCAAGCTCGTGTTCGATCGCGTGTTCGCGGCCATCGTGTTACTCGGTATGGCGCCGCTGTTGGCCGCGATTGCCGTGATGGTGAAGCTGTCGTCGCCAGGACCGGTGTTCTTCAAACAGAAGCGCAAGGGCATAGACGGACAGCAGTTCGAAATCTACAAATTCCGTTCGATGAAAGTGCATCAGGAAACGCACGGTCAGATTACGCAGGCGCGTCGCGGCGACAAACGCGTGACGAAAGTCGGCGCGTTCCTGCGCCGCACGAGTCTCGATGAACTGCCGCAATTCATCAACGTGCTGCGAGGCGAAATGTCGGTGGTCGGTCCGCGCCCTCACGCGCTCGAACACGACGATATCTATAAGGGCCTCGTAAAAGGCTATATGCACCGCTATCGAATCAAGCCGGGCATTACGGGCTGGGCGCAGGTGAATGGCTTTCGCGGCGAAACGGACCGCATCGAAAAGATGTCGGGTCGCGTGAAGCTCGATCT
>NZ_JAQFVG010000339.1 GCF_029439455.1 Caballeronia sp. BR00000012568055 | reverse complement strand
CCCGGCATCAGCCGCCTGATCGCAGAACTGGAGGCCGCCTCGGGACTCCGGCTTTTTTCGCGCAACGGAGGAAGAATTCAGATCACCGAGGCCGGCGCGTCTTTTTATCGTGATGTCGAGCAGAGTTTCATCGGGTTGGACATGCTCGAACAGTCGGCCCGCGAAATACGAACAATGGAAAGCGGGCGCTTGAGAGTCGTGGCCGCGCCATTGTTCGCGCTGGGGTTTTTGCCTGCGGTTATCGAGCAATTCGTGCGGTTGCATCCGCAGATCTACGTGTCGCTCGAGATGCGCAGTGAAGCCACGATGCAACGGTGGGTATCGTCAGGTCACTATGACGTCGGTATTGGGTCGGTGGCGCCGGAAGCTTATGCCGTGACGTTCGAAGACCTGTTTCGTCTTCCGCTGCTTTGCGCGTTGCCGGCCAATCATCCACTGAGCTCGCGCAGCAAGATTCGCGCAATCGACCTTCGCAATGAGCGCCTGATTCTCCCGTCTTACGCGGATGAACCGCGTGCGCCCATCGATCGGGTCTTGCGTGCAGCGGGTGTTGACCAGGTTCCCGCAATCGAAACCCCTTATGCGGCACTTATCCTGTCTATGGTTTCTCGCGGACTCGGTATCGGATTGACGAACGGCCTCGCCACCTTGAATACCGCAACGGCTGGCGTGGTTCTGCTGCCGTTCGAGCCGGTGATGCATGCGCGAGGATACTTTCTTCAGACGCAGCTCAACGCGTCCAAACCACTTGTCAAAGAGTTCCTGGGTCTGGTCAGACACTCGTTGAACGATGAGATTGGAAAACTGCCCAAGGCATTTCGTTAGTTATTCTTATAAATTAATGACGATTCTAGAGCGTTATCGATGATCGACGCGATCTTATTTGGCCGTGTTGAATAGTGCGATCGAATTGCGGGAGCGCCGACTAATGTCCAGATCGAGGTGAAGCACTCAACGCGTTACGCGAATACGGGCGGTTGGGGTGACGGGCAATTTGAGAACGGTAGGGCTAATTCGCGAATGCACGGGCGTCCCCCGTCATCGCTTCCAAAGCGCACGCGCACAAGTCCTCAAGCCGCCGCCCTTTTCTGCCGATAACCCGGTCATTCCGCGACCCGCGTGCCTACATTCCAACGAAGGATCCGACGATGACCACGACAAGCATCAGCCGACGCACTTTCATTCTGGGCATGGGCGCATCGGGCCTGCTTGCCGCATGCGGAGGCGGTTCGGGTTCGAACCCGGCGTCGTCATCGGCGTCTTCGGCGAATCCTGCTTCTGCCACCGCGCCGTCCGGCGCATCTACGCCCACAAACGGCAGCGGCACCAGCACCGCATCGACCGCGAAAACCCCGCTGACTTTCGATCTCACCCAGACCGACCTGCCCGCAGGCACCGCCGTCTACGCCTACGTGATCGGCGAAGTGAGTCTGCCGGCCGGTAACACGCAATACTGGATCGATTCCACCGGCACGCCGCACGTGATGAGCGCCGCCGACAACACCATTCCCGCGAAGACGTTCCCCGGCTCGTCCGCGCTGCCGTCCGGGGAAGCGGCCGCGCTCGCCGCGACGTATCCGCTGGCATGGGCCGATTACAGCATTCCGCTCACGGTCGGATCGAGCTTCGTGCTGGATTTGTCGAAGCTCAACGCGAGCACGCTGCCGGGTCTGGGCACCGGCACGGCGGCGTTCAGCGGGCGCATCTATCTGTCGGTCGGCGTGCCGAAGCTGCCGTTCACGGCGCTCAGCAGCAGCCAGTACACCGCGCCGGTGACCATCGGCGGGCCGGGCGCGTTGACGCTGTTCGACTGGATCGAATTCTCGTTCGACAGCAACGGCAATTTCAACGGCAACACCACGCAGGTCGATCAGTTCGGCTTCCCGCTGTTGCTGAACGGCACGCCGGGCGGCACGCTCCAGGGCCAGTACAAGTCGTCGCGTCCGGCCATTCTCGATGCGGTATCGAAACTGCCTGCCGCGTTCTACGTGCCGCAGGCCGTGGCCGCGCCGTCGGCGTTTCCGTCGGCCATGGCGGTCAACGGCAGCGTCACGCTGCGCGCGCTGTCGCCCAAGAGCATTTCGGCGCAGGCTGGCTACACCGGCTCGCTGCTCAGCTATTTCGATCAAACCATCGAGAACTGGTATCGGACCTGGACCACCACGCCGCTCTCGACCACCGATCTTTCCACCGGCACCTACACCGGTATCGTGCAATCCGGAGTCGGCCTGACGTTCTACAGCGGCGCGACGGCCAGCGGCACGGCGGCGTTCACGGTCGGCGGCGCGGGCACGCCGGGCATCTCCAGTCTCGACGTGTGGCAGTGCGCCAACGCGCTCGCCACCGGCAGCGACGCGGCCAAGAACGTGCAGAAGATGATCGCCGCCGCCTTCAATCGCGGCGTGATGTCCAACACCCTCGCCGATGCCACCTGCAAGAACGACGCCGCCACGTTCTATCAGATTGCCAACGCGAACACGCTGGTGGTCAATCCGTGGGCGCAGTTGTTCCATCAACTGAGCACGAATTCGCTCGCCTACGCGTTCCCGTACGACGACGTGTGCGACCAGAATCCGTCGATCGGACTGACGGCGACGCAATCGGTGAGCATCGCGCTCGGCAAGTTCTTCAGCTAATCGCCCGATTCGCGGACGATTCCGCGCTCATCGCCATGTCCGATTCTCTTCGGCAGACGGTCACACCGCATATCGCGCGCGATATCCGCGCGTTTGCCGAACCGCTCGCGCTCTGCCTGATCTGCTATCTGCTGGCGCGGCCCGTTGCGCATCTGGGCGGCGCGGGCACGCTCGCGGCGATCGCGTGGCCCGCGCCTGCCATTGCCATCGCGGTGATCTGGCCGCTGCCGCCGCGACGCTGGCCGGTGTATCTGCTGGCGGTGTTTATCGCGATTGCAGCGACGGGTGAATTCAGCGCCGCGTCATGGCGCAGCGATCTGGGCTTCTGCCTGCTCGATGTGCTCGAAGTGGCGCTGTGCGCGTGGCTAGGCCGCCGTTTCGTCGATACCAACGGCAGCATTGTCACGACCTCCGCGCTGATGCGCTTTCTGTTGCTGCTGCCGCTCGCCGCCATCGGCATCACGTCGATACTCGGCGCCACGCTCGCCAGCGACCTGAGCCACGACGGCTGGTGGCGCGAATGGCGCACGCTGATCGTCGGCAACGGCGTGGCGGTGTTGGTGCTGACGCCCGCCGTGCTCGCGTGGCGCGCGCGCACCGCCGCCCCCGCCGGCCCCGCCGCGCTCGCCGCGCCCGCCCGCTATCCTGAATCGATGATCGCGCTGGCGTGCAGCGTGGCCGTGATCACCTTGCTCGTCGCGGCGGCGGCGCTGCATGTGTCGGAGCAGGTGCAGCGCGTGGTTGTATCGCTATTGCTGGCGGCGACCGCGATCTACGGCGGCATGGCCGCTGCGGCGACCACGGTAGGCACCGCGTCGGTGGTCGGCGTGGCACTGACCTTGATGACCTTCGGCCCATATCACGTCGATAACGCCGAAAGCGCGCGCAATTTGCAGATCGATATGGCGGGACTGGCCATTCTTACGCTGTTCGTCGCGGTGGCCGCGCGTGAGCGTCGCCAGTTGGCGCTCCGGCTCGAACGGGCGCGGCGGATGGAATCGCTCGGGCTGCTGGCGGGCGGCGTCGCGCACGACTTCAAGAACATTCTCGCCGCCGTCGATGGTTACGCCGAAATCGCCCGCGACCGGCTTGCTGCGGATTCCGCCGCGCGTATGCCCTTGCGCGAAGTGCAGGCGGCGTCGGCGCGCGGCTACGCGCTCACAGAAGAGATCTTGCTGGCGGCGCGGCGTGGCGATCGCGTGCGCGAAACGCTCGATCTGCTGTCGATCGTGAAGGAAAGCGTCGCGCTGGCGCGGCCCTTGTGCCGCAACGGCGTGACGATCGAACTGGAACCGGCGACGCATCGGCTGATGGTTGCCGCGCACGGCGGACAGCTCGTGCGCGCCGTGCTGAATCTGGCTAGCAACGCGAGTCTCGCCGCACGTTCGCGCGTGGTGCTGCGCGTGGGCCGCGCGGATACTTTTGACGAAGCGCTCGCCGTCGGTGACGTGCCGCCGGGCGCAATCGCGTGGGTCGATGTCGAAGATGACGGCGCGGGCATTCCGGCTGAGCATCTGCCGCATCTGTTCGAGCCGTTTTTTTCGGTGCGATCTGCATCTGGCAAACTCGGTGGTGGCTCGGGCTTAGGACTCGCGATCGTCGCGGGCGTCGCGTGTGAGCATCGCGGGGGCGTGGCGATTTCCACGAGTGCTGCGGGCACGCGTTTTCGGTTGATATTGCCGCTGGTGTCGAGCGCACCGATGTCGGCATCGGCGGAAGAAGACGTTGATGAAAATGCGCAGCCGCTCGCGCAAGGCGAACGCGTCATCGTGATCGATACGGACGTCCCCGCGCGCGAGCGCTGCGAAGACTGGCTCGCGGAAATGGGCTTCGAGCCGCTCGGCTACGCCGATGCCGACGAAGCACTGATCGACGCCGCCGCCATGCACGACGACCGCCCGCTGCTGCTCGCCGACGCGGAGCACCTGCCGATGGACCCGCACACGTTCATCTCGCGCGTGCTCGACGAAGCGCCGCGCACGCGCCTGATTCTCTGCACCGACGACCTGTCTCTGCTGCACGATGCGCGCTGCATCGTCCTGCCCAAACCATTGGACCGCGAAGCGCTCGCTTCCGTCCTGAATTCCGCCCTGAATACCGCTCTGAAGGACCTGTCATGACGTTGCCGCCGCAACAGAGCATCCTCGTGGTCGATGACGACCATTCGATGCGCACGCTGCTGATCGAATATCTCTCCGGCCACGGCTACAAAGTGGATGGCGCGGCGAGCGCGCACGAGGCGATCGGCGTGTTCGCGTCGAAGCGCTACGACCTCGTGCTGCTCGATCTCGGCCTGCCCGATGGCGACGGCACCGATCTGGCGCGCCGCTGGCGTGAAGAAGCGCAGGTGCCGATCATGTACATCACCGGCCGCAAGGACGAGGCCGATCTGGTGATGGGACTCGAACTCGGCGCGGACGATTACATCGTCAAGCCGTTTTCGCTGCGCGAAGTGCTGGCGCGCATGCGGGCCGTGATGCGTCGCGCGGGCGGGGTATCGAGTGCGCCGCTGTCGCGCGGCAAACTGCCGAATGCGTATCGATTCGCGGGCTGGACGCTGAATCTGAACACCCGACGCCTGAGCGCGGCGGATGCATCGACGGTGCCGCTGACCAACTCGGAATTCAATCTGCTGGTGACCTTTCTCAGCGCGCCGGGCCGCATCATCACGCGCGAAAAGCTGCTTGAAAGCACGCGCGCCTTTGATGACATTTATGATCGCGCCATCGACGTGCAGATTCTCCGGCTGCGTCGCAAGATCGAGATCGACCCGAAAAAGCCGACGCTGTTGCGCACCGAGCGCGGCGCGGGCTATATCTTCGATACCGACATCGAACATTTGTGGACCTGAAGAACCTCGTGAACGATATCAAGAGCCTGGGCACGCAGCCCATCAGCGACGCGCAACCGTGCGGTATCGACGTGCGCGACGATCCCGACTTCGATCTGCTGCAAAACGAAATCGCCAAACTGACCAATCCGGCCGCGAGCGGCGCGCCCGACTGGGAACAGGTGGTGCGGCTGTCGTCGGCGCTGCTCGCGAACAAAGGCAAGGACATTCTGGTCGCGAGCTATCTGACCGGCGCGCTGCTGATCACGCGCGGTCTCACCGGTTTGAGCGATGGCGCGCAGATGCTCGAAGGCATGCTGGCGACGCATTGGGAGCAGCTTTATCCGCCGGTCGCGCGGCTGCGGGCGCGGCGCAATGCCGTGCAATGGCTGATCGATCGCGTGCGCGCGCATGGCGAGGAGCACGACTGGTCGAGCTGGCCGCCGCAGGACGCGGCGCTGGTTGGCGCCGTGCGCGAGGCGCTGGCGGGCATCGATCGCGTGCTCGCGGAAAAGGACGACGAAGCTCCGTCGATGCAGCCGTTGCGGGCTTTGCTGGGGACGGTGCAGGTTGTGGAGCCTGTAGTTGAGGTTGTGCCTGAGGTTGTTGTAGTGGCACCTGCTCCGGTCGCCGTCGTTGCTGCTGTGCCCGCTGCCGCCGCCCCGCTTCCCGTCGATTCAACCGATAGCGCCAGCCACGCCACCGACGAAGCGCTGCAACGCATCGCCGAGATCGGCCATTGGTACGCGGAGAACGAGCCATCGAGCGCACTGGGTTTTCGGCTGCGGCGCATCGGCGCGTGGGCGGGTATCGAACAATTGCCTGTTGCGAGCGGCGCGGAGACGCGTCTGCCCGGTCCGCTTCCGCAATTGCAGGACGCGTTGCGCAATCTGCAATCGCGCGCGGCACATGCGGATGTGGTCGCGTTCGCGGAAACGCAGCTCGCGCAGTATCCGTTCTGGCTCGATGTGCAATGCGCGGCCGCCGCATCGCTCGCGATTTTGGGCGATGCATGGAGCGATGCGCATCGCGAAGTGTGCAACGAGACCGCGAAGTTCGTGGCGCGGATGGACGGGATCGAGCGCCTGAAGTTTTCCAACGGCGTGCCCTTCGCCGGTGCCGATACGCTGGCGTGGCTCGGTACGCTGGCGTCATCGGGCGCGGATGCGGGTGCATCGGTCGCTGCCGATCCGCTCGCTGCGGTGATATCGCGGGCGCGGGCGCTTGCTGCCGATAACGATCTGCCCGCTGCGGCGCAATGCCTTCAGGATGCGATCGACAAGAGCACTGCCGTGAGCGCGCGGTTGCGTTTGCGCACGGCGCTGTGTGATGTGCTGCTGGAGTATCGGCCGGGAGCGCGGCTGGATGCGTTCGCACGCGCGCTTGTTGAGGAGATCGATCGATTTGGTGTGGCGGCGTGGGATCCTTCGCTTACCGCTGATGCGCTACGCGCGGCTTATGGGATTCTTAGTCGTAACGATGCTAATGAGGATGAGACTGCGCGGTTGTTGGCGCGGATCGCGCCGTTGGATGTGGGGATTGCTGTTCGGTTGGTTGTTTGATTTTTTGGGTTCTG
>NZ_JAQFVG010000338.1 GCF_029439455.1 Caballeronia sp. BR00000012568055 | reverse complement strand
GGAGACGATTAATCCACTTGCCCTTTCAACGTGCAGTGTCTGGTTGAAAAAGCTGCTTTCTTTGGTGACTTTCTTTGCAGCAGCAAAGAAAGTTATCCCCCCGCCGGGGAGGCGGCTACTGCCTAAACAGCACAACAACCGCAAGCAGCAAAACCAAAAAACCAAACCGTTAACACCGCGAATGATCATGCCCATGCCCATGCCCCGAATCATTCCAGGCATTCCCCAAAATAATGCTACAAAAATTCAACCGCTTATACGCGGGATCTTTGAGCGCAAGCACATCAGCCTTAACGTTGCGAAACGTAGTCAAAGGCTTACGAATCGTACCTTGAGCAAACGCATCGATAATACCTTCCTTGAAATTGACTTCACGCGGATGCGCCGTCACCACACGATGACGCTGATCCGCCGTGAACTCGTCAAAAGCAAGCCCCAACACGTCCATCTCAACGCCTGCGGTCACGAGCGCCACGACCGGCTTCTTATGCTGCGGAATACCCGGCGTCGTATGCAGCGCAATCGAATCCCACACCTGTTCGATCTCGTTCTCACCAATCCCATAGCCGCGCAGAAAATCACGCGCCGCATTCGCGCCATCCACTTCGAAGCGATCGTGCGCGCTGCTGTAGCGTTCGATCAAACCCATATCGTGGAACATCGCGCCGATATAAAGCAATTCGGCGTCGTACTTCAATTGCTTGCGCTCGCCCGCAAGTGCCCCGAACAGAAACACGCGGCGTGAATGGTTGTACAGCAAATCAGGCTCGGTATCGCGCACGAGCTGCGTGGCGGCGCGCGCCATCTGACTGTCGGGAATCGTAATGCCTGCGATGATCTCGCTCATTTGAGTCGCTCCTTGAATGCGTTGATAAAATCGCTCACGCGATCGGCATTTGTTGACATCAAGTGTCGGCAAAACGCAGCGACGCGACAATCGAAACGAGACGTCGAACTCTGCCACTCGCACGCTGTCTTCTGCCATCTACTTACACGTCCATGCGTACAGTCGCGATTGCCGTATTTCCCGGTGTGCAGGCGCTCGATGTAGCCGGTCCGGTCGATGTTTTCGCGGAAGCCAACGGCTTCGTGCCCGAAGGCGAGGGCTATGAATTCGTGCTCGTCGGACCGGAGGAACGCGCGGTGCGCGCATCGAACGGAACGCGTTTGCTGGCGGATTTATCGTGGCGAGAAGCAACGTCGAGATATGACATTGCCCTGGTCGCAGGCGGCCCCGCCTTGCCTTCCGATGCACCGATCAAAGACCTCTCACGCTGGCTCGTTGAGGTCGCTTCAAAAAGCGATCGCTACGGCTCCATCTGCACCGGCGCATTCGCACTCGGCCACGCGGGCTTGCTCGATGACCGCGATGTGACGACGCATTGGCAGAACGCGCCGCAACTCGCCACGCAATTCCCGAAGGCGCGCGTCGAACTGGATCGCATCTATATGCGCGATGGCAATCTCGTGACATCGGCGGGCGTGACGGCGGGCATCGATGTCGCGCTTGCTTTGGTCGCCGAAGATCATGGTTCGAAGGTCGCGCTTGCAGTTGCCAAGCGGCTCGTGGTGTTCGCACAGCGACGCGGCGGGCAATCGCAATTCAGCCCATATTTAAGCGCTCCTGCCGATGAAACTTCGCCCGTCGCCAAGGTTCAGGCGTATGTGATGGAGCACATCGGCGCGCGTTTGTCGGTGGAAGAACTCGCGCGCGTGGCGGGCATGAGCGAGCGCAGTTTCGCGCGCAGCTTCGTTCAGCTTGCGAATATGACGCCGCATGAATTCGTCGAACGCGCGCGAGTGGACGCCGCGCGCAATGCGCTGGAGAGCAGCGATACACCGCTTAAAACCATCGCGTACGAATATGGGTTCGGCACAGCGGATCGCATGAGGCTCGTGTTCACGCGGCGGCTTGGGGTATCGCCGAATGACTATCGTGCGAGTTTCAGAGCGCGTTTTAGCGCGTGAATGCGCACGTCACGCGAGGTTCGTTAAAATCGAGGGACTCCATCATCGTAAATACGGAAGACGACGAATGACGAAACAACAGGCCGTGCAAGATCCCTACGAACGACGCGCGCTGCTGCTGCACTTAGGCGACGTACTGGAGACGGTGTTTTGCCTGAGCCAATGCGCTGACGAATACGAGAGCATCGGCGCTGCGGTGCGCGGCAACGACGCGCTGGCAAGTTTCACGCTGCTCGCTTTCGTCGATGCAAACATGACCCCGCGCGATTTCATCCGCCGCGCATCAGGCGCATTTTTCGTGTGGCCGAAAGCCTTGCTCGATGAAACGCTCAATCGAGACATGCTCGCCAACACCGTAAAACACGACCTTTTCGATGAAAACGCGAAGGGCTGGACTGCGTATGTCGAAGAGCGCCGCAAGGACGTCGCGTGGTTCGCTGAAGCCCTGCCCGAATTGAAAGAGGCCACGGCACCCGTCGAAGAGAAGTCGCGCTACTCGACGTGGCCGTGGCCCGATAAATCGAACGATTGATGTAAATCTATCGGGAAAGAAGCCTTATTCCTTCTTTCCCATACTCGCTGCGCCCGCATCCATGCCGAGTCCGTTCGCACGGCTCGGCGCCTTTTCCTTCCCCGCCGATTGCTTGCCGGGCCGCGTCTTCAGTGCATCGCTTGCGCTGGCCGCTGCGGCCGCAGGCGATGTCGTCGCGTGTTCCTGATACGCAGGCGTACTGTCGTAATCGAGTTTGTTCGGCTTCTGTTGCTGCTGCGCGCTCGCGACGACGGCCAGCGTGGTGCCCAATAAAAAGCCTGCCGTGCGAGTTGCCAGTGCGCCCATCGTGGTTTTCATTTTCGTCCTCCCATTGTTCTGCGCTTTACGCTTTTTCAGCAAGGTGCGGGCCTGATCGCACTTGCCTTGTCCGATCTCAACAATTGGCGTGGCGTGTGCGCATCTTTCAAGCTGCGCTTGATTGTCATCAAAGGCGCGCGCGGTACGCGTCTGGAGAATTCCGGCTTTACACGTTGGAATTCAAAATGAAAAAGCATTTGGGAGTGGTGGTTCTCGCTTGTGCTGCGCTGTTTGCGGGTAACGCAAAGGCCAGCGACACCAGCAACGGAGTCTACGCAAACGACTGGCTCGTGCGCCTGCGCGCGATCGAGATCATGCCGCAAGTATCGGCGGGCGGCGCGCTTGGCACATTGAACGCCAATGTGAACAACTCGATGGTCCCTGAATTGGACATCACGTACATGATCCGCGATCAGATCGGCGTCGAGCTGATTCTCGGCACGTCGCGCCATCAGGTGACGTCGAGCATCGGCGGATTGGGCGGCGTGAGCGTGCTGCCGCCGACGCTGCTTCTTCAGTACCACTTCAATCATGCGGGCAAGGTGCGCCCGTATGTCGGCGCGGGTATCAACTACACGTACTTCTATAACGACAAGCTCAAAGCGGGCGATACCCCCGTGTCGATCAAGCACAGCAGCTTCGGTCCGGCGATTCAGGCGGGCGTCGATGTGCAGGTGGCCAAGAACCTGTTCGTCAACGCGGACTTGAAGAAAATCTGGATGCGCACGAGCGCGTCGGCGGGCGGCACGGATCTCGGTTCGCTGAAGATCGATCCGTGGGTGCTGGGCCTGGGCGTCGGTATGAAGTTCTGACGCATCACGGCGGCACGTCTGAAAATTGGCGGAAGATGCCGGTGCTTCTGGCGTGGACGGTTATGCCGTCACGGTATCCTTGATGCAGGCCCGGCGCAGACCCGCGCCGCTCGTGCCGCGCGCTTTTTGAACGCGCGATAAAAGCGGGGCAGGCTGCAACGACTAAAAACACCGCATCGGGGAACAGCACGCCAATGAGACCTTCCACTTACGCGGGATTCGTCCTGCTTGCTACGTGCGGGGCCGCGTTCGCGCAGCAGCCGCTCACCTTGCCCGGCCGCGCCCAGAGTTCCGGGCAACAGGCCGTGGACAACGCCGCCTGCTACGCCTTCGCCAATCAGACGACGAAAGTGAACATGGCGCGCGAGCCGCAGACCGCGCCGAAGAATTATCAGCAGGAGCCGCGCACGTTGAGCGCACCGCGCGCCGTCGAGCCGCCTTTGCCGCCGACGGCATCGGGTGCGCTGGCGGCGTCTGCGGCGGCACCGGCTTCGGGTGCATCGGCGGCACCGGCGTCGGGTGCATCGGCGACGGTGGCCACGGCGGCTAGTGCGTCCGGCGCTGCGGCGGCGATGCCCGGTTCGGGTGCGCTGGCGGCATCGGGTGCATCGGATGCGATTCTCGGCGGCGATATGAAAATGCCGCCGCTTCCGCCGCCCGAACCGCCGATGGTCCGCTATTGGCGCGCTTACAGCGACTGCATGCAGAATCGCGGTTACTTCGTCAAATAAGGCTTCAACGCTTCAGGCAAAAGCGCCCATACATCGGGCGCTTTTGGCATTTTGCATTCTTAGCGCAATAAACCAAAGACGGCCACGCCCGTCTGCGTGCCGACGAAGACTTTTCCCTGCGCGATCATCGGCGTGATGAACTTGTTGCCCGGTCCCCATTGGTCGCGTGTGCCGGCCTGATTGCTGTTGTACAACTCGCGCGCGAGATTGCTGGCGTCGTAGGCGTGCAGCGCGCCGGTCGTGCCGTTCTCCAACGCCCACACAATCCCGTTCGATGCCCCGTTCGCCGAGATCGCCGGTGTCGTGCCGGGATACGGAAACGTCGTCGGGCTGCGCGATGCCGCCGTGGTCGCGAGCATCGCGTTGGAAATGGGCAGCGCCTTGAGGCTGTCGTTCAGTCCGCCGTAGTAGACCACGCCCTTGTAATACGCCGACGATCCCCAGATGCCGCCGGCCAGCGTGCCTACCAGCGTTTGCCAGTTGCTGTTCGCGCTCGGGTTGTACTTGCCCATCGAATCGCGATCGACCACGTAGATCTTGTTGTCCTTGCCCGCGCCGACGGCGAGATGCTTGACGGTGCCATCGGACATGGTTTGATCGGGTAGCAGTAGCGGGCCGCCGGAGCCGAAATCTTCGTCGTTGGCGGCCTGTGTGACGTTGTTCATCGTCGCAAAGTAATCGACGATCTTCATGCTCGGCGCGAGCGACATCTTCATGAAGGTGTTGCCGAGATTGCCGTCGATCGGAAAGCCCTGCGCGTTCAGCGTGGGCGTGAACGAGCCGTTGCCGTCGATAAAGTAGAGCGACGTGCCATCCGACGCCATGCCGGAACCCGCCATCCAGATCGAGCCTTGTGAACCGTTGGCGGTGATGTTGAGCACGCCGGTCTGCGCGAGCGTGTCGGCGCTGTAGGCCATCAGCCAGCCGGTGTACGGACCGGCCATGCAGTGCGCGGTCCATCCCATGTAGATGTTGCCGTTGACGAGCGTGAGTGCGGCGCGTTCCGTATGCAGCGCGGCATCGAACGTGATGACGCCGTTCACGCTGTTTGCGCCCGTGCCGGGATAGGTCGCGGCAATCTCTTTCGGTCCGCCGAACAGTTCCGCGCCGCTCGCGAGGTCGATTGCGTGAAGCCGATGATGGGCCTGGCCGTTCGCGTCCGAACTCATTGCGACCGCGTACAAAATGCCATTCGGGCCGCGCGAACGATCGATGACCGGCGTGGCGGTAATGCCCATTTCCGGCACAAAGTCCTGGCAGGCGGTGGTGGTCGATGTTTCGCCCGCGCCGAGCAGGGTCACTTTCCAAAGTTGCGCGCCGGTGTCGGCGTCGAACGCGTAGAGGCTGCCGTGTTCCGTGGCGACGTAGACGACGTTATGCGCCGCGCCGCCGATCGCGAGATTCGTCACGTACAGCGGTTGGGCATCGACGCGGCCGTCGGTGGACAACATACGGAGCTTGCCGAAGCTCGATGCGTTGACGTTCGACAGCGTCAGCGTGGTTTCCGCGAGCATCTGGCCGCTGCGCGAGAGGTCGTTGTGATGCGTCAGGACATCGGTGGCGAAGGCGGTCGTGGCTGCTGCTGTGCCCGAGCTTGTGCCGGTGCCCGAGCCTGCGCTCGTCGTATCGCCGCTCGCCGTTCCACCGCTTGTGCTTGAACTTGTGCCACTCGTGCCGCTCGATGTCGCGCCCGAACCGCTGCTGCTGCCGCTGCCGCTGTTGCCGCCCGACGAACCCGCCGCCGTAGTCGCTGTGTTATTCGACCCGCCGCCTCCACCGCACGCAGCAATCGTCAGGACGACGATGATTTGCACGCTACGCCTGAACCATCGTGTTCGCTCGGATTCGGATGACGCATTCCCAGATCGCAACCCACGCATAACGACCTCCGCCGAAGAGACTCCCGAACGCATGCGGCGCCGCGCGTCGGGATCGCGTGCGGAGCGTCATTGTTAAGCAATAACCGTACTCCCGCGCTGCAACGTGACTGAGTAGTGCATGCAATGGTAGATGTGGGAACGGAGCGATGGCCAGCTTTCTTACATTCCGAAAAGAATGGTGAATCAGCCGATGATTGAACATGCTCGCTGCGCGTGCGGTGCCATTCGCCTGCGCATTTCATCCGCGCCAAAGGAGGTGAACCTTTGCCACTGTCTGACGTGCCGACGCATTCACGGTGCGCCGTTCGCCGTATACGCGATTTTCGAGCGCAGCGCGGTCACGATCGATGGCGACACGATCGCCTGGTCGAGTTCGGAACATGGCAAGCGTCATCATTGTCCGACATGCGGATCGCCGATATTTCTCGCGTTCGATGGCATCGAAGAAATAGAAGTGCCGACCGGGCTGTTCGACCAGCCCGGTCTTTTCCTGCCCGAGTACGAAATTTGGTGCAAGCACGCCGAGCCATGGCACGACGCGCAAGGCAGACCGTGCTATCCCGAAGCACGGCCTGAATAGAACAACATCAGCACTCGACGATCGCTTTCACCACGCCCGCCGACGGATCGAGCAACGAAGCGAAACGCGTCGGCACATCGCTGAGCGTGAGGCGATGCGTGTTGAGCGCATCGGTCGGCACATCGCCAGCGCGCATCGCGGTGAGCACAGTTTCGAAGTCTTCGGGCGTCGCGTTGCGGCTGGCCAGCAGCGTCGCCTCGCGCTTGTGGAATTCGGGATCGGCGAAGGAAATGCGATCCGGCACGATCGATACCAACACGTACTTGCCGCCGTGCGCGATGAACTCGAAGCCGCGTTCCATCGCGCGCGAGTTGCCGGTGGCATCGAATACGACGTCGAAAAATTCGCCGTTCGTGAGCGCCGACAATTGCGTCTTGTCCTGTTCACCGATCTGCACGGTCGCATCCACTTTCAGTTCGCGACGGCAGAACGCCAGCCGGTCTTCACGCGTATCGAGCGCGGTGACATGCGCGCCGCGCAGTCGCGAAAACGTCAGCGCCGCCATGCCGATCGGCCCCGCGCCGACCACCAGCACGCGCTGGCCGCGCTGCACATCGGCGCGTCGCACGGCGTGCGCGCCGATGGCGAGAAATTCGACCATCGCGGCCTGATCGAGCGTCACGCCGTCGGCCTTGTGGACGAACTGCGCCGGCAGATTCAGATACTCCGTAAACGCGCCATCGCGATGCACGCCGAGCACCTGAATATTCACGCAGCAATTGGTCTTGCCCTGACGGCACGCGACGCACTTGCCGCACGACAGATACGGCATCACATAAACGGTATCGCCAGCCGTAAGCCCGCTTGACGCATCCGCTTCTTCGACCACGCCCGACAACTCATGCCCCATCACGCGCGGGTACGACAAATACGGCTGATTGCCCGTAAAAATATGCAGATCCGTCCCGCACACGCCGACGCGCTTCACACGCACGAGCACTTCGTTCTCGCCGCGCGCGGGCTTATCGCGCTGTTCGGCTTTGAGGGTTCCGGGCGTTTCGCAGATAACGGTCAGCATCAGGTGTCTCGCTTTTTAATGGGATATGGGGCAGCGGACAATCTAGCGGCGCGACGCGATTTGGTCAAGCCACTTTGCAATTTGCAAAATTGGTAAGGCCAGCGCGCAACGCCGTTTCGCCTTATATTTTCTTCGATGAAAACGCCGCCGAAAACGCCAAAGAGGACGTTCAGTGCATTCCCTACATGAGTTCGTCGAACGGCATCCGAAGCTGTTCGTATTGTCCGGCGCGGGTATCAGCACCGCGTCGGGCATTCCGTGTTATCGCGATCGCGAAGGCCAGCGCACCGGTCGCGCGCCGATTCTGCTGAAGGATTTTTTAGGTTCCGACTACGCGCGCCGCCGTTACTGGGCTCGCAGTCTGATCGGTTGGCCGGTGGTGGCGGGCGCTCAGCCGAACGCGGCGCATCACGCGGTGAGGGCGCTGGCGGCGCGGTCGCGGGTGCATCGGCTGGTGACGCAGAATGTCGATGGTCTGCACACGCGCGCGGGCAATCCCGATGTGATCGAACTGCACGGCAATATCGGCCGCGTGCGCTGCATGTCGTGCGGCGAGCCGCATACGCGCGCGAACGTGCAGCGCATGCTCGAAGCGCTGAATCCGGATTTCATCGGTCACGTCGCGCCCGATTTGCCCGATGGTGATGCGCATATCGAAGATCTCGACTTCGAATCCTTCGATATCCCCGGCTGCACGCGCTGCGGCGGCGTGCTCAAACCCGACGTGGTGTTCTTCGGCGAAAGCGTGCCGCGCGAACTGGTGCAGGACGCCGCACGCTCGCTCGAATCGGCCGACGCGATGCTCGTGCTGGGTTCATCGCTGATGGTGTATTCGGGATTTCGCTTCTGCGAATGGGCCGTGAAAAGCGGCAAGCCGATCGCGGCGGTGAATATCGGCAAGACGCGAGCAGATGCACTGCTCGCGCTGAAAGTCGAAGCGCCTTGTTCGGAGGCGCTCGGGGCGTTGATCGAGCAACTCGACGCGCGCGTTATCTAGCCTCGCTCGCCAGCACGCGGATGCCTTCGAGCAAGCGTTCCGCATCCGACATGCGCGAGAACAACGCGGGCGTCGCGCGCACCACATCGCCGCCGTTCGTGCCCGGACGCATCACTGTGAAGACGCCGAATCGATCGCGCAGCGCATCGGCGGTTGCCTTCGCCGCTTGTCCATCGATACGGAACGCGGTGATACCGCAGGTCATCGAGGCATCGGGCGGCGTCAGAATCGTGACGCCCGGCAGCGCGCGCGCCGGTTCGGCCCAGGCATCGCGGAGCGCGCGCAGACGCGCTTCCTTCGCGCTCGCGCCGATCCGCGCGTGTACCTCCAGCGCCGACGGCACCGTCAGCCACGCCGCGAAATTCGGCGATCCCGTATGCACGCGCGAGCGGATATCGTCGCGCGGCCAGGTGCGGTCGCCGAGATACGGATCGATGGCATCGAGCTTGTCGCGGCGAATGTAGATCGCGCCGCAGCCCAGCGGCGCGCCGATCCACTTGTGCAGATTCAGCGCGGCGAACGGCGCGCGCAGATCGGGTACATCGAAATCGAGTTGGCCCCAGGAATGCGCGGCATCGACGATCACGTCCGCGCCATGTTCTTCCGCCAGCGCCGAAATCTCCGCGACGGGCATCACCAGACCGGTCGCGAAGCACACGTGCGACGTCAGCACGAGCCGCGTTTTCGGATGCGCGCACAACGCGGCGGCGTAGGTTTCCAATACGGCCTCACGCGTCGCCGGTTCCGGAATCACGATACGCACCGGTTCCACGCCGCGCCGCTCGCGCAGCCATTCCATCGCGTCCTTGCAGCACGGATAGTCGAGATCGCTGTAGAGCACGGTATCGCCGGGAGACAGCGTGTTGTAACCGCCGATCAGCGCCAGCAAGGCTTCCGTGGCGTTGCGCGTCAGTTCGATTTCATCGACCGAACAGCCCATTGCCGATGCCACGCGCGCGCGCAATTCCGTGTGCAGCGCCTGCCAATGCGGACGCACCAGAAACGTCGTTTCGAAGTTCACGCGCTCGGTCCAGTAACGGAACATCGCTTTCACTGGCTCGGTCATCGCGCCCCAGAAGCCGTTTTCCAGATTGATCATCGCGTCCGACTGGCGGTACAGGCCGCGTACGGCGTCCCAATAGCGCTCGTCGTTGGGCGAGGAAGCGGAGGGCGGCAAAGCGGCGATTGCGGCTTCGAATTCGGGCGTGCGGTGGTCGAGTAGTGTCGGCATCGAAGGAAACGAGGGTTGGAACGAGCGTTCAGTATCGCCGATCCGACCACGCCGCGGCAGGCGAGTTTTCAACCGCCCGGTAAAGATTTCGAGCGTAATTAAAAGGGATGGACAAATCCGGGACTTTTTTCTGGTTGACCCTCAAGAGGGCCGTTCGCGCCGCCGTAATCATCATTTGGAGCGTCACGCCCCGTATGAGGGCAAAAGTTCGCTCGCGCCTTTCGGAGAATAGGCACGGGCGAAACGAACGGCGCCAAACAGTCCCGTAACGGACCTGAGAGAACCCAAAAATGAACCTGAGAAATATCACGATCAAGAACAAGCTGATTGCCGGCTTCGGCATTCTGGCCGTGCTGGTGGTCCTCGTCGCAGGCATGTCGTTGCGGGCGCTGTCCGCCGCGACCGATGGCTTCGCGCAATACGTGAACGGCATCAACGCCCGCGCCGATGTGGCCGGGGAACTGCGCACCGCCGTCGATCGCCGTGCGATTGCGGCGCGCAATCTGGTGCTCGTCACCAAACCGTCCGATCTCGAACTGGAAAAAGCCGAAGTCACGCGCGCGCACGAAGATGTGCAGGCGCGCCTCAAGCAACTGAAGGACATGATCGCTTCCGCCAGCGATACGAGCGACAAGGCGCGCAGCCTCGTCGCTGAAATGGCGCGTGTGGAGACGCTTTACGGGCCGGTGGCGACGGATATCGTCGGGCTGGCGCTGGAAGGCAAGCACGATCAGGCCATCGCCAAGATGGACGATCAGTGCCGTCCGCTGCTCGCGCAACTCGTGAAAGCCACCGACGATTACGCCGCCTACACGCGTCAGCGCCGCGAGGAAATCGTCCGTGCGGATGAAGCGCGCTATCAGACCCAACGCGATGTGCTGATCGCGCTGTGCACGTTCGCTGCGCTGTTCGCGGTGGCGGCGGGAATCGCGATCACGCGTTCCATCACGATGCCGATCGGCGTCGCGGTGGGGATCGCGCAGACGGTGGCGCGTGGCGATCTGCGCAGCCGGATCGTCGCGAATACGAAGGATGAAACCGGCGATTTGCTGCGCGCCTTGAGCGATATGAACACGCGTCTCACCGAAACCGTCAGCCGCGTGCGCGAAAGCAGCGGCGCGGTCGGTGGCGCGGCGAAAGAACTCGCCACCGGCAATACCGATCTGAGCCAGCGCACCGAGCAACAGGCCGCGTCGCTGCAGGAAACGGCGGCGAGCATGGAGCAGCTCACGTCCACCGTCAAACAGAATGCCGACAACGCGCATCAGGCGAGCACGCTGGCATCGAACGCATCGCATGTGGCGCAGCGTGGCAGCGAAGTCGTGAGCCGCGTCGTCGATACGATGACCGGCATCAGCACGAGTTCGGGCAAGATCGCGGAGATTACGGGGATTATCGAAGGGATCGCGTTTCAGACCAATATTCTGGCGCTGAACGCGGCTGTCGAAGCGGCGCGCGCGGGCGAGCAGGGCCGCGGTTTCGCGGTGGTGGCGAGCGAAGTGCGCAGTCTCGCGCAACGTTCATCGACGGCGGCGAAGGAGATCAAGGAACTGATCGCCGAATCCGTCGATAAGGTGCGCGGCGGCTCGCAACTCGCGACCGAAGCGGGCGAGACGATGGCCGAAGTCACGCAGGCGGTCGCGCGTGTGACGGACATCATGCAGGAGATCGCGGCGGCATCGGCGGAACAGGGACGCGGGATCGAGCAGGTCAATGTCGCCATCACGCAGATGGACGAGGTCACGCAGCAAAACGCGGCGTTGGTCGAGGAAGCGGCAGCGGCATCGCAATCGCTCGAGGAGCAGGGCCGCAAGCTGAACGAAGTGATGGCGTTCTTCGCGGTCGAAGGCGGCGCGGGTTATGTTGCTGAAAGCCCGCGCGTGAAACGTGCGCCCGCCGTCGCGGTGAACCGCGCCGCGCCAGCGAATGCGGAAGGCTGGAGCACGTTCTGAGTGTCAGACAGTCTGGACAGGCGGCGATGAAATATCGTCGCCTGTTCGCTGCATCGCTTAATGATGCTCGAAGTCGGCGCGCGCGACCGGCGTCGATTTGACCTTCGTGTACTGGAATTCTGGCAACGCCTTGATGGCTTCCTTGGTTGCGCCGGCCAGCACCAGTTGGCCGTTCTTCACGTCGAGTTGTTCGACGGGAATCGCCACGTCATGGTGCGTCACGCCCAGAAACTGATTCGCGCCGATGATCGCGAACGACACCGACTTGTCCGGCGCGATGATCAGATCGCGGATCACGCCGACTTTCTGGCCTTGGTCATTGACGACGGGCTTGTTCAGAATCGACTTCTTCACGCTCCAGCCGTTGATGATGGCCGTCGATACTTCCACCGACACGCCGAGTGGCTGCGAGCCCGCAACCTGCGCGGACGCCGCGTTGGAAAGGACGAAGGCGGACGAGGCGAGAAGCAGTGCCACGAGTTTCGAGTTCATATGAAATCCTCAAAAGATTTGGCAAACCGTTGCTGGAATGACGCGCAATTCGAGCGCGGCTAGCAGTTTGACCGAAAGCCTTGGCTTTTGCAGGATTCGTGCTGCGGCGCAGCTTTACGCTTTCTTTTTGAGCGATTCGCCCTTGTGCACGGCGCGCTTGCCGCTCTTGTCGCTTTCGACTTCGTAATGCGGATCGTCCTTCGATGCCGCGACTTCATGCCCATCGAGCTTCGTATGCTGCGTGATGACGCGCACGATGCGGCCCGTGGTTTCGCCCTGCGGCGTGTTCCAACTGACGTGATCGTGCAATTTGAGACTTTTGCTCATCTGGTTTCTCCGCAGAGTTTCAATGTCGCTTCATCCCGACGCCCGCCGAAATAGCGATCCAGCGCTTCATCAAACACGGTCGGGTCTGCCGCGCAATGCGCGAACAGCGTCATCGATGAATGGAATTTCAGGTCGTCGGGATAGCCGAACACATCTTCTGCGCGCGCGTTTTTCAGGCGATTGAGGATCGCGGTCAGTTCCAGCAGTCGCGCGCCGAGCACGGGATGCGCGAGATACGCCTCGGCTTCCGCGCATGAGCGGATCGCATAACGATGCGCCATCTGGCTATGCCCGAGCCCTTCGATCTGCGGAAACACGAACCACATCCAATGCGAACGCTTGCGGCCCGCAGACAGTTCCGCGCGTACGTCGTCGATCACGGCTTCCTGCGCATCGACGAAGCGTTGCAGATCGAACGGATCGCTCATGATGGTCTCCTGGTCAGGCGGGTCAGGCTACCGCAGCCGCGATGCGCTCACGCATCGCCTTATCCGGATATTCGCCGATACCCGCGTGCACGTTGTCGATCATGTATTCGCGCCGTCCCGTGCCGGGAATCACGCACGTCACGGCAGGATTCGACAGCACGAACTTCAGCAGAAGCTGTGCCCAGCTCGTGCAGCCGATCTCCTGCGCAAAGTCCGGCAGCGCGCGGCTTTTGAGACTCGCCAACAGCGAACCGCCGCCAAACGGCTGATTGACGATCACCGCGACGCCGCGTTCCTTCGCAAGCGGCAGCAATTGCGCTTCGGCGTCGCGATCGTTGGCGGCGTAGTTGATCTGGACGAAATCGAGTTTTTCCGCGCGCAACACGTCCTGAACCTGCGCAAACGCGCTCGACGTGTAATGCGTGATGCCGATATATCGAACGCGGCCCGCGGCTTTCCATTCGCGCAGCGTGGCCAGTTGCGTGCGCCAGTCGAGCAGATTGTGAATCTGCATCAGATCGATGCGTTGCGTCTGGAAAAAGCGCATCGACGCTTCCATCTGCGCGATGCCTGCGGCGCGGCCATCGGTCCAGACCTTGGTGGCGATAAAGGCTTTGTCGCGCGCGTGCATGTCCGCGAGCAAAGCGCCCGCGACCGCTTCCGAGGTGCCATACATCGGCGATGAATCGATCACCGATCCGCCCGCTGCGAACAGCACGCGCAGCACGTCGGTGAGTTCGCGGCGGCGCGCGTCGTCGTCACCGACATCGAATGTGCGCCACGTGCCGCAGCCGATCACGGGCAAGGCTTCGCCGCTCGATGGAATCGGGCGCTTGTGGATCGGCGGAAAAGAAAGGGATTGCGCGTTCGCCGGATCGGCGTTCGTCGCGATGAGCGCCGCGCTTGCGGCGGCGCGCAGAAAAGCGCGGCGGCTGAGGCCGTCACGGGCTTCGGAAATCGGCATGAGACGGGCTCCTCGGTCTGAACGCCTTTATACCGAGGATAACCCGATGCTATTTTTTCTTCGCTTCCTCGAGACACGCCGCGAGCTTCTCGAAATACGCGAGCGCCTTGGGCGTCGGCACCACGGCTTTGGTGCGCTGATCGGCGTTGATGGTTTCGTCTAGCTTGACGAGTCCTTGTTCGCGCAGTTTCGTCAGCTTGCGATGAACCGTGGCGGGCGCGCCCGCAAAAGACAAGGCCATGGTTTCGGTGACGGTGAGCACGTGGCCCGCGTGCCACGCGGCGGTCAGCGCTTCGAGCAGCCGGTCCTCGGCAGCGTCGAGTTTGGGCACGGAAGGCAGCGCCTGAACGGCTTGCGCGAGGTTCAGGAAGCGGAAATAGGCATCTACGAGTTGTTTTTTCGCCATGACAAATGCGCTTGCAGCGTCCTCGACTGTTCAAGTAAGACAATAACGTCAGGGCATCATAACATTCGGTTATTAAGCCTTGTATATAAACAACTTATCAACGTGATAAAGAAATGTTAGGATGCGTACTTATCGAGCGGCCATCCTGGCGCAGAGCGGCCTTTCTGGCCCAACCGCCAACCGCGATAAGCGACGCACAGCTTCGGATCGGTCAGCGCGAGAACCTGAGAGAGTAGGTAAAAATTGAGCGCGCCGCCGGGCCTTTTCAAGGCCGGCGGCGCAGCTCTTTGTACGGCATCACCTCGGCTGTTCACACATCGTATTTCCGCGACGTTGCTTGCGATGGAATTTTGTCACGCGCCAGCCACAAGATCAGTTTGATCGCGTACACCACGATCAGGCTTCCCGACAGATCGCCCACCACCATCACCTTGTAACGCTCGACCATATCCGCGCTTTCACCGTGCAGGGCGAGCCATATCTGATGCAGCGCCGGTCCGGCCATTGCATACAGCACGACCAGCAATAAGAGCCGCGTGGCCGTCAGATTGGAGAGCGAGGTCCGTAACCCGAGCACGCGCGTGGCGAACAAATAGATCAGATATGGCGCGAGCGCCGAGATGGTGCCGTAGAACAGCGAGCGCAGCGGATCGTCGGGAAAATACAAAAAAGTACAACTGACCCACGAGGCGATCAACATGCCCAGCGCGCCCGCTTCGGCGAACAAAAGTGTGCAAAGCAGGCGCATACCCGCAGGCAAGTAAATCCAGTTTGCGCCGGGCGCGTATTCAGAGTGGGGAAACAGCCATTGATTGGCGATCAACGTGGCGAGAAACAAAATCGACGTGCCGACGATGATGGGAAATTGTTGACGCAAGTAAGTCATCAAAACGTGATGCGTGGTCTGGCATGTACTGACGGGGCGCCACTTTAGCACGCCGCACAGATTTGCTTCGCATAACGGATGAAACGAGCAGAAACTCGGCTTACGGGGCTGACGCGGCGAATTCACAACCGCGCGATGCTGTCTATCGATAAGTCATAATTCGCACGATTTGTTTCGTTTTCTGCGCCGCCCACGGCTTGCGCAAAGCCGCTGACGACCGAAACCCGCGAAACCGCTCCCGCCGATGCTCCTCTTCGAAGTGCGCGCGCGCGGGCTTCACCAGATCGCTGCGCGACACGATACCGACGAGGCGCATCGACGCTTCGTCCGCAATAACAGGCAGGCGTTCGAGTTCGTGCATGGCCAGGCGCGTCGCGGCCAGACGGCACGGTTCGCCGGGCAGCGCGTGAATGCGTTTGTCGTCGCGTAACACGTCGCCCGCGCTCAGCGATTGATCCCCGTGATCGAGCGCCGCACGGTCCAGCATGCCGACGAACGCGCCATCACGCACGACCGGATACGCGCGATGCCGTTGCGTTGCGCCGAAGTATTGCGTGAGGACATCGGCGAGCGGCAGGGCGGCGTCGATCGTCTGCACCTCGCGCGTCATCACTTCATCGACATGATGGCGTTCCAGTGGGTCCACGCCGTATTCGCGATAAATGTGATACCCGCGCCGCGCGATCTTCTCCGTCATGATCGAACGCCGCATGACGACCGTGGCAAACCCATGCGCGACGAGCGTGGCCGCGAGCAGCGGCAAAAGGGCGTTGGCATCGTGTGTGAGGCCGAAAGCGAACACAATGGCCGTCAGTGGCGCGCCCAGCGTTGCGCCGAGCGTGGCGGCCATGCAGACCAGCGGCCACAACGCGGCATCGTGGCCGGGCAGGACCGCGCCGAGCACCGTGCCGAGACCCGCGCCGAGCATCAGCAGCGGCGCGAGCACGCCGCCCGATGTGCCCGAAGCGAGCGCCACGACCCAGATGATCGCTTTCACCGCAAGAATGGCGAGCGCGGCGTGAATCAGAATATGCCCGTGCAGCAGATCGCCGATCACGTCATAACCGACGCCGAGCGCACGCGGCTCGATAAATCCGCCGATCCCGACCACCAGTCCGCCGATCGCCGGCCACCACATCCAATGCAGCGGCAGTTTGTGAAACGCGTCCTCGAGCTTATAGAGCGATGCCGACAAACCCGACGCCAGCGCGCCCGACAGCAATCCCGCGATCAGGCACGAGAGCAGGGACAACATCTGCGGCGGCGCGGTTTCGAGCGGAAACAGCGCGCCCGTGCCGAACACAGCCGCACGCGCGAAACCCGCGACCGCGCACGCCAGCGCAACCGGCAAAAAGCTGCGCGGCCGCCATTCGAACAACAGCAGTTCGACCGCCAGCAGCACCGCCGCGACCGGCGTACCGAACACGGCTGTCATGCCCGCCGCCGCGCCCGCCACCAGCAGCGTCTTGCGCTCCGCCGCGGTCACATCGATACATTGCGCGATCAGCGAGCCGAGCGCGCCGCCCGTCATGATGATCGGGCCTTCCGCGCCGAATGGCCCGCCGCTGCCGATCACGATGCCCGACGACAGCGGCTTGAGCACCGCCACCTTCGGTGACATGCGGCTTTTGCCGAAGAGAATGGCTTCGATCGCTTCGGGAATGCCGTGGCCGCGAATCTTCTCCGAGCCGAAACGCGCCATCAAGCCGACGATCAAGCCGCCGATCACCGGAATCGCAATCACCCACGCGCCAAGTGTATTGAGCGCGGGTGAACGGTCCTGAACACTCAGGCTGCCGAAGAAGAACAGATTGGTGAACAGATGAATCAGCGCGAGCAGCACGGCGGCCGCCAGTGTGCTGACACCGCCGATCACTGCGGCGAACGCGCAGATACGCAACAAACGGTCGTTGACGGAAAAATCACGCTTGTGATGATGCTGATTCATAAAGCGACTCCTGCTTTCAAAGATCGATGCTCGGCACGCGAAACGCGCCTTCCAGCGACTTCAGTTCCGCGCGATGCAGCGCCGCCAGCCGCTCCAGCATCTGCTCGCCTTGCGCTTCGAGATGCACCTGCACTTGCCGGCGATCGTCGGGACTCGGTTGGCGGCGCACGAAACCTGCCGATTCGCAGCGCGTGACCAGCGCCACCACGCCGTGATGATGCGATTGCAGCCGCTCGGCCAGTTCACCAATCGTCGCCCAGGCGCGATTCGGGAAGCCCTTGATATGCAGCAGCAACAAATATTGCAGCGGCGTGATGCCTTCCTCCTGCGCCGCGCGTTCCGAGAATCGTTCGAAACGGCGCATCTGATAACGGAATTCCGACAACTGTTCGAAGTCGGTTTTGCTCAGCGTACGGAGAGTTTTCATGCGCGCTTCTGTGCTTTTTCGAAAGACTGGCGATACAAACCGGCGATCAGATCCGACTCGGTAATCATCCCGGCGAGCCGTTCGTCGTGATCGATCACGGGAATATGGTGATGGCCGAAGTGCGCGAACATCGGCACCAGTTCGGCAATCGGCGTGCGGGCGGCGACGGTGCAGACGTCGGTCGTCATCAGCGAGGCGACGCACGGCGGTCCATTGCGTGGTCCTCTAAGCGGCCCGTTGAAAATGCGTTCGATCACGCCGCGCGTGCCGTTCAGCCGCGCCGGCGCGAGATCCGCGCGCGTGACGATGCCGCACACGCGCCGCGATGCGTCGAGCACCGGCAAGGCCTTGACGTGATGCCGCGCCAACAAGGCGAACGCGGCCTGCGCACTCGTGTCCGGCGTGATCGATACCACCGCGCGCGACATGATGTCCGCGCACGTGACCTCCGTGAAGCGGCGCGCGTAGGCCTGCAACTGCGTTTCGCGCAGCAGCGCTTCGAGATCGTCGAGATCGACGTCGAGCAGTTCGCTGCGGCGCGCGAGCACGGCTTCGAGATCGGCGCGCAGGAACGTTGCAGCGTCCGGCGTTTCCGCAGGCTTCGGCGGCGCGGCGTGCCCGTGCGGATAGCGATGCCCCGTCAACGCATGAAACACGACCGCCGAACTCAGCAGCACGAACGACTGAAGCGCGACCGGCGCAAGCACGAAACCGTAGCCGAGCGCGTGGATCGACGGGCCGCCGAGCACGGCAGTAAGCGCAACCGCGCCCGATGGCGGATGCACGCAGCGCAGCGCGAACATCGCACAAATGGCGAGGCCGACGGCGAGCGCGGCGGCATCGACGGGATCGTGGATGAACATGGCGCACGTCACGCCGACGATCGCCGACACCAGATTGCCACCGATGATCGACCACGGTTGCGCGAGCGGACTGGCGGGCACGCCGAACAGCAGCACGGCGGACGCGCCCATCGGCGCGATCAGAAAGGGAATCGCGGTTTGATCGCCGATCACGAGATGCGCGACGCCACCCGTCAGCGCAATGCCGATCAGCGCGCCGACGCCCGCGCGCAGGCGCTCCGTCCACTTGAGTGTGACGGGTGCGGGAAGAAAACCTCTGAGCCAGCGAAGCAAAACAGTGCGTGACACTTTTTCTGAGTGTTCGGAAAACAGTCGGTGGGTGACACACCGCTGTTCAGCGCTGTTGTGTGTCTGTCGGGTTGTCAATCAAGTGCTTGCGTAAGTGCTTGCGTCGAATTATATCTCAACGTGATATAAATTGTCAGCAAGTGTGCGACGGGGTTATTAAGGCTTGCTGTACGATGAACGCTCGTTCATCTCGAAAATGGTCATGTGCCGATCATCGAGCCGATTCGTCCGGGGAATGACGCGCGCGCTGTGCTGCGCCGCGATGCTGGCGAGCGCGCACGCGTTCGCGGAGGTGGGCGCCGAACCCTCGACTATCGTGAGTGACGAGCACGAATTCTTCGTCGCCGAAGACGGCTCGGTCGCCGAGGACGATGCCACCGTGCTGCGCGCGAACACGTCGGCGGGCATCGACGAAATTGCGCAGCGGTACGTGTGGTACGACAAGAGCGTGTCGAAAGTGGAGATCGTCGAAGCCTATTCCGTCGATGCCAACGGCGTGCGCCACGACGTATCGCCCGATCAGATTCGCGATATTCAGGAGCCGCGTTCCGCAGGCGCGCCGAGCTTTTCGGATGCCAAACTGCGCGTGGTGATTTTTCCGGCGGTGGGCGTGGGATCGACCGTACATCTGCGTTTCCGCAAAAGTCAGGCGACGCCGGTGATCGCCGGGCAGTTCAATTACTACGTCGAGCCGAATCAGCGGCCGGTGCTCGACCAGCGGCTCGTGTTCGATCTGCCCGCCGACAAACCCCTTTATGCCGATGCGCGCGGTTACATCGCGCAGCCGCCCGTGACGGCGAATGGCCGCACGCGTTATGTTTTCGGCTATCGGCGGGAGAAATTTGAGCGGATCGAAAGCGGCGCGGTGGGATATGCGCAGTACGGCGACCGGCTGATGGTCTCGACGTTTGCCGACTACGCGAGTTTTGCCGCGAGCTATCGCGATCCCGCTGCGGATTCGAGCGCGCGCGATCCCGCCGTGATCGCGCTGGCCCGTTCGCTCACGCAGAACGACACCGATCCGCGCGCGAAAGCCCAAACGCTCTACGATTGGGTTCGCCGCAATATTCGCTATGTCGCGATGTTTATCGGCCAGAGTCCGGCGGTGCCGCATCGTGTGACGGAGGTGCTCGCGAATCGCTATGGCGATTGCAAGGATCACGTCGCGTTGTTCGGCGCGCTGCTCGACGCCGTGGGCATTCGCAACCAGCCCGCGCTGATCGGCCTGGGTTCCGTGTACTCGCTGCCGACGGTGCCGGGTTACGGCGCGGGCGCGATCAATCACGTCATCACGTATATGCCGGAGTTGAACGTGTACGCGGACAGCACGGCATCGAGCGTCGAATTCGGCTATCTGCCGCTCGCGGACATGGACCGTCCCGCGTTGCTCACCGACGACGGCACGATGTCGCGCACGCCGCCTACGCAGCCGCTGTCGCGCGAGGCGCGTCTGGAAATCGACGTCGCGCCGAGTGGCATTTCAAATGGCATTTCGAATTTTGCCTACTGGGTGAAGGACGGCGGCTACAGCGCGGAAATCGAGCGTATCAATCTGCGGCTGGCAACGGCGCAACGGCGTGATCAGATCGCCACCGACCGCTTGCGTTACACGAATTTGCGTGGCGCGGGCGCGCTCACCACCAGTGACGTCGATGCCACCAGCGGCCCGTTCGAAACCACCTTGCGCGGCACGCTCGACGACGTCATCTGGCCAACCGGCACGACCGCGTTGCCCGCGCTGACGAGCCTTTCCGGCGGTATCGCCACGCAAACGCGCTACTGGCTCGCGGAACGCACGCGTACGCAGCCGTATTTGTGCGTGGGCGGCGCGTACCGCGAGGTATCGCAAATATCGCTGCCGAAAACCATGCGCGTCACCGAGGTCCCCGACGATCTGGACGCGTCCAACGCGTACTTCAATTACCGCTCACGCTATCTGTTCGATCCATCGACCAATGTGATTCAGGTCACGCGCACGTTGAATGCGAAATTCAACAAACAAGTTTGCGCGCCCGAGGACTATCAGGCGACGCTGCCGCTGCTCAAGCAAATCGAACGCGATACACAGGCGCAGATCATCGTCAAAGCGGCATCGCAATGACAGTCACTGCATTTCTCTTACGACGCGGAAGCCGTTCTGCGACTGACGCACGCTTGAACTGTATTTGAAGCGCGTGGCCGATTGCATATAGGCCGAGCCGTCGCGCCACGATCCGCCGCGTATCACGCGCACGGAACACGATGGATCGTCCCATGTGCGGCCATCGGCGGGTGCGCCTTTATACGAGCTGTGCCAGCAATCGGCGACCCATTCCCACACGCTGCCGTTCATATCGTAAAGACCGTACGGATTCGCCGCGAATGAAGCGACGGGCGTCGGTGCGGCGGCGTTATAGGGATCGCCGCAATCCTTGCAATCGCCCATGCCTTTCTTGAACTGATTGCCCCACCAGTAAGTGTCTTGCGTGCCGCCGCGCGCGGCGTATTCCCATTCCGCTTCGGTCGGCAAGCGATACGTCTTGCCGCCGGTTTTGCTGAGCCATTTGACGTAGACCTGTGCGTCGTCCCAACTGACATTGCGCATCGGCGAATTGGCGGGCGGCGGCGTATTCGATTCCGCATCCGGTGCGATGCGCGTGCATGCGCCTGCATCGACACAGGCGTTCCATTGCTCGACCGTTACCGCCGTTTTACCGATGGCATACGCATGCGCAAGCGTGACGCGATGCGGCGGTTTCTCGGCGGGGTCGTCGTTATTGCTGCCCATGGAAAAGCTGCCCGGTGTGATCGGGATCAAGGCGGGGCATGTCGGGCAGTCTTTTATTTCGTTTCCGGCTGCGGCCTTTGCGGCGGGTTTAGCGGCGGTTGCTACGGCAGACGCGGGCGCGGGCGCAGGCGTTGGTGTTGGGCGCGGTTTTTCCTGAGCGACCGGAGAAGCGGGCGCAGGCGTCGCAGCTTTAGGCGCTGGCGCTGGTGCTGGCGTTGTAGAAGAAGCAGCGGGCTTAGCCGCCGACGCATGCAGGCGTTCTATGCGCGCCTTGGCTAGCGCCGCAAAGCGCCCATTCGGGTAAGCCTTTAGATAAGCTTCGTAGTCGCTTGGATACGTGCTGTCCTTAATCGATTCCCAAAACGTCAGTTCGTATTGCTCGTTGCTGTCTTTAGGCAAAATCCCGCGCGTGCGCAAGCCATTTTCACTGGCGGATTCATACTGAGCGATGGCGCTTCTGTCGTTAAGCGTTAATTCGCCTGATAGAAAATTTGTTCTGAAATGCGATGGATTCTTTAGCGCTTGCATAAGCGCCTTAGTAAAAAAGCCATGGCGATCATCTTCGGAAGTCTTGGTGCCAGGCTCCGCCGCGTACACTACGACGCTGTGCGCAGGCATCTTGATCTCGCGCAATGGCACCTTGCCAAAGGGCGCATCAAGACACATATCCAATACGACGATATTCGTGCCCGCCACCCGCCCACGCGATATGCGGTCCACGATTTCATGTACGGCAAGGCCTTTTTTAATGAGCGTGACAGGACGATGTTCATCGGCATCGAGTGGCACCAGCCGCGCATCGCCTCCCGCCTGAAGTCCGTGCCCGGCGAAATAGACGAGAGCGGTATCGCGCGGGCCGAGTGTTTCGGCAAACGAAGCAAGCGCCTGGCGCATATCGCTGTCGTTGAGGTTCGTGCGGCGCGTGACATCGAATCCAAGTGATGACAGCGTCGTGCTCATATCGCTTGCATCGTGCCAGGTGCTTTGCAGCGGATGTTCCGCATATGCCGCATTGCCGATCACGAGCGCGCGGCGCTGACCGGACTCGGACGTTTGCATGGTGGCGGCGCGCGCTGGCACGAATGCCGCGCTGATTGTCAGAAGCACGCCCGCGAGAATAAATATTCGCCACATATTCACACCCTGTTCATCCAGCTTTGAGTGGGCGGCTTGCGACGCTTGCGCGTGCTTGCCTTAGCCGCGCGGGCGAGGTCCACGCCCGACGTTCGAATTCCACGGAACACGCGCCCTGCCAGACACGCCGTGCATGTGCAGCACAAACAACAATATCACGCTGCAAGGGCGCGTTTTAATCCCCATTAAGCAGGTATGCGAAAAGAGATGGCGACGGCGCCTTCGCGCACATATCTTTTTTAAATGTTCCGTCCTAATCTAAAAGCGACACTCAACCGATAGGCGTTTCGTGCGCCTTCGTGTGCATCATGCAGTGTGCTTATAGCCATTCCATAAGACTCTTCATCGAGAGGCATGCTTAACATGCTGAGAAGAACCGTGCTTGGGGCGCTGGCGTCGCTTGCCGCATTCGCTGCCGATTCCTCGTTTTCCGCCGCGCAGCGTTCGCGTACGCCCGCGCCGCCGACCGCCGAGGCGTACATCATCTGGCCGCCGGACGGCGCGGTACTTTCGGGTGGCAAGCTCTGGGTGCGCATGGGCTTGCGCAATATGGGCGTGTGTCCCAAGGGCATCGACATGCCGAACGTGGGACATCACCACTTGCTGATCGATACCGACTTGCCGCCGATGGATCAGGAAATTCCCTCGGACCGCAATCACTTGCATTTCGGCGCGGGCGAAACCGACGCGCGCATCGAGTTACCGCCCGGCAAACATACGCTGCAATTGCTGATGGGCGACTTCAATCACGTTCCGCACGACCCGCCTGTGTACTCCAAGAAAATTACCATCACGATGAAGTGACCGGCGCTTAAGGACGAACGACATGAACAAACGATTCGCAGGCGCACGCGCGCTTTCACGATCGATCCTGCTTGCTGCCGCGTGTACTGCATTCTTCGCAGCGCCCGCATGGGCCGATCGAACGCCCGCACCGGCCAATGCTTATGCGTATATCGGCTATCCGAATGACGGCCAGACCCTGCCCGCAGGCAAGCCCTTCAAGGTGTGGTTCGGATTGCGTTATATGGGCGTTGCGCCGCGTGGCGTGAAGTTTCCGAACACGGGACATCACCATTTGCTGATCAATGTCGATTTGCCGCCGATGGATCAGGAAATTCCCTCAGACCGCAATCATTTGCACTTCGGCGCAGGCGAGACCGAGACGATGATCGAACTTCCACCGGGCAAGCACACGCTGCAATTGCTGATGGGCGACGACATGCACGTGCCGCACAATCCGCCGGTCTATTCGAAGAAGATCACGATTTACGTCAGGTAAGTTCTCCAGCCGCGCGCGTTCTGCGCGCGGTGCTTTCCCCATCGACTTAAGCGAAAACGTCCGCACTTTTTGCGGACGTTTTCGTTTGTCCGTTCGTGTGTCATCGCAGTGTTGTTGATCCAACAACACATGGACTACGAAGTGTTGGTTGGTTGAGATCAATTGATTGGCCTTGAGATTCGTCTTAGCGAACAGCCGTAAAAACGCTAAGCCTTATGCAGCAAGCCTAAGCAAGAAATTCAAAGGAAAAGTTCGTCGCTTGGCACACCCTATGCATTGATTGGCCCGAGCAGACAAGTTACCGAGTTGCTCGAATCCACCACCAAACGAAACACCCGAATGCGCGATGCGCAAACCCAAAGGAGAACCACCATGAATACGCTCAACATCAAAGACCTGTCCGTGACCGAAGAACTTGACCGCCGCGCGATGTCCGCTGTACGCGGTGGCTTTATGCCCTTCGGCTCGCTGATCGACCTGAGCAAGACCGACATCTCGAACAGCGTGCTGCAAATGACCAGCCAGACACAAAACACGATGGTGAACACCGGCGTGAACGCAGCATGGACCAAGAACATCTCGGCCAACGTCACGCCGCATCAGGATTCGAGCAACAGCAGCACCGTGAACATCGGATCGGGTTCGCATGCGCCCGTTCTGCTGGGCTAAGCACCATCCACTTTCTCTAAAGCACTTCAATCACGTTACGCCATTTAATTCGCCAGGAGCCAACCATGTCCACTCTGTCCATCCGTGATCTCGCCCGTCAAGACGAACTCAGCCGCAACGAAATGTCCGCTGTACGCGGCGGCTTCGCACTGTTCCCGCTGCCGCTGATCGACGCTTCGAAGTTCAGCGTCCAGAACACGGCGCAACAGTTCACGCAGCAGTCGCAAAACACGTATGTCAGCACCGGCGTCAACGACTTCGATGTGAAGAACATCCACGCCAATGTCGCGCCGTCGCAATCGAGCCGCAACACGAACACGCTGAACGTCTTCAGCCCGAGTGTCTGAGCATCCGAAATTAACTTCGCTACTTTTTAATTTAATCATCCAAGGAGTTTCATCATGACGACCCTCAACATCCGTGACATCGCCTACTCGTCCGACATGGCCCAAACCGAAATGTCCGCAGTTCGCGGCGGCACGCGCATCGGCCTCTTCGCACCGATCCTCGACGCTTCGTCGTTTCATGTGAGCAATACGGCTACGCAAATGACAGGTCAGGCGCAGAACACGTACGTGGCCACCGGCGTCAACGACGCATGGGTCAAGAACATCAGCGCGACCGTCACGCCGGATCAGTCGGGCAGCAACAGCAACGAATTGAATGTGCACGGCCACTAAGAAAGCGGGAATAAATTGTCCGCAAGCGCAGTAAAGAATTAATGCTTAAGCAGTAAAGGCGAGGCACGGGGAGCTTCGCTGCGGTATCCGTCCGCTGATTGAGGCATGTTGGACGGCACGGTGCGCTTGCTGTTCCCGAGACAGCAGGCGTTCCGGTTCACGGGGGCGCGTGTGCCGGCGGCACGCGCGCCACGTGATTTGAACTGGTGACTTAACCCGAATAGAGCAACGCCGCGCCTTGTGATTTACTTGAAGCATCCACATCGGCGCGACGTGTTTTCTCACTCAACTTTGATTGTCGGTGCATCTGTCACCGGGAGCGTGATCGTGCGAGCTTCAATGCCATCGTTGCGCGTGACCTTTGGGCTTGAATGTCCGATTCGCTGGTCGCTTGCGCTATGCACCGTTGCGCTGCTTGCCGGTTGCATCGACGTGAAGGTGCCGCAATATCAGCGTCCCGATACGCCCGAAAAAACCGCCTTCAGCACTAAAGACACCGTCAAGGTCGCTGCCACCGACACGATTCAACCCGACTGGTGGAAGCAGTTTCAAGACCCTTATCTCAACGCGCTGGTGGAGAAGGCCATCGCCGGAAACTTCGACATCAAGATACTCGCAGCACGCATACAGGTGGCGGGCGCGCAGATAGGCGAAGCGCGTGCCGGTGCGTTGCCTTCGATGGATCTTGGCGCTGGCGCGAGCTTTGAGAAAACCACCGGCCAGATGTTCACCAAGCAATATAACGTTGCCACGCAGGTGAATTGGGACATCGACATCTGGGGCGCGGTAGAGAAAGGCGTGCAGGCGCAAAAGGCCGAGTTCCGCGCAACCGAAGCTGACTGGCGCGCGGGTTATCTCGAACTCGTCTCCAACGTTTCGACCACGTATTTCCAGATTCTTCAATTCGACGATCAGATCGATCAGCAGAAGAAAACGATCGCAACCAATCAGCAAATCCTCACGATTTTCGAGGGCATGGAAAAGAATGGTCTTGTGCCGCATACGCAAGTGCTGACGCAACGCGCGGAATTGAATCGACTCACGCGCGACATGCTTGAACTGCGCCGCTCGCGTGATCTTGGTGGCAATGCTTTAGCAACGCTCTTAGGCGTTCCTGCTGGCGGCTTCAAAGTTCCGGACGGACAGTTGCAAAAGCGCGTGCAAGTGCCGCCTGTGCCTGCCGGTTTGCCTTCGCAACTGCTTGCGCGCCGGCCCGATCTTGTCGCGGCTGAATATCGTGTGCTCGAAGCGTATGACTTAGTGGGTCAAGCCAAGCTTGCGCAATTGCCGACCATTAGCCTGACTGGACGCGGTGGCAGCGCAAGCTTTGCGCTAACCGATTTGCTAAAGACCTTCACATTCAGCTTCTTGCCCAGCATCAATATTCCGATTCTCGATCCTAGCGTGCGCGCGCATGTCAAGACGACTGAAGCGCAAACCACGGTGGCCGAACAGCAATATCGCAGCACGGTGATGAACGCGTTCGAAGAAGTGGAAAATGCACTCGTCAATCTGGATTCGCACAACAAACAACGCGATGAATTGCAGCAGGAAGTTGCGCACCTGACCATTGTGGCCGCGCAGATCGACGCACAACTCAAGGAAGGCGTGATCTCGCAACTTGAAGTATTCGAGACCGAGCGCACGCTGCTGGCCGCGCAACTCGCGCTGCTTGCTAACCATCAGCAGATTCTGTCGGACACCGTGACACTCTATAAAGCCTTGGGAGGCGGATGGCCGACAGTGGACGTCAAGAGCGCGAGCCAATGATTTTTTAAGGCATTTCCGCTAAGCATTCCATAACGGTCGTTCGAAATTGCGCATGTAAGCGCCAAAAACAGCACGCAAAATGGCGTACGCCGCCAGTGCCACGCGATTGACTAAGACGATGCAAGACTTAAACTTTCAGCAGTCGCTATTCATGCAAGCTGTCTGGCAGCGCATGGCGAGCGGCACGATTAAACCAGTCCATGCGCCCGCATTTTCCGGGCATTCCTCTGGCGCGTCGGCGGCAGCGGCTGGACGCGCTTGCTGACATGGACATGGCCCTGAGCGATTCGACAGCCGAAAAGCCAAGCGTGGGAGAAGCCTTCGACGTCGTTCTCAAACCGAACGCCGTCGAGCTGGCGGAAATTCGTATCGACGAAAATCTCTTTGCTATTGGCCGGCTGGAATCTCCGTTCGATACCAGCCCGCCCGAAGCGGTGGCGCAGCTCTCGCGGCGTCACGCGCGCATATTTATCGAGCATGGCTTTGTCTATATCGCGGATCTCGGCAGCAAGAATGGCACGGCGGTCAACGGCGTTGCCGTGCGCGAAACGCCGGCGCGCTTGAAGAGCGGTGATGAAATTGCGTTTGGCAGCAAGCTGTCTTATCGCGTGCAATTCGCGCCGCGCGCAAGGCACGCCGTTACGCCTAAACCGCTCGCCGTCACGCTTGTGCCACAACGCGACGATCTCGGCTTAGCGCCGATCGAACTCACGCAATTTCCATTTCTCATCAGTAAAACTGACGATACGTTCGCGCGTTATCGCGAGGCTTATCCGCATCAAGTGAACTACGTTTCTAGGCGTCATGCGCATGTGTTTATCAAGAGCGGAGCGCCATTTGTCGAAGATTTGGGCAGCACGAACGGCACTTTCGTGAATGGCGAGCGCATCGCGGCGTCTGCGGTCGAGTTGAAAAATGGTGATGGCGTCGCGTTCGGCGGTACGCATTTCGCCTATACGGTGAAACTGCGTGGCGAAGAAAGCGAATCGACGTTGACGGAATTGGCCGTCGCTCAGGCGCAAGCGCAAGAGGAATTCGATAGCGACAAGACGACGTTCGTCGGATCGGCGCATTCGTTTCTCGACATTTTTTGCGTCGATCAGGCCGCTGCTCGCGAAGACGAGATCAACGAAGACGCCGCAAAGCCCGACGCCGCACAAGAGCAGGATCAGGACGCGCGCAACGTCAAACGCAGCAAGTTCATGCTCTTCGTCTCAGAGTTCCGTTCGGTGCTTCGTGGCGACGATCAACGCGCGGCGAGACGCACGCGCCGGGTGCTCGCATGCTTGTTGGTGGCTTTAATCGCAGCCGGCACGGCGATCTTCTACAGCGGCTCTAACGAACGCGACGCGAAAGCCTTGATGTCGAATGGCGAATACGCTAAGGCTGCAGCAACCAGTAATGAATTTCTTAACACGCATCCAAACGAAGCGCGCTTTACGTCGATGAATACGGAAGCGGTGCTTAAGTCGAATGTGCCTGCGTGGCTTGCTGCGTTACGCAAGCGCGACTACGCAAGCGCCGACGCGATCATCGCGCAGATGAACGCGTTGAGTACGAATAATCCGGACGTTCGTTCGATGATTGGTGAGCTAAGCTGGATCGGCAAGCTGGAAGGCTTCGTGGTGAGTCGAGGCGGCTCCGAGGCGCCCATTCGCATCTATCAGGATGAGGCGCGTATTGGCGCGATCCTCAAGCATTGGGAAGCGGATGCGTCAGGGCATCAGCGCGATCTGGATCGCATTGCCGGATACGTACCGGAGTTTCGTGAACCCTATGCCTTGGCGCTAAGCCATTTGCGAAAACTGCAAAGCGACGATTCCGTTTACCTTGCTGCAATCGATCGGCTCAATGCGAATATTGCTAAAGGCCTCTCTCAAGACGATCTCGATGCGGTCACGGCAAGCGTCAACGAGTATGCGGATAAATACCCGCGCCTTAGCGGATTAGATCGTGTGCGCGCCGACATTGATACGTATGCAGCAGTGCGGCGAGATATCAACGGCGTGAGCCTTGCGCCTTTGGCGGCATCGCTAAAAAAGGCGAGCTTCTCGACGCCGCCGTTTCAAGATGCGTTCAAACAGATGAGCGCGGGCCAGTTGCCGCCCGCCGATGTACTGGCGCAATACGCCGCCGTTGACGACGCCTGGAACAACGGACGCACCGCGCAAGCGATCGAAAGATTGCAGAAGCTGCCACAAGGCGCGTGGTCGCCGATGGCGCAAAAGGAATTGGCGCACAAGAAAGCGATCGCCGCGCAATACGCCGACTTGCAAAAGGCGCGCGGCACAAAGGGCTATGAAGACGCGCTGTTGTCCTTCTATGAGGCGCTCGATCTTCAAAGCGATATTTACTTTGCCAAGACCACGGCTCCGGAAATTGCTGCGCTAAAGGATAAAGCGGTTGCGCGCGCGCAATCGCTGATGACTCAGGCGCAGACGCTTTGGACGCAATATCGGACGAACGGTGGAATAGGCGGATCGCAACGGCTGGAGTCCGGCGTGTCCGATTCCTTCCGCTCGCAAGCACGTTTGCTTTCCGGTGCAGAAGACGCATCGACGCGTGGCATGCGCATTTTCCGTCAGGTCAAAGCGGATAGTGCGAAATGGACGGCGCTCGCTAAGGAAATCGATAACGAAGCGGCTTTGCAAACGCGCTCGCTTCAGGATCTGCACATGGTGCTCGAACCTGAGCTGCTTAAAACCAAGCTGGCGTTGATAGGCGGAGGACGTGAGCAGTGAAACGAGATCTGCAACTCAAGCCGCTTTCCGAAGCGCTTGGCGATCATGGCGCTGAAGGTATTGCCATTCTCACGGCCGAGCCGCTAAAACTCACGCAAATGCTGGTGCTCGCAATGGTTGCGCTCGTCGTCGCGGGCGTCTTGTGGTCGTTCATCGGGCACGCGGATGTGATGGTGACCGCTCAGGGCACGCTTGCACCTGAGTCGGAAGTGCGGCGCTTTTATGCGCCTATCGATGGTGAGTTAGCCGATCTTTATATCGCTGAAGGTCAGCCAGTTCGCAAAGACGATGTCGTTGCTCGTCTCAATGCGCGCGGCGCGATTGAAGCCGCCACCAATGCACTGGAAGCGCAACTCAAACTGGACGACGCAGAGCGCGAATGGAAGCAATTCCCAGAGAAAAAATTGCTTATGCAGCGCAAGATTGCTGCGCTAAAAGACCAGATGGAAGTGGAAGAACATCAACATCAGCAGCGTGTGAATGAAGGCACCAGCAAGCTTGCGGAAGGGCAGAAAGCGCAATTGCAGGAGCAACGCAGCGTGCTGGATAACGCACGCCGTGCGCGCGATGCCGCCAAAACCGACTTCGATCGCTTTCAACGTTTGATTGCCTTGCCGGGCGGCGGCGGCGTATCGGAATCGCAAGTGGAAGCTAAGCGCAATGCTTATCTGGAAGCGGATGGCGCGTATCGTGTCGAGCAATCCAAATTGGCTGAGTTAGATTTCCGCTTGAGCCATGATTTCACGCAAGCCAAACAGCAACTGGAAGTAAGTGGACAGGAGTCCACAAACCTGCGTTTGCAATATGAATCCGCCATGCGCGAAGTGGCAAGCACAGAAGACAAGCTGCGGCTGCAATTGCAGACCGCACGGCTGGTTGCTGAAGCCGCCGCACGCATCAAGTTTGAAAATATCGACAAGGATAATTTTCTGCTGATTCTTTCCCCGGTGTCGGGTGTGGTCACGGATGTGACATCGACACAACCGGGCGACAAGATTCAGGCGAATACCCCTTTAGGCGGCATTGCGCCAGCCAATGCTAAGCCGGTGCTCAAGATCGAAATTGCCGAGCATGACCGCGCATTTTTGCGTGAAGGGCAGCGCGTCAAGCTGAAATTCAATGCGTTTCCTTATCAGCGCTATGGCGTAATCGACGGCACGCTTGCCTTTATCTCGCCCGCAACCAAACCGAGTCCGACCTCCAAGCAACCGGTCTACGAAGGGCGCGTAACGCTCGACCGCGACTACTACCAGGTGGCCGACACGAAATACCCTTTGCGTTACGGCATGACTGCTACAGCGGAGATCGTAGTGCGCGAGCGTCGTTTGATCGACCTCGGTCTCGATCCGTTCCGCGATGTGGCGGGATAAACAAGGGGGGTTACACGCGCGTTCCAACGATTCCATGCTTACGGATCGAACATAAAACCGAACGGAGAACGACATGACGGCGATTGTGCGTATCGACGAAGAAGTAGTCGATGTCGGCGAATTCATCAGGCTTTTAAAGCTTAGCGGCCAGTTCGACGGACTGATCGAGCAACTCGTGCGCGACAAGGTCACGGTGCGCGCCGCCAAGAAAGCGGGCGTCGAGGTCAGTGCGGACGACATCCAGACGCGTGCGGACCAGTTCAGACGCATTCGCGGGCTGCATCGCGCGGCGGACATGAACAATTATCTCGATGCGCTCAACGTGAGTCTCGATGAATTCGAAGTCTTTATCACCGACACGCTTTATCAGGAAAAAATGCTTGAGCGTGTAGGCACCGAACGCGAGGTCGAGGAATATTTCCAGCTTAATTCGCCTAAGTTCGACAGCATAGAAGTGAGCCATATTCTGCTCGACACCGAAGGCAGCGCCAAGGAAATGATCTCGTATCTGAACGACGATCCCGACAGCTTTGCCGAGATGGCGCGCGAACATTCTTTAGCCGATACGCGCGATGAAGGCGGCGTTATTGGTCGCGTGATGCGTGGTCAACTCAAGCCGGAAATCGAAGCGAAAGTCTTTAACGCCGAAGCCGGTGATTTGCTCGGCCCGTTCGTATCGGCTGATGGCCGCTCTTATGAAATCTTTGCGGTCACGGCTAAGAATCCGGCCAAGCTGGATGAAGACGTAACGGCTGAAATCCGCCGACTCTTGCGCGAGGAATGGATGCTCGCGCGTGCTCAGGAACATGTCATCGAGGCGCGCTAAGAAAATATGGACGCTCCATCGAGCCTCGATTCTCCAGCCGGTTTTCTATCAACCGTCGAGATTCTGTCGCCTTTTACGCAAGAAGAAATTGCGCAACTGGCCGAGCATGCCGAGTCGCGCCGCTTCGGTTTCGGCGAGACCGTATGCAATGCGGGCGATCCCGCCGATGGTCTTTATGTCGTGAAAGCAGGCTCGGTGCGCATCTTTACCGAGGAACACGGCAAAGAAATTTCGATGGGCGTGAAGAAAGAACGCGAGACGTTCGCGGATATCGCGATGCTGCGCGACTATCGGCACGAATCGTCGGTGCGATCCTCTGGCAAGACGGAGTTGTTATTCATTCCCAGACGCGCGATAGAGCCGATTATCGCCAGAAATCCCGATGCGCTTGCGTTTGTGACGAGCTATGTGGCGATCGCCAGTGCGGGCGGCTTCGTGGCTTCGTTATTCGATTTACGCGGCAAGCTGAACAAGGCGGAACTCGAAGAATGTGTGCGCAGTGTCGGCGTCAAACGCGTCGGCGAGAACAAGGAAATTCTTAAGCAAGACTCACGCGACGATCGTCGTCTTTATGTCGTACGTCAAGGTGAAGTGCGTATCGTGCGGGAAGAGGGCGGCACGCAGCATGTGCTCGCAACGCTAGGTCCAGGCGAAATTTTTGGGGAAAAGGCTTGTGTGATGCGTCAAGAGCAAATGGCATCCGCCATTGCCAGCGTTGACACGCGCCTCTTGGTCATTCCTGAAAAGACCGTGCATTTCATCATCGAGCGCAATGTAAAGCTGCGCGAAGTGCTTGAAGAGCGGATTCGATTTACCGAGCGGGAATTGCAGCGGCAAAAGAAATTGGCCGAGCGCCGCAAGCTTCCGGCCATGCTTGACCTTCACACCAAGCCTGAACTCGGCGAACGCGTGATCAAGCGCTTCGCGTGGGTCGAACAGGCGGAGGAAATGGATTGTGGTGCAGCGTGTCTTGCGATGATCTGCCGGCATTACGGCATCAGCATGACGCTCGGCAAATTGCGCGAACTCGCTAATGTCACCACGCAAGGCGCAACGTTGGATTCACTGGCACGTGCCGGGGAATCGCTGGGTTTTACTACGCGCGGCGTGCAATGTACATTCGAGTCCTTGCGTGGATTCGAGTTGCCGTTCATTGCGCATTGGGAGGGCTATCACTACATCATCGTCTATGGCATTTCCAAGGAAAATGTCTGGGTTGCCGACCCGGCCATCGGCTTCAAGAAAATGACCATAGGTGAATTCGAGCGAGGCTGGAGCGGGACGTGTCTGCTCTTTGCGCCCGCGCAGGATTTGACGCAGCAGACCGTTTCGCGTTCACCCTGGATTCGCTTCGTTGGCTATCTCAAGCCGTACAAAAAAATCCTACTGTCCTTGTTTTTGGCGACGTTCGTCATTCAGGTGCTGGGCGTGATTCCGCCGCTCATCATCCAGAACATTCTCGACGGCGTGATCGTGCATCAGAACGTGAGTCTGCTGCATGTGTTGATAGCAGGGCTAATCATCGCAAATGTGTTTTCTCAATTGATGTCCACCATTCGCGCTTATCTGGCGAACTTCATGGTGCGCAACATGGACTTCGCGATGATGTCGCAATTCTTCAAGCACACGTTTTCCTTGCCATTCAGTTTCTTTGCCAAGCGCAAGACCGGCGACGTGTTCGCGCGTTTTCAGGAAAACCACACCATTCGCGCCTTTCTCACCGAGTCTACGGTTACGACGGTGCTCAATCTGCTAATGATCTTCATCTACTTCACGATCATGTTTCTATATAACGTGAAGCTAACCTTCGTGCTGATTGCCTTCGTCATTCCGATGATGGCCTTGACCGTGATTGCCACACCACGCATCAAGCAGAACGCGCGCGAAATGTTTTCATCCGGCACGGATGCACGGTCTTTTCTGATGGAAGCGCTGGGCGGCGTCGAGACCGTGAAGGGCATGGGGATCGAGCGCGCTGTGCGTCTTAAGTGGGAGAAGAAATACGCGAAGTCCCTTGAATTGCAGTACAAAGCGCAGCGCTTCAATCTTAGCGTCGGCGTATGCAGTCAGGTCCTCAACGCCGCGACGACGATTGCGGTGTTGTGGGTCGGAGCAAATCTTGTTCTAGCGCGTGAGCTGACCATCGGGCAATTGATTGCGTTTAACGCCTTCATGGGCAGCGTGTTATCGCCTTTGATGGGGCTGATCGGTTTGTGGAGTCTGCTTAACGATGCAGGCGTAGCAATGGAACGTTTAGGCGACGTGCTCGACATCGAACCCGAGCAAAAGCCTTCCGATATGCAGCAACGCGTCATGCTGCCCGATTTGCAGGGCGATATCAGCTTTAAAGGCGTGTATTTCCGTTATGGCGACGGCGATGTTCCGTACGTGCTGGAAAACATCAGCTTCGACATCAAGCCCGGAGAGTTGATTGCCATTGTCGGACGGAGTGGTTCCGGTAAAACGACGCTCGCCAAACTGCTAGTCGGCTTTTATGCGCCAACGGACGGCAAAATGACGGTCGATGGCTACGATCTTGGTGTGATCGACAAAGGCTTTTATCGCGCGCAGATTGGCTATGTGATGCAAAGCAACCTGCTGTTTTCCGGGACGATTGCAGAAAATATCGCCAGCGGCGATGAAGCGCCTGATCGAAGACGAATAGAAGAAGTCGCGAAAATGGCGGACGCGCACGCGTTTATCGCCAAGATGCCTTTGGGCTACGAACAGATCGTTGGTGAGCGTGGCGTGGGATTGTCGGGCGGTCAGATTCAGCGGCTGTGCATTGCGCGCGCCTTGTATCACGACCCGCGTTTGCTCGTGTTCGATGAAGCGACATCCGCACTCGACACACAATCCGAGAGCAATATTCTCGGCAATATGCAAGAGATATTGAAGGGGCGCACGGCGGTAATCATCGCGCACAGATTGTCCACCATCATGCGTGCCGACAAGATTCTCGTGCTGTACGAAGGCGGTATTGTCGAGCAGGGCAAGCATGACGAACTCGTTGCGAGAAAGGGCATGTACTACCAACTCGTACAAAAGCAATTGAGCGCAGCATGAAGATACTTGACCAGCCAGAAAGTGAAGCACCCGTATCGGCCATTTCTTATGCGGGATTGATCGAGAAGATAGAGATATTGCGCTCGACTCTGCGCTGGACTTCTCGGCTCGAACGTCCTGAGATTGAAAAGCTTCTTAGGCAAGCGAGTTCCTTGCGCGACGAAGTTATGCAGATGTCGCACAAGGAACGCTTCGTGCAGGCCGCTGCGGCCGAGCCTAAGCGCGATATGACGCCAGGCGCGCGACGTCAGGCTTTGATCGAACGTAGCTTCGTATTCGAAGGCACATTTGGCGATAACCCTAAGCTGCTCGAAGCGCTTGAAATTGCCGAAAAAGCGGCGCCGACCGATCTTCCCGTTTTGATCGATGGCGAAAGCGGGACGGGTAAGGAATTAATGGCCAAGGTCATTCATGCGAATGGTTTGCGCGCGGACAAGCCTTATATCTCCGTGAACTGTGGCGCGATTCCGGACAATCTGCTGGAGTCGGAGTTATTCGGGCATCGCAAGGGTGCTTTTACGGGCGCTACGAATGATCGCAAGGGAAAATTCGAAAGTGCGCATACCGGCACGATCTTTCTGGATGAAATCGGCGAACTGCCTCTGACGGGTCAGGTGAAGTTGTTGCGTGTGCTCGAAGCGCATGAGATTCAGCGCGTAGGCTCTGACGAGCCGATTGCAGTGGATACGCGTATTGTTGCCGCGACGAACCGGAACCTGCGTCAGTTCTGCGACGAAGGACGCTTTCGCGAGGACTTGTTTTATCGGCTTAGCGTGATTCATTTGACGTTGCCCGCGTTAAGGGAACGGCGCGATGAAATTCCTTTGCTGCTT
>NZ_JAQFVG010000337.1:12593-87643 GCF_029439455.1 Caballeronia sp. BR00000012568055 | reverse complement strand
TATTCTGCCAGCCTTTTGCGCTCCTGTTCAACGACGGCGGGCGGCGCTTTTGAAACAAAGCTTTCGTTTCCGAGCTTCCCGTTACATTTGCCAATTTCCGTCGTCAGCCGCTCGACTTCCTTCGACAAACGCTCGCGTTCCGCAGCGACATCGATCTCGACTTTCAGCACAAGTTTGGCTGTGCCGACGATCGCGACCGGCGCACCTTGCGCTTCGCTATCGAGCGCGGCTTCATCGGCGATGATCTTGACTTCGGACAAACGCGCAAGCGCTGCAACGTAGGGCGCGAAAGACGTGAGACGCGCCGAATCGCCATGCGCGAGCAGCGGCACTTTCACTGCGGGCGACAGATTCATTTCCCCACGCAGATTACGACATGCGTCGATGACATTCTTCAGTTCGATGGCCCACTGTTCCGCCGATTCGTCGATCTTTTTCGCTTCCGCACGCGGATAAGCCTGCGTCATGATCGACACTTCGCCTTCCTTCGCGCCTTGCGGGAATGCGTCTGTCAGCGGCGCGACCTTCTGCCACAACGCTTCCGTAATGAACGGAATGATCGGGTGCGCGAGACGCAGCACCGTTTCGAGCACACGCAGCAGCGTGCGGCGCGTGCCGGTCTGCTGCTCGGGCGTGCCAGTCTGAATCTGCACCTTCGCCAGTTCGAGATACCAGTCGCAGTACTCGTCCCAGACGAACTTGTAGATCGCGCTGGCGACGTTGTCGAATCGATAATCGGCAAAACCCTTTTCGACTTCCGCCTCCGTGCGCTGAGGCAGCGACACGATCCAGCGACCCGCCTGCGAGAAATCCGTGTAGCCGCCGGGACCGCAATCGCCCGGCTTGCACGCGCCCGGATTCGCGAAGCCGCAGTCGTGGCCTTCGCAGTTCATCAGCACGAAACGCGTGGCGTTCCAGAGCTTGTTGCAGAAGTTTCGATATCCCTCGCAGCGTGCCAGATCAAAATTCACATTGCGACCGAGCGTTGCCATCGAGGCCATGGTGAAGCGCAGCGCGTCGGTGCCGAACGAAGGGATGCCTTCCGGAAATTCCTTGCGCGTTTTCTTTTCGATCTGCGCAGCCGCCTTCGGGTTCATCAGGCCGGTGGTGCGCTTGGCGACCAGCGGCTCCAGTTCGATGCCATCGACGATATCGATCGGGTCGAGCGTATTGCCCTTGCTCTTCGACATCTTCTGACCTTCCGCGTCGCGCACGAGGCCGTGCACATAGACGGTATGGAAGGGCACCTTGCCGGTGAAGTGCGTGGTCATCATCACCATCCGCGCGACCCAGAAGAAGATGATGTCGAAGCCCGTCACGAGCACCGTGGACGGCAGGAACGCGTTCAGTTCCTTCGTTTCGTTCGGCCAGCCGAGCGAGGAGAAGGGCACTAGCGCCGATGAGAACCATGTGTCGAGCACGTCTTCATCGCGCTTGAGTGCGCCTTGGTAGCCTTGCGCGTCGGCTTCGGCGCGCGCTTCGTCTTCGGTTTTGGCGACGAAGATTTCGCCGTTCTCGCCGTACCACGCGGGAATCTGATGGCCCCACCACAACTGACGCGAGATGCACCAGTCCTGGATATTTTCGAGCCACTGATAGTAGGTCGTGGTCCAGTTCTCCGGCACGAATTTGATCTGGCCGCTGCGCACCACATCGAGCGATGTTTCGGTGATCGACTTGCCCGGATTGAACGTGCCTTCCGGCGCGGCCTTGCTCATGGCGACGAACCATTGGTCCGTCAGCATCGGTTCGATAACCACGTTGGTGCGGTCGCCGCGCGGCACCATCAGCTTGTGCGGCTTGACGCTCTCCAGCAGACCGAGCGCTTCGAGATCCTTCACGACGGCCTTGCGCGCATCAAAACGATCCATGCCGCGATACTTTTCGGGCGCTTGGTCGTTGATCTTCGCGTCGAGCGTGAGAATTTCGATCATCGGCAGCTTGTGGCGCTGGCCGACTGCGTAGTCGTTGAAGTCGTGCGCGGGCGTGACCTTCACCACGCCGGTGCCGAATTCGCGATCGACGTAATCGTCCGCGATTACGGGGATTTCGCGGTCGCACAGCGGCAGCGTCACCGTCTTGCCGATCAAATGCTGATAACGCTCGTCTTCCGGATGCACCATCACGGCGGTATCGCCGAGCATGGTTTCCGGGCGCGTGGTCGCAACAGTCAGATGCCCCGAGCCATCCGGCAGCGGATACTTGATGTGCCACAGATTGCCGTCTTCTTCCTCGCTGACCACTTCGAGGTCCGAGACCGCCGTGCCTAGCACCGGATCCCAGTTCACCAGCCGCTTGCCGCGATAGATCAGCCCTTGCTTGTAGAGCGTGACGAAGACATCGCGCACGGCGGCGGACATCTTGTCGTCCATCGTGAAATATTCGCGCGACCAGTCGATCGACGCGCCCAGCCGGCGCACCTGACCTGTAATGGTCGAACCGGATTCCTGCTTCCACGCCCAGACGCGCTTGAGGAATTCTTCGCGGCCGAGGTCGTGACGCGAGATGTCTTTGGCATCCAATTGACGTTCGACCACGATCTGCGTGGCGATACCCGCGTGGTCCGTGCCCGGCACCCACAGCGTGTTTTCGCCGAGCATGCGGTGATAGCGCGTCAAGCCATCCATGATGGTCTGGTTGAACGCGTGCCCCATATGCAGCGTGCCGGTGACGTTCGGCGGCGGCAACTGAATGGAGAAGTTCTTCGCGCCGTCCGCAAACGTCGGCGCGGCGAGACCGCGTTTTTCCCATTCCGGTCCCCAATGGGACTCGATATTCTGGGGCTCGAAGCTCTTCGCAAGCGTGCTGTCGCTCATTGTGAAATCTGCCGAAAAATGCGTGAAAAGATGCGGGGAATCCCCAATTATAAGGTTCGATGCCGCCCGGTCGGATGATTTCGGCCCTTAGCCGGATGGCATAGGCACAAACGCACGCCAACGACGCCATCGGTGCGGTCTTATAATGGCCGGCTACCTCCGTTTCAAATGCGTCAACCGCCGCGTCCCCAATTTCCCATGCCTGAATTGCTCGCCAATCTGAATCCCGAACAGCTCGCCGCCGTCACCTTGCCCGACGAGCCCGCGATGATCCTCGCGGGCGCCGGCAGCGGTAAAACGCGCGTGCTCATCACGCGTATTGCGTGGCTGATCCAGCAGGGTTTCGCATCGCCGCCGACCGTGCTCGCCGTGACCTTCACGAACAAGGCCGCGCGCGAAATGATGTCGCGCCTGTCCGCGATGATGCCGATCGACACGCGCGGCATGTGGATCGGCACGTTTCACGGTCTGTGCAACCGCATGCTGCGCGCGCATTACCGTGACGCCGGTCTGCCGCAAACCTTCCAGATTCTCGATACTTCCGACCAGCTTTCGGCCATCAAGCGCCTGATGAAAGGCCTGAATGTCGATGATGAAAAGTACCCGGCGAAGAATCTCCAGTACTTCATCAACAACGCGAAGGAACAAGGCCTGCGCCCCAAAGACGTCGATGCCACCGACGACTTCAACCGCAAGTTCATCGAACTGTACGAAGCCTACGATCAGCAGTGCCAGCGTGAGGGCGTGGTGGATTTTCCGGAGCTGCTGCTGCGCTGTTTCGAACTGCTCGCGCACAATCCGCCGCTGCGCGCGCACTATCAGGCGCGCTTCCGCAATATTCTGGTCGATGAGTTTCAAGACACCAACAAGCTGCAATACGCGTGGCTGAAAATGCTCGCGGGCGAGCACAACGCCATCTTCGCCGTCGGTGACGACGACCAGTCCATTTACGCGTTCCGTGGCGCGAACGTCGGCAATATGCACGATTTCGAGCGCGAATTCCGCGTGCGCAATCTCATCAAGCTGGAGCAGAACTACCGCTCGCACGGCCATATTCTCGATACAGCCAACTATCTGATCGCCAATAACTCGCGCCGTTTGGGCAAGAATTTGCGCACGGACGCGGGACATGGCGAGCCGGTGCGCGTGTACGAAGCCGCGACGGATTCTCAGGAAGCGGGCTGGATCGTCGAGGAGATCAAGGCGCTGATTGGCACGGGCGTGTCGCGTGGGGAAGTGGCAGTGCTGTATCGGAGTAATGCGCAGTCGCGGACGATCGAGCACACGCTGGTGAACGCGAGCATTCCGTATCGCGTGTATGGCGGCTTGCGCTTTTTCGAGCGGCAGGAGGTGAAGCATGCGCTCGCCTACCTGCGTCTGATCGACAACCCGAACGACGACACCGCCTTCGCGCGCGTGGTCAATTTCCCGACGCGCGGAATCGGCGCGCGTTCCATTGAACAGGCTGCGGACGCGGCGCGTCTCTATAACTGTTCGATGGCCGCCGCCGTGCCTTACGTCACCGGCAAGGCGGGCACGAGCCTCGGCGCGTTTGCCACGCTGATCGCCAAAATGCGCGCGGAAACGCAGCAAATGAGCTTGCCGGAAACGGTCGAGTACGTGGTGCGCGCAAGCGGTCTGGCCGCGTTCTACGAAACCGAGCGCGAAGGGCAGGATCGGCTCGAGAACTTGCAGGAATTGGTGAACGCGGCGGCGGCTTTCGTCAGCGAAGAAGGCTACGGACTCGATACCCCCGCGCGCTCCATTCCGCTGCGTCCGGGCGCGACCAACGCGCCGGAAATCGCATCGGTGAGCGAGGATGGCGAGATCGAAGTGCTCGATGCGCCGGGCATCGCCGATCCGGCGCAGAATCCGGACACCATGACGCCGCTGGCTGGCTTTTTGTCGCACGCATCGCTTGAAGCGGGCGATAACCAGGCGCAGGCCGGACAAGACGCCGTGCAATTGATGACCGTGCACGCAGCGAAGGGGCTGGAATTCACGGCGGTGTTCATCACCGGATTGGAAGAGGGCTTGTTCCCGCACGAGAACAGCGCGCAGGAATCGGACGGGCTGGAGGAAGAGCGTCGGCTGATGTATGTGGCGATCACGCGGGCAAAGGAGCGGCTGTATCTGTCGTTTGCGCAAAGCCGCATGCTGCATGGTCAGACGCGCTACAACATCCGTTCGCGTTTCTTCGATGAATTGCCCGAAGGCTCGCTCAAATGGCTGACGCCGAAAGTCGAACCCGGCGCGCGCTGGGGCGGACGTTCGGACAATGCGGGTTGGGGCCGCGACTGGTTCGCGCGTCCGGGTCAGGAGCGCGGCGGTTCTTACTATGAGAACGGCCAGACCAGCCCGGTGTTGCCCGCATTCGCCAACGAGCAGCGCGCAGCGGAAAGCGGCTTCAAGGTCGGACAGGCGGTTTTCCACACCAAGTTCGGCGAAGGCACGGTGACGGCGCTCGAAGGCTCCGGCGGCGATGCGCGCGCGCAAGTGCGCTTCAAGCGACACGGCGAAAAGTGGCTGGCCTTGTCGGTCGCGAAGTTGCAGACGGTCGAATGAAGCGTCTCGGCGTGATGGCGGCATTGCCGCAGGAATTGGGCGATCTGCTTACGCAAATGCGTGCATCCGGCGATGTGCAGACCGTGACGCTCGGTCAGCGCGAATATCACGTCGGCGCGGTGCGCGGCGCGAATGTGGTGGCGACCTTGGCGCGCGTCGGCAAGGTCGCGGCGGCGACGACCGCGAGCGCGCTGATCCACGCGTTCGAAGCCGATGCCATCGTATTCACCGGCGTCGCCGGCGGCGTGCATGCGGATGTGCGCGTCGGTGATATCGTCGTTGCGGATTCGTTGATGCAGCACGATCTCGACGCCTCGCCGCTGTTTCCTCGCTACGAAGTCCCGCTGCTGAATCGATCGCGCTTCGATGCGGATCGTGCGTTGTCGGCAGCGCTGGCGAACGCGGCGCAGGCGTTTATCGCAGAAGAAGGGCAGGCGCTGGCAGCGCGCTTTTCGATCGATAAACCGCGTGTGCATCGCGGCTTGATCGTGAGTGGCGATCAGTTCATCGCGAGCGCGGGGAGCGTGAACGCGCTGCGCGACGCCTTGCCGAATGCGCTCGCAGTCGAAATGGAAGGCGCGGCGCTCGCGCAGGTCTGCTACGAATACGGCGTGCCTTGCGCCGTCGTCCGCACCATTTCCGATACCGCCGATGCCGAAGCGCCCGCTTCGTTCGCCGAATTTCTGATCGCGATTGCGAGCACGTATTCGTCGGGCATGCTTGCGCGCTTTTTCAAGGCTTGATTTCCCTTTCTGTTAGTTTGTATCGCTAACTAAATCCCTATTTCGAAAGCTGAAAAGCCGCTGCGGGAAAACCCTGCGACGCGCGGCCGCATCAAAACAAAAGCTTTTCAAAGCCTCCCGATTTCGCTTGTAGTTGAGAATGATTCTCAATACAATGAGTCGCACGAATGGAGGCAACACATGACCACCGAGACCACCGCGATCGGATTGAGAGCCGAATCGACGGAATTGACACCAGAAACCGGCGCGATTGCGGTGAATGCCGCGAAAGTGCTCGAGACGACGCGCCGCGCGTGGAGCGAGGCGTCGGCGCAGGCGCCGCAAAAGGTTGAACGACGCGCATCGAAAGCCGCGCGCCGTTTTCGCCGTACGCGCGCGAGTCTGTTCGAACTCGCCGCATTGCATTACTGGAGCCCGAAACCGCTGTGAACGCCATTCTCCCGAATAACTCGCTCGCCCTCGACGAACGCATGTTCGACGCCAGCCGTTTTCCTCTGGTGCGTCAGCGCGTGCGCGCGGTCAAACCCGGCTACGCATTTGCGTGGAGCGCGCAAATGCGCCGCCTGATCGCGCTGGCGACGCCGTTTGTCATCGTTACCGAATACGCCGCCGATGAAACCGCCGACGACCGCCGTCTGCGCGCGGCCTGGCTGCGGGCGCATCGCGCGCAACTGGCGGCGTATTGCCGTGGCTTCATCGTGATCGAACCGCGCATCGAAGCACGGGCGACGACGCGTGAAACCCTGCGCGCGATGACCGAAGGCAGCGGCGTGCGAACGGTCGTCGTATCGAGCATGCGGGTGGCGGGCGAACTCGCGCCGGTGCTGCTCAAGCATTCCGCAAGCGAAGCCGTCGAAACGTCAGTCTCACGCAGCCGCGCGATTATCTAAAGTCGGACCGATCAGGGCGCGCCCTGTCTGGTAGCGCAACACGCGCCGCTATATGCTAGGGTCTGTTCACATGCAAAACGACCATGCGTTGCCCCGTTCGGGGCAACCCTTCGGGAACACCTGAACTCGGGCGCATGGCGGCGTCGTGCGTCGCTTGTTTGGCCCGCCAAACGGCGCTCCTTACTCCTTGCCCTGCGCCCGATTTCAGGCGTTCGCATGGCCGTTTTACATGTGAACAGACCCTGGGGCCAATCGCCTTCCGCATGAAAGAGGACGCGCATGCCGACTTACCGAGACACCTATCGCCGGTCGATCGACGAGCCCGAAGCGTTCTGGGCCGAACAGGCGCGCCGCATTCACTGGCATACGCCGTTCGAGCAGGTTCTCGACCGGAGCAATCCGCCGTTCGCGCGCTGGTTTATTGGCGGGAAAACCAATCTGTGTCATAACGCGGTGGACCGCCATCTCGCGTCGCGCGCGCAGCAGGACGCGCTCGTGTATGTATCGACGGAAACGGGCATTCATCACCGCTATACCTACGCCGAACTGCATGCGGAAGTGAACCGCATGGCCGCCGTCATGCGCTCGCTGCATGTGAAGAAGGGCGATCGCGTGCTGATCTATTTGCCGATGATCCCCGAAGCGCTGTTCGCGATGCTCGCGTGCGCGCGCATCGGCGCGGTTCATTCGGTGGTGTTCGGCGGTTTCGCCGCGCCGAATCTTGCCGCGCGTATCGACGATGCCGAGCCTGCGCTGATCGTCACCGCCGATGCGGGCGCGCGCGGGCAAGGTGATCGATTACACGCCGCTGGTGGACGAAGCCTTGTCGCGCGCCGAATTCAAGGTGCCGCAAGTGCTGCTGATCGATCGGCAGCTTGCGCCCGAGCGTTTGCAGGCAAGCTATCTCGTCGCCTACGAACCGCTGCGCGAAAAATTTTTCGATGCCCACGTGCCGTGCGAATGGCTCGAATCGAACGAGCCTTCGTACACTCTTTATACGTCGGGCACGACCGGCAAGCCCAAAGGCGTGCAGCGCGATGTCGGCGGTTACGCGGTCGCGCTGGCGGCATCGATGGAGCATATTTTTCAGGGCGCACCGGGCGATACGATGTTCACGGCATCGGATATCGGCTGGGTGGTCGGGCATAGCTACATCATTTATGCGCCTTTGATTGCGGGTTTGACGACCGTGATGTACGAAGGCACGCCGATTCGTCCTGATGGCGGCATCTGGTGGCGGCTGGTCGAGCAATACAAGATCAACCTGATGTTCACCGCGCCCACGGCCATTCGCGTGCTCCGGAAGCAGGACGCATCGCTGATGGAGAAGTACGATTTGTCGAGCTTGCGCACGCTGTTTTTAGCGGGCGAACCGCTCGATGAACCGACTGCGCAGTGGGTGCAGAGCGCGCTGAAAAAGCCCGTCATCGATAATTATTGGCAGACCGAAACAGGTTGGCCGATGATCGCGATTCCGCGGGGTATCGAAGAATTGCCGTCCAAGCTCGGTTCGCCGGGCGTGCCGTCGATGGGCTTCAATCTCACGCTTCGCAACGAAGTCACCGGCGATGTGTGTGCGGCGGGTGAGAAGGGCGTGGTTGCTTTGGATTATCCGTTGCCGCCGGGCTGTATGCAGACCGTGTGGCGCGACGATCAGCGCTTTGTCGATACGTACTGGCAGAGTGTGCCGGATCAATTGCTCTATTCGACCTTCGACTGGGGTGTGCAGGACGAGGACGGCTATGTGTCGATACTTGGGCGTACTGATGATGTGATCAATGTGGCGGGGCATCGGTTGGGGACGCGGGAGATCGAGGAGGCGTTGTCGTCGCATCCTGCTGTTGCCGAAGTGGCGGTTGTTGGTATCGCGGATGCGGTGAAAGGGCAGGCTGCGGCGGCGTTTGTTGTGCTGCGGGATCCGGATCGGATTAATGCTCCTGGTGCTAGCGAAGGGCTTCAAGCGGAGCTTTGTCATGCCGTCGATTCGCAGCTTGGGGCGATTGCGCGGCCGGCGCGGGTTTGTTTTGTTTCTATGTTGCCGAAGACTCGGTCGGGGAAGTTGCTGCGGCGGGCGATTGCTGCTTTGGCTGAGGGGCGGGATCCTGGGGAGTTGCCTACGATTGAAGATCCTAGTGCGCTGATGCAGGTCAGGGAGGCGTTGGGCGGGCAGTAATTTCTTTGCTGCTGCCTTCGTCTTGCGTTTTGTTTCAGTAGCCGCCTCCCCGGCGGGGGGTAACTTTCTTTGCTGCTGCAAAGAAAGTCACCAAAGAAAGCAGCTTTTTCAAGCAGACACTGCATGTTGAAAGGGCAAGTGGATTAATGGTTTCTCTAGGTAACAATAGCCCGCCGCCACGGAGGCCTGCCCGGCCTGTCAGCGAATAGGTACGGGCAGTTTAAGCACCTCTGTTTCCTTAGCAGAGCGGATCGCGCTCATGCTTCCAGCGTGCGCGCCTTGCGCGCCGCCGGGCGTTATTCGAGGGAACCCGGCAGAGCACCCAGACAACGCCAAAGCAAATCACATCGCGATAACGTTATTCGGCCCAACGTTGTTTTGCGCTTCAATTCCCGCAAGCCTTAAAGTAGCGGTACGGCCGAATAGCGTTCAAACGATGACGCTTGTTTGTTCGTGATACTACGCATTCTCTGTGTTTCCCTTATAGACCCCTACGGCGATGGCGCGTGAGCGCCGGACACGCCGCGTTTAAGAGCGCGTACCGCTTTGTTAAGGAAATAGAGGTGCTCGTAGATCCGTACCGAGCCCTTGACAGGCCGGGCAGGCCTCCGTGGCGGCGGGCTATTGTTACCAAGCGAATCTATTAATCCACTTGCCGTTTCAAGAGGCAGTGTCCGGTTGAAAAAGCTGCTTTCTTTGGTGACTTTCTTTGCAGCAGCAAAGAAAGTTACCCCCCCGCCGGGGAGGCGGCTACTGAATATCAAGCACAACAAACAGCAGCAGTACCCCAAAAATCAAGCATGCCCCTCATGCGTCTTAGGCAACAAAACCGTCAGCACCCCAATCAACGGCAAGAAAGCACAAACCTTATAAACATAATCGATGCTGGTAGCATCAGCGAGATGCCCGAGCACGGCAGCACCCACCCCGCCCATCCCAAACGCAAACCCAAAGAACAGCCCAGCGACCATCCCGACCTTACCGGGAATCAACTCGGTCGCATAAACAAGAATGGCCGAGAAAGCAGAAGCCAGCACAAGCCCGATGATGACCGACAGCACGCCCGTCCAGAACAAATTCACATAAGGCATCAGCAAAGTGAACGGCGCAACACCAAGAATCGATACCCAAATAACAGCTTTGCGCCCGACCTTGTCACCCACCGGCCCGCCGACGATCGTGCCCGCCGCCACCGCCGCCAGAAACACGAACAGATGAATCTGCGCCGCCTGCACCGACACACCGAACTTGTTGATCAGATAGAACGTGAAGTAGCTCGTGATGCTCGCAAGATAAAAGTACTTCGAGAACACCAGCAGCACCAACACGCTCATCGCCATGATGACCTTGTTGCGCGGCAACGCAGGATGCACCGACTGAGCGCGTCCCTTCTTGATCGCCGGATGGCGCTTGTACCAGCGCCCGATATTCGCGAGCACGAACATCGCGACCAAGGCCGCCGCTGAAAACCACGCGATACTTTTCTGCCCATTCGGAATCACGACGAGCGCAGCAAGCAGCGGCCCGAGCGATGAACCCGCGTTCCCGCCGACCTGAAACACCGACTGCGCCAATCCGTGCTTACCGCCCGAAGCCATCCGCGCCACCCGCGATGACTCCGGATGAAACACCGACGATCCGCATCCGACCAGCGCCGCCGCGATCAGCAGCGTGCCGAAGTTGCCCGCGACCGACATCAGCAGCAGTCCCGACAACGTGAATCCCATCCCGACCGGCAGCGAATACGGCTTTGGATGCTTGTCGGTATAAAGCCCGATCAACGGTTGCAGCAGCGACGCCGTTACCTGATACACCAGCGTGATCATCCCGATCTGTCCGAAGCTCAGCGAGAACTCGCTTTTGAACATCGGATAGATGGCCAGGATCAGCGACTGAATCATGTCGTTGAGCAGGTGCGAAAAGCTGATCGCGCCGAGCACGGAATAAACAGTGCGCTGGGCGCTGGCTGCGGGAGCGTTGGCGGAAGCTCCGCCTGCGGGCGACAAAGTGCCCTCGGTCGAACTGGTCTGCATGGTCGGTAAATGAAAAGAACTGCGTCTCGGATTATTTCTGGTCAGCAAGCGATTCATGCGCTTACTGAATTTCTAACAAGTGTAGGGTGTCCTCGTTGCGTTGTCCTGACAAGCTTTATCGCGAATCGGACAATGCGCGGACATGCGCGCCGCGTCCACTGCACCACAAGTCACCATTCGTCTGACGCAAGGCAATTTTGTCGATATATAAGAACGTTCGTGCGGACGCTAAAGAAATAATCGAAGCGTGCCGACAGACAACGAATGCCCGCGCGTACAAGACGCGGCATCAAGACAACAAGACCAGAAGACCAAAAGACTCTCGGGGATCGATCGATGAAGCTGTTTTCGCCACGCGGTTTTGTGCCGCTCGACACGCGCGCGCTCGCGGATCAAAACAAGCCGACCAAGCACGCGCTCAGCGTCAAGGCGTCGTTGCGGCTGGCGTTCGGCGTGGTGCTGGCGGGCACGCTCGTCATCGGCGCGATTGCGCTGACGCAGATCAGCCGCCTGAACGGCGCGACCGAATCCATCTATACGCAAGGCCACGTCGCGAGTCGTGCAGCGGAAGAGACGCGCGGCTATCTGCTGCGCGCAAGCCGATCGCAAAAGATGCTGCTGACCGCGACCACGGAAAAGGAACGCAACGAACTCGGCGATCAGATCGATCAGGCGTTGAAGGAAATCGGCAAGGAACAGGCCGAACTCGCGCGCTATACGGACGCCGCCGATGAAGGCCAAAAGCGCCTCACCGTTGCGCTCGGCAAGTGGAGCGACAACCTGCGCACCTTCGTCAAGCTGGTGAAAGAGCAGCCGCTCGATCTCACGCAGATGAACTGGCAAGTCGGCACGCAGGATATTTCGCTGCTGGTCGAAACCGGCAAGCTCGAAAAGATGGTCGATGAACTCGTCGCGCGGCGCGGCGCGGCGGCGAAGGCGACCATCGAAACGGCTGCGTTTATCTTCCACTCATCGTTCGTGATGCTCACGGTGCTCACGCTCGCGCTGTTCGCATTGGCGATCTTCGTCTCCGAATGGGTCGTGCGGCGGCTCGCGCGTCAGCTCGGCGGCGAGCCGGGTTACGCGAAGCATATTGCCGAGCGCATCGCCTCGGGCGATCTGTCGGGGCGCATCAAGCTGAAATCGCGCGATGACGGCAGCATGCTCCACGCGCTTTCCGCGATGCAGTCAGGCCTGTCCGGCACCGTCGGCGATATCGCGGCGAGCGCGGAGGCGATTGCATCGGCATCGACGCAGATTTCGACGGGCAATGTCGATCTGTCGCGCCGGACCGAAGAGCAGGCCGTCGCGCTCGAAAAGACCGCCGCGAGCATGGAGCAACTCACGTCCACCGTGCGCCAGAACGCCGATAACGCGCTGACCGCCAGCACGCTCGCGGCCAACGCATCGGACATTGCGGCGAAGGGCGGCAAAGTGGTGAGCCGCGTCGTCGAGACGATGGAACGGATCGATGCCAGCGCGCGCAGCATTGGCGACATCATCGGCGTGATCGAAGGGATCGCGTTTCAGACGAACATTCTGGCGCTGAACGCTGCCGTCGAAGCGGCGCGTGCGGGCGAGCAGGGACGCGGCTTTGCGGTCGTCGCGGGCGAAGTGCGCAATCTGGCGCAGCGGGCATCGTCGGCGGCGAAGGAGATCAAGCAATTGATCGATACGTCGGTTTCGCGCGTATCGGATGGATCGGCTTATGCGAAGGAAGCCGGCTCGACCATGACCGAAGTGGTCAAGGCCGTGCAGCGCGTCAGCGACATCATGGGCGAGATTTCGGCGGCGTCCGCCGAGCAGAAGAGCGGCATCGAGGAGATCGGCCGCGCGGTCACGCAGATGGACGCGGGCACGCAGCAAAACGCGGCGCTGGTCGAGGAAGCGGCGGCCGCGGCGCAATCGCTGGACGATCAGGCGCGTTCTTTGAAGGAATTGGTTGGGAAATTCGAATTGGCGTAAGCCGCTTGCAGTGCGAGAGCGCATCGGGCTAGAATCCGATCCGGGCGCGACAGGGCGCCCGTTCTCGCGAAAGCCATCCGCACCTGTTATCTGAGCAGCACATCAATTTGGATCGAACCGCAACGTCGAACCTTGATCAGCCGAAGCGAGAACGGCATGAACAGAGGAACAACGTTATGTGGTCTACATCCTGTCCTATCGCTTCTCCCGTTTCCAACAGCGACTATCTGCGCGAACACGCGCGGCGTCTGCTTCGTCATGCACGCGAAGGCGATACTGCAGCGGCTTTGCCGGTCTTGCGCCGATTGCTTGCCGCGCAAGTCACACGCGACGAACGCTTAGCGGATCTGAACGCATCGCGTACAGAACTGCAGCTCAAGCATCTTCTTGCGATGCTCGCCGTCGAACTCGGTTACACAAACTGGGACGCCTGCAAACTCGATATCGATAAACAGCCGCCATCCCGCATCGACCGATATCGGCTCGATGCAGGCGCGTTCAACGACTTCGAAAAGAACTGGTTTGCGAGTGAGGCGGAGGCGCTCGGCTGGCAGAAGCAGCACGGCGGCTATATCGTGCGATACGGCGATCAGGCGGTCGCGATACTCAAGCCGGCCTGAGTCAACTGAATCAGATCAGTTCGACTTCCTTCCAGTTCGCGCTGGTGAAGAAGCGGCCAATCTCGCGCGTCATTTCGTTGAGCTTGGCCATTTCAGCCTGCGAGATTTTGCGCACGTGCTGCGGACGCGTCCAGTCGCCGTAGATCATCGCGACGGTCGTGTCCTTCGATTTCACCGGCAGCAACACGAACGCCTGCGCCTCGCCGAGCGTGTCTTTGTACCAACGCGGCAGGCGCGCATCGATCCGCGCGTCGTGCGCGTTCTCGATGAAAATGCCCATCGGATTGGTGATCGCCAGATGGAACACGTCGGGGCGGAATTCGCCCGAGAAGCGCAGTTGCGCGCGCATCGCTTCCATGCCCGCGCCGAGTGCGAGGCGCGCCTGGAATTCGTTGTTGGCCTGACGCACGAACACGACAGTGCGCGAGAGATTCAGACTTGCGAGCATCGACTCGGACGCGAGTTCGAGCACCGGCGACAACGCATTGGTCGATGGCATCGCGCGCATGGCTTCCAAACTCGCATGTATTCGCGCCTCCGCCGATACCCCCGCGCGCGCAATCGCATCCGCGTTCGCCTGCAACTGCGTGATCTCGTGCATCACGCCTTCGGCGTTTTCCTCGTTGGCGAGCGCGAGACTCATGGCGGTGAGCGTGTCGGCGTCGGTGTTCAGTGCGAGGCTGTATCGATTCGAAATGGCGTGCAGCGCCGGCTCGCGGCTGCCGACATGGGCCGTGCCGTTTTGCGAGATCAGCGCATCGGCGACTTCGGTGGAGTAGTTCGAAATGGCGCGCAGCCAGCGCACGTGCTTGGGCACGGTTTCATCGACGGGCGCAGCCGGATCCGTCGCGCGCATGCCTTCGCGGATGGTCTCCGGCAAGCGCCAGCGATCCGCCGCTTCCAGCCCGATTTCATCGAAAGTCACGCCGAGCAGTTCCGCGCAGGCGTGGGCATCGCTGATATTTTCTTTTGCGGCTTTGCGACGCAACAGATCCCATTCGTGTTCGAGATAGAACGCCACCAGCAACTTGCCGATCTGTCGCATCAGCGTGCAGACCACGGCTTCTTCGGCAGAACGTAAGTCCTTGCTCTCGGTAAGCTGGCGCGCGACTTCGCCCGACAGCAGCGTGCGATTGAGTTCCAGCTTGGCGTCGATACGGCGCGGCGCGCTCTGATGAAAGTGATCCACCAGCTTAAGCCCGACGACGAGATGGCCGACCGCGTCCATGCCCAACACCATCAATGCGCGCGTGACCGTGGTGATATTGCCGCCGAACGCAATGTACATCGCCGAATTGGCCAGGCGCAGCACCTTCTGCGTGAGACCGACGTCCGACAACACGACTTGCACGAGCGCCGTGAAGTCGAGGTCGTTGTCGCTCATCGCGGACACGGTCGAGCGCAACGCCTGAGACAGCATGGGGAAGTCCCCACGCTCGCTCATGCGTGCCCACAACTTGTCCAGTAGTTCGGCCTTGGTGCCTGCCATGCGTGAAAAAGAACCTGTTGTTGCGCGGCGGTTATCCGCCACGACCACATTCGATGCCGCGAATTCAGCGGTATCGAAGCCTGGAGGCGCATGCGTCGATTAAAACACGAACGCGCCGTCTCTTCATATTGTCTCGTGCAGCATCAGCACTTGCGATTGAAACGACGACGCCAGCTCGTCCGATGGCAACGCGCGGCTGATCAGCCAGCCTTGAATATGATCGCAGCCCATCTCGATCAACAAGTCGCGTTGCGCTTCCGTTTCCACGCCTTCGGCCACCAGTTCGAGCCCGAGCGATTGCGCGAGCCCGACCACGGCGCTGACAATGGCGCGGTCGTTTCGGGACGTAATCAAGTTTTCGACAAAACTGCGGTCGATCTTGAGCTTGGAAAGCGGGAATCGTTGCAAATAAGCAAGGCTTGAGTAACCCGTACCGAAATCATCGACGGCGAAGCGGATGCCGATGGCAAACATTTCTTCGAGCAGGCGCGTCGCTTCTTCGGGATCGTGCATCAGCAAACTTTCGGTGATCTCGAACACCAGCCGTTCCGCGCCGATGCCCGTCAGCGCGAGCGCTTCCTTGACCGCCGCGACGAAACGCTTGTCGCGGAATTGCTGCGGCGACACGTTCACCGAGATGAAGTCGAGCCGGATACCGGCGTTGTCCCATTGCATCAACTGCATGCAGGCGGCCTTCAACACCCAGTTACCCAGATAGTTGATGAGACCGATCGATTCCGCCAGCGGGATAAAAGTCGTCGGCGGCACCAGCCCGTGCACGGGATGCGTCCAGCGCATCAGCGCTTCCACGCCGACGACCGCGCCGGTGCGGATCTTGGTGATCGGCTGGAAGTAGAGCGAGAACTCGCCGTTGCGCACGGCTTCGTAGAGATCGGCTTCGAGCTTCAGGCGCTCGGCGTCGGCGGGATCGTCGTCGAGCGTGTGGAAGACAAGCGTGTTGCCGCCCGATTCCTTGGCCTGCGCGAGCGCGTGATCGGCCATGCGCAGCAAGCTCGCCTGCATGCCGCGACGGTTCTTGCCGGCTTTGTCGGCCAATGCGTAATCCGGATACAGCGCGACGCCGACACTCGCGGACAAATGCGTATGCTGCCCGCGATATCGATACGGCTGCGCCACCGCCGTCAGCAAACGGCGGCCGAGGCTTTCGGCGGCATCGGCGCTGGTGCCGGGCGGGAGCAGCACCGCGAAGGCATCGCTGGCGACGCGCGCGACGCGTTCGCCATGCGTGGCCGTGTGCTGGATGCGGCGCGCGGTTTCGCGCAGCATATCGTCGCCCGCGTCGTAGCCGAGCGCGCGGTTGATGCGGCGGTAATCGTCGAGATCGAGCAGGACCAGCGCGGTCTGCGTGCGCGTGTGTTCGGCTTCGGCCTGCGCGCCCGCAATCGCGGAGTCGAGCGCGGCGGCGTTGTCGAGTCCGGTGAGTTCGTCGTGATTGAGCGTGTGTAGCAGCGAATTCTCGCGCTCGCGCCAATGCGATACATCGAATGCGGCGACCGCGAAGCCCGGCGTGCCGAGCGCGGTGGTCGAAAGCAGCCGCAGTTCGACGCAGATCGGATACGTCAGCGACTTCACCACATGCAGCGTCGCGGATTCGAGCTTGCCGGACACGCGCGCGCGGGCGATCAGCGCATGCAGTTCGTCGGCTTCGTCGGACGGCACGAGATCGTGCAGCGTCAACATGCTCAGATAGTCGCGGTGATAGCCGATAAACGCGATGCTCGCATCCGACACCGAGGTGAAGCGCAGCGCATCGTCGAGCTGGGCGAGGAAATCGACTGCGCCGAGGGCGGCTTCGAGATCGGGCTGACGCGGTTGGTTGGCGTTCGTCGTTTCCGTGAGCGTGGGCGTATCAGTATCAATGACGCGCGGGGCAGCGGCGGGCGCAGCCTCGATGGCCTGGCCTGCTGGTTGCGCTTCTTGCGCCGTCCGCTGACGCGCTTGCGCGGCGCTCGCCCATGCGCGACGCAGCGCATTGAGTGGAATGCGCCATGACGCGCGGCGGAAGGCGGTAATCCGGTTCGCTTGCATGGTCTGTTCTGTTCTGACGGCGGCGTTCGGCCGGGAATGACGGCGTGAACGCGGGCGGCGCGCTGATGTGCGATCCGCTCGCCGGGACATGCCGGCACACGGCGCGGCACGCTCTATCAGGCGAGATATCGGCGTCTACGGGAAATTCTTTAGTCCGCGCGGTTGAGCGCACCGCTGCGGTGCGGGAAAGTGCCGGGGATTTGTATGACCAACTTGCGTATCATGAATACTTAAGTTTTTTTCGATTACAGTGACGCGTTCGACCCGCACCATTTCCATGACCGATTCGTCACCGCACAGTCCGATTGCCGATCCGGCCGGCGAAAGCGTCTATCTCGGACGTCAGCCGATTCTCGACGGCCACGGCGCGCTCTGCGCCTACGAACTCCTGTTCCGCGACAGCCCCGAGAACCGCGCCCGCATCCACGACGATGTGCAGGCGACGGCGCATGTCGTCGCGCGGACGATCGGCGAGTTGGGCGTATCGGCGGTGCTGGGTTCGCATTCCGGCTATGTGAATATGAGCCGCGAATTGCTGTTCGACGACATCGTTCACTTGATGGACCCGTCGCGGTTCGTGCTGGAGTTGCTGGAGACCATCGAATTCGACGCCGCGCTTATCCGGCGATGCGAACAGTTGCGGCGCGCAGGCTTCCGGCTTGCACTCGACGACGTCACCCGTCTCGACGAATCGCTGCTCGCCGTGCTGCCGTCCGTCGATATCGTCAAGGTCGATCTGCTGGCGACGGATCGCGCGAAGCTGCCTGCGCTGGCGCGCGCGGTGAAGGCGCACGGCAAGCTGCTGGTCGCCGAAAAAGTGGAAACCACCGACGACTTCAAGAGCGCCAAGCGTCTGGGCTTCGATTACTTTCAGGGATACTTCTTCGCGCGTCCGCAAGTGCTGTCGGTGCGGCGTGCCAGTCCCGCACGCGGCTCGCTGATGCGTCTGCTCGCCGTGCTCTCCAGCGATCCGGCCTTGAAGGAACTGGAAAGCGAACTCAAGCGCAATCCGGATATCGTCGTGCAATTGCTGCGGCTGGCGAACTCGGGCGCGTTCGCGCGCGGGCGGCGCGTGGCTTCTTTGCGCGATGCCATCGCCGCGGCTGGCACGCGGCAGTTATCGCGCTGGGCACAACTGCTGCTGTACGCGGAAGGCCGTCAGTTGCCGTGGAGTCTCGATCCGCTGCTGCAACTGGTCGGCACGCGCGCGCGTTTCATGGAACTGACCGCGCGTACCCTGCGTGAAGACGACGAAGCCTTTGCGGATTCCGCCTTTATGACCGGCATCTTCTCGCTGGTCCATGTGGTGCTGGATATGCAGCCCGCCGAGATTCTCGATATGCTGCATCTGGCCGCGCCGATCCGCGCAGCCATTCTCGCGCAGGAAGGCGAACTGGGCGCGCTGCTCGATATCGCGCATGCGGCCGAACGCGGCGATGTGCATGCCATCGATGCCAGCACGCATCAGCCGAGCTTCGACGCGCTGACGCCCGCGGTGCTCGCGCGGCTTCAGGTGGAAGCGGCGGCGTGGTTTGCCGAACATCAGATGGACGAGGACGCGGACACTGTCTGAAGAAACGTTGTCCGCAGTGGCTCGCCTTTCATGACTTTCAAGCTACGGAGTGCGTATGAAGAAGAGCATCGTCAAATTGATTGCTTCGGCGGCGGCGCTGACGAGCATCGCGGTGGCCATGTATCCGCTCACGGCGGGCGCCACGCTCAAACCGGGCGATGCCGCGCCGAACTTCAACGCGCCTGCATCGCTGGGCGGCAACGTGTACGACTATTCCCTGGCCGATGCGCTGAAGAAAGGTCCGGTAGTGCTGTACTTCTATCCGGCCGCCTTCACCAAAGGCTGCACGATCGAAGCGCACGAATTCGCCGAAGCCGTCGATCAATACAAGGCGGAAGGCGCGACGGTGATCGGTGTATCGCACGATGATATCGACACGCTCAAGAAGTTCTCCGTCAGCGAATGCCGCAGCAAATTCCCGGTCGCGGCGGACGCGGATTCGAAGATCATCAAGTCCTACGATGCTTCGCTGCCGATGAAGGCCACGATGGCGAATCGCGTGTCTTACGTGATCGCGCCGGATGGCAAGATTATCTACGAATACACGAGCCTTTCGCCGGACCAGCACGTCGCGAACACCTTGCAGGCGCTGCGCGACTGGAACGCGAAGCACAAGACGCAGTAATTCTTTTTATCGAAACGTGAGTGCGTCATGCCGATCGTCGTTGCGTTCATCGCATTAGGATTGCTGATTTATGGCGCGTACTGGTCGTTCACCACGATCGATGCGCACTTCGGGCTGGGCGTCGCGATCGGCGCGGCGGTGGTGGCGATCGCGATCATCGCGGCGGGCGTGATGCGCTGGCTGGCGAGCCGTCGCGAGATTGCGCCGAACGTGCCGAAAGGGCACGACGGCGACTGGACGCATGAGTTGAAGTCGGAGTGGGGCGGCGTGCGCGTCGCTAAAGACAAGCGTTTATGCGACGTGCGTTTGCGCGATGAAACCGGCAGCTATATTTTCGCCGACCTGCGCGGCGCGCGTATGCAGGAGGCGAGCGGCGCGTGGCAGGTCGTGCTCGATGTAAAGGACGCGAAACACAGCGCCTGGAATCTGCCGATGCGTGACCGCAGCGAAGCGCACAAGTGGGCGCGCATTCTTTCTTTGGCGACGCAGGAGAAGCTTTAAAAAGGCGCTATTCCGCGTGATAACCCATATCGCCGCGCACTTTCCCGCGAAACACCCAGTACGACCAGACCACGTAGATCATCAACACGGGCAGCAGGAACATCGTGCCGATTAGCAGAAACTGATGCGACAGCGGCGCGGCGGACGCATCCCATAACGTCACCGACGGCGGCGCGATAAACGGCCACAAGCTGATCACGAGCCCGGTGAACGCGAGAAAGAACAGTCCCATCGAGCAAAGGAAGGGCACGATTTCTTGCCCTTTGTTCAAACTCGACCAGAGCGTATAAGCCAGCAGCGCAGTCAACACCGGCACCGGCGAAAAGATGAAGCTCTGCGGAAAGCCGAACCAGCGCGCCGCGATACGCGCATCGGCGAGCGGTGTCCAGATGCTGATGAGCAGCACGAACGCAATCACGCCGATCAGCGCATAACGCGCCATCTTGCCGGCCCATTGCTGCAAATCGCCTTCGGTTTTCAGCACGAGCCATGTCGCGCCTTGCAGCGAATAGCCGAAGATCATGCCAAGGCCGACAAGCATCGGAAAGGGTGCGACCCAGTTCCAGCTCGTGCCGACGTAGACGCGGCCTTGGATCGGAAAGCCCTGAATGAACATGCCGAGCACGCAGCCCTGCGCGAACGTTGCGATCAGCGAGCCGACGCCGAACGCGGCATCCCACAGCCATTTGCGCGCGCCGATCACTTCGCGGAATTCGAAGGCCACGCCGCGAAAGATCAGGCCGAGCAGCATAAAGAGAATCGGAAAATAAACCGCTGGAATGATGATGGCGAAGGCCAGCGGAAACACCGCGAACAATCCGCCGCCGCCGAGAATCAGCCACGTTTCGTTGAAGTCCCACACCGGCGCGACGGAGTTGATCATCAGATTGCGTTCGTCGGAGTCGCGGCGCAGCAGAAACAACATGCCGACGCCCAAATCGAAGCCGTCGAGCAGCACGTACATGAACACTGCCAGCGCCAGAATGCAGGCCCACAGCGGCACGAGATCGAGCATCGCGATTTCTCCGGTTGTTTTTATGCGCGCGGCGGCACGATGTCGTCGCTCGATTCCACCGCGCCCGCGCCACTGCCCGCCGATACCGCCGACAACGGCCGCGCCGCGCGCGACTTCGGCTCCAGTTGCGCGCTCTCATGCGCATGCGACACTTCCGCCGGCCCGACCCGCACGATCCGCCGCAGCAAAATGAAGCCCGCGCCGAAGATCACCAGATAGGCCAGCACATACAGCAGCCAGGACAGACCGACATCGGCAGCGGTAAGCGACGGCGTGACCGAATCCCTGGTGCGCAGCAGGCCGTACACGGTCCACGGCTGACGGCCCGCTTCGGTCGTCGTCCATCCCGCAATCACGGCGATAAAACCGAGCGGCATGCACCAGGTCGCGCATCGCAGCCAGCGTGTGGACGTTTCCAGCTTGCCGCGCGCGAACAACACGATGCCCGACAGCACCATCGCGAACATCAGCAAGGCAATGCCGACCATGATGTGGAAGGCGAAGAACACCACCGCGACATTCGGCCGGTCTTCGCGCGGAAAGTCTTTCAGGCCGCGCACATAGCCGTTCGGATCGTGCGTGAGGTAAAGGCTGCCGAGGACCGGAATCGATATTTCGAAGCGGTTGCGTTCCGCTTCCTGATCGGGAATGGAAAAGAGATTGGCCGGAACGCGCGTGCCGGATTCCCACAGACCTTCCATCGCGGCGAGCTTGGCGGGCTGATGCTTGAGCGTGTTCAGACCGTGCGAATCGCCGATCACCATCTGCACCGGCACCATGATGATCAGAAAGATCAGCGACATTTTCAGCATCACGCGGCTTTCTTCCTGCGCGCGCTTTTGCAGCATGTACATTGCGCCGACGCCGAGAATCACGAAGCCCGCGGTGACGAGAAACGCGCTGACCGTGTGGCCTAAGCGGTAGGGGAAGGAGGGCGTGAAGATCGCATCGAAAAAGCTGGTGACTTCGAAGCGACCGTCGGGCAGGCGCGTGTAACCGGCGGGCGTCTGCATCCAGCTATTGACGGCGAGAATCCAGAACGACGAAATGATGGTGCCCGCCGCGACAAAGCACGCGGACATCACATGTGCCCATTGCGGCACGAGCTTGCGGCCGAACAGCAGCACGCCCAGAAACGCGGATTCGAGGAAGAACGCGGTCAGCACTTCGTAGCCCATCAGCGGGCCGACGACGTTCGCGGTCAGATCGGAGAAGCGGCTCCAGTTGGTGCCGAACTGAAACGGCATGACGATGCCCGACACCACGCCCATTCCGAACGACACCGCGAAAACCTTCAGCCAGAACGCCGATAACCGGCGATAGACATCGCGCTTGGTGACCCACCAGTTGAATTCCAGCGTGGCGATAAAGCACGACAGCCCGACCGTGAACGCGGGCAACAAAATATGGAAAGCGACGACCCAAGCGAACTGAAAGCGGGAGAGCAGGACGGCATCGACATCCATGAACGCTCCTTTCGGGGCTCTTTGGTACCGTTAGGTAGGACGTGACAGCGAGCATCACGCCGGTGCGTTTCACTTTAATACACGGATTCGATGGAAACATCATGTTTCGTGCGTCGCCGGGACGCCCCGATTTGCTAGAATTTGACGTTCAATCTCGTTTTTTGCCGCGCGGACGACCGCGTGCGCGTCTTTTCATCGGGGACGGCCCCATTTCTGATGGGAGTTCATCCGATGTCCTGGATTCTTTTATTTATCGCCGGTTTGCTCGAAGTCGCCTGGGCGGCGGGGCTGAAATCGTCCGAAGGCTTTACGCGGCTCGGGCCTTCCGTATTTACGATCGTCACCGCGCTCGGCAGTTTCATCCTGCTCGCGATGGCCATGAAGCAGTTGCCGCTCGGAACGGCTTATGCCGTCTGGACGGGTATCGGCGCGGTTGGCGCGTTCGTGTTCGGGATCGTGTTTATGGGCGAGGCGGTATCGGCGGCGCGGATTTTCAGCGCGGTCCTGATCGTGGCGGGCTTGATCGGCCTGAAAATGTCGTCTGGGCACTGAATCGGTAATTTCAGTGTTGTTTCGCGCCAGCGGGAATGACAATCGCTAAAAGCTTTGCTGCACCGCCCGCTTTTGCGTGGATATAATGGTCTGAGGTCAAGCCGGTTTGGCGCGATTTGTCAATAGGCGCACTCTTTTTGTGCTCTCAGCACCTATCGACACAAAAGCGCCACGGCTTCGGGCGGATTCTTTTCTTTAGGCGAACGGCGCGCATCAGCGCCGAACACGCCGACGCAACGCACGTCGGCACCCAGGCGCATCAGGAGGCGGCAATGCTTGAGTCACTCTCGCTCGCAGCGGGCCTTTCGTGGGCGAGCGGTCTGCGCCTGTATCTCACCGTGTTCATCGCCGGACTGTTCGAGCGGCTCGGGCTGATTCATCTGCCGGATTCCTTGTCCGTGCTCGGTTCACCGTGGGTGATCGGCGTCGCGGCCGTGCTTGCCGTGCTCGAATTCCTCGCCGATAAAATCCCCGCGTTCGATTCGCTCTGGGACGCCATTCATACGTTTATCCGCATTCCGGCCGGTGCCGTGCTCGCCGCCGGATCGCTCGGCCATGCCGATCCCGCCATGCTGACCATCGCCGCGCTCGCGGGCGGGACGCTTGCCGGCGCATCGCATTTTGCGAAGGCGGGCACGCGCGCGCTCATCAATCTGTCGCCGGAGCCGGTATCGAACTGGGCGGCTTCCGCCACGGAAGATGTCGGCGCGCTGCTTGGAATCGCGCTGTCGATGTTCGTGCCCTTGTTGTTTCTCGTTATGCTGATCGTGTTTCTGATCGGCGCCGGCTGGGCGCTGCCGCGTCTGGTACGCGGCGTGCACGGCGGCGTCTCGCGGATGGCGAAGCATATGCTGCCATCGCATACGCCCATGAACCGGCTGCGGAGCAAGCACGATTGAGCACGGCTGCAAAACCCGACGCATCGGCCTTTAAAGCAGGCCACTCTCATCCCACTATCCGACTCGGCTTCACTCAGACCGTGCGCCAGGCCTGGCGCATGACCGCACGCGACTGGCGCGCGGGCGAGTTGACCATGTTGCTGCTCGCGCTGGTCTTGGCCGTGGCCGCGCTGTCCAGCGTCGGGTTCCTTGCCGATCGCATGCGTCAGGGTCTCGCGCGCGATGCCCGCCAGATGATCGCCGCCGATTTCGTCGTGCGCGCCGATCATCCCGTCGATCCGATGTTCACCGGCGAAGCGCGCTCGCTCGGCCTCGAAACCGCCGGCACGACGATTTTCCCGAGCATGATCAGCTCGACCGCGACGCAGCCTGTGTCGCGGCTCGCGGCGGTGAAGGGCGTGACCTCGGGCTATCCGTTGCGCGGCGTGCTGCGTTTATCGAACGCACCGAATTCGCCCGATGCCGCTGCGCAAGGCATCCCCGCGCCCGGCACGGTTTGGGCAGATCAGGCGTTGCTGGACGCGCTTCACACGCAAGTCGGCGGTTCGCTCAAGGTCGGCACGCGCACGTTCACTGTGGCGGGCATCATCACGCGCGAACTGGATCGCGGATTCTCCTTCGTCAGCTTTTCGCCGCGTCTGATGATGCGCGCCGATGAAGTCGCCGGAACCGGTTTGATCGGCTATGGAAGCCGCGTGACGTATCGCTTGCTGGTGGCGGGGCCGGACGCGCAAGTGGAGCGCTTCGCCACCTTCGCACGCAGCAAGGTCGATGGCGGCAAGCTGCGCGGCGTCGCGCTCGAATCGCTGTCGGACGGACAGCCGCAGGTGCGCCAGACGATCGATCGCGCGAGCCACTTTCTCACGCTCGTGTCGCTGCTGACGGCGCTGCTCGCGGCCGTGGCCATCGCGATGGCCGCGCATCGCTTCGCGCGTCGGCATCTGGATGGCTGCGCGCAGATGCGATGCCTCGGCGTCAGTCAAAGAACGCTGCGCGCGCTGTTCCTCAACGAATTTCTGGCGATTGGTCTGATCGGCAGCGTGACGGGCATCGCGCTCGGCTTCGGCGGGCATCTCGTGCTGCTGAACTGGCTGGGCTCGCTCATCGATGTCGAATTGCCGCAGCCCACGATCTGGCCCGCGCTGCAAGGTATCGCGATGGGCCTCGTGCTGCTGCTCGGCTTCGCGCTGCCGCCGATTCTCCCGCTCACTCGCGTGCCGCCCGTCCACGTGATCCGCCGCGAAATCGGCGATGCCCAACGCGTCGCGTATGCGGCGTACGGCGTCGGCGTGCTGTTGTTCTCGGCGCTGCTGATCGTCGCGGCGGGCGAGTTGAAGCTCGGCGGCATCGTCGCGGGCGGATTTGCGGTGGGGCTGCTGCTGTTCGGCGCGATTGCGCGCGTCGCGTTATGGGCGGCGGCGCGCTTCGTGCGGCGCGAGAAAAGCGGCGCGGGCGTCGGCTGGCGCTACGCGATGGCATCGCTGGAGCGGCGCAGCGGATCGAGTTCCTTGCAGATTACGGCGCTGGGTATCGGATTGATGTGTTTGTTGCTGATCGGCATGACGCGCAACGATCTCATCAAAGGCTGGCAGGACGCCACGCCGCCCGATGCGCCCAACCAATTCCTGATCGACATTCAGCCCGATCAGCGCGCGGGCGTGCTCGACTATCTGCACAATCACGGCCAGCCCGATGCCGCGCTGTCACCGATGGTCCGCGCGCGTCTGGTCGCCATCAACGGCAAGCCGGTCAATCCGGACAGCTACGACAAGCCCGAAGCCAAGCGCCTGGTGGACCGCGAATTCAACCTCTCGTACACCACGCAGCTTCCTGACGATAACCGCGTGACGCAAGGCACCTGGTTCGGCACGGACAAGAAGCCGCAAGTGTCGATCGAAGAGGGCATCGCCAAAACGATCCGCGTCAAAACCGGCGATGTGCTGCGTTTCGATGTGGCCGGGATGCAGGTCGAAGCGCCGGTCACAAGCGAGCGCAAGGTCGATTGGAACTCGTTCAAGGTCAACTTTTTCGTGCTGATGCCGCCCGAAGCGCTCTCCGATCTCCCCGCGACCTTCATCACCAGTTTCCACTTGCCGACGTCCGAGCAGCGCACCATCGACGGACTCATCAACGTTTATCCGAACATCACCGCGATCGATACCACGCCGATCCTCGCGCAGATTCAGCGCACGCTCGCGCAGGTGATTGGCGCGGTGCAGTTCCTGTTTCTGTTTACGCTCGCGGCCGGCGTGCTGGTGCTGTACGCAGCACTGGCCGGTACGCGCGATGAGCGTATGCGCGAGTCGGCTTTGTTGCGCGCGCTCGGGGCATCGCATAAACAGGTGCGCTCGGTGCAGATTGCGGAGTTCGTCGCCGTCGGCGCGTTGTCGGGGCTGATGGCGGCGCTGGGTGCGCAGGGCATCGGTTACGTGCTGGCTTCGCGCGTGTTCGAGTTTCATATCGATTTCAATCCGTGGCTCGTGCCCACGGGCATCGTGGCGGGCATCGTGTGTGCGGGCGTCGGCGGCTGGCTGAGTTTGCGCCGCGTGTTGTCGCGTCCCGCGCTGCAATCGCTGCGCGATGCGTAATTTTTTGTAGAGCGTCATGACCGAAGTGAATGAGCAAAGCCCGCAGCCGACCGCGTTCGAACTGATTGGCGGCGAAGAACGCGTGCGCGCGATGGTGGATCGTTTCTACGATCTGATGGATCTCGAACCCGAATTCGCCGGCATCCGCGCGCTGCATCCGCCGACGCTCGACAATTCGCGCGACAAAACTTTTTGGTTTCTGTGCGGCTGGATGGGCGGTCCGGATCACTACATCAGCCGATTTGGCCATCCGCGATTGCGCGCGCGGCATCTGCCGTTCGCGATTGCATCGAGCGAGCGCGATCAATGGCTGCGCTGCATGGCCTGGGCGATGGAAGATGTCGGCATCGACAAAAGTTTGCGCGAACGCTTGCTCACGTCGTTCTTCGACACAGCCGACTGGATGCGCAACCGTCCCGGTTGATTCGCGCGTTTTTGTATCGGTTCAGGCGGGGTGCGCGGGGTGCATCATCGGCGGTTTCGGCAACATCGTCAGGAATCGGAATCATGAGTACACGCGCACTGTTTCGCGAAGACGCTTACCTCACGCACTGCGAAGCGACCATCACGGCTATCGACGAGATGGGCATTCAGCTCGATCAGACCGTGTTCTATCCGCTCGGCGGCGGTCAGGCGGGCGATGCCGGCACGTTCACGCTCGACGACGGCACGAAGATCGCCATCGCCGATACACGCAAAGCCAAATTCGAAGGCGCGACGCCCGACGATGCCGTTCACGTTCCCGCGCCCGGTCAGGAAGACGCGCTCGCAAATCTGCGCGTAGGCGACAGAGTACGCGCGGAGATCGACTGGGAGCAGCGATACAACCGCATGCGGCTGCATACGGCCAGCCATCTGATCTGCGCGGCGCTGCCGTATCCGGTTGATGGATGCAGCATCACGACCGATTACGCGCGGCTTGATCTCGCGACCGTCGAGCCGATCGAACGCGAAGCGGTGGAAGCGAAGCTGAACGAACTGATCGGCGGATCGCATGCGGTGCGCACCGAATGGATCACCGATGACGAAATGGCCGCGCGTCCCGAACTCGTGCGCACCATGAGCGTAAAACCGCCGATGGGCCTCGGGCGCGTGCGTCTGCTGCGTATCGACGAGGTGGATTTGCAGCCGTGCGGCGGCACGCATGTGCGCAATACGAGCGAGATCGGCGCGTTGCGAATTGCGAAGCTTGAGAAGAAAAGCGCGCGTACGCGTCGCCTGGTGCTGGAGTTGGTTTGACGATCATCGATCCGCGCGCACAGGCCGTCCTCGACCTTTGGTTCGGCGCGCCTGATTCGCCCGAATTCGGCACCGAGCGAAAATTCTGGTGGAAGAAAAAGCGCGCCTTCGATGCAATGCTCACCGAGCATTTCGGAGCGCTGTTAGACGAAGCGCAGTCGGGCGGTTTGCGCGAGTGGGAAGCGACGCCGCTTGGCACGCTCGCGCTGATCGTGCTGCTGGATCAGTTCTCGCGCAATTGCCATCGGAACACGCCGCGCGCGTATTCAGGCGATGCACGCGCGCTTTCACTGGCACGCCGAATGATCGCCTCAGGCGACGATATGAAGATGCCAAGCGCGCATCATCGTGCGTTTATCTATATGCCGTTCGAGCACGATGAAACGCTGGCGAGTCAGCGCGAAGCGGTGCGCCTATTCGAAAAGCTAAAAGCCGAAACCGGCGTGGATTCGAACCTCGAATACGCGTTCAAGCATCTCAAAGTCATCGAACGCTTTGGACATTTTCCACATCGGAATCGGATTCTTGGGCGTGTGACATCGCCCGAAGAAGAAGCGTGGCTGAAAGCGCACGGCGGCTTCTGATGCCTGTCAGCGTCCGCCCGCGACGTCGAGAATCGCGCCAGTCACGTAAGACGCCGCATCCGACAACAGCCACACGATCGATTCACCGACTTCATCCGCCGTACCCGGCCGTCCGATCGGCGTTGTCACGCCAAGCTGCTGCGCGCGATCGGGCTTGCCGCCGCTCGCATGAATATCCGTTTCGATCAGGCCGGGCCGGATCGCGTTCACGCGTACGCCGTCGCGGCCCAGTTCTTTCGCAAGACCCAGCGTGAGCGTATCGATCGCGCCTTTCGAGCCGGCGTAATCCACGTACTCGCCCGGTCCGCCGATCCGCGCCGCCGCCGACGAAATATTCACCAGCGATCCACCCTTGCCGCCACGCGATGTCATCATCCTGCGCGCCGCTTCGCGCGCGCACAGATACGCGCCGAGCACGTTGACATCGAACATGCGCTTCATGCGGGCGATGTCCATATCCGCGAGCATCGAACCCGGTGCGACGATGCCCGCGTTATTCACCACGCCATCGAGCTTGCCGAAGGCGTGCTCAGTGGCATCGAACATGGCGATGATCGCGGCTTCGTCGCTCACGTCACCTTCGATCGCGATCGCCATGCCGCCTGCTGCTTCGACCGCCGCGACGGTTTCATCGGCGGCAGCACGGTTCGATGCGTAGTTCACGCCGACCGACCAGCCACGCGCGCCCGCGAGAATCGCCGCCGAGCGGCCGATGCCACGGCTCGCGCCGGTGATCAGGATGACTTTGGACATCGATTAATCCTCAGACAGCGTTTCTATGATCCGTCCACTTGTCATGCGCGGGCGGCGTATAACGTTCGAGTTTCGCCAGCATCTCAACAGGATCTTCGGCCACCTGAATCATGTCGAGCAACGACGCGCGCATAAAGCCTTCTTCGACCGTATGACGCAGCATCGCCATCATCGGATCGTAGTAGCCATTGACGTCGAGCAGGCCGACCGGCTTCTGGTGATAGCCGAGTTGCGCCCACGTATAGACCTCGAAAAACTCTTCGAAGGTGCCGACGCCGCCGGGCATGGCGACGAAGGCATCGGCGAGATCGGCCATTTTCTTTTTGCGCTCGTGCATGTCGGGCACGACGATCAGTTCCGTCAAATCCGTGTGGCCGACTTCCTTGGCCAGCAACAATTCCGGAATCACGCCGATCGCGCGGCCGCCCGCGTTCAGCACTTCATCGGCGATCAGACCCATCAGGCCGACGCGTCCGCCGCCATACACCAGCGATAAACCGGCATCGACCAATGCGCGGCCGAACGCCTTCGCGGCTTCGGCATAAACGGGGCGGGCGCCGGTCGCGGAGCCGCAATAAACACAGACTGCTTTCATGCTCAAGAATCCTTCGGGGTATCCGTTTTGTCTTCGCGCTGCGGCAGGAAATCCGCGAACTGGCGCTTCGGCAGCTTACCGGAAACGAGGTCGTCGAAGAGTTGACGCGAACGCCCGCGCAGATACGGCGCCATGATCGAAATGATATTCAGACTCGCCTGATGCAGCTCCGCGCGAATCGCTTCCTGATCGTTATATTTGCGCGGATTCATCACGTACTGATACGACAGCCAGTACGTCGCGAGCAGCCCCATATTCGTCGCGATCACGCTGATTTCATCGGGCGTGGCGACCATCTCGCCATCGGTGACGAGCGCTTCGCACAACTGCCGCGCAAAGTGCTGCTTGTGCGTGATGATCTGCTTGAAGTGCGTCTCGAGCGTGCGGTTGCGCGCCAGCAGATCGTTGAGATCGCGATACAGAAAGCGGTAAGTCCAGAGAAAATCCGCCATGTATTGCAGGTACGACCACATCTCGTCGATCGTCGGGCGATGATCGTCCGGGAAGCGCAGGCGCTTCTGTATCTGTTGCTCGAACTGAGCAAAGATGCTGTTGATGATGTCGTCCTTGTTGCGGAAGTGGTAGTACAGATTTCCTGGACTAATCTCCATTTCCTCGGCGATGGTCGTCGTGGTGACGTTCGGCTCGCCGATATCGTTGAACAGCTTCAGCGATAGCTCGAGTATCCGTTCGCGGGTGCGGCGGGGTGGTTTGGCTTCCATGTCGTCCGACCTTGGCATCGAAACGCGCGCGCCCGGGATGGGCGCTTCAGCATCCGCTTCCGTTGCTCTTTTTTGAGAATGTCGGACGATTATAAACCGGTCGTTCGGCATGACGGACGCGGCTCTCTGGAGAGTCTTCGTCTTTATAAGATACGCGTCAGCCACGCGGACGCAAGCGGCCAGAGAATCAGCGCCCACGTGAGCACGCACAAGACCAGCGCGACCATCACGGCCGCGCTGCCGAGATCCTTGGCGCGCTTGGACAGTTCGTGCCGTTCCAGCGAGATTCGGTCGATGGCCGCCTCCACGCTCGAATTCAGCAATTCGACGATCAGCACCAGCAATACCGACGCGATCAGCGCCACGCGCTCCACCGGCGCGACCGGCACGAACAGACTGCACGGCAGCAGAATGGCGGCGAGCGTCAGTTCCTGGCGAAACGCGCTTTCCTCGCGGATCGCCACCTGAAAGCCGTAGAGCGAATTCTTCATCGCGTGCCACGCGCGCGTGAAGCCGCGATTGCCCTTGTACGGATTAAAGGGCAGATCGTCGGGACTTAACGGCTCGCTAGGCGGTTCGGCCGATCTCGCAGGTGTATCGACCAATTCTTCGATGTCGTCATCGAAGGGATCGCGTGAATTGCTGCCTGCCGACGCCCGCTCTTGCGCAAGTGCGCGTCGCGTCATGCGGCCGCCCGGTCGGTGCTCGCGCCGCCGCGCGGGCCGAACTTGCGCAGATGCGAAGCGAATTGTTCCGATGCCGCGCGCCACGAGAAGCGTTCCGCCCACGCGCGCGCATCGGCACGCTGGATTTTCAGCGCATCGAGGCAGGCTTCGCGCAGGTCGGCGTTCATCGCGCCGGGGCCGTCGGTGCCGAGCACATCGATCGGACCGGTGACCGGATACGCCGCGACCGGCGTGCCGCAGGCCATCGCTTCGAGCAGCACGAGGCCGAAGGTGTCGGTCTTGCTCGGGAACACGAACACGTCCGCGGCGGCGTAGACCTTCGCCAGTTCCGGCTGCGAGAGCACGCCGAGATAGTTGACATCGGTATAGCGCGCCTTCAGTTCGGCCAGCGCCGGACCTTCGCCCGCAACCCACTTCGAACCGGGCAAATCGAGCTTCAGAAACGCTTCCACATTCTTTTCGACGGCCACGCGTCCCACGTACAGAAAGATCGGGCGCGCGGTGTTCAGCACCTTCGAATCCATCATATGGAAGATGTCGAGATCGACGCCGCGCGTCCACAGCACGACATTGGTGAAGCCGTATTTTTCGAGATCGCTCTTGACCACGGGCGTCGGTGCCATCACTGCCTGTGACGGCTTGTGGAACCAGTGCAGGAACTTGTACGTCGCCACCAGCGGAATGCCGAAGCGCGCCTTTACATACTCCGGAAAACGCGTGTGATACGCGGTCGTGAACGGCAGCTTGTGCTTGATCGCGTACGAACGCGCGGCCATGCCGAGCGGCCCTTCCGTCGCGATATGAAGCGCATCCGGATCGAACGCGTCGATACGCTCGTTCACATGCTTGCCCGGCATCAGCGATAAACGAATTTCGGGGTAGGTCGGGCAGGGAATCGTTTTGAATTCGAGCGGCGTGAGCAGATCGACGTGATGGCCGAGCGCGGTCAGTTCCTTCGTCGTGTTCTTGAGCGTGCGCACGACGCCGTTGACTTGCGGCTCCCATGCGTCGGTAACGATCATGATTTTCATACGCTTTTGCCCGCTAACGTTTGTGGATCGGTTCGTGGATCGGAGGGTCATGTTCAGACGGTCGCTTTGGCTTTGCTGGAGCGCGCTTCCGGCGAACGCATGACGGTCCAGTAGACGATCTTCAGTTCACCGTCATAAGTCTCGACCAGCGCCGACAGGCTTTCGACCCAGTCGCCGTCGTTGCAGTAAAGCGTGCCGTCGATCTCGCGGATTTCCGCCTTGTGGATATGCCCGCACACCACGCCGTCGCAGCCGCGACGGCGCGCTTCGTCGGTCATGACCTTTTCGAACTGCGAGATAAAGTTGACCGCGTTCTTGACCTGATGCTTCAGGTACTGCGACAGCGACCAGTAGTTCAGCCCGAGCCGCGTGCGCACACGATTGAACCAGCGGTTGAGCAGCAGAATCAGCGTATAGGCGGTGTCACCGAGATAGGCGAGCCACTTGGCGTGCTGGATCACGCCATCGAACAAATCGCCGTGCACGATCCACAGGCGCTTGCCCGCGAGCGTCGTATGGAAAGCTTCGCCGCGCACGTGGATGTCGCCGAAAGCGAGGTCGCAGAACTGGCGTGCGGCTTCATCGTGATTGCCGGGGATGAAGACGACTTGCGTACCCTTGCGCGCCTTGCGCAGAATCTTTTGCACTACGTCGTTGTGCGCCTGCGGCCAGAACCAGCCTTTGCGCAACTGCCATCCGTCGATGATGTCGCCGACCAGATACAGATATTCCGATTCGTTGTGCCGCAGAAAATCGAGCAGATACGGCGCCTGGCAGCCGCCCGAACCGAGGTGAATATCCGACAGCCAGATCGTTCGATAGCGATGCTGACCATCGGGCGCGTCGCCGTCGTGATCCGATTCGGAGAGCCGCGACGCGTCCATCGCCGGCGCGTTCGATGCACCGGAGGCTTCGGTCGAATCGGGAGCATCGGAAGGCTTGAGGGCGAAGGGGGCGACGCGCGGGTCGGCGTTGCGGAAGCGCAGGGTGGACGGCTCGATTGCCGGTGTGACTGTCGAGTTCAAGGCCATTGGCTCGCGCATCGAGTTTCGGTATGCGCATTGCGCCACGCGAGCGTGACTAAGCCATGACAGTCATGAGAAGTTCTTATTACTTGCCGACAGCGATAACGCGTGTGCCGGCGAGACGGTCGTGCAGAAACTGGCGTGCGGGATCGAGCCATGCCGTGGCCGCCCACAACGCGACCCACACGCCAAATACGATGAGCGTCTGTGGCACGGCCAGCGACAGCAGCGGATGCAGCGCAAGCGGCGGCAAAAACCACAACCACGCCAGCAGATAGCGCACGAAAGCACGCAGCGGTTTGACGGGCTGACCGTGCGAATCGACCAGTTTCAGACGCCAGGTTTTCATCGGCAAAGTCTGGCCACCGTGGCTCCAAAACCACACGAAATACGCGGCGAGCACGAGACCGATCCACGACATCAGCCAGTTGTGATGCGTGAGGCCGTTACGTTGCTGCGTGAGCGTGCTGAAAAGATAACCGGAGATAAAGACGACGCCAAACAGAATGATGCTCTCGTAGAGCATGGCGGCGAGACGGCGGCGCAGTGACGGCGCGCGCAAAGTGGATTCGATACCGACCGATGCAGGCGCGCTCATGCGCTCAGGAACCGTTGTACATCGACGGCGCCTGTTGCGGCGACACGGGAATCGGCGCGGCCGGCACGATGCTCGCGGCGTTGGGAATCGCGGGCTGCGCGGGCGCGGCGGACGAGTTCGGCACAACCGCCGATCCCGCTTCTCCATGCCCTGACGACGCATGCCCTTGCTCACGCTGCGCAACCAGCCGATTGATGTCCTTCACTTCGGTCTTGCCCGTAGGCGGCGCGGACACCACATTCGGACGACGCGTACGCTCGGTCGCGGCGAGCTTCCTTTTCTGCTCTTCGGTGAGCTTCTGATACGCGTCCCACGCCTTTTCGCGCTTTTCCAGCGGCACGGATTTCGACACCTGATAGTTTTCGCGCGCGACCTTGCGCTCATCGGGCGTCATGCGCACCCATTCTTCCATGCGCTTATGCAGCCGTTCCTGCGATTCCACCGACATCTTGTGATAACGCGATGCGATCTTCAGCCATTTTTGCTTGCGCTCATCGCTGAAGGAATCCCACTGTTTGTCGAAAGGCGCGAGCGCGACGCGTTGCGCGTCGGTCAGGTGGCTCCAGGAAAGCGGACTATCGGACGACAGAGCCGCCAGCGGCGATGTGCTTGCGTCCGTACCAGCGCTTGCGCCATTGGGCGCAGCGGCGGCTGCGGGAGTCGATGCCGTGGTGGGATAAAAGCGCGGATATGTCGCGGCAAACGCGACCAGACCCGCAATCGCGCAACCGAAGACAATCGCGAGACCGCGCTTGTAACTCACCCGAACTTTCCCCCGCTGTAAATCGTTGACTTGGTGACTGACTCAGTGATGCGCTCAGTAACTTGCTTAATGATCGCGATCGCGCGACAGATACGCGTTGAAGCCGTGATCGAGATAAGCGTCGAGCGGCAGGCTGTCGGACAGCATGGCTGCGTCGATATCGGCGAGTTCGGCTTTTCGCTGCTGATCTTCCCAATAAGCGATACCGGCCAGCCCGATGACAAGCGCCGCCACCGGCCAAATCAGGTTGAGGCCGCCGAGCCGTGCAAAGCGGCCCAGCCGACCCTTCGGCGCACGCGATTCCCCGCTGCCCATCGTCACCGATGCACCCGCGCCCGCCAGAACCGGCGTGAAAGCCGGCGCGGCAACCGCGACTTTCTCCGGCTTCTTGCGCGCGATGGCAGCCCGGCGCGCCTGCGCGAGCCGGTCCACGGCCGCAGCCGGAATGTTCGACGTATTTTCGTCCAGCGCACGGACTACTTTTAGCGCGAACTCATTTTCCTTCGTTTCGAGATTGGAACTCATAGCGTGATCCCCTTCGCTTTCAGGGCCTGCGCGAGTGTGTGCGTAGCGCGAGAGCAGTGCGTTTTCACGCTACCCTCGGAGCAGCCCATCGCGGCAGCCGTCTCTGCGACATCCATATCCTCCCAGTAACGCATGAGAAAAGCTTCTCGTTGACGCGCCGGCAGTTTCTGAATTTCGGCATCGATCAGATTGAGTACCTGTTCGCGCTCGAGTTTGTTCTCGCTGCTTTCGTGGCCGGTGGCGCTGTCCTGCGATTCGAAGGTTTCGAGCGGGTCGAATTCGTCGTCGTCGGCGCTGCCGAATGAGGAGAACAGGCTCACCCAGGTGTTGCGCACCTTCTGGCGACGGAAATAGTCGTGCGTCGCATTCTGGAGAATACGCTGGAAAAGGAGCGGAAGCTCGGAAGGGGGGCGGTCGCCGTATTTTTCCGCCAGCTTGATCATGGCGTCCTGCACGATGTCCAGCGCCGCGTCGTCGTCGCGCACGGTGTAGACAGTCTGCTTGAACGCGCGTCGTTCGACGCCCGCCAGGAAATCGGCAAGTTCCTTGTCTGATGCCATCCTATGGAGCCGGACGCCACGAAAATTTGCGTCCGTTTTTGCGTCGAAGGGGTCGTGGAGTTCTGGGAAAACCAGCGGATGCTAGCAAATTTTCGTCATACCCGGAAATTTTAGGGACGTTTTGTTGCGCTCCGATGAGGATAAAACCATTCGTTCGCGCTCCGTTCTGGTGCTCGGAAGCGTCGTCAAGACGATTCCGTTACTTTTTGCTTGACCCATCTCGTGAGCCACTGTTACATTTTCTGACTCGCATCATCAGTGAAATATGTCTGCTTTGAGGCGAGCCCAAGAAGCACGCCTGTCAAATAGACGCGCCGCTTGAACCCGAGCCACAAGCCCGGCAGAGAGCACCCGATCAATTTTTTGCCGAAAATTCGAAAGGTCACGAATGAATATGCCTAGCGCGGAATTCTCCACGTCGGATACCACACCCCCTCACGAAGCTGACTCCATCGGCGGAACCGTGCTCATGCGTGCACTGGCCGATGAAAACGTCGAATTTATCTGGGGCTATCCCGGCGGCTCGGTACTTTACATCTACGACGAGCTGTACAAGCAGGACCAGATCCAGCACATCCTCGTGCGCCACGAACAAGCCGCTGTCCACGCTGCCGACGCCTATGCGCGCGCCACCGGCAACGTCGGCGTGTGTCTCGTGACTTCGGGTCCGGGCGTCACCAATGCCGTGACGGGCATCGCCACCGCCTATATGGATTCCATTCCGCTGGTCGTCATCAGCGGACAGGTTCCGACCGCGGCCATCGGCCTGGACGCGTTCCAGGAGTGCGATACCGTCGGCATCACGCGGCCTTGCGTGAAGCACAACTTCCTCGTGAAGGATGTGCGCGACCTGGCCGAAACCGTCAAGAAAGCGTTCTATATCGCGCGCACGGGCCGTCCGGGTCCGGTGCTGATCGACATTCCGAAAGATGTGTCGAAGGCGCCGTGCAAGTACGAGCCGGTCAAGAGCGTGTCGCTGCGTTCGTATAATCCGGTTACCAAAGGTCATTCGGGCCAGATTCGCAAGGCCGTGCAACTGCTGCTGTCGGCGAAGCGTCCGTATATCTATACCGGCGGCGGGATCATTCTGGCGGATGCATCGCGCGAGCTGAATCAGTTTGCCGATCTGCTGGGCTATCCGGTCACGAACACGCTGATGGGCCTCGGCGGCTATCGCGCCTCCGACAAGAAGTTCTTGGGCATGCTCGGCATGCACGGCACGTACGAAGCCAATATGGCCATGCAGCACTGCGACGTGCTGATCGCCATCGGCGCGCGCTTCGACGACCGCGTGATCGGCGATCCGAAGCACTTCGCTTCGTCGCCGCGCAAGATCATCCATATCGATATCGATCCTTCGTCCATTTCCAAGCGCGTCAAGGTAGATATCCCCATCGTCGGCGATGTGAAGGAAGTGCTGAAGGAACTGATCGAACAGCTTCAGCACGCCGAACACGGACCGGACACAGCCGCGCTCAAGACGTGGTGGGACGAGATCGAGGGCTGGCGCTCGAAGGATTGCCTCTCGTTCGACCGCAAGAGCGACATCATCAAGCCGCAGTACGTCGTGGAAAAGCTCCATGAGCTGACCGACGGCAACGCGTTCGTGTGTTCGGATGTCGGCCAGCATCAAATGTGGGCGGCGCAGTTCTATCCGTTCAACAAGCCGCGCCGCTGGATCAACTCGGGCGGTCTCGGCACGATGGGCTTCGGTCTTCCCGCCGCAATGGGCGTGAAGATGGCGTATCCGGACGAAGAAGTGGTCTGCATCACCGGCGAAGGCTCCATTCAGATGTGTATTCAGGAGCTTTCCACGTGCAAGCAGTACAACACGCCCGTCAAGATCATCTCGCTCAATAACCGCTATCTGGGCATGGTTCGCCAGTGGCAGCAGATCGAATACAAGAAGCGCTATTCCAGTTCGTATATGGACGCGCTGCCCGACTTCGTGAAGCTGGCCGAGGCGTATGGCCATGTCGGCATTCGCGTCGAAAAGACCGCGGACGTCGAGCCGGCGCTGAAGGAAGCGCTACGCCTGAAGGATCGCACCGTATTTCTCGACTTCCAGACCGATCCGACCGAAAACGTATTCCCGATGGTGCAGGCAGGTAAAGGCATCACGGAAATGCTGCTCGGGTCTGAGGATCTGTAACGCGGGTTTGTCTCGCGAGGCTCGCGCGCGCCTGTCTTCACAAAGGACATGCGTGGCGCGCGGGTTTCAAAGACGAGCTTTCACTGGATATTCATCGGGAATAGAACATGAAACACATCATCTCCGTTTTGCTGGAAAACGAACCGGGCGCGTTATCGCGTGTCGTCGGGCTGTTTTCCGCACGCGGCTATAACATCGAAACGCTGACGGTGGCGCCGACCGAAGACAGTTCGCTGTCGCGGCTGACCATCGTCTCCATTGGCTCGGACGACGTGATCGAACAGATCACGAAGCACCTGAACCGCCTGATCGAGGTGGTGAAAGTGGTCGACCTGACAGAGGGCGCCCACATCGAGCGCGAGCTGATGCTCATCAAGGTAAGGGCGGTCGGCAAGGAACGCGAAGAGATGAAGCGCATGGCGGATATCTTCCGCGGCCGCATCATCGACGTGACCGAGAAGACCTACACGATGGAACTGACGGGCGCGTCCGACAAGCTCGACGCGTTCATCCAGGGGCTCGACGCCACCGCGATTCTGGAGACGGTTCGCACCGGCAGCTCCGGCATCGGGCGCGGCGAGCGCATTCTCAAGGTCTGACCGCCAAATCAAATAAGCAGCACCGTAGCGCAACCATTTTCAAGATCAAGGACACACCATGAAAGTTTTCTACGACAAAGACGCCGACCTCTCCCTCATCAAGGGCAAGCAAGTCACCATCATCGGTTATGGCTCGCAAGGCCATGCACACGCGCTGAACCTGAAGGAAAGCGGCGTGAACGTGACCGTTGGTCTGCGTAAAGGCGGCGCATCGTGGAGCAAGGCCGAGAACGCGGGCCTCAAGGTCAAGGAAGTGGGCGAAGCCGTGAAGGGCGCAGACGTCGTCATGATGTTGCTGCCGGACGAGCAGATCGCCGAAGTCTACAAGAACGAAGTGCATGAGAACGCCAAGCAAGGCGCGGCGCTGGCCTTCGCTCACGGCTTCAACATCCACTACGGCCAAGTGATTCCGCGCGCCGATCTCGACGTCATCATGATCGCGCCGAAGGCACCGGGCCACACGGTCCGCAACACGTATCAGAACGGTGGCGGCGTGCCGCACCTGATCGCGGTCGCGCAGGACAAGACGGGTTCGGCACGTGACGTGGCGCTGTCGTACGCTGTCGCCAACGGCGGCGGCCGTGCCGGCATCATCGAAACGAACTTCCGTGAAGAAACCGAAACCGATCTGTTCGGCGAACAAGCCGTGCTGTGCGGCGGTACGGTCGATCTGATCAAGGCCGGCTTCGAAACGCTGGTGGAAGCGGGCTACGCGCCGGAAATGGCTTACTTCGAGTGCCTGCACGAACTGAAGCTGATCGTCGATCTGATCTATGAAGGCGGTATCGCCAACATGAACTACTCGATCTCGAACAATGCAGAGTTCGGCGAGTACGTGACGGGTCCGCGCATCGTGACGGCGGAAACGAAGCAGGCGATGAAGGCCGTGCTGACGGACATTCAAACCGGCGAGTACGCGAAGAACTTCATTCTGGAAAACCGCGCGGGTGCGCCGACGCTGCAATCGCGTCGTCGTATCACGGCTGAGCACCAGATCGAAGTGGTCGGTGAAAAGCTGCGCGCGATGATGCCGTGGATCGCGAAGAACAAGCTGGTTGATCAGTCCAAAAACTAAGCAGTCGAAGAACTAAATCTTCGCTAGTCACAGTTTTTGCTGATATGAAAGCCGCCCGTGGCCATCGAGGTCCGGGCGGCTTTTGCTATCCTACCGTTTTTATAAAACACAGAACTCGTTCATGAACTATCCACATCCGATCATCGCCCGCGAAGGCTGGCCGTTCATCGCCATCGCGGCAGTCGTTGCCATCCTCGTGCAAGCGCTGGGCGGCTTCGGCTTCGCCTGGATCTTCTGGCTGATCGTGATCTTCGTCGTACAGTTTTTCCGCGATCCGCCGCGCCCGATTCCTACGCAAGCCAACGCCGTGCTTTGTCCCGCCGATGGCCGTATCGTCGCGATCGAAACCACGCGCGATGTCTACGCCGACCGCGACGCGCTGAAGATCAGCGTGTTCATGAACGTGTTCAACGTGCATTCGCAACGTTCGCCGGTCGATGGCGCGATCAGCAAGGTCCAATACTTTCCTGGCGCCTACCTGAACGCAGCGGTCGATAAGGCATCGACGGAAAACGAGCGCAACGCGGTTGTCATTCAGACGGCGGCGGGGCATACGGTGACGTCGGTGCAAATCGCCGGTCTGATCGCGCGACGCATTCTCTGCTACGTGCACAACGGCGAGCCGCTCACGCGCGGTCAGCGCTACGGCTTTATCCGCTTCGGCTCGCGTGTCGATGTGTATCTGCCGGTCGGAAGCCGGCCGCGCGTGTCGATCGGCGAAAAGGTGTCGGCTTCGTCGACGATCCTCGCTGAATTCGCGGAATAACGCGGGAGGCTCGATGGCGGCATTCAAACCGCGCCGTAATCGCGTCAACGGAGCGACGCCGCGCGCGTTCCGGCGCAACAAGGCCGTGCAGGACGTGGGCGCTGTGGAGACGCGGCGCGCTAAGCGGCAGCAGTTTCTCAAGAAGCGTGGCATTTATCTGCTGCCGAATGCGTTCACCACGGCCGCGCTGTTCTGCGGCTTCTTCGCGGTGGTGCAGGCGATGAACGTGCGCTTCGAGATCGCGGCCATCGCCATTTTCGTGGCGATGGTGCTGGATGGCATGGACGGCCGCGTCGCGCGTATGACGAACACGCAGAGCGCGTTCGGCGGGCAGTTTGATAGCCTGTCGGACATGGTGTCGTTCGGTGTTGCGCCGGCGCTGGTCATGTACGAATGGGTGTTGAAGGACCTCGGTCGATGGGGCTGGCTCGCGGCCTTCGTGTATTGCTCGGGCGCTGCGCTGCGGCTGGCGCGCTTCAATACGAATGTCGGCGTGGTCGATAAGCGGTATTTCCAGGGCTTGCCTTCGCCAGCTGCGGCGGCGCTGATCGCAGGCTTCGTGTGGCTCGCGACCGATAATCGCGTGCCGCTCAAGCTCGTGTGGCTGCCGTGGGTCGCGTTCGCGCTGACCGTGTATGCGGGCGTGACGATGGTATCGAACGCGCCGTTCTATAGCGGCAAGGCGCTGAACGTGCGATATCGCGTGCCGTTTGCGGGCGTGTTGCTGGTGGTGGTGGCGTTCGTGCTCGTATCGTCCGATCCGCCCGTCATGCTGTTCTGTCTGTTCGTGCTGTATGGCTTCTCGGGCTATATCTGGTGGGGTTATCTGGCGGCGCGTGGACGGCCAAATCCGGCGCGGAGTTCGCAGCGGGATCATTGATTGGTTTTGCGCTGGAAAAGAAAAAGGCGACGGGTTTTCGATAACCCGTCGCCTTTTTTGCATTAATCAGCGCGTCTTTAACCCGAAACCAGCGCACCGTTCGAAATATGCACGCGTTCGCCTTGCTGGAACGGAGGCGGGTTCTTGTACGTGAAGTAACGCGTATGGCCGTTCTCCATCCGCACGCGCACCGAATAGTCAGTTTCGCTGCGGATATGCTTTTCGACCGAGTTACCCGCGAGACCCCCGCCGAGTGCGCCGAGCAGCGTCATTGCCGTACGGCCACCGCCGCGTCCAAACTGATTACCGACGACACCGCCCGCCACCGCGCCACCGACTGCGCCGATACCCGTGCCGTGGCCTTCACGCTTCACCGCTGAAATCGCTTCGACCGTTCCGCAGGTCGTGCATGCGGCGACGTGCTGAGGCGGTTGCTGTTGCTGAGCATAGTTGGGCTGCGCGGGCGGCTGCTGCTGAGCTTGCTGCTGAGCCTGCTGTTGCGCTGCGGCTTGCTGTGCCGCCGCCTGTTGCTGTGCCTGAGCGGCCGCTTGTTGCTGTGCCGCCGCCTCCTGCTGGGCCTGTGCCGCGTTCTGCTGGGCGGGCGCTGCCGAATCGACCACCGGCTGTTGAGCTACCGCCGCCGTCTGCGTCTGCGGATTCTGCCCGGACGTGCTCGATGCCTTCGGGAACAGTCCCGTCATGGCAGCCGTTGCCACGAGGCTTGCGACAATCACCGCGCCCGCCGCCGTCGCGACGAGCGGATGCAAACGCCGCTGCGAAGTCTGACCGCCGCCAGCAGAAGAGGGCGACGTGCTGAGTTTATTGGTCCCGTTATCCATTTTCTAAAACCTCCATTCGAGGCGGAATGCCGCTGTTCTTCGTATTTTGGTGGAAACCCGAACTTCTCGCTTTTTCCGCTTGTAACAATTCCTCGGAACCTAAGCGCACGAAGAAAAGCACGACCGATGCCAGCCTTGAAACGCCTTGCGTTCCAGTCCTGCCGGGCAAAACCGCCTTGAAAGATTTACCAGCAGTTACAACAAAACCTGCAGACGAAAAAAAGCGCGCCTCGAAGGGCGCGCTTTCTCGCTACTGGCAAAACGCAGTGCTCAGTCCTCGCGACGCAGATGCGGGAACAGGATCACATCGCGGATGCTCGGGCTATCGGTCAGCAACATCACCAACCGGTCGATGCCGATACCGCAGCCACCCGTCGGCGGCATGCCGTGTTCGAGCGCGCGGATATAGTCGGCGTCGAAGTACATCGCTTCTTCGTCGCCGGCATCTTTCTGATCGACCTGCTTCTGGAAGCGCGCGGCCTGATCTTCCGGATCGTTCAACTCGGAGAAGCCGTTGGCGATTTCACGGCCCGTGATGAACAACTCGAAGCGCTCGGTAATGCCCGGCACCGTATCCGACTCACGCGCCAGCGGCGACACTTCGATCGGGTAATCGACGATATACGTCGGTTCCCACAATTGCGATTCGGCGGTCTCTTCGAACAGCGCCAGTTGCAGCGCGCCGATACCGGCATTGAGGAACGCGGGCTGCGTCGTATCGACACCGAACTTTTTGAGTTCGGCACGCATGAACGTGCCGTCGCCCAACTGCTCGTCGGTGTATTGCGGCGCGTACTTCTGAATCGCCTGATTGATGGTCAGTCGATGGAACGGCTTCGCCAGATCCAGTTCGCGGCCCTGATACGTGATGGTCGCGGTGCCGAGTGCATCGATCGCGGCCTGACGGATCAGCGATTCGGTGAAGTCCATCAGCCACGCGTAATCCGTGTACGCGGCGTAGAACTCCATCATCGTGAATTCCGGGTTGTGACGCGGCGATACGCCTTCGTTCCGGAAGTTACGGTTGATCTCGAACACACGCTCGAAGCCGCCGACGATCAGCCGCTTCAGATACAACTCCGGCGCGATACGCAGGAACATCTGCATATCCAGCGCGTTGTGATGCGTGACGAAAGGCTTGGCCGCCGCGCCGCCCGGAATGGGATGCAGCATCGGCGTTTCGACTTCCATGAACTCGGCCTTCGCCATGAAATTGCGGATCGACGTGAACGCCTTGGTGCGCGCGACGAAGGTCTTGCGCGCTTCCGGCGTGACGATCAGATCGACATAGCGCTGGCGATAGCGCATTTCCTGATCGGCGAGGCCGTGAAACTTGTCCGGCAGCGGACGCAGCGCTTTCGACAGCAGGCGCAACTCCGTGCATCGCACCGACAGTTCGCCCTTGTTGGTGCGGAACAAAACGCCCTTGGCGGCGACGATATCGCCCAGGTCCCACTTCTTGAACGCGTCGTAGGTTTCCGCGCCGACGTCCGCAGGCGTGATGAAGAACTGGATCTGGCCGCTGCCGTCCTGAACCGTGGCGAAGCTCGCTTTGCCCATTACGCGTTTGAGCATCATGCGGCCGGCGAGCGCGACGGGCAGGGCGGTCGCTTCGAGCGCGTCCTTGTCGGTATCGGCGTATTCGGTTTGCAGGGCGGCGGCTTGATGCGTCGGACGAAAGTCGTTCGGATAAGCGACGCCTTGCTCGCGCAGCGCGCGCAGCTTGTCGCGGCGCTCGGCGATGATCTGGTTCTCTTCCAGTTCCGGAGCGGCGCCCGGTTGAGTCGGTTCGGTCATGATGATGTGTGGCTTTTTGAAACGATGCAGAGCGAAACAAAAACGCGGAAATCTGATCCGATCTCCGCGTTCGATGGCGTTAGACGCCCTGTTTCAGACTCGCGCTGATGAAGTCGTCGAGATCGCCGTCGAGCACGGCGCGCGTGTTGCTCATTTCCACGCTGGTGCGCAGATCCTTCACGCGGCTCTGGTCGAGCACGTAGGAACGAATCTGATGGCCCCAGCCCACGTCGGTCTTGCTCGATTCGAGCTTGTCCTGTTCGGCCTGGCGCTTGCGCATTTCGAACTCGTACAGACGCGCTTTCAGCATCTGCATGGCTTCCGCGCGGTTGCGGTGCTGCGAGCGGTCGTTCTGGCACTGCACGACAATGCCGGTCGGCGCATGCGTCAGACGCACGGCGGAGTCGGTCTTGTTGATGTGCTGGCCACCCGCGCCCGACGCGCGATACGTGTCCGTGCGAATGTCGGCCGGATTGATTTCGATCTCGATCGAATCGTCGATTTCCGGGTACACGAACACCGACGAGAACGACGTATGACGCCCGCCCGACGAGTCGAACGGCGACTTGCGCACGAGGCGGTGAATGCCGGTTTCGGTGCGCAGATAGCCGTACGCGTATTCGCCTTCGACCTTAATGGTCGCGCTTTTGATCCCGGCGACATCGCCTTCGGATTCTTCGAGCACTTCGGTCTTGAAGCCCTTGCGTTCGCAGTAGCGCAGATATTGACGCAGCAGCATGGACGCCCAGTCGCACGCTTCGGTGCCGCCGGCGCCGGCCTGAATGTCGATAAAGCAGTTGTTCGGATCGGCCGGGTTGGAGAACATCCGGCGGAATTCGACGTCTTCCACGCGTGCTTTGAGCGCGTCTGCATCCGCTTCGCAGGCGATCAGCGTGTCTTCGTCGTTTTCTTCGTGCGCCATCCCGAACAGATCGTTGGCGTCGCGCAGATCGTTGTCGAGATCGGTGAGCGTGGTCACCACGCCGTCGAGCAATTTCTTTTCACGACCGAGCGCCTGAGCGTTCTTCGAGTCGTTCCAGACGTTGGGGTCTTCTAGTTCCTTGTTGACTTCGGCCAGACGCGCAGACTTGGCGTCGTAGTCAAAGATACCCCCGTAGCTCGCCCGCGCGACGGCGCAGGTCGGCCAGAAGGCTTTCGATCGCGTTGAGACGTTCCGCTTCCATTGTCGATCTTCGGCTTCGTAAAAAGCTGCAATTATAGCCGATCGGTAAGCGCCGCCGCCCGCCGGATGACACGCCGGGCGGGTGTTGCGTCAGGCTGCGGTGAGCGCTTCGCGCGGCATCGATTCGAACCGGTCGATGAGGCCGGCGGGCGTGTGCCGGGACAACCGAGCAGCCCTATCGGCGAGGATCGACTGCATTTCTGCCACACTGAGGAACCGACGCAGACGCCAATAAGCTTTGCCCGCCGCCAACATTTTTTCTTGCTCGGCGCAGTCTACGCAAAAGGAGACGAAATCGCCGGTGTGCACGGTTCGGGGGTGCGCGTTTTCCGCGATATATTCGAGTTCGCTTTCCGTGGCGTACCGCGCCAGGTGAAAAATGCCGTGAAAACCGAAGCGCCGTTCCGATGACGGCGCAAATCCCAATTCGATATCCGAAATCGGCAGAAATTCGACAGAAAAGCGATCGGCCAAAGATGTCGTAGCGAAGCGGATTCCATATTCGCTTTCCAGCAACGGCCGATATTCCCGGCAGATGAGTTCATCTTCCACTGCCTGCGAATCGGCTGTGAAACGATCGTCGTTCGACAGAATGTCGAGAAGGCGTTTTGAACGCAGCGAGAAGCCGCCATTACCGACATTCATGCCGTCTGGACGATGCGGCCAACGTGCGCCGACATAATCGAACGCGAAGAAATCTTCTGTCCACGCGGCCGGGTTCAAAACATATCCGTCCCATTGAACGAGCAGAACCCACGGCGTGTGAATATGTTCGGCGAGCCGTTTCAGAATGAATTCGCTGTATTCCTCGCGGGAGCGGATCGAGGGAATCAGCGCGATTCGCGCGTTCACTTCGAGGCGCTGGTCGGTCAGCAAAAGCGTATCGCCGAAGAGGCCATGCTGCCGGGAAATATCAAGCGCCCGCGCGGCGAGCAGCGGGTTCAGGCAATCTACGGCGCAAAGCGTGACGTTGCGCAGGTTGAGCTTAGGTTCGTTCATCGGCGAGCAGAATGGCGTCGAAAGCTGCGAGAAGTGGGGACAGCATTCTAGAAGGCGCTGTTCACCGACGCCGGGGCACTCGCTAAAAATCAGGATTGTCCGAACGCAATGAGGCGGCCTTCTAACCCGCGTGTTCCACGATCAATTGCACGCGCGCCACGCCATTCCACGAATCACTGACCAGCCGATACGCCACCGTCGCGCGCGCCGGCAGCGGATCGACGTGATTGAACCAGATGGCGTTGAAGCGCTGCCGTCCGCGCAGCAGCGACAGCTTCAGATGCTTGTCCTTCACCAGCGCCTGCGACGCCACTTCGAATTCGCCGGAAAACGTCGGCGCGGGGAAGCCCTGGCCCCACACGGCTGCATCGATCAATTCGACGAATTGCGGCGTGAAGTACGCGTCCTCCAGCTCGCCATCCGTTTCGATGGTGCGCGATAACGCGTCCGCCGTGAGCCATTCGCGACCGACCGCTTCGAATGCGGCGGTGAAGCGCGGGATATCGGCGGTGGCGAGCGTGAGGCCCGCGGCCATCGCGTGGCCGCCGAATTTGTGGATCAGACCGGGTTCGCGTTTGGAGATGAGATCGACGGCATCGCGCAGATGGAAGCCGGGAATCGAACGGCCCGAGCCTTTGCTGAGCGTACCGCTGTCGTCCGCATGCGCGAACGTAAACGATGGCCGGTGAAACTTTTCCTTCAGCCGTCCCGCGACGATGCCGATCACGCCCTGATGCCAGCTTGCATCGTAGAGCGTGAGCGTGGCGCGCTCGCCGGGATCGAAGGTCTGCAATTCGGCCAGTGCCTGCTGCTGCATGCCCGCTTCGATTTCGCGCCGCTCGCGATTCATGCCGTCGAGTTGCTGCGCGAGTTCCCACGCGCGGCCGATATCGTCTGTCGTCAGACATTCGATACCGAGCGACATATCCGCCAGCCGTCCCGCTGCGTTCAGACGCGGCCCGAGCGCGAAGCCCAGATCGAAGCCGGAGGCGGCGCGCGCATCGCGGGCGGCGGCGCGGAACAGCGCGGCGATGCCCGGCTGCATGCGTCCCGAACGGATGCGCTTCAGCCCTTGCGCGACGAGAATGCGGTTGTTGCAATCGAGTTTGACGACATCGGCGACGGTGCCGAGCGCGACCAAGTCGAGCAGACCATCGAGTCGCGGTTCGGGCGCGCCATCTGCATAAGCGCCGCGCTTGCGCAATTCGGCGCGCAACGCGAGGAGCACGTAGAACATCACGCCGACGCCCGCGATGCACTTGCTCGGAAACGCGCAGCCCGGCTGATTCGGATTGACGATCGCGCGGGCGGCGGGCAATTCATCGCCTGGAAGGTGATGATCGGTCACCAGCACTTCGATACCGCGCGCATTCGCCGCCGCCACGCCCTCCACACTGGCGATGCCGTTATCGACGGTGATCAGCAGTTCCGGCTGCGAGCGCGCCGCCAGTTCGACGATCTCCGGCGTCAAGCCATAGCCATATTCAAAGCGATTCGGCACCAGATAATCGATGGTCGCGCCGAACATGCGCAGCCCGCGCACGGCCACCGCACACGCGGTCGCGCCGTCGCAGTCGTAATCGGCGACGACGAGCATGCGCTTGTTCGCGGCGAGCGCATCCGCGAGCACGACGGCGGCGTCTTCGCAGCCTTTGAGCGCGACGGGCGCATGGAGGCGCTTGAATTCCGTTTCGACTTCATCGGGCGAAGTCACGCCGCGCGCGGCATACAAACGTGCGATAACAGGATGCAGACCGTGGCGCGCGAGTGCTTCGGCATCGGCGGGAGAGGAGGCGCGGGTGACGATTCGCGTCATATCAAAACAACCTTATTCGATGAAAAGTGCGGCGATCGGCCGGCGACGCCAGAACTTGCGCAAGTCCGCGCGTGTGATGGTGAGCGTGACCGAACCGGTATCGCCGCAGAGCGTGAGGCCGAGTTTGCCGAGCGTGCCGTTGGTGAGCGCTTGCAGCGCGGGCGCGAACCACGCGGCTTCGAGTTCACGCAGCGCCTGATTCCAGCGCGCCCAATCCTGTTCGATGAACGGCGCAGAGAACGGATCGAGTTCGATCAGCGTCGCGCCTTCGGGATCGGCTTTCGCAAACGCCGCATACGATTCCACCGGCGACGACGGCGTCACGCCCGACGCGAGCGCCAGACCGCGCGTGGCGGCGGCATCGGACATGACGTGGTTGTAGACGCCGGTGACAGGGCGCAGCGTGCCTTGCGCGTGCAGCCAGATCGAGTTGATCGCGGGCAGGCCGCGCGACTCGCGTTCGACGTTCAGCGGATGCTCGAACCACGCCATCTGCACTTCGTTTTGCAGCTTCATCCACGCGCGCGAGCGTTCGCCGGTGCGCGCTTCGTGCGGCAGCCAGATTTCGATATTGCGCCCCGTCGCCCGCAACGGCGATGCACCCGCCAGCGCGCCGAGTTTTTCGCCCGATACATACCAGCGCAACGGCGTCGGCGCTTGCAATGTCACGCCCATATCTTCGATCACCGGCCGCGCCGCTTCGAACAACGCGCGCGCTTCTTCGGTGCGCACGCCGAGCGTGTCCGGATCGATCAGAACGAGGTGATCGTGCGCAATCCGCACGTGAACCGGTTCGATGCAGGCCCACGACGCATCGCCGGGCGTGCCGCCATCGGCGAGCAGCATGAAGGGCGCGAGCGGGGCGTCATCGGCATAACGCTGATCGGCGGGCGTGACCGCGCCGAAGCTGCGCGCGATCCAGCGTTCGTGCGGCAGCGTGCGCTGAAAATCCTCGCCGATCACGCGTTCGACCAACGTCGCGCGGGCGAGCAAGCGGTCGAGCGCCGGGCTTTGCAGTCCGTGCAGGGCGGTGGCGGCATCGGCGGCCGAGGGCAGGGAAAAGGGGAGAAGAAGGTGAAGGTCGGCGGCGGGCATGGTCGGCATTGTAGGGCAAAGCGGCGGGTGTGATCGGCGCTGCGGCGGTCCTTTTCCTGAAGCACGAAAGCGTGCCGATTCTCATCCGATATGACGTGATGTTCGCCACATATGGCAAACTTTCGCAAATTTCGCATTCGGCCATGCCTTTGATGCGTCGTCTTGCCACGACGCGCATCCATTGCGCAAGCCGCCGCGTATCGAAAGAAACGACGCAGTCACCGCAGAGACAAGGATTCGCTTGAAACTCCCGTACGAATGGCAGATCGGCTGGCGCTACACGCGCGCCAGCAAACGCACGACTGGTAACGGTTTTATTTCCTTTATCGCGCTCGTATCGATGTCCGGCATCGCGCTCGGCGTCGCGGCGCTGATCGTCGTGCTTTCCGTGATGAACGGTTTTCAGAAGGAAGTGCGCGACCGCATGTTGTCGGTGCTCGCGCACGTCGAAATCTTCTCGCCGACCGGTTCGATGCCCCAATGGCAACTCACCGCGCAGGAAGCGCGCAAGAATCCGGAGGTGATCGGCGCTGCGCCCTATGTCGAAGCGCAGGCGCTGCTTACGCGTCAGGGCGCGGTGAGTGGCGTGGCCTTGCGCGGCGTGGAGCCGTCGCTGGAGCCGCAGGTGTCGGATATTGGCAAGGAAATGCGCGCCGGGTCGCTCAATAACCTGAAGGCGGGCGAATTCGGCATCGTGCTCGGACGCGATCTCGCCACCAATCTCGGCGTGATGGACGGCGACAAGATCACGCTCGTCGCGCCCGAAGGCACCATCACGCCAGCCGGGATGATGCCGCGTCTGAAGCAGTTCACCGTGGTCGGCATCTTCGAATCCGGCCACTATGAATACGATTCGACGCTCGCGCTCATCTCCATTCAAGACGCTGAAGCGCTGTTCCGATTGCCCGCGCCGACCGGCGTGCGCTTACGTCTTAAAGACATGCAGCGCGCGCCCGAAGTCACGCGCCAACTCGCGCATACGCTTTCGGGCGACTTATACCTGCGCGACTGGACGCAGCAGAACAAGACCTGGTTCTCCGCCGTGCAGATCGAAAAGCGCATGATGTTCATCATCCTGACGCTGATCATTGCGGTGGCGGCGTTCAATCTGGTCTCGTCGCTGGTCATGACCGTGACGGACAAACAAGCCGATATCGCCATCTTGCGTACGCTCGGCGCGCAGCCCGGTTCCATCATGAAAATATTCGTGGTGCAAGGCGTGACGATCGGTTTTATCGGCACGGCGATTGGTGTCACGCTCGGCTGTCTGATCGCATGGAGCATTCCGTGGCTGGTGCCGATGATCGAACAATTGTTCCATGTGCAATTCCTGCCGCCGTCGGTGTACTTCATCAGCGAACTGCCGTCCGAACTCGTGCCGGGCGATGTCGCGAAGATCGGCGTGATCGCATTCCTGCTGTCGTCGCTGGCAACGCTCTATCCGAGCTATCGCGGCGCGAAGGTGCGCCCGGCGGAGGCGCTGCGCTATGAGTAACCCGAGTGATATGAAAGAGAACGATATTGTTCTGCACGCGACGTCGGTATCGAAGACGTTCGTGCAGGGCGGCTTCAACGTGCAGGTGTTGAACAACGCGCAATTGGCCGTGCGGCGCGGCGAAAAGCTGGCGATCGTCGGCGCGTCCGGTTCGGGCAAGAGCACGCTGCTTCACGTGCTCGGCGGACTCGATGAACCCAGCGCCGGCAAGGTCTCGCTGCTCGGCAAGCCGTTCACGGAGCTGAAGGAAAAGGAGCGCAACGAGTTGCGTAATCGCGCGCTCGGCTTCGTGTATCAGTTTCACCATCTGCTGCCGGAATTCACCGCGCTCGATAACGTCGCGATGCCGCTGCGCATCCGCCGCATGTCGGAAGAGGCGGCGCGCAAGGAGGCATTGGTGATGCTGGAGCGTGTGGGCATCGGGCATCGGGCGAAGCATCGGCCGGGCGAGTTGTCGGGAGGCGAGCGCCAGCGCGTGGCGATTGCGCGCGCGCTGGTCACGCATCCCGCCTGCGTACTCGCCGATGAACCCACTGGCAATCTCGATACCGGCACCGCGGACAATGTCTTCGATCTGATGATGGAGTTATCGCAGACGCTGAACACGAGCTTCGTGATCGTCACGCACGATGCCGATATCGCCGCGCGCTGCGACCGCGTCATGCGTCTGCGCGACGGCGTGTTGCACGAAGAGCCGCCGGTTCCCGTCTAACGTCGTCTTCCTGTCGAGGTGCGTCATGTGGATCGATACACACTGCCATCTCGATGCAGGCGAGTTCGACGCCGACCGTGACGCCGTAGCTCAGGACGCGCTTCGATCGGGCGTGGATCGCATCGTGATTCCGGGCGTGGAGCGCGCGAACTTCGCGACCGTGCGTGAGTTGGCGCATCGGATCGAGGGCGGAGCGTATGCGCTTGGCATTCATCCGCTGTTCACGCCGCGCGCCACCGATGACGACCTGCGCGTTCTGCGTGAGGAAATCGAAGCGAGTATGGATGATCCGCGGTTCGTTGGTATCGGCGAAATCGGGTTGGATTATTTCGTGCCGACGCTCGACGATGCCCGCCAGAAATTTTTCTATAACGAACAGCTTAAGCTTGCGCGACAATTTGGCCTGCCGGTGATTTGCCATGTGCGCAAATCGCAGGACAAAGTGCTGAAAGGGCTGCGCGTGCACGATATTCATTGCGGTATCGCGCATGCGTTCAACGGCAGTTTTCAGCAGGCGCAAGCGTTTATCGCGCAGGGCATGCGGCTTGGGTTTGGCGGCAATCTGACCTTCGAACGGGCGCGGCAGATACGGCGTCTGGCGGCTGATTTACCACTCGATTCGATCGTGCTCGAAACCGATGCGCCGGATATCGCGCCTTCTTGGCGCTATAAAGGCCGCAACACGCCCGATCAGGTGCCCGCGATTGCGAAGGTGCTGGCGGAATTGCGCGGTATCGACGAGCACGCGCTTTCCCTAGGCACAACGGCTAATGCGCTTGCCGCGCTGCCACGGCTGGCGAGTACGTCCGCATAATCGTCTCTCCTGAATGGTTTGGAGAGAGGGCGTGTGCGTGCTGTGTTGTTGGGTTTTGCGTTCGGCGTGTGGTGCTTGCAGCAGCAGGCGAGTTTGCCTTCGGTTTATTTCTGCGCGACGTGTTGTCTTTGCGTATTGTTTTTCCGCCAATACGCTTTCGCCGTTATCGCGGCTGCGTGTGTTTTCGGTTTCTCTTATGCCGCGTGGCGCGCCGATCTCAGGCTGACGCCGCATCTTCCTGTCGCTTACGAACAGCGCGAAATCGCGTTGACGGGCTTCGTGCGCGGCCTGCCCGAACCGGGCGATGACGGCACGCGTTTTCTCTTCGAAGTCGAATCGAACGATGCGGGTTTGCGGGACTTTCCGCGGATTGTGAGGTTGTCGTGGATGGCGCCTGGCTTTGCCCTTGAAGCGGGGCAAAGATGGAAGCTTCACGCGCGCCTGAAACGCCCTCACAGCGAAGCGAACTTCCTGCTGCGCGACATGGAAGTGTCGATGCTTGAACGCGGCATTCGCGCGACAGGTTACGTCTCCGGCGCGCGGCGTCTTTCGCATGATGCGATCGGTCCATCGCTGATGATCGATCGCTTGCGTGCGCGGATGCGTGGGCGTATCGAACACGTGCTGGGCGATGCGCCGCATCGGGGAATCGTGATTGCGCTGGCAGTCGGCGCACAAGACGCCGTCAGCGATACCGACTGGTCGCTGATGCGCGCAACCGGCACGAGCCATTTGGTCGCGATTTCGGGCCTGCATATCGGCTTTGTCGCGGGGCTTGCGGCCTTGCTGTGCGGCTTTGTCTGGCGGCGCTTGAAGTGGCGACGATGGCATGCGCCGTTGTTCATCGCCGCGCCGAAAATCGCCGCACTCGGCGGCGCGATCTTCGCTGCGTTCTATGCCGCGCTCGCCGGTTTCAACGTGCCCGCGCAACGCACGTTGTGGATGCTCGCCGTCGTGGCAATCGCGTACGCATGCGGGCGACGTCCGGCATCGTCGATGATCCTGTGCTGGGCGCTCGCGTTCGTGTTGCTGGCCGATCCGTGGGCGGTGACATCGCCGGGATTCTGGCTCTCGTTCGGCGCGGTCGCGGCCATTCTCTATGCGATCGATGCGCGCGGACGGCAGGCAACGAAAGCGCTCGAAGATATCGATGCAGAGATCGACTGGAAGGATCGCGATATCGAGCACGAGTCGGTTGGTATCGAAGTGGACTATGACGAACCGGTTGCGCGGAGGAAATACGTTTTGCGCTTGCCTTCGATCCGCGTTCCTTCGAAGCTCATCAATCACATACGTTCAAGCGCCCGCGTTCAATATGCCGTAACGCTCGCACTCGCGCCGCTTACGGTTTATTGGTTTTCGCAGATTCCCTTGATCGGTCCGCTCGCCAACGCATTCGCGATTCCGTGGGTCAGTTTCTTCGTGACGCCTGCGGTTTTGGCAGGCTTGATGCTGCCCGCACCGCTCGATGCCATCGCGTTCCATGCGGCGCACGCCGCGCTTTCGCTTCTCTGCGATGCACTTGCTTATCTCGCCGCGCATTCGCGACTCGCATCGCCGTTGTGGCGTCTGCCGCAGCCGAGCGCGTGGGCGATGGCGGCGGCGTGCATCGGCGTGATCTGGGCGTTGGCCCCGCGCGGCTGGCCGATGCGTTTTGCCGCGCCGCTGACGTGGTTGCCGCTGCTTGCGCCTGCATCGCACACCGTGCCGATTGGAGACTTTCGCGTGACGGCGCTCGATATCGGCCAAGGCTCGGCGCTTGTGGTCCAAACCGCGCACCACGCCTTGCTATTCGATGCCGGTCCCGGCCCCGAATCGACGCATGCGGGCGAGCGCATCACCGCGCCGTATCTGCTGGCGGCGGGCGTGAATACGCTCGATACCATGCTCATCAGCCATTCCGATTCGGATCATTCAGGTGGCGCGCCTGCTGTGCTTGAGAGCATCGGCGTGAAGCAACTGCTCGCGTCGCTTCCGGCGGCTAACGCACTTTGGTCCGATGCTCGCACACACGGCGCGGACGTCATTCGTTGCGTAGCAGGCCAACACTGGACATGGGACCGCGTGGACTTCCAAATCCTCTGGCCAGACGCTGGCCCGCTCGAAGGCTCGCCGAACCACCAAGCCTGCGTGATGAAGGCAACCAGCGCATCCGGACGCTCGGCACTCTTCACCGCCGATATCGAAGCCGACGTCGAACGCACGCTCATCGCGCGCGACAAAGCCGCGTTACACGCCGATGTGCTGATCGTGCCGCATCACGGCAGCCGCACATCATCGACCGAGCCTTTCCTCGATTCTGTCGGGCCGTTGGCGGCGATTTTTCAGGTAGGCTACCGCAACCGATTTCATCATCCGAATGCGACGGTGTTCGCGCGTTATCAAATGCGCGATATCCCGCTCGCCCGCAGCGACGAAGACGGCGCGGCGCGCATCGACATTGGCTCGGAAATTTCGCTGGAGCGCTACCGACAAAGCCACGCGCGTTACTGGATGAATCGCTGACAACTAAAAATGAAAGACATCATCCATTTCTCACACGCGAACGGTTTTCCGGCCTCGACCTATCGCACGATCTTTGCCGAACTCGCGGATGACTACGAAATCCGCAGCATCGAACGATATGGACACGATCCGCGTTTTCCGGTCACGCGCGACTGGCCGAATCTCGTCGATCAGCTTCTCGACGATATGAGCCGTCATAGCGATACGCAACGCAAAGTCTGGCTGGTCGGCCATTCGCTCGGCGGATATCTGTCGATGCTCGCGGCGTGCAAGCGTCCGCAATGGGTAAAAGGCGTCGTGATGATCGATTCCCCCGTGATCGCGGGATGGAAAAGCGGGCTGTTGCGCGTATCGCAATGGACCGGACTGGACGAACGTCTGTCGCCTGCCGCAGCCACGAAAAATCGCCGCACGCACTGGGCGAGCCGCGACGAAGCGTGGCGTCATTTCCATTCGAAGCCCGCGTTCGCGCGTTGGGACGAGCGCATGCTGTCCGACTACATCGACTTCGCGATTCCGCAGACGCAGCCCGACGGCACGCGCACGCTCGCCTTCGATCGACACGTCGAATATCTGATCTACCGCACGCTGCCGGGCACGCTCGGCGCGCGGCTGGCGCATGGCGCGCCGGTGCCGGTCGGCTTTCTCGCGGGCACGCATTCGCGCGAAGTGAAGCACGTGGGACTGGAAATGACGCGGCGCATCGCCGGGGAAAATTTCGAGTGGATGGACGGCAGCCACCTTTTCCCGATGGAACGCCCGATCGAAACCGCGCACGCCATACGGCGGCGGCTCAACGCGCTGTCGAAGCAGAAATAAGGGGCCGCATACATCGACATACTCTGAAATAACCGCCGCAGACAACAACCGTTCGTGACGGATTTACGCGCCGCGCGCGCTTCGTGGGAGCCTTCCTTTACGGTATAATCCGTTTTTCCCGCGAGCATCTAGCGATGACCAAATATGTATTCGTCACCGGCGGCGTAGTTTCTTCCCTCGGCAAGGGTATTGCCGCCGCTTCCCTCGCCGCGATCCTCGAATCGCGCGGTCTCAAAGTCACTCTCCTCAAGCTCGATCCCTACATCAACGTAGACCCCGGCACGATGTCCCCGTTTCAACACGGTGAAGTGTTCGTGACGGAAGACGGCGCGGAGACCGACCTCGACCTCGGCCACTATGAGCGCTTCATCAGCACGAAGATGCGCAAGGCCAATAACTTCACCACGGGCCAGATTTACGAATCGGTGATCCGCAAGGAACGCCGCGGCGAGTATCTCGGCAAGACGGTGCAGGTCATTCCGCATATCACCAATGAAATTCAGGCCTTCGTCGAGCGGGGCGCGGCCGCTGCGACGTGCGGTCAGCCGGACGTGGCTATCGTGGAAATCGGCGGAACGGTTGGCGACATCGAATCGCTGCCGTTCCTCGAAGCCGCGCGTCAGATGAGCCTGCGCATGGGCCGCAACAGCGCGTGCTTCGTGCACCTGACGCTGGTGCCGTACATCGCGACAGCCGGTGAACTGAAGACCAAGCCGACGCAGCACAGCGTGCAGAAGCTGCGCGAAATCGGTATCTATCCGAACGTGCTGCTGTGCCGCGCCGATCGCCCGATTCCGGACGACGAGCGCCAGAAGATTTCGTTGTTCTCGAACGTGCACGAAGACGCGGTCATTTCGGTTTGGGACGCGGACAGCATCTACAAGATTCCGCAGATGCTGAACGATCAGCGTCTGGACGATATCGTCTGCGAGGAGCTGAAGCTCGCGCCGCCGCCCGCCGATCTGTCGATGTGGTCGAGCCTCGTCGAGCGCCTCGAAAATCCGAAGAGCACGGTGACCATCGGCATGGTCGGCAAGTATGTCGAACTCACCGAGTCGTACAAGTCGCTGATCGAAGCGCTACGCCACGCGGCCATTCATACATCGACCAAGGTCAACATCGAATATATCGATTCGGAGCAGATCGACGCCGAAGGCACGGATGCGCTCAAGCATCTGGACGCCGTGCTGGTGCCGGGCGGTTTCGGCCGTCGTGGCACCGAAGGCAAGATCAAGGCGATCCGTTACGCACGCGAATCGAAGACGCCGTATCTCGGCATCTGTCTCGGCATGCAGTTGGCGGTGATCGAATTCGCACGCGACGTCGCCGGATTGAGCGACGCCAACTCCACCGAGTTCGATCAGGACACGCAGAACCCGGTCGTCGCGCTCATTACCGAGTGGTACGACCGCGCGGGCCGCGTCGAAAAGCGCAGCGAAGAATCGGATCTGGGCGGCACCATGCGCCTCGGTTCGCAGAAGTGCCCGATCAAGGCCGGCACGATGGCCGAAAAGATTTACGGCACGGATGTGAACGAGCGTCATCGTCACCGTTATGAGGTGAATAACCGCTTCGTGCCCCAGCTCGAAGCCGGTGGGCTTATCATCAGCGCGCGGACGCCGAGCGAGGATTTGCCGGAAATGATGGAACTGCCGCAATCGCTGCATCCGTGGTTCGTGGGCGTGCAGTTCCACCCGGAATTCACCTCGACGCCGCGTGACGGGCATCCGCTGTTCAAGGCATTCGTCGAAGCCGCGCGCAGTCATGCGCATGGCGAGAATGCGTCGGACGCGGCGAGCAAGGCTACTGCAGGAGCGCAGGCATGAAGCTGTGTCACTTCGAAGCGGGTCTGGACAAGCCGTTCTTTCTGATCGCGGGCACGTGCGTGGTCGAGTCGGAACAGATGACCATCGACGTCGCCGGCCGTCTGAAAGAGATGACCGACAAGTTGGGCATTCCGTTCATCTACAAATCGTCGTATGACAAGGCGAACCGCAGCTCGGGCAAGTCGTTTCGCGGGCTCGGCATGGACGAAGGCTTGCGCATTCTCGGCGAAGTGAAGAAGCAGCTCGGTTTGCCGGTGCTGACGGATGTGCACTCGGAGCATGAGATCGAAGCGGTGGCATCGGTGGTGGACGTGTTGCAGACGCCCGCGTTCCTGTGCCGTCAGACCGATTTCATCCACGCTTGCGCGCGTTCGGGCAAGCCGGTGAATATCAAGAAGGGCCAGTTTCTCGCGCCTCACGACATGAAGAACGTGATCGACAAGGCGCGCGACGCGGCGCGTGATGCGGGGCTGTCTGATGACCGTTTCATGGCGTGCGAGCGCGGTGTGTCGTTCGGGTATAACAACCTCGTGTCGGATATGCGGTCGCTCGCGATCATGCGCGAAACCAACGCGCCGGTCGTGTTCGATGCCACCCACTCGGTGCAGTTGCCGGGCGGGCAGGGTACGAGTTCGGGCGGTCAGCGTGAATTCGTGCCGGTGCTGGCGCGTGCGGCGGTGGCGGTCGGTATTTCGGGCTTGTTCATGGAGACGCATCCGGACCCGGCGTGCGCGAAGTCGGACGGACCGAACGCGGTGCCGCTGCATCGCATGGAAGCGTTGCTGGAGACGCTCATCACCATTGATCGTGCGGTGAAAAGCGGGCCGTTCCTCGAGAACAACTTCGCCTGAAGCAACTGAAAGATATTAGAAGCAAGATCACGTGAAGTGATCGGAGACGTAAGGAGCGTGCAGCGCACGAGGGCGGCATCCACACAAACGGATACGCCCGCTCCCCACGAATGCGAGACGGATTGAGTTGGATTGTGATGCGACCCGGCGCTTATCAGTTATGCCGGATCGCGATTGAATCGCCGATTCCGACATGACCGTTTGCTATCCTCGGGCCTGAACCCGGCGGTCATCGAAGAGTCTGAACGAAGCCCGCAAGTACGCGCGGCTTCGGTGTGACTGACAGAATTCATCGTCATTTCTTGAGGAAACCATGAGTGCTATCGTAGATATCATCGGCCGCGAGATTCTCGATTCGCGAGGCAATCCGACCGTCGAATGCGACGTGTTGCTCGAATCGGGCACGATGGGCCGCGCTGCGGTCCCGTCGGGTGCATCGACCGGTTCGCGCGAAGCCATCGAATTGCGCGACGGCGAAGCTGGCCGCTACAGCGGCAAAGGCGTGCTGAAGGCCGTCGAACACATCAACACCGAGATTTCCGAAGCCATCATGGGCCTCGACGCCTCGGAACAGGCTTTCCTCGACAAGACCCTGCTCGAACTCGACGGCACCGAAAACAAGTCGCGCCTCGGCGCGAATGCGATGCTCGCCGTGTCGATGGCCGTCGCCAAGGCTGCGGCTGAAGAAGCCGGTTTGCCGCTGTATCGCTATTTCGGCGGTTCGGGCGCTATGCAACTGCCGGTGCCGATGATGAACATCGTCAACGGCGGCGCGCACGCCAATAACAGCCTGGATATCCAGGAATTCATGATCGTGCCGGTGAGCCAGCCGACGTTCCGCGAAGCGCTGCGTTGCGGCGCGGAAGTGTTCCACGCGCTCAAGAAGATTCTGGCCGATCGCGGTATGAGCACGGCCGTGGGCGACGAAGGCGGTTTCGCGCCGAACTTCGGCAGCAACGACGAGTGTCTTTCGACCATTCTGCAAGCTATCGAAAAGGCGGGTTATCGCGCCGGTGAAGACGTGCTGCTCGCGCTGGACTGCGCGGCGAGCGAGTTCTATCACGATGGCAAGTACCAACTGGCCGGCGAAGGTCTGCAACTGTCGTCGAGCGAATTCGCCGACTACCTCGCCACGCTCGCGGACAAGTTCCCGATCGTGTCGATCGAAGACGGCATGCACGAGTCGGACTGGGAAGGCTGGAAGATTCTCACCGACAAACTCGGCAAGAAGATTCAGCTCGTCGGCGACGATCTGTTTGTGACGAACACGCGCATTCTGAAGGAAGGCATCGAGAAGGGTATTGCCAACTCGATCCTCATCAAGATCAATCAGATCGGCACGCTGACGGAAACTTTCGCGGCAATCGAAATGGCCAAGCGCGCGGGTTATACGGCGGTGATTTCGCATCGCTCGGGCGAGACGGAAGATTCGACGATTGCGGATATCGCCGTCGGTCTGAATGCTGGTCAGATCAAGACCGGTTCGCTGTCGCGCAGCGATCGTATTTCGAAGTACAACCAGTTGCTGCGTATCGAGGAAGATCTCGGTGATATCGCCAGCTATCCCGGCAAGTCGGCTTTTTATAATCTGCGTTAAGTACGCTAAAGCTTCCGCCGCTTTGGTCGATAAGGACATCGTCTGGTCCTATTTTTCAGCCCGCCGCCCGTGGTTTGTTTGCCGCAGGCGGCGCTTCTTTCGGCTACTCGAATGCGGCTCGTCACAGTCGTCTTGATTTCGTTGCTCGCAGTCATCCAATATCCGCTTTGGTGGGGTCATGGCGGCTGGCTGCGCGTGCACGAATTGCAGCAGCAACTCGCGCAACAGAGCGACAAGAACAACACCCTCAAGCTGCGCAACGAACGCGTGCAAGGCGAAGTGCAGGATTTGCAGAGCGGCACCAGTGCTATCGAAGAACGCGCCCGTTATGAAATGGGCATGGTCAAGGACAGCGAGGTGTTCGTGCAGTTCGTCGCGCCTAATTCGACTGCGCCGGTGAATTCGGCGAACGTGCCGGGCATGAATAGCTCGACGCGCGGGCAGGTATCGGCGGCGCCGTTGCGGGTGGTGCCGAATCCGGTATCGCGTTCGAAGCAGGAATTGCGCGATCTGGACAAGAAAGCGCAGAAGGAAAAAGCGGCTGAGGCGAGGAAGAAGCAGCAGTGAAAGTCGTGATGGGATAAAAAAAGCGCAGTCGGTATCGGCTGCGCTTTTTTGCTTTTACGCGTCTCGCGTATTTACCACCAGGTGCCGAATCCCACGCCCGTGCCCCAGTAAGGACCGCCGCCCCAGCCACCGCTGGAGTAACCGCCGTACACATTGACCGGCGGCGTGTAGTAGTTCGACATCATTTTCGCGTCGTTGCCCATTTGCGCGGCTTTCTGCGATTCCGCCAGCGCTTGTTTATCGATCGCGTTATAGCGCTGCATCTCCTGCTCGGGCGTCAGCGTTTGCTGCGGCGGAACAGGCGTATTCGGCAGACGGCTGTAGATAGGCGATGGACCGGGCGGGTCCATCGCGCAACCGGTGACGAGCGCGGCGCTTGCAATGCAAGCGCCCAGTTTCCAGTTCAATGATGCGGTTTTCATGGTTACGACCTCCGGCGCGCCGGACAAACTAATCAGGAATCCAATCATAGCGCGCCGGGCGTTCGTTTCCGTGGATCAATGCCGCTGGTCGGCCGCCGGACTCACTCCCTGTGAGAGTTCTTTCGATACAAAAAGTTGCTCGACATCGACCGGATCGAAGTCATAACGTTGATTGCAGAACTCGCAGTGCACTTCCACACCGCCACGCTCCGCGATCACGCTGTCCACTTCCTCGCGTCCTAGCATCTTCAGCATGCCGCCGACCTTCTCACGCGAACACGTGCACTGGAACCGCGCCTGCGCCGGCTCGAAATGCTGCACGTTCTCCTGCCAGAACAGCCGCTTGAACACCGTCTCCGGTTCTTCCTTGAGCAATTCTTCATTCGAAAGCGTGCTGCCGAGATGGCACACACGCTGCCACGTATCCGCGTCATGTTCGCCGGGATGCGGGACGATGCCGCCATCGCCCGGCAGCTTTTGCAGCAGCATGCCGACCGCGCGGTCGGTGTCCGCCGCGGGCCACATGCGCGTGTCCAGTTGCTCGGAGTGGTGCATGTACTGTTCGAGCACTTCCGACATCGACAAAAGCGGGCCGTGCTCGCCGGACAGCGGCACGATGCCCTGATACGGCTGTTGTCCCGGCTTCTTGTTCGCCGGATCGAGCGTGATGACGCAGCGTCCTTGGCCGTGACGATTCAGCAGATCCGGCAGCGATACTTCGCCGTCGAGCTGATCTTCCACGCCTTCGGCAAGCTTGGCCGTCGCGCGCAGCGACAGGTCCGAATTGCACTGTACGACCAGCATCTTCACCGGGCCATCGCCGTAAATCTGCATGACGAGCGTGCCGTCGAACTTGAGATTCGCCGACAGCAGTGCGCACGCGGCCATCATCTCGCCGAGTACGTTGCGCACGGCGGACGGATACGTACGGCGCGCGAGCACTTCCTGCCACGTGTCGCGCAGCGAGACGATCTCGCCGCGCACGGGCGCTGCGTTGAACATGAATTTTTGCAACTGGTCGTTCACAACTCTTCCTTGGTGTCGATGCTTCGCTCGGGTTTCATCAGCCGATTTCAGCCGATGCGCACGAGCTGCGCCTTATAAAATTCCCGCCGATCCGTATAACTCGCCGCGGACGCGCGGATTCGGGCGATATCGCTTTCCGTGACCTGACGCACCGCCCGCGCGGGCGAGCCGAGAATCACGGTATTGTCCGGAAACACCTTGCCTTCGGTGACCAGCGCGCCCGCGCCAACCAGACAGTTGCGGCCGATGACCGCACCATTCAAGACCACCGCCTGAATGGCGATCAGCGTGTTTTCGCCGATCGTGCAGCCGTGCAGCATCGCCTGATGGCCGACCGTGACACCTTCGCCAATGTTCAGCGGATAGCCCGGATCGGCGTGCAGCACCGCGCCTTCCTGCACGTTCGAGTCGCGCCCGACGCGAATCGGCTCGTTATCGCCGCGCAGCGTCGCGCCCGGCCAGACGCTCGCATTTTCCTCCAGCGTCACGCGGCCGATGATGGTCGCGTTATCCGCGAGAAACACGCTTTCGTGAATGTTGGGGGCGTGCTCGCCGAGCTTGTAAATGGCCACTGTGTCTCCTGTCGCTGATCGAATGTGCGGTCTGTGCTGCGCGCCGCTGCGGGGATGATCGGAGTCGGCGCTAGAATGCGCGCCATCTCGATTGCGCTGAATATCTTGCCGAGTGAGTAGTGCGCTGGATATTGCGCCGATGAATCTGATCTTGTGTTTGATGCGCCGGAATGCGTATTTTAGCCGTTTGCGCCGTTTTTCCGCCGCGCGCTCCGATATTTGGAATGATTTGATGCCGAATGCTTTGCCTTCTTCCGATGCCTGCGCGCGCCGCGCCGCGCTTGAGATTCTCTGTCTGCGCGATCCGGTGGAGAAGGCGGCGCGTGCTCGCGCGCTGTACGAAAGCGCTTTTCGGATCGATACGGACACGTCTTTTGCCGAGCCAGACAGCCTTCCCGGACGTCCCGACAAGCCCGAACTCGTCGCGCCGTCATCGCTGAAGCGGCGGAGCATGCAGTCGGATGCGGGGCGCGCGGTGCTGCTGCACGCGCTCGCGCACATCGAGTTCAACGCGATCAATCTTGCGCTCGACGCGGTTTGGCGTTTTCCGTCGATGCCGCAGGATTTTTATCGCGATTGGTTGAAAGTTGCGGCGGAAGAGGCGTATCACTTTTCGCTTTTGACGTCGCGGTTGGCCGAATTCGGCCACGTCTACGGCGATTTCCCCGCGCACGACGGCCTCTGGGACATGGCGCAGCGCACGCGCAACGACGTGCTGGCGCGCATGGCGCTGGTGCCGCGCACGCTTGAAGCGCGCGGCCTCGACGCATCGCCGCCCATTCGCAAGCGCCTCGCGCAGGCGGGCGATCATGCATCGGCGGCGATTTTGGACATCATTTTGCGCGATGAAGTCGGCCATGTTTTGATCGGCAATCGCTGGTTTCGCCATCTATGCGATGCGGCCAATCTCGATCCGCATCCCACATACGCGCGTCTGGCCGAGCAATATCACGCGCCAAAACTGCGCGGCCCGTTCAATTTCGACGCCCGTCGCGACGCCGGTTTCGATGAGGCCGAACTCCGCGCGCTCGCCGAACTCGACGAGGCTGCATCTCAAAAACCGGCAGCACCTTTATAATCGAACGACCATACGTTTTTGCTGAGAGAAGATGCAATGAAAGACTGGCGCTCCGAGTTCGTCGATACACAAGGCGTGCGCTTGCACGTGCGTCGCTGGGGCGCGCCCGATGCGCCAATGCTGTTCATGCTGCACGGCTGGATGGACGTGTCCGCATCGTTCCAGTTCGTCGTGGATGCGCTGAATGGCGACTGGCAAGTGCTCGCGCCGGACGCGCGCGGCTTCGGCCTGTCCGACTGGCAGGTGGCCGAGCAGGGCGGCGGCAACTACTATTTTCCCGACTATCTCTCCGATCTCGACGCGATCCTCGACCACTTTGCGCCGCACGGTCAGGTGAATCTCGTCGGGCACAGCATGGGCGCGAACGTCGCCATGCACTACGCGGGCGTGCGGCCGGAGCGCGTGCGCCGCCTGGTCGATCTCGAAGGCTTCGGACTCCCCGATGCGCGGCCATCGCAAGCGCCGAAACGCCTCGCGCAATGGCTCGACGATCTGCGCACGCCGCCCGAACTGCGCAGCTACGCCACGCTCGACGACGTCGCCGATCGGCTGATCCGCACCAATCCGCGTCTTCCGCTGGCGCGCGCGCGTTATCTCGCGCAGCACTGGTCGCGGCAGGAAAGCGATGGGCAGTTTCATCTGCTCGCCGATCCGGCGCACAAGCTGCGCGGACCGCTGCCGTATCGGCTGGATGAGGTGAAGGCGATCTGGTCGCAAATCCGGGCACGTGTGCTGCACGTCGAGGCGAAGAATTCGCCGACGCTCGCATGGATGGCCGGCGAAGTGCCGATTCCCGAGTTCAAGACGCGTTTTCTGGCCATTCCCGACTGGCGCGAGGAATTTATCGATGAGGCGGGGCACATGATTCACCACGATCAGCCAGAGCGCGTCGCGGCGCTGATCGAGGCGTTCTGTGCGCCTTCTGTGCGCAGTGACACGTGAAGCCTCCATAAGCGGGCTGTCATGCCGTTAAAGTAGAATGTGAAAGAACATTCCGAATAAAACGATGAACGCCGATCTGCACTGCCACTCCACCGTATCCGATGGTCAGTTGACCCCGACGGAGGTCGCGGCGCGTGCGCACGCAGGCGGCGTCACATTGTGGTCGCTCACCGATCACGATCAACTCGGCGGCCAGCGTGAAGCACGCGCGGCGGCGGAATCGCTTGGTATGGCGTATTTGCCGGGCGTGGAGATTTCGGTGACGTGGGCAGGGCGCACCATTCACGTCGTCGGCATGAATGTCGATCCGGAGAACGAAGCGCTCGTCAAAGGGCTGGAAGCGACGCGCAACGGCCGTGCGGCACGCGGCGTGGCGATCGGCGAAGCGTTGGCGGCGGTCGGCATTCCGGATTGCTACAAAGGCGCACTGCGCTACACCGAGGATCCCGACATGATTTCGCGCACGCACTTCGCGCGCTATTTGGTGGACGCGGGCTACGCGAAATCGACATCGGATGTCTTCGCGCGCTTTCTCGGCGATGGCAAACCGGGCTTCGTCGGCCATCGCTGGTCGAGACTCGCCGACTGCATGAAGTGGATTCGCGGTGCGGGCGGCGAACCGGTGATCGCGCATCCGGGCCGCTACGATTACACGCCGGTCGAGTTCGCCGCGCTATTCGACGAATTTATCCAGATGGGCGGCCGCGCGATCGAAGTCGTCACGGGCAGCCATACGCCGGATCAATATCGCGAGTACGCTGATGTCGCGCGCCGCTATGGTTTCGAGGCGTCGCGCGGGTCGGACTTCCACGGGCCGGGCGAGGGGCGCATCGATTTGGGGCAGTTGCCGCCGCTGCCGGACGATCTCACGCCGGTCTGGGAGCGCTGGCTGTAACGATCCGTCCATCGCGCTTTAAAACAGGCGCGCACGGTGCCGCACGCTTATTGCGCCACCTGTTCCACTCCGCCACTCCGCACGCACGAACGAAACAAGAAGGCGTCGTCATGTCTCAATACTTTCGTATTCATCCGGACAATCCGCAGCCACGGCTGATCAATCAGGCGGTGCAGATCATCAAGGACGGCGGCATCGTCGCCTTGCCGACGGACTCCAGCTACGCGCTGGGCTGCCATCTGGACGATAAGAACGCGGTCGAGAAAATCCGCCGGATTCGCGGTATCGACGATAAGCAATTGCTGTCGCTCTTGGTGCGCGATCTTTCCGAGCTGTCCAACTTCGCGATGGTCGATAACCAGCAATACCGGCTGCTCAAATCCGTGACGCCGGGGCCGTATGTGTTCGTGCTGCAGGCGACCAAGGAAGTGCCGCGGCGGCTGTCGCATCCGTCGCGCAAGACCATCGGGCTGCGCGTGCCGGATCACCGGATCACGCTGGATTTGCTGGAGGCGCTGGGCGAACCGCTGTTGGCATCGACGCTGATCGTGCCGCCGGATACCGAGCCGCTCAACGATGCCGAGGAAATCCGCGAGCGTCTGGAAAAGCAGGTCGACCTGGTGATCGATTCGGGCGCGTGCCCGGCGGAACCCTCGACCGTGATCGATCTTTCCGGCGATGAGCCGGTGCTGGTGCGCGCGGGGCGGGGCAGTCTGGAACCGTTCGGGCTGACGGTGTAAGCGCGCTGAAACGCTTTTCCGCTTCAATAAGACTTGTTTAAGCGATCCGCGTCATGATGCGGAGAAGGGCGCTGCACGCGCCTCGCGTGTGTCTGATAACGCCTGCCTGCTTGATACAATACCGCTCTATGGATCCTTCCCTGATACAAACCATCGCGGTCTACGCGCTCCCGGTGATCTTCGCGATCACGCTGCACGAGGCCGCGCATGGTTACGCCGCGCGTCTGCTCGGCGACAACACGGCCTACGTGCTCGGCCGCGTTTCCATGAACCCGATGCGCCATATCGACCCGATCGGCACGATTGTCATTCCTATCGTGCTGTATTTCGTCACGAGCGGCGCGTTCATGTTCGGCTACGCCAAGCCCGTGCCGGTCGCCTTCGGCAATCTGCGCAATCCGCGCTGGGGCGGCCTGTGGGTCGCCGCAGCCGGTCCCGGCAGCAACTTCGTGCAGGCGCTGCTCTGGGGCGTGCTGGCCGTCATGCTCGCCGCCTTTCATGTCGATGAACCGTTTCTCACGCGCATGGCCGCTGCCGGCGTCAGCGTGAATCTGGTGTTCGGCGTGCTCAATCTCTTTCCGCTGCTGCCGCTCGACGGCGGGCGTATTCTGTCCGCACTGTTGCCGGTGCGCGCATCGATCGCGTTTCAGAAGATCGAGCCGTACGGCTTCTGGATCGTGATGGCGCTCATCATGACCAACGCGCTCACGCGATTCTGGCTGTCGCCGCTCGTGAATGTGGGTTACGCGGCTGTATCGGCGGTACTGAATCCCCTCGCTTCACTCTTTCCATAAGATCATGTTCCCTGACCGTATCTTCTCCGGCATGCGGCCCACCGGGTCGCTGCACCTGGGCCACTATCACGGCGTGCTGAAAAACTGGGTGCGGCTGCAATCCGAGTATCCGTGCTTCTTCGCCGTGGTCGACTGGCACGCGCTGACGACGCACTACGAAACGCCCGAGGTGATCGAGAAAAACGTCTGGGAAGTGCTGATCGACTGGCTCGCTTCGGGCATCGATCCGGCACAGGCGACGCTCTTCATCCAGAGCCGCGTGCCCGAGCATGCGGAACTGTCGCTCTTGCTCGGCATGGGCACGCCGCTCGGCTGGCTCGAACGCGTGCCGACCTACAAGGAACAGATCGAGAAACTGAAGGAAAAGGATCTCGATACCTACGGCTTTCTCGGCTATCCGGTGCTGATGGCGGCGGATATTTTGCTGTATCGCGCGTCGCTGGTGCCGGTGGGTGAGGATCAGGTGCCGCACGTCGAAATGACGCGTGAAATCGCGCGCCGTTTCAACTATCTCTACGGCAAGGAAGCGGACTTCGAAGAGAAGGCGCTTGAAGCCGCGAAGAAGCTCGGCGGCAAGCGCGCGAAGCTGTATCACGAGTTGCGCACCGCGTATCAGCAGGAAGGCGACGACGAAGCGCTCGAACAAGCGCGCGCGATGTTGCAGGAGTCGCAAAGCCTGTCGATGAGCGATCGCGAGCGTCTGTTCGGCTATCTCGAAGGCGCGCGCAAGATCATTCTGGTCGAGCCGCAGGTGCTGCTGACGGAAGCGTCGCGCATGCCGGGTCTCGACGGCCAGAAGATGTCGAAGTCGTATGGCAACACCATCGGCTTGCGTGAGGACGCGGCGACCATCGAGCAGAAAGTGCGCAAGATGCCGACCGACCCCGCCCGCGTGCGCCGCACCGATCCGGGCGATCCGGACAAGTGTCCGGTGTGGAAGCTACACGAGGTCTACACCGACGAAGCCACGCATAAGTGGGTGCAGAAGGAATGCCGCAGCGCGGGCATCGGTTGTCTGGAGTGCAAGCAGCCGGTGATCGAAGGCATTCTGCGCGAGCAGCAGCCGATGCTTGAGCGCGCGCAGAAGTACATGGACGATCCGTCGCTGCTGCGCGCGATCGTCGCGGATGGTTGCGACAAGGCGCGCAAGTTCGCCACCGAAACCATGCGCGATGTGCGCGAGGCGATGGGCCTCTCGTACAACTGACGCGACTGATGGAGCCTAGTGACTGGGTCACGCGTTGGGCGCATCTGATCGCGCCCGACGCAAGTGTTCTCGATGTCGCATCGGGCCGCGGGCGTCATGCGCGGTTCTTTGCTGATCGCGGAAATACGGTGCTCGCCGTCGATCGTGACGAGGAAGCGCTGGCGTCCATGCCATCGGGCATCGAAACACTCAAGGCAGATCTCGAAAACGGCTCACCGTGGCCCATTCCCGCCGACCGAACGTTCGGTGCGGTGATCGTCACGAATTATCTGCATCGCCCGCTGTTCGGGCATTTGCTCGACTCGCTCGCGCCCGGCGGCGTGCTGATTTACGAAACTTTCGCTATCGGTAACGAGTCTGTCGGCAAGCCTTCGAATCCGGCGTTTCTGCTCGCACCCGGCGAATTGCTCGATGCGGTGCGTGGGCGCTTGCGGGTGATCGCCTTCGAGGACGGTTTCCTCGAAACGCCGCGCCCCGCGTACATCCAGCGAATCTGCGCAGTCAGCGATCTCACGTTTGGTAACACTGCATCGGGTATGCCGCGTTACGCGTTGACCGGCTAATCCGCTACAATCGCGGAATATCGCTTTTCGCGCGAATTTCGCGATTAAATTCACGATTAAATTCATAGAGTTTCATGACAAACGGAACGAGTGGAACCAACGGCGGCATCCAGATCCGCGGCAGCATTCCTGCCATCGTCACACCGATGCACGAGGACGGTAGTCTCGATCTGCCGGCGTTTAGAAAACTCGTGGACTGGCACATCGAACAGGGTTCGAACGGGCTGGTCGTGGTCGGCACCAGCGGCGAATCGGCGACCTTGTCGGTCGAAGAGCATGTGCTGATGATCCAGACGGCAGTCGAGCATGCTGCAAAACGCATCCCGATCATCGCGGGCGCGGGTGGCAACTCCACGTCGGAAGCCATCGAACTGTCGAAGCAGGCCAAAAAAGTCGGCGCCGATGCCACGCTGCAAGTGGTTCCGTATTACAACAAGCCGACGCAGGAAGGCATCTATCGTCACTTCAAGACGATTGCCGAAGCCGTCGATTTGCCCGTGATTCTCTACAACGTGCCGGGCCGCACCGTTGCCGATATGAGCAACGAGACCATTCTGCGTTGCGCGGACGTGGCGGGCATCATCGGCGTGAAGGAAGCGACGGGCAATATCGATCGCGCCGCGCATCTGATCAAGCACGCGCCGAAGCACTTCGCCATCTACAGCGGCGACGATCCCACTGCCATCGCGCTGATGCTGCTGGGCGGCCACGGCAATATCTCGGTGACGGCCAACGTCGCGCCGAAGGAAATGAGCCAGTTGTGCCGCGCAGCCATCGAAGGCGATGCGATCACCGCGCGTCGTATTCACATGCAGCTTTTGTCGCTGCACAAGCAGTTGTTCTGCGAATCGAATCCGATCCCGGCCAAGTACGCGCTGCAAGTACTCGGCCGCATGGAAGGCGGCATCCGCCTGCCGCTCACGCCGCTCGATGCGCGTTATCACGATGTCGTGCGTGGCGCGTTGCGCGACGCCGGGCTGCTCGCCTGATCGAATCGACTGCGGCGGCATAGAACACATCATCAGTTCGAGCCGCCGCAAGCAATCGTCATGCATCGAAAAGCCCATCAACACATTTCACCCATTGGCCTCGGCATCCGGCAGCGTTAAGGATCGACCCGAAGCCATGCGATCTTCGCAGCAAAGAAGGACCTCATGAAACGTTCCGCTTTCTTCACTCAAGCCCAACGCCTGAGCGTATTGTCGCTGGGCGCATGCGCCGTATTTGCGCTCGCCGGCTGCGACACGCTGAACGACTGGCTCGCACCGGACCGCGTCAACTACAAGACTGCGGAAACGGCGCCGAATCTCGCGGTTCCGTCCGACCTCAGCACCGCCGATATCAGCCAGCGCTACGCCGCGCCGCCCGCGGTCAACACGCTCGGCGGCACGGCTTCGCGTACCAAGACGCCGCAGGGCAATCTGACGCTCGGCGTGCCGAACGCGCAGGACCCGTACGGCATGCACGTCGAAGTCGATGGCGATCGCCGCTGGCTGGTGGTCGATGGCCGCACGCCGGATCAGGTCTGGCCGCAGTTGCAGGAGTTCTGGACCGACAACGGCTTCACGCTGAAGACCGACTCCGCGAATACCGGCATCATGGCCACCGACTGGGCCGAGAATCGCGCGAACATTCCCAGCGACTGGTTCCGCAACAGCGTCGGCAAGCTGTTCGATTTCGCGTATTCGTCGGGTACGCGCGATATGTTCCGCACGCAGGTGGACCGCGCATCGGATGGATCGACGGATATTTCGGTCACGCACAGCGCGATGGAAGAAGTGCTGACGGGTCAGGACAAGACCTCGTCGAAGTGGGAAACGCGTCCGCGCAACCCGCAACTCGAAGGCGTGATCCTGCAGAAGATCATGCAGAAGTTCGGCCTCACCGAAGACCAGTCGAAGCAGTTGATCGCGAAGGCGCGTCCGGCGGGCGCGAAGGTCGCGGTGGATCAAAGCGGCGGCACGTCCACGCTCGATCTCGCCGAGCCGTTCGATCGCGCATGGCTGCGTGTGGGCCTCGCGCTCGATCGCACCAACTTCACGGTCGACAATCGCGATCGCGAGAAGGGCATCTACTACGTGCATTATTCGGACTCCATGGCGGATCTGAAGAAGGAAGGCCTGTTCGGCAAGTTCTTCAGCAGCAATACGCCGATGCCCACGCGCCAGTTCCTCGTCAACGTGAAGCCGAAGGCTGACACGCTCACGCAAGTCGGTGTGGTCGATGCAAACGGTCAGCCGGATACATCGTCGGATGCGCAGCGCATCGTGTCGCTGCTGCATGCGCAACTGAACTAAGGCATGTTGCGATTCGCCAGCCTCGGCAGCGGTAGTGAAGGGAATGGTTTGCTCGTCGAGGCGGCGAGTGGCACGACCGCGACGCGCGTTCTGCTCGATTGCGGTTTCTCCGCGAAGGAAGCGCAGCGTCGTCTCGCGCGGCTCGGCTGCAGTGCCGAGCAACTGACGGCCATCGTCATTACGCACGAGCATACGGATCACATCGGCAGTGCGCTGACGCTCGCGCGCAAGTTTTCCATTCCGCTCTACATGAGTTGGGGCACGGCGCGCGCCGTCGGTGCCGATGAAGCCGATGTCACGCTCAACGTGCTATGGGGCGACGAGAGCGTCCCGATCGGCGATCTGAGTGTGTTGCCCTATACCGTGCCTCACGACGCCCGTGAGCCGCTCCAATACGTGTTCTCTGATGGCGCCAGCCGGCTCGGTGTACTGACTGACGTCGGTGTATCGACACCGCATATCACGAGCGTTCTGAGCGGCTGTGACGGGCTCGTGCTCGAATCCAATCACGATGTCGCCATGCTCGCTGCGAGCCGCTATCCGCCCTCTCTGAAGGCGCGTATCGGCGGGACGCACGGACACCTTAACAATCAAGCGGCGGCCGCTATTCTGGACTCGATCGATCGTTCCAGGCTGCGGCATATCGTGGCCGCGCATCTCAGTCAGCAAAACAATCTGCCGCATCTGGCGCAGGATGCGTTGGCGGGCGTGCTGGGTGCATCGGCGATCGATGTGGTGGTCGCGACGCAGGATGAGGGCTTTGACTGGCTCGCGTTATAGCGCTTGAAGCGAAGCTAAAGCAGAGACAGCAGATACGAAAAAACCGGCCCAAGAGCCGGTTTTTTCGTTTCGCGGACTGCGATGAAGCAGTCCGTGACGTAGCGCCTGAAGCCTTACTGGCTTGCGCCCGATGCCGGAGCAGCAGCCGAAGCGGCAGCGTCCGAGCTCGAAGCAGCAGCGTCCGAAGCAGCGCCAGCAGCCGAGGCTGCGTCGCTTGCTGCAGCAGCAGCGCTCGATGCAGCTGCGGTTGCGTCCGAAGCAGCAGCGGCCGGAGCCGATGCAGCAGCCGAATCGCTGGCAGCGCTCGGAGCAGCCGAATCGCTAGACTTGTTGCATGCAGCCAGAGCAACAGCAGCCAACAGGGATGCTACGAGGAGGGATTTCTTCATGATCACGTCCTTTTATGGTTAAAGGTAAGCAACAGCGCAAAGTACCGGTAATGTGTGCTCCAACACCGACCTGGGCCGCTGTGGAGGCTCACAATATTTTTTTGATGTGAGACACCTACGGCTTGGCCGGAAATTATAGGCACTTTCGTAACGACCGTCGATCAATCGGGGGCCGGTACGTTGTCTTTCTCATACAAATTTTCATATTGCGGAACAGCAAAAACCATTCATTCACTGATATCCGATGCTTACATCAAGCGCAAGATACTCAGGCTGAAGGGTCAATCTGAATCCAGCCCGCACGATACCACTCGTAAAGCAGCGATGTCATTGCCGAATCGTCTGTAAGTGTTACAAAGCGTTTCGCTTCCAGACCGCGTGAATCGGCTAATTCGGGAAGCCATTTTTTAGCCTTCGCCGATAACTTCTCCGCTTCTCCATTAACAAAATATGACTTCGCGTTGTAAAGCAAGATCGTTTTTCGATCCAGCTTTATGCCTGATTTTTTAGCACGCTGAACAAATTTATCTTCATTCAATGGGCGTTCAGGCGGATCGAATACCACATTCGATTTCGGTTCGCTGAGATAGCTGCCTAGAAACTGCGCGACATCCGTCTCATCCCAGTCTACGTTCGCAAGGATCGCGCCAACCCTTTCGGTGAGCATGGCGGGCAGCGCTGCGGGATGCTCGACCGGTTCCTGATTTGGATCGCGATAACGCGCGTTCGCTTTGGGCGTGTCCTGCGTATCACTCATCCGTTCGGCCAGGTGATAGAGGAACTGTGCCGTCAATTCATGCTCTGAAGGCGCGCGAAAGCCGATCGAACACGTCATGCATTCGCCTTCGGCCACGCCGTCATGCGCGATATGCGGCGGCAGATAAAGCATGTCGCCTGGCTCCAGCACCCATTCTTCTTCAGGCTCGAAGTGCTGTAAAACTTTCAACGGCAAGTCTGGATTTAACGACAGATCGCGTTGCGCGCCGATACGCCAGCGCCGTTTGCCATGAACCTGAAGCAGAAACACGTCATAAGAGTCGAAGTGCGCGCCGACGCCGCCGCCATCGGTTGCGTACGAGATCATGAGGTCGTCGAGCCGCGCATCGGGGATAAAGCGAAAGCGGTTCATCAACGCATGCGCGCGGTCGTCGTGCAGGTTCACGCCTTGCACGAGCAGCGTCCATTCACGTTTCTTGACCGATGGCAATTCATCGGGTGCGAACGGGCCGTGTTCCAGATTCCAGGCGTTGCGGAAGTGCGTGATCAGGCGCGATTCGACATCGTCGAGATCGGCGAGCGCGAACAATTCGTCGCGTGCGAGCGGGGCGGCGAGGCCGGGAATCGCCTGCCGGATCAGCAGTGGTTTCTTTTGCCAGTAACGCCGCATGAACTGTCGGGGAGTGCGATTGCCCAACAGAGGTGTTGGCTCGTCGGGCATTGGCGCGCGGGCATCGGTCGAATGGCTGATGGGGGCGTGAGTTACGTCTGAGGGCCGCTTGGGCATCGTATAATTGAGGCTTGTATCTTGGAGGATCCAATGAAAATTGCGAAAGACACCGTGGTTTCGGTCGCTTACAAGCTATCGGATGCGCAAGGCAATCTGATCGAGGAAAGCGACGAGCCGATGGTCTATCTGCACGGCGGCTATGATGGCACGTTCCCCAAGATCGAGGAAGCGCTCGACGGTCGCGAGCCCGGTTTTGAAACGAGCATTCAGCTCGAACCACAAGACGCGTTCGGTGAATACGATCCCGAACTCGTGAAGATCGAAGAACGCAATCGCTTTCCGGAGCCGCTCGAAGTCGGCATGCAGTTCGAAGGCACGCCCGAAGACAGCGACGACGAACTCGACACGCTCATCTACACGGTGACGGACGTCGCGGAAGACAAGGTTGTGCTCGACGGCAATCATCCGCTGGCCGGCATGGCGCTGCGTTTCGCGCTGTCGGTGCAGGAAGTGCGCGATGCCACCGAAGACGAGATTGAGCATCAGCATGCGCATGGCGCGGACGGCCTGTCCATTGTCGATGAAGACGAGGACGATGAAGACGGCGAGCCACGCAAGGACACGGGTCCGACGCTGCACTGAGCGGTTGCACTGAGCGCATCGCGCAAAGCGTTCATCAAGATACGAAAGCGCAGCTTCGGCTGCGCTTTTTTATTTGGCTTATTTGGCTTATTGGGCGGTTCAGTTGTCCTGTACGCCTGATGCGGGCGCGGGAAGGATCGGCGGCATGCTCGATGGAGGCGTGAGTATCGGCGGCAAGTCCGATGCGGGCATAGCTGGCGGTGGCAGGTAGTCAGGAAGATCATTCCGCGGTAACGCAGGCGCTTCGGGCGGCGGCGTATCCGTGTTCTCGCGCTTGCGGACATCGCTCGTATTGCGCACGCGCAGGCGAAATGGCGGATGCCATTGCGCATCGGTCTGCACTTCGAGCCATTGCGATTGCGGCTTTTTGAACGCGATGGCCACGCGCGTGAGATTGGTCACCGTGATGCCTTTGTCGTTGCGCAAAGGCTGATCGATATGAAAGCCGTTCGGCTCCGGCGTTTCAGTGCCATGAATGACGATCACCGGACCACGAAACGTCTCCGCAGCTTTCACCAGACTGCGCTTGAGTTCGAGAAAGCCATCGCGCGGTTGATTCGATCGTGAGAAACGCAGCCATGCGAAGCGCTCACGACGTTCGTATCGGCCGAAATCGGGATCGCCCTGAAGGATGATGACGAGCGCGCGCATCTCGCTGCGGCGCGCGGTTTCCGCTGCATGTTCGATCCAGAAACCCGTTGCGACGGCGCGATCTTCGAATTCGCCGTTACGTCCGCCAGCGGTCAGATAATAATTGTTCGGACTCGGAACGTTCAGGCCGATGAACGCCACGCCCTGATCCTGCCATCGCACGATTTCGCGATAGGTGCGAAAGCGCGCAACATCGCTTTCGCGTGCCAAAGTTAGCGGATTTTGTCCGAGTGAGTTTGCGTCGGGAAAGAACAGTTGACGCACGAAATCGAGGCGTTCGACGGGATCGTAGCCGCCCGGATGCACGAGGCCGCAGTCGGCCCAATCGTGTTGGCCGAGCAGCAGCACGACCGGCGTGCGCGATGCATCGAGCAGATCGTGACGTGACTGGTAGATGCTGTCGCGGCATGGCTCGTTGCCGCCCTTGACATTGCCGTCGTAGACGATGAACGAAAGATTGCGATCACGTCCGATGGCGTCGAGCATCGAACGCACGGCGGGTTCATCGGATGAACGGGTGAGGGCGTTGGAGACGACCGCGAAGCTCAGTGTCGAGTTGGTTTCGGCGCGCGTAG
>NZ_JAQFVG010000337.1:0-12573 GCF_029439455.1 Caballeronia sp. BR00000012568055 | reverse complement strand
CGCGGCGATGCATTGCACCGCCGCGCCACAAACCGCCTGACGCTCAACGCGACGCATCCGGCGCGGAGTTCGCCAGTTCATGCAGCTCGTACAGCAAGTCGAGCGCATCGCGTGGACGCAGATCGTTCGGATCGAGCGCGCGCAATTTTTCCAGCGCGGGATTTGTTTCGACGACGGCCTGCTGCGGCTCCGGCTCATCTTCGTACGGCTTGTACGGCTCGCTGGCAAAGAGGTCGAACTGTGCAGCGTGATGGCCAATCGATTGCTGTTCGAGATGCGCGAGATGCTTGCGCGCCGCACGGATGACCGCTGCCGGCACGCCCGCGAGTTGCGCTACTTGAAGACCATAACTCTGATTCGCCGGGCCTTCGTTCACGGCGTGCAGGAACACGATGCCATGATCGTGCTCGACCGCCGACAAATGCACGTTCGCCGCCTGCGGAAACTCCGCCGGCAATTGCGTGAGTTCGAAGTAATGCGTGGCGAAAAGCGTATAGCACGCGTTGTGCGACAGCAGATGCCGTGCGATGGCCCAGGCCAACGCGAGACCATCGAAGGTCGATGTACCGCGCCCGATTTCATCCATCAGCACGAGGCTCGATGCGCTTGCATCGTTGAGAATGGCGGCGGCTTCGGTCATTTCCACCATGAAGGTGGAGCGCCCGCCCGCAAGGTCATCCGCCGCGCCGATACGCGTGAAAATGCGATCCAGCGCGCCGAAACGTGCGCGTTTCGCGGGCACGTAGCTGCCGACGTGCGCCATCAGCGCGATCAACGCCGTCTGGCGCATGAACGTCGATTTACCGCCCATGTTCGGACCGGTGATCAGCAACAACTTGCGATCCGTACTCAGACAACAGTCGTTGGCGATGAACTGCTCGACCTGCGCTTCGACGACCGGATGTCTGCCTTGTTCGATATCGATGCCCGCATCGGCTGAAAATTCCGGCGCGACCCAATCGAGCGCGCGCGCCCGTTCGGCAAACGCGCCGAGCAAATCGAGTTCCGCAAGCGCGCTCGCCACACGCTGACAATCAGCGATGAAAGGCAGCAGACTTTGCAGCAGCGCATCGTAAAGCGCGCGTTCACGTGCCAGCGCGCGTTCCTGCGCGGATAGCGCCTTGTCTTCGAACGCCTTCAGTTCCGGCGTGATGTATCGCTCGGCATTCTTGAGCGTTTGACGGCGGCGATAGTCGTCGGGCACTTTGTCGGTCTGGCCGCGCGTGACTTCGATATAGAAGCCGTGAACCTTGTTGTACTCGACACGCAGATTCGAAATGCCCGTGCGTGCGCGTTCGCGTGCTTCGAGATCGATCAGGAATTGATCGCAGTTCTCCGAAATATCGCGCAATTCGTCGAGATCGGCGTCGTAGCCGCGCGCGATCACGCCGCCATCGCGGATCAGCGCGGCGGGTTCCGGTGCGACGGCGAGCGTGAGCAAATCGAGACATTCGTGCGGCGGTTCCAGCGCTTCGCCAATGCGCTTCAACGCGGCAACTTGAGTCGATATCGCTTCGACGCGCGTGCGCAGTTCGGGCAATGCCGCGAAGGTATCGCGCAGACTGGAGAGATCGCGCGGGCGCGCGGAGAGCAGCGCGAGACGTCCCGTAATACGTTCGATATCCGAAATTTTGCGCAACGCGCTGCGCAATGCGTCGAGTCCGCTGCCTGCGGGTGCATCGAGCAATGCGCCGATGCCTTGCTGACGCGCCTGCGCAATCGATGTATCGCGCGGCGGATGATGCAGCCAGTGGCGCAGCAAGCGGCTGCCCATGGTCGTGCAACACGTATCGAGCAGCGAGAACAGCGTCGGCGATTCGGTGCCGCGCAACGTTTCCGTCAGTTCGAGATTGCGACGCGTGGCCGGGTCCAGTCCGATATATTCCGATTCGTATTCGACCTTCAGGCTGCGGATATGCCGCAACTGCTGGCCTTGCGTCGCCGCTGCGTAGAGCAGCAACGCGCCCGCTGCGCCGCATGCGCACGTGAGCGTCTGCGCGCCGAAGCCATCGAGACTCGCGACATCGAGCTGTTCGCGCAGACGTTGCGTGCCGGAGCCGACATCGAAATGCCAGACGGGCACGCGCGTGGTCGCGCCGACGCTGGCAATGCCGAAGGTGCCGGGCACGTCGGTGATGGTATCGGCGATCAGGGTTTCGGCGGGGCGAATACGCTCCAGCGCCGCGCCGACTTGCGTGGGCGCGACTTCCGCCAGCCGCAGCGCGCCGCTTGCCAGATTGAGCCACGCGAGACCGACGCTCGTCACCACGCCGCGACGGTTATGAATGGGGCAGAGCGCCATCAGATAGACGTCGCTCTTGTCGGACAGCAGCGCGGCGTCCGTCAGCGTGCCGGGCGTGACGACGCGAACGACCTTTCGCTCGACCGGCCCTTTCGATGTCGCCGGATCGCCGATCTGTTCGCAGATCGCCACCGATTCACCGAGCTTGACCAGCTTGGCGAGATATTGCTCGCACGCGTGATGCGGCACGCCCGCCATGCGGATCGGATTGCCGCCCGATGCGCCGCGTTGCGTGAGCGTGAGATCGAGCAGACGCGCGGCCTTCTCGGCATCGTCGAAAAAAAGCTCGTAAAAATCGCCCATTCGATAGAACACCAGCGTGCCGGGATGTTCCGATTTGATGCGCAAATACTGCTGCATCATCGGCGTGTGCTGGGAGAAATCCGCAGGGAGCGCCGGTGCGGTTTCGGAGGGGGAGTCGGGAGTTGCCGTGTGAATGCCCATCTTGCGTGCGGTGTGCGGGTGAAGCGAAAGGACCAACGCGTCATGCGCCAGCCGCGAATCAGCGAAGTCAGCGGATAGAGTGTGAGTTTAACCTGTCGGGCGATGTGGAACGAGGTCGGCCGAATGGCATAGGCCGAACGACGCACAAAGAAAAAGCGCCGGCAGAGCCGGCGCTTTCTTCAAACGAATCGACGAGCGGCGATTGGCTTACGTCCGTCCCGCCAAAAAACCGACCAGCAACGCCAGCCCCGCGACCGCACCGAGCGTGTGCCACGGCTTGTCGTGCACGAAATCGTCCGCATAACCGGCGGCATCGCCGAAGCGGTCGGCCAGTGCGCTGCCTGCGCCGTTCATCTGCGAACGCGCGGATTTAAGACGCGATTGCAATTCCTTGCGCAGCTTGTCGGCATCGAAATCCTTGCCGTTCTGCAGCGAGCCTTCCAGATCGTCGAGTAGGCTGCGCAGCTGGTCGCTGGCTGTATCGACGGCATCGCTCGCACCGCGCACGGCGCGTTGGCCGATATTGGCTGCGCCATTGATTTTGCTGTCGAGCGTCGAACGTGTGAACAATCCCATTTCCTTGCTCCTTTATTGACGTGCCGAAAAAGGATGCGCGCCGCAATCGGCGACGCGCTTCGTTGTATCTGTGTCCACTGCCGGTGACGACTTCGACTCCGCTGCCGCTGTTTCTCCCTGCACTGCCTCAACGTGCGGAGCGAGTCGATGAACCCAGAATACACCGTTCAGCAAGGTTCATTCCTCGGGTTCATTCCTCGACCAGCGCAACCAAATCGACCTCTCGTTCGTTTTGCGCGTGACGGCGCACGGCCAGCGCCATCATCAAACTCACGAATAAACCGAATATGACGATGATCCATTGCACCGGCACTTTGATGGTCAACAGCAGCGCGTAAGTGCCGAGCATCGCCAGCACGGCGATATTCTGGTTGAAATTCTGCACGGCAATCGAGTGCCCGGCCGACAGCAAGGTCGCGCCGCGATGCTGAAGAATCGCGTTCATCGGCACGATGAAAAAGCCCGACAATCCGCCAAGCGCGATCATGAGCGGATAGGCCATCAGGATGTAGATCGGCACGAACACCGGCCCGAGTTGTACGCCCGAGCTGGAGGGAAACAGGTCCTTGTTGTAGAACGCCATCGCCACGGAAACGAGGCCGATCAGCACGCCAACCGGCAGCACTTTGAGCGACTGCCGCAACGCGATCCACGCAGACGCCGCCGCCGCGCCCAACGCGATCCCCACGCCCGTCACGCCCTGCAACACGGCCGCTTTCGACAGCGACAAACCGAGATTCGCATCGGCCCATTTGAGCACGAGCAATTGCAGCGTCACGGCCGCGCCCCACAGCAGCGTGGTCACCCAAAGCGCGATCTGCGCGAGCTTGTCGGACCACAGCACCTTGAACGCGTGCGAGAAATCGTGGACCAGCATATTCGGCTGCTTCAGGCGATTTTCGTAGCGCGCGCCGGTATCCGGGATAAACACGTTGATGACCGCCGCCGACGCGTAGATCAGCATTACCGTGAACATGGCGGCGTGCGCGGCGGTGCTGACAAACGGAATATGCGCCTGTTCGACCCATCGGCTCACGAACTGACTCACCAGCGCGCCACCGATCACCGTGCCGAGAATTGTCGATCCAACCGTCGCGGATTCGAGCCACGCGTTCGCCGCGATCAGCTTTTGCGGCGGCAGCAGTTCCGTGAGGATGCCGTACTTCGCGGGCGAATAACCCGCCGCGCCGAGCCCGACCACGCCGTACGCGATCATCGGATGCACGCCCGCGATCATCAGCGCGCAACCGGCCGCCTTGAGCGCGTTGGAGACGAACATCACGTGGCGCTTTTGCAGCGCATCGGCGAAAGCGCCGACGAAGGGCGCGAGCACGACATAGGCAACCGTGAAGAAAATCTGCAACAGCGGCGTGACCCACGGCGCGGAATGCACGACGGCGAGCATCGCGATGGCGGCGATCAGCAGCGCGTTATCGGCCAGCGATGAAACGAACTGCGCGGCGATGATCGTATAGAAGCCTTTCTTCATGACGAACGGGGCGAATGGGGCGAGTGGGACAAACGGGGAAATGGCGCGTGAGGAAAATGCACTGTAACGGAGGGAAGCAAACGGTGCAGCGCGCAAAGAAGAAGGGCGCGAGAACCGCGCCCTTCGAAACCAGCTTATTCGCCCGTCAGACGCGTGCGCGAATGCGGATCGAGAATCTTGACCAGTTGCGCGTAGACCTTCGGATTGGCCGCGACGATTTCATTCTGGAACAGGAAGTCCGATTCGCCCGTGTAGTCCCCGACCAGTCCGCCCGCTTCCGTGATGATCAGGCTGCCCGCTGCCACATCCCACGGATTGATGCCTTGCTCGAAGAAGCCATCGAGCCGGCCCGCCGCGACGTTCGCCAGATCCAGCGCCGCCGCGCCCGGACGACGCAGCCCCGCGCACGACAGCGTCATTTCGCTGAACAGGCGCATATAGCCGTTCAGCCCTTGACCATCGCGGAACGGGAAGCCGGTGCCGATCAGCGCATCGGACAAACGATCGAGCTTGCCGACGCGAATCCGACGCTCGTTCAGATAAGCGCCACGGCCGCGCGATGCCGTGAACAGATCGTTGCGCGTCGGATCGTAGATGACGGCCTGCGTGACCTGACCTTTGTGCGCGAGCGCGATCGACACACAGTAATACTGGAAACCGTGGATGAAATTGGTGGTGCCGTCGAGCGGATCGATGATCCACTGGAACTCCGACTCGCGGTCGGTTTCGCCGGATTCTTCGGCCAGAATGGAGTGATCGGGATACGCCGTAGTCAGCGTTTCGATGATGGCGGCTTCGGAGGCCTTATCGACTTCCGTCACGAAATCGTTGTGCTGCTTCTTGCTGACCTGAAGGTGATCCAGGTCCAGCGACGCGCGGTTGATGATCTGTCCGGCGCGACGCGCGGCCTTGACAGCGATATTGAGCATCGGATGCATGAGCGTAATCCTTTGACCGTGCGGCACATGGACGCGCGCGGATGTGGGCGACAACGACGACGTTGACGAAAGACGAATTGAATAAGAGCGGGGCGCCTGGCCGAAACTTGGAACGAAACCGACCGTTCGCCAGGTGCGAGCGCGCCATTTTACCCGAAACCGCTACGCCAACGCGTGCGAGCGGCGTTAACATAATGGGTTTCTCACCTCATCAGCACGATTCACGCCTTGGAAACCTCAGAACTCAACGCTCCCGCCGGCGGCTTCACGTCGACGCGTTTCATCCTCGTCGAGCCGAGCCATCCGGGCAATGTCGGCGCGGCGGCGCGCGCGCTCAAGACCATGGGCTTCGCGCGCCTCGTGCTGGTCGCGCCACGCGTGCCCGATGTCAAAAACGAACCCGAAGCCATCGCGATGGCCTCCGGCGCGGACGATGTGCTCGCCTCCGCCCATATCGTCGATACGCTCGCGGAAGCGCTGATCGGCGTGCGCTGGTCGGTCGCGCTGACTGCACGCATGCGCGAATACGGCCCGCCGCAGATGCCGCCGCGCGCGCTTGCCGAACGCGCGCACGAATTCGTGCGCCACGGCGATATCGCGCTGGTATTCGGCAACGAGCGCACCGGCCTCTCCAACGCCGATGTCGAGCGATGCAGCGCGCTTGCGCATATTCCCGCCAATCCTGCCTACAGTTCGCTGAATCTGGCGCAAGCCGTGCAAGTGCTCGCGTACGAATTGCGGATCGCGTTTCAGGCGCCGGTGTCGGAACTGGCGCTGGTCGAAGCGGCGGGGCAGCATGCGTCGAGTGAGGATATCGAAGGCATGTACGCGCATCTCGAAGAAGCGCTGGTCGCGCTGGAATTTCTCGATCCGGCCAATCCGAAGAAGCTGATGTCGCGCGTGCGGCGGCTGTTTGCGCGCGCGGGGCTGGAACGCGAGGAGGTGAATATCGTGCGCGGCATCGCCAAGCATATTTTGCTGCGCGGGAAAAAAGGCTGACGGCAAAAGGGCTGACTGCAAAAGGGCTGACTGGCGTCGGGGTGAATCGGGCAGATTCGGTGAAGCGGTCCTACAATCGCTTTCACGCATAAGCTTTGCACATAAGCCGATAAGGCGATTGAGCGACAAAGCGATTCCCCTACAGAGATCACCGACATGTTCGACCGACTTCGCGAAGACATCGCCGCCATCCGCGAGCGCGATCCCGCCGCCCGCAGCGCGTGGGAAGTCGTGACGTGTTATCCCGGTCTGCATGCGATCGTCCTGCATCGGTTCGCCAATGCGTGCTGGCGCGCGCAGTGGCGCTGGCTCGGGCGCTTCGTCTCGCAGATGGCGCGCTTTCTTACGGGAATCGAAATTCATCCGGGCGCGACGCTCGGACGGCGCGTGTTTATCGATCACGGCATGGGCGTGGTGATCGGCGAGACGGCTGAGATTGGCGACGATTGCACCATTTATCAGGGCGTGACGCTCGGCGGAACGTCGCTTGCGCGCGGAGCGAAGCGGCATCCGACGCTCGAGCGCGGCGTGATCGTGGGCGCGGGCGCGAAAGTGCTCGGCGGATTTACAGTCGGTGCGGAAGCGAAGATCGGATCGAACGCGGTGGTGGTGAAACCGGTGCCGGCAGGCGGCACGGCGGTCGGCAATCCGGCGCGGATCGTGATGCCCGCGGTCGTTTCCAAGCCTGCAAAGGACGAGGCGAAGCGCGAAGGCTTTTGCGCTTACGGCATCACGCCGAATGCCGACGATCCCGTGTCGCTCGCCATTCACGGTCTGATCGATCACGCATCGACGCAGACGCAGCGGGTAGATGAAATCGTGGCTGCGCTGGAACGACTCGGCGCGCGCGTCGAAGCGATGCATTCCATCGACGGCGCGGCCTTGGTCGATCTCAAACGCCTTTGCTCGTCGATGGACGGGAAAGTCACTGCCGAGCAGGAAGCGCGTTAAAGCGGCAGCGCGCGCAAACCTTCGGCATCGAGCCGCAAATACCCACCGCGCGGCGGATCGATATCCAGTTCCCAATCGGGCAACACCCAGCGCGTGCCTTCGACTTCACGATGCATCGCCGGCCGATGCGTATGGCCGTGAATCATCGTATCGGTACGGCTGCGGACGAACAGCGCGGACACGGCTTGCTTCGTCACATCGTATTTGGGCGACACGCCGGTCGAACGCGCATCGTGACTCTTCATGCGCATTTTCTGGCCGATACCCAATCGCGTCTGCAACGGCAACGCCAGAAACACCTTCTGCGCGATGCGGTTGCGCGCAAAGCGCCGGAAACGCTGATACGCGGGATCGGCGGTGCAGAGCGCGTCACCATGCGCCAGCACGATACGTTTGCCGAACGCGTTCATCACGAACGGATCGGGCAATGCCGTCGCCCCGACTTCCGTCATAAAGCGGCTGCCAAGCAGGAAATCGCGATTACCCTGCATCACGAATAATTTGATGCCGCGGTCCGGCAGCGTGCGCAATAGCTTCGTCATACGCCGCGCGAATTCCGCGCGTTCGCCGGACACGGAAGCCTCGAGCACGTCATCGCCAATCCAGAACTCGAACAGATCGCCGAGGATATACACCGCGTCCGCCTCGCCAGCGGTCACGCGGATGAAATGCTCGAACGCTGCGACCGTCTTCGGAATCGCATCGCTCAAATGCAGGTCGGCCAAGAAAAACAGCGGGCGCGCGCCCGCTGTTTTATTCGACTCGCGACCGAAAGCCTTCGTATCGATCATGCGATCAGACTTAGACCACCACGGCCTTTTCGATCACGACGTCGTCCGCCGGCACGTCCTGATGGAAGCCCTTCGAGCCGGTGCGGACCTTCTTGATCTTCTCGACCACGTCCATGCCTTCGACAACCTTGCCGAACACCGTGTAGCCCCAGCCCTGCGGCGTCGGCGACGAGTGGTTCAGGAAGTCGTTGTCCTTCACGTTGATGAAGAACTGGGCGGTAGCCGAATGCGGGTCGTTGGTGCGCGCCATCGCGACCGTGCCGTTGTCGTTCTTGAGGCCGTTGTTGGCTTCGTTGTCGATCGGCGCATCGGTCGGCTTCTGCTTCATGCCCGGCTCGAAACCGCCGCCCTGGATCATGAAACCGTCGATCACACGATGGAACACCGTGTTGTCATAGTGGCCCTTCTTCACGTAGTTGAGGAAGTTCTCGACGGTCTTCGGCGCTTTTTCCGCGTCCAGTTCGAGCTTGATGATGCCGTGGTTCGTATGCAGTTCGACCATGATGTTTTCTCCGATATGTCTGGTTTGTCTGGTTAAGCGCGCGCGTTGAGTTGCGCCTGGTTTACTGCTGCACCACGCTCGCCGATTCGATCACCGGCGGCTTTTGCGGCACGTCCTGCATCGGGCCGCGCGTGGTGGTGGGGCTGCCTTCGATCTTCTTCACGACGTCCATGCCCGCCACGACCTTGCCGAACACCGCATAGCCGTTGCCGTCCGGATTCGGATAGTCGAGACCGGCGTTATCGACCGTGTTGATGAAGAACTGCGCGGTGGCCGAATTCGGGTCGCTGGTGCGCGCCATCGCGAGCGTGCCGGAGGCGTTCTTCAGGCCGTTCTTGCTTTCGAGCGGGATCGGCGCGCGCGTGGGCTTCTCGGCAAAGCTGGTGCTATAGCCGCCGCCCTGAATCATGAAGCCGGGAATCACGCGATGAAAGATGGTGCCCGAGTATTGTCCGGACTTCACGTAGGCGAGAAAGTTCTCGACCGTCTTCGGCGCCTTCTCCGGATACAGCTCGACTTTGATGTCACCCTGCGAGGTGTGGAACAGCACGAGCGGATGCGCGGCGGCCGCGGCAGCCTGAGGTTGCGCAAAGGCGGGCGCGGTCGCGATCAGGGCGGCGCCGGACAGCGCCAACATCAGCAATTTCATGAAGGATCGATCCTCGGGTGTTGAAGAATGCAAAGAGTCGTTCACACACAGACACGCGCGGCGATGAAGCTGCCTTCGCTGCCGACGCGAAGGCTATAGCTTAACCGCTTGTGTGGAAGCGTTCGTGTCAGCGCGCGGCGACGATGTTACGGCTGAACCTTGGGCGCGGTGTACGGCGTGGTCGTCAAGGGACTGGTCGGACCGGGATAAGGCGCGTAGGTGTCCGGATTGGCGACGCCATTGACCGGCGCCCAATCGCCGGCTGCCGATGCCGCACGCGGCGCACTTGCCGCACTCGTGCCCACCGTCTTCCGATTGACCGGCGGCGGCGAGATCACGTTCTGAATCCCGGCGATGCGCTGACGCGTGACCGGACTGGTCGATCCGAGTTGCTGCGCGCGCTTGTACGATTCGCTGGCGAGACGCAGATAAAGATCGCCTAAGTTGTCATAGGCGAGCGAGTAGCTCGGGTTCGCCTTGATCGCCGTTTCCAACGCATTGCGCGCGTCTTCATAGCGGCCTTTCTTGGCGTAAAGCGCGGCCAGATTGTTATATGGCTCGGGCAGTTCGGGATACGCCTGCGTGAGTTCGGTGAACGCGGCGATGGCATCGTCGTCGCGGTTCAGGCGCGCGAGCACGGTGGCGCGTTTGAACTTCGCCTGCACATCGTTCGGATTGGTCTTGATGCGCGCATCGAGTTGCGTGAGCGCGGCGTTCCAGTCCTTGCCGGCGATGGACGCATCGATCTGCGGCGTGCCGTCGCGCGTGGCGGTGGACACTTGCGCGAACGCCGCGTGACATGCAGCAAAGCCGACAAACGCCGTCACGATCAGCCCGCGCGAAGCAGCGGCGATGGACGGGCAGGAGAGTTGCAGAGGCAGGCGCGCACGGGCGCGAATCTTGTGAATCACTTGGAATGGAATCGATGAACGTTGCGGCGAAAGGTTCGATGCGGAGCGTGAAACGAGTTGCGCCGCGCGCTGCCCGGACCGGCTGTGAGAATCGTCCGCATGACGGCCTGCATCGCCCGGGAATCGCTTCACGATACCCGCGGCGAGCCCGCTTGGAGATTTCATAGGCTCGGGTCCGAGTGTTATACTCCGAGCCATTCTAACAAAAGGTCTGCACGTCACGCGCACCTGTCTCGCAGTCGAGATATCGAGCCGGCGTCGGATTGTCTTTACGCCATACGTGGCCGTCTCCGTAAGGGTCGCTTGACCTGAGTCGCATTGAACGTCATGTTCGCGGGTCGCGTGTGTGCTCACCGTTCCCGCCTTCACGGCGCGTCTCTTGTGGTTCGTCCTGCACCTCACACGGCTGATTCCGGTCCACGCACTGTGTCTTCTATGAATTCGCTGCGCATCTACAACACGCTCACGCGTGACAAGCAAAACTTCGTGCCCCTCCGTGACGGCGAGGTGCGCATGTATGTCTGCGGAATTACCGTGTATGACTATTGTCACGTCGGGCATGCGCGCATGTTCGTCGTGTTCGATCTCGTGCAGCGCTGGCTGCGCATGTCGGGCTACAAGGTCACCTACGTGCGCAACATCACCGATATCGACGACAAGATCATTCGTCGCGCGGTGGAGAACGGCGAGCCGATCAAGGCGCTGACCGAGCGCTTCATCGCCGCGATGCACACCGACATGGATGCGTTGGGCGTGGCGCGCGCCGACATCGAGCCGCGCGCCACCGACTTCATCCCGCAGATGCTCGGCATGATCGATGCATTGCACAGCAACGGCTACGCGTATCAGGCGAAGGACGGCGACGTGAATTACGCCGTGCGCAAGTTCGCGAACTACGGCCAGTTGTCCGGCAAGTCGATCGAAGACTTGCGTGCAGGCGAACGTGTTGCATCGAACGAAGCAAAGGAAGATCCGCTCGACTTCGTGTTGTGGAAGCAGGCGAAGGCGGGCGAGCCCGACGACTCGGGCTGGGACTCGAAGTGGGGCCGCGGGCGTCCGGGCTGGCATATCGAATGTTCGGCCATGGGCTGCACCTTGCTCGGCGAACAGTTCGATATCCACGGCGGCGGCATGGATCTCCAGTTCCCGCATCACGAGAACGAGATCGCGCAGAGCGAAGGCGCCACCGGCAAGCGCTTCGTGAACTACTGGATGCACAACGGCTTTGTGCAGATCGACAGCGAGAAGATGTCGAAGTCGCTGGGCAACTTCTTCACCATTCGCGAAGTCCTTGAAAAATTTGATGCAGAGGTAGTGCGCTTCTTTATTGCACGGGCACACTATCGGTCGCCGCTGAATTACAGCGACGTGCATATCGACGATGCAAGAAACGCACTCACGCGTCTCTACACGGCGTTGAAAGATGTCGAACCGGACCATCAGCCTCTTGACTGGAACGAGCCGAACGCGCAGCGTTTCCAGACTGCGATGAACGACGACTTCAACACGCCGGTAGCCGTGTCCGTGCTGTTCGATCTCGCAAGCGATGTCAACCGCACGCGCGATCCCGCGCTCGCCCGTCAGTTGAAGGAACTGGCCGGCGTGCTCGGATTGCTCGGACGCGACCCGCGCGCTTTCCTGCAACAAGCGGGCGGCACGGGTGCGGAAGCGGGCATGACACCGCAGGAGATCGAAGCGAAAATCGCCGAACGCGTCGCGGCTAAGCAGGCGAAGAACTATGCCGAAGCAGACCGGATTCGTGCTGCATTGCTCGAAGCCGGGATTGCGCTTGAAGACAAACCGGGTGGGTCGACCGAATGGCGCCGCGTGTGAACGCGAACCTTCGAACCCTCTGATCGACTCACCAGGCAGGAGGCACGATGGCAACGGCCAGGAAGACGCCGGTCAGACGACCCGCGTCAGGAAGCGCTGCGTCGCCCGCAACGAAGCGGGCACGCAACGCGCAACTCAAAACAACGACGCAAAAGATCGATGGTGCAACGACGACGGGACGCAAGAAC
>NZ_JAQFVG010000336.1:15743-29149 GCF_029439455.1 Caballeronia sp. BR00000012568055 | reverse complement strand
TATTCGCAAGTTCCAGATACTCCGCGCCCATCTCCAGCGCCATATCGATGATGCGTCCGATATGCGGCAGGTTATAGCGATGCAGCACGCAATTGAGCACCATCGGAAAGTCGTGCGCCTTGATGGCTTTGGCCACGCGATTCTTCAGATCGAAAGTCTTCGTATGCGATAGAAAATCGTTGAGTTCCTGCGTGGAGTCCTGAAACGAGAGCTGAATATGATCGAGTCCTGCGTCCTTCAATGCAGTGAGCCGCTTGTCCGTTAATCCGATGCCCGACGTGATTAGGTTCGTATAAAAGCCCAGCGTGCGCGCTTCGCCGACCAGCATTTCGAGGTCGTCGCGCAACAGCGGCTCGCCACCGGAAAAGCCCAATTGCGCGGCACCGATTGCGCGCGCCTGACGCAACACGTCGATCCATTGCGCGGTATCGAGTTCGCGCGAGTGATCGGCGTAATTGGTCGGGTTGTAGCAGAACACGCAATGCAACGGACACCTATACGTCAGTTCCGCCAGCAACCAAAGCGGCGGCGGTATGGTTGCACCTTTGTGTTCGGACAAGTCGGTCATCACGTTACTCCAGCCATCCCCGTTGACGTGCGCCGGCAATGAACGCGCGTATGTCGTCGCCTAGTCCCGTGGTGTTGAATGCTTGTTCGAGATCGGCGACGAGTGCAGGGATATCGCGCGTGCCGTCGCATCGCAAAAGGATTTGCGCGGCGCTTTGATTGAGCTTCACCATGCCTTCGGGATACAGCAACACATGCGCGTCCTGCGCCGGTTCCCATTGCAGGCGAAACAGCTTTCTGATCTTCGGATGCAGGGAATCGTCGGGCGCTTCCACTGCTTCCTGAATGCGCTTGGTCGAATCGGAATCGCTCATGACGGGAAGGCCTTTTCGATCGAATCGAGCATAGTCCAAAGGATATCGAGCTTGAATTGCAGAATATCGAGCGCGCGTTGTTGCTGGTCGCGCGTGGTGAAATGGGCGAGCGTGACTTCGAGTCCATGCTCGACATCGCGCTGCGCCAGCGATACTCGCGATCGAAAATACGCAAGTCCTTCCGGCTCGATCCACCGATAATGTTCGGGCCACGTCGCTAAGCGATCCTTATGAATCTGCGGCGCGAACATCTCAGTAAGCGATGAACACACCGACTCCTGCCACGGCGCGCGGCGCGCGAAATTCACGTAGGCATCGACGGCGAAGCGTACGCCCGGCGTGACGAGTTTCAGCGACCAGAGATCGTCGCGCGAGAGACCGACTGCATCGCCCAGACGCGCCCAGGCTTCAATTCCGCCGGGCTGATCTTCATAACCATCGTGATCGAGAATGCGCAGCACCCAGCGTCGCCGCGTTTCACGATCGGGACAATTCGACATCACCGCCGCGTCTTTCAGCGGAATATTGATCTGATAGTAGAAGCGATTCGCCACCCATCCGCGAATCTGTTCCTTCGAACAACCGCCGCTGTTCATCTTCACATTGAACGGATGATGGATGTGATACGCCGTGCCTTTCGCGCGCAGTTGTTCTTCGAACTGCTCGCGCGTCCATGCAGGCCCGGCATCGTTCGATGCGGTAAAGATCGGGCCGGTGGTCGGATTCATCATGCGCGCCTGCTCCATGCGTTATTCATAGCTCGAACGTCATGCCGTCGTGCGCGACTTCGATGCCGTGCTCCGTCAGCATGCGCCGCTCGGGACCGTCCTCGATCAGGATCGGATTCGTGTTGTTGATGTGAATGAGCACCTTTCTTACGCCCGCACGTTCGATCGAATCCAACACATCGATCATGCCGCCCACGCCGCTTTGCGCCAGATGGCCCATGTCCTTGCCGGTTTTCTTCGTAAGACCCAGGCGGATCATTTCATCGTCGGTCCACACGGTGCCATCGACTAAAAGCAAATCGGCTTTGCGCATGGCATCGAGTATGTGCGGTTCGAGTTCGCCTAAACCCGGCGCATAAAATGCGCGCTTGCCGGTGGCATTGTTCGTGAATATGAGGCCGATATTGTCGCCCCGTTCAGGCGCTTCGCGATGCGGTGAATAAGGCGGCGCTTTGCTCGACAAAGGCAACGCATCGATACGAACATGCGGCAACTCGGGCACGCCGAACGCTTCATCATCCAGCATGATTCGCCGATGCTCGATTCCACAGTAATGCGAAAGAATCGATGTGATGGGAAAGCCCGTTGAGAGGTCTTGCCATACGGCATCGGTCGTATAAAGCGGCAGGGGCGTGCCGCGTTCGCGCAGCATCAATAAGCCGGTCACGTGATCGATCTGCGCGTCCATCGTAATGACAGCGGCGATGCCGGTATCGCGTACATGTCTTGCCGGCTGCAATTCGGGATTCGCAGCGATCTGCGCAAGAATATCCGGCGACGCGTTCACCAACAGCCAATCTTCATTGTTCTCGCTTACCGCAATCGACGACTGCGTACGCGCGCGCGCAGCAATGGTGCCGCGCCGCACGCCGTCGCAATTGCGGCAATTGCAATTCCATTGCGGAAACCCGCCGCCCGCCGACGATCCGAGCACGCGTATTTTCACGGCCACATCCTCCGCAAAAGACCATCGCGGTCGATAAACTGATGCTTCATCGCGCCGAGAAAATGCAATGCGATCAGCGCAATCAACATCCACGCAAGATATTCGTGAATGCTAAAGAATATGTGGCGGATGGCTTTGTCGTCCCAACCCCATTGTGGCAACGGCAAGCCCCAGAACTTGGTGCCGAACTTATTGAACGACGAACCCAGATAACCCGACAGCGGCATGCCGATCATGCCCACGTATAAAAGAGCCTGCGTGATGCTCGCGGCGGCGCGTTGCCACGTCTGCATCGGTGGCAGAGGCGGGCGGCCATAAGCCGAGCGTGCCCAGATGCGGAGCAGCACCAGCAGGAAAATCGTGATGCCGAGCGACTTATGAAAGTTCGTCAGCGTCGATTTGAACGGCAGCCCGCGCGGCAGGCTTCCCATATAGAAACCGATGCACAACATCGCGATGATGGCGATCGCGATCAGCCAATGCAAAGCGATCATCGGCCGAGCGAACGATTCGTTCGCGAGGCCTGCGTTACGCGGCGTCGTCGGTGTGCGCGCGGCGCTCATGGTGTCATTTCTCCCGAGTACGTACCCTGCATTCTTGTCGTCCGTTCATGATTTGGCGATCAGCAATTCCCCCCGTCCATCCACCGCGAGGTCGCCCGCGTGGCGCACGGGTAACGCGCGTTGATCGAGCGTGACGAAGGGCGCGATTTCACGTGAAAGCGTGCGCGTGAAAAGACGCCAGAACACCTCGAAACCGTGGCCGCCAACGGTAAAAGTGGGTGGTATGCGCGGCGGCGTTTGCAGCAGTAAAACCGTGCCGCGCCGCATGCCGTAGCCCAAGTGTGCACCCACTTTCCCGCCGATGCAGACCGTGCCCGCAATCAGCCGCGAAGCCGCGAAATCGCCTGCATTTCCGGTGACGAGCACGGTGCCGCGCCGCATGCGATCCGCGAGCCGCGCGCCTGCGTTGCCTTCGATTGTCAGCACGCCGCCGCTCATGCCTTCCATGTGGCCGGGGAGCGCGCCCGCTGCGAAATCGCCGGTGTTGCCGTGAATCGTTACGCGTCCGTTCTGCATTTCGCAGGCTGTAAAGATGCCCGCGTCGCCATGAACGCGCAACGCGCCGCCGTTCATGCCGAAACCCGTGTAATCGCCCGCGTTTCCGCGCACCGTAAGCGTGCCTTCGTTCATCTTCGCGCCGAGATGATCAAGCCATGACGCGTCGCCTTCGATAGTCAGCGAGGGCGCGTCGGCATCGGCTTGCATGATGTCGAAGAGATCGCCGAGCACGCAGTTCGCGTCGCTCAATGCGAAGCGCGTCAATTCATCTGACGATAATACTGCCAGCGCAGCTGGAAGTAACTTAGACGCATCAACCTTGAAATCAAGGGGTTTTCGTATGCGGAGCGTGGTCGCGTTCATAAGCGGCTCGCCAGTTCATGCAGCCTGAAGTGATACGGCCCGAGCTTGCCGCCATAATTTCCAGCCGAAATGCGCAACACGCCGCCCGCGCGACCGATCGATGTCGCGGCTTGAATGCCCGCTGTCATTGCCGCGCCGACGTCTGCATCGGTCAGTCCGTCGATCACGATCTCGAGCACGCACGCCACCTCGTCCGTCAATTCGCTTTTCTTCGATAAGCCCGTCAACGTAGGGCAAAACGCATCGTTGGTCGATGCGGTCGCGCCCGCATATTTCGAACCGATCTTCGATCCCGAACGCACCACGCCGCCGGGAAACGGCGTGATGATGTTCGGCAACGCGTGCATTGCGGTAACAGCGGCTTCGGCTGCGTGCAACGCACTGTCGATGTCCGTGGCAAGGAACAGCAGATTGCCGCCGCCTACGGCCTTGACGGTCGCTGCCGTGTCTTCGCAGACGAACTCGCCGTCCATCACCGGTATGCGCCAGTAACGCGTGCCGTCGAGCACTTTCGATATCTGCCAGCCATCGCCGAAGAAGCGCAATCCTGCGCCAAGCGGTGCGTTATCACTGAGCGGTGCTTTGCACGCCGAAGTATCGATGCCGCCATATACCGCGGTCGTCGGGCACGTCAGCACGCATTGACCGACGCGTCGTGCAATCTGCTTCGCCAGTTCTTTCGATGAAACCGCGAACATCAACACCGCAATGCCCGGTCTGCCATCGGGCGTTTCATCCACGCCGAGTTCGCGTTCAATGCCTGCCTCGCATCCGCAATCGATCACCGACGTCGCAAAACCCGTCAACGAGTTCGCCGCATGTCGCGCCCATGTCGGCGTATGCGCGGTGATGACAAGACGCGTCGCTTTCATCGGAAAGGCTTCGGCAAAGGTATCGTCGATCAGCGTGTCGTTGATTCGCATCGGCGTCACCGGCGGTCCGTTGCGAAGCAGGCGACGGGCAGGAGCCTGCCGCCGTTGCAGAACGTGCAGACTTCATCGTCGCCGATTGCGGCGTTTTCAAATCGGCTGGCGAGAGTTGCTTCGGTGTACGAACGCACACGTTTCTCGATGGCGCGATCGTAATCGGGCATCACATAGTGAATGCCGCCTGCAGGCGTTTTGAGCAGCGTGCCGTCGCGCGCGATGAGTTCGCCATCTTTGAAAACGTAAGCAGGCGATGTGAACATGCGCTCGCGATCCGCATCGTCACGATACACGGCGATGTCCGCCGCAGCGCCTGCGCCGAGATGTCCGCGATCCGTGAGGCCGAGCAAACGCGCAGGACCGGCGCGTGTGATGATGGCGATATCGTAGAGCGAGAATTCGCGCGTGATTTCATGCAGGGCGCTGGCGGTCTTTGCATCGGCGTGAAGCGTGTCGAGTTGCGCGTCGCGGAAGGACTTGTCCATCAACAGACGAATCAGGTGCGGATAGCTCGTAAAAGGCGCGCCGTTCGGATGATCGGTGGTCATCGACACGCGCCACGGATCATCCACGAGCAGAAAGATTTCCAGTCCGATGATCCATTGCAAAGCGTTCACAAAGCTCTGCTCGAGATAACGAAAGGGCACCACGCCGCAGCCCGCATCGCATTCGATATCGCCGAGCGTCCATTTGCGCGGGTTCGCCAGCGGCGCGTTTTTGAACTGCATCATCGTGTCGCCGGATGCGGTGACAGTCTGGCCGAACATGATCTGGCCCACGTCGATGCTCACGTTCGGCCTTGCATTCACCGCTTCCGCAATCGCCTGCGCGCCCGATGAAAACTTGCGCGGTCCATCGGTTCCGTAGCTGTGAAACTGAATATGCGTGAGATGGATCGGCAAGCCTTCGGCGGCGTCCATCGTCTTGATGGTCGATTCGATATTGCCCGGCACGCCGAGATTGCTCGCATGGACATGCAGCGGATGCGGCACGCGCAATTCGGTCAGCGCTTGCGTCAACGTCGTGAGCACGTCGCGCGGCGTAATGCCGTAATGCACGTGCTTCTCGTCGATATCGAGCGAACGTTGATTGAACTTGAATGCGGAGATACCGCCCGGATTCACGACTTTGACGCCGAGCGCCTTGCTCGCGTTGATGGTCCAGCCGACGTAATCGCGCAACCGTTCGGAGTCCTCATGCGCGGCAAGCATTTGCAGAAAGAATTCGTCATTGCCGAGCATGACGTAAGCGCCGTGATCGATGATCGGCGTATCGCCCATTTCCAGATGTGCATGGCGCGCGTTGGAGGCGATCATCGCGGGCTCGAACGCTGCGGTATAACCCATCTCCGCATAGCGATAACCCGCCGCGAGCGTGCCCGGCGTACACGTGCCGCACGAAGGCAAGCGCATATAACGGCCTTCGTCGGGACGATCGGGCACAGCGCGCGGATCGTTGCGATGATCCTCCGGCAGCAACAGGCGCGACAGATTCGTCTTGCCGCCACCGATATGCGAATGCAAGTCGATACCGCCTGCCATCACGATCATGCTGGTCGCATCGAAATCGTGATCGGGTTGTATAGGTTCGTTCGGTGTACCGATAATGCGGCCATCGCAAATATAGATATCTCGCTTGATGCCGTCGATGCCGTTCGCCGGATCATAGAGCGTGCCGCCGCGCAAGCGTGTCACGCTCATGACGGCCTCCGCTGCTTCGTCAGTTCGACGACGACCTGTGCAACGCCTGGCAAGCTCGTTTTACGCGCGGCGTTCAACGGCGCGACGACGGAGGAATCGACACGAAACAGATGCGCGGTGTGATCCATCGCGGGCGTGGCGACGGGAATGAACACTGTCGGACCTTTTCGCTTTAGCGTGGGCGTTTGCGCATGACCCAGCACGACCACGGGCATCTCATCATCGAGCGATGCAGGCAATGCTTCGGGCGCGAAACTCGATACCCATAACAACGCATCGATATGACGATGCTTCAACAGTGATTCGGTGCAGTAACGATGCGCATCGTGATCGAGCGGTTCGCCATAAGCCACACGCGTACGCAGCGGAAAGCCCGATAGCCACGTCATCGTTTGATTCACGCTTAACGCGCCATCGTCGCCGGTCAGTGCAAGCGCGCCCGCTCGCACCGTGCGATTAAACGCCTTCACAATGCGATGCAGCGCTTCGATCGCTAACGCGGCGTGCGGTTGCGGCAACGCAGCGGGTTCGTAGATAAACGCGGTGTATTGAGCGGCCTCGATGCGCTTCGTCAACGCGGCGAGTTCATCGGAGAGATGCCTGCGGCCGGTTTCGATCTGCGCGGACCATAGCGCGAGAATATCGAACGGATCGATTCCTTTCAGAAGCGCGTTATTTGCTTCGGAGCCCATATGAATAACTTGCGCGTCAAGTCCAACCGCACGTTCGAAAAAGCGTGGATAACGCCGCGATGGATCGCACGCGAATACGATCACGAGATCCGCGCGCGAACGTATTTCGGATAGCGTAGTAAAGAACGCGCCGCGATCCTGCATCGCGAACGTGCCTGCGGCCAGCGCGTCGCCGTGTAGGTGATCGAGTATCGCGCCGTGCGTCGCGGCCAGCTCGTAGAGCGCGCGTGCGCCAGCAATGTCGGTTGCGAGTCCGCCAAACAAGGGGCGTTTCGCTTGCGTGAGGATTTTCGCCGCTGCCGATAACGCGGATGAGAATTCGGTGGCTTGCGCATCAATCTCGGGACAGCGATTCGTGTCCTGATCGCTGAAATGCGTGAGGGCATCGCGCAGACGCGGGCACGTCTGCGCCGCCGTATCGATCACGATGTCATCGCATAGCAGCGGGCAGAACGGACAGGTCCAGTGCTGTTCTTCTCGTGCGTCTGTGGATGAAGTGGTTTGCACTGGACTCTTCTGGACATTCGGTTTTTAGAGGGGTCATGCTTTTTAGCAAGGTCCATGCCGGTTTGCATACGAATAGAACAGGCGGCCACGACACGTAGGCGCGAAGCTAAATTGCTCCGCAATGCAACACACTGTCACGTGCCATTGAGTCAATGCAACACTCCTTATTCGATGAAACCAATCGTGCTGTCATGGCATGGAACTTGAATCATCATCCAAGGCTTAGATCATGAAGCGCAGACGCAACGAGCCAGGCGGAAGCACCCGATGAAGCGGCGAGTGCGATATCCGCGTTATTACGGATACCGCCTGCGCCAATCAACTCGCGTTGATGAGCAAGCGCGCGGACCGCAGCAAACGTATCGAGATCGGGACCGGCGTTCGCGCCGACACGATCGAGTGTCATGACGATCACGCGTGACGGCCACCACGAAGCATCGTCGTCGGGCAACAGCGCGAGTGAGCGACCGCGATGATGATCGAGCGAAAGGATGGGATCGAAGCCTGCATCGCGCGATTGGGCAAGCGCGTGAACATCGCGCAGGGTTTCAGTGCCGAAGACAGGAATTAACGACGCACGATGCTCGGCACGCGCACGTTCGAAGTACGTAGGCACTGATGCGAAATCGCTGAAACCTGCATCGATCCAGATGGAAAAGCCTTCGCCTAAGGCTTCGCTTAACGCAGCAAGATGTCGGGCATGATCCCCACGCCCGAGAATGGCGCCGAGATCGGCGACGTACAAGGTGTGCGCGCCGGTTGTATCGAGTAATGCGTGGGCAACGAGCAAGGGATCGCTCGATGCACAGAGTGCGGACTGAATCGGCCGATACTGCGAGCGCTCGCCACGTACTGCGCGCACCGCATGTCCGTCGAGCAGATCGAGAACGGGTATCACCTGCATGGATGGCTTTCCTTTGATCAAGATCTTCGTATTCGAGTATCTCACCGGCGGCGGTATCGATCCCGATGTGGCGAGCGCGGGCAGCCTCGCCGATCTCTCCGCGCTCATCGTCGAAGGCCGCGTGATGCGCGACGCCATCGCGGCGGATTTGCGCGCCTTGGCCGAAATCGACGTGACGATAGCGTGTTCGCGCTTCGAGCAACCGGACGCGCATATCAAACATGCACGCGCCGCGCCCGCCGAACCGGTCACGCGCTTTGTCGCACGCGTGGCGCGCGAACACGACTACGCCTGCATCATCGCACCGGAATGCGACGGCCTGCTGCTGCGCCTGCACGATGCGGTCGGCGTGGCGCGCTGGCTCGGCTGCGCGAAGGAAGCGATCCGCGCGGCATCGAGCAAGAGTGCGACGGCGGCGCTGCTCGCATCGCACGGCATCGGCGCGACGCCCGCGCTCGATCCCGACGAGGCGATCGCCAACGTATCGCACCGTTGGGTGGTCAAGCCCGACGATGGCGCGGGCGGTCTCGATACCCGCATGTTCGACGCCTTGCCCGCAGCGCGCGCCGAATACGAAGCGCGTGCCGAAGCGGGCCGCAATCCTGTGCTTCAGGCATGGATCGATGGCGATGCGCTCAGCTTATCGCTGATCTGTAGCGATGCGGGCGCGCGGCTGGTGTCGATCAATCGTCAGCGCATTGGCATGTCGGAGTCGGGCATCATCGAATTCGATGGTGTGGATGTCGATGTGTTCAGCAGACATAGCCCACAAGGTCGCGCACTCGAACGCCTCGCAATGCGCGTGGTCGATGCCATGCCGGGTTTGCGCGGCTTCGTCGGCATCGACCTGGTGTGGTCCTCGAAACTCGGGCCGGTGGTGATCGAAGTGAATCCGAGATTGACGGTGGCGTATGCGGAATTATCGAAAAAAGGCCTTAATTTAGCGGCTGAATTGCTTGCGGCGCATCGCGTGCCCGGCTTCAGTCACGACGATTCATCGCTGCGTCTGGCCGGAGCGTCATCATGAACGCACGCGTTTTCGGCTGGGACGTAGGCGGCGCACACGTGAAGGTCTCGATGACGCAAGCGGGCGCGCTCGAAGATGTCGCGCAATGGGCGTGTCCCTTGTGGCAAGGTCTGCCGCATCTCGAACGCGTAATTAATTCGGTGTTCGAACGATGGCCCGACGCGTTGCATTCGCGCCATGCTGTCACCATGACCGGTGAGATGGTCGATCTCTTCACCGACCGCGCGGAAGGCGTGCGCGCGCTCACACGCGCGCTCGCGCAACGGCTCGGACCGCGCACGGTGTTCTATGCAGGCGATGCCTGGCTCGCGCGTTCGGCGTGCGCGGAGAACTGGCGCAAGGTGGCATCGGCGAACTGGATGGCGACGGCGCAATGGGTCGCCACGTGCTTGCAGGATGCCGTGCTCGTCGATATCGGCAGCACAACTACGGATATTATTCCGATCGCGGGCGGACGCGTGATTGCGCGCGGCGCCAACGATGCCGAACGGTTGATATCCGGCGAACTGGTTTATCAAGGTATCGTACGCACGCCTTTGTGTGGCGTCGCGCATCGCATTGCGTTTCGTGGCGAAACCACGAGCGTGATGAACGAATGGTTCGCGACGACGGCGGATGTGTATCGTCTGACGGGTGAGTTGCGTGCAGGACACGACCAGCATGCAAGCGCCGATAACGGTCCTAAAACCGAAAGCGCAAGCCGCGCGCGCATCGCCCGAATGATCGGACGTGATGCCGCCGACGCCACCGACGCCGAATGGCGGCGCTTTGCGCTCGCATGGCGTCATGAGCAGATGCGCACGCTCGAAACGAGTCTTGCACGCGTGAGTGCGCAGCATGAATCGCTGGCGCGCGCGCCGATTGTCGGTGCGGGATGCGGGCGCTTTCTTGCGGCGGCGCTGGCGCGTGAGGAGGCGCGCGGTTATATCGACTTTGCGCGGCTCGCGGGGGTATCGGACGATGACGCGGAACGCGCCGAATGGGTATCGACCTGTGCGCCGAGCGTGGCCGTTGCGATGCTTGCCGCGCGGGCAATGAATGACACTACTGCATCGATGCGCGTAGCGTGATACTTTGAGATATATAGCGGAGAACGAACGAGGACAAGAACATGTGGGTGGTGAAGATCGGCGGGAGCCTGAGTCACGACCCAGCGCTGCGCGAGTGGCTCACGCAGCTTTGGGAAGTAGGCGGCGGGCGCGTGGTGATCGTGCCGGGCGGGGGCGATTTCGCGGATGCGGTGCGGCAGTATCAGCACGAATGGCGTTTCGACGATCTTGCAGCGCACAACATGTGTCTGCTCGCAATGGCGCAATACGCCATTCTGATGCAGGGCGTCGTGCCCGAACTCGTGTTGGCTTCCAACGAAGATCGCATCCGGCGTGCCTTGCGTGATGGACACGTGGCAGTTTGGATTCCTACCGATCTCATGCGCACCACGGCCGATGGCATGACGAACTGGGACACGACATCGGATAGTCTCGCGGCGTGGCTTTCCACTTCGCTCAACGCTGAACGTCTGATGATCGTGAAGTCTTGCGCGGTCGCAGCGGATGCTTCGGTCGAGGCGCTGGCCGCAAGCGGTGTCGTGGATGCGCGCTTTCCCGCCTATGTGCGCGATGCCAATTACGTGGTCGAAGTGTTGTCGAAGGACGATGGTTCAATCATGCGGGATCGGCTGCTCAATCTAGCTGTTTGAATGTAACGCGTGCGCCCATCGGCTAACGAGCGATGGATCGAGTTTGCCTTTGCGATCGTGGCGGCCTGCGTGGCCTGAGCACAACGCGCCTCTGAAGCCTGCGAAATCAGGTGCAATTGCGCGAATCGAATCGCGATCATTCCATCCGAGCGATCCGGCGATGCCCGTCATCACCCCGCGTGCGCGTAGTTCACGGACGCATTCACGCAACGCCTCGAACGATACGCAATCGAATAAGGTTCGGCCATCTTTCAAGGCCGTATCGAACACGATTGCGGGAAAGCGAAGTTCCGCCGTCATTAAGGCAAGCTTATGATCGATGCCTCGATCGGACAGCAGCACGGGCACGGTTACAGCGGGCACGCTGGAAAGATGCTTCAACGCTGCTTCCGTGCTAATGCCGACTTTCACATAATCGACGCCCGTCGCGGCGACTTTGAGCACGCGCGTGGTCATTTCATCGAGCGCATGATCGGGCAGATCGCCAATCGTGGCGCTGATCGGACGCGCCGCATATTCGGCGCGCAATCGCCGCACGATTCGCGCGATCTCATGCACTTCGACGCCGCCGAGCGCGCCCGCATGGGGTTCTTTCAGATCGATCAGATCGGCGCCCGCGCGCGCGGCATCCAGTGCTTCTTCGATCGAACGGACGCTGGCGAGTAACGCGGTCATCGGGTTGCTCCGCTGTTTCTATGACGTTCGATAGCCTGAAGAAGCCATTGCCATGCTTCGCGCTCTGCATCGCCGGCGGTTTTATCGATGGCGATTTGCAGGTACGCGATTTCGCTGTCCACTTTTTCCGCGGGCAGCATGAAAAGACGACTCACGAGAATCGCCCCTTCGACGACGGCATTCTGCGCACGATTGAAACCTTCGAACGGCGCATGCGTTTCACGATGCACGCATTCCATACGCAATACGGGGCGCGTGGGGTCATCGCTGATTTCGGCGAGGCGCAGTTCGGTGTGGGCGAGCGTATTGGCGAGACGCACGGATGGCACGACGCGCGCGGCAACTGTCGGCCAGTCGCGTTTTGTGCCGGTCACGCAGCCCGCGAAAATTCGTGCATCGGTGGAGAAGTTGATGACCGCGCTTTGTGTGGCGATCACATTGTCGAGCGTCGTGGAAGGGCGAAACGGCGAAAGAATCGCAAAGCCGCGTTCGAAGCGCACACCCATCGGCGCGATGTGCGCGCGGCCATCGCGATCGGCGGTGGTGACGATCGTCTCGTGGATCATGAGGCGGATGTCGGCACGAAGCCGATTGAGGCTTCGTGCGCACCTTTAGCGCGTGGCGATGTACATCGTGATTTCAAAGCCGAAACGCATATCGGTGAAGCTGGGTGTCGTCCATTGCATGCGCAATTCTCCATAAGGTAGTTGAACAGCGGTTTGGATGGATGCAAGTGGCGTGCCAATGTTGTGCTCAGTGACTTGCTGGCGCGTGGTGTGGCGTTATCGCAGCAAAGTGTTTCATTCGTTAGTGTGCGCCGAACGTCGCCGCTACGTCCGGCGCGCGCGTGGTCAAACGGGTATCCCGCAGGGGTGATAGTCGGCGAGCATGCGATCGGCAGTGAGGAAGCGCATGAGTTCGCTTGCAGCTTGCGCAACCAGCATGCGGTCGAAGGGATCGGAATGCAAGAACGGCAGATCGCGTGCCACGAAGGCGTGTTCGTATCTCACCTCAAGCTCGTGGAATCCGCTCTGCCGTATCTGCATAACAAATTCCTCGACGTGCGGTTCGAGCTTTCCGCGCGATGCTTTGATCGACAACTCCCAGATACTTGCGCTGCTGACATACACCTCGTCCGCCTGAGATAACAGCCCGCGTGCGTCATTCGACAGGCGACGATCCTGCATGATGCTCCATAGATAGATATGCGTATCGATCAAAAGCCGCATTTACGTGCTCCCATTGCTGCGAGCACCTCTTCGGGCCATGGACCATTAAGGGCTTCCTCGATATCTGA
>NZ_JAQFVG010000336.1:0-15723 GCF_029439455.1 Caballeronia sp. BR00000012568055 | reverse complement strand
ATCGTCGTCGATAACGATCGTTTCGCCATCCCGCGCCATCTTAAGAAGTTGTTCAAAGTTAGCTTGAAAATCACAAAGCTTGACTGTATGCATATCTCCCTCCGTATGACTAAACACAGTCAAGCCATGCTAGACGGTTTCAATCGATCCGAACACTAGGCCGAACGGCCTAATCAGAACCGTCCCATGCCGATTCAAATAACAGGCTTCTTCTTCGTCGCCCCCGGCGCATGCCATGCGCTCAAATCTTCTTCCGGCCGATCCACCTCGCATCCCCAATCGAGCGGCTGATCCTGATCGAAGCGCTTGCCAAGCTGCCACGCGATCTCCGCGCGCGCCAACTGCACGCCGAGATAGAACGCATGTCCGCCATCGCTTTCCACCGCGAGCTTTGGATATAGCGCGAACGGATCGGCCGCTACGTGATGGCCATCACGGTTATAGACGTGTATGCCTTGCGTTGACACTTGCACGCGAAAATTAGGATCGCGAACGGCAGCGGCGAATGCGCCGATTTCAGCGGCATCGTAGGGAAAAGGGCGTTTGGCATGCAGTGCGGATAACTCGCTAGAAATGCCTTTAGGCAAGCTCTGCGATTCGCGCGCCGCATACATCACGCGACGCGCCACGTCCGCTTCACGCACCGCGCGGCGCGCATGCAGACTCACCGATGTCGTCAGCACCGCCGCAATGCGCAGTTCCGCCGCCATGCCGAACAGCACCGCGTTGATGCCGGTGGTATCCGCTTCGGTCAGTTCGGTGACGTTGCCCACGCCCATCATGATCGCGATATCCGCATAGCGTTCGCGCAACGAGACATAACGTGCAATCGACTTCGCCAGACCGAAGGGAATCGGATCGAGAATGGGATCGGCGAGAAAAGGGCGGTCTCGCTTGAGCATGATGTCGATTGCTTCATCGAGCGATGCCATATCGGCAGGCTCACGGGGCACGAGAATCGGTGCCGATGATATTTCGTTCGTCATCCATAATGTATCGATGTTCAGGCTCATGACATAGTCCGCGCCCGCACGTCCGCCGCGCAACAACTCGTCGGTCTGCATCGAATCCACACTCACGCGATACCCCTGCGCCTTCAGCATCACCACCGCATCTTCCAGATGCGGAAACGGCGTCGACGGCAGGCAACCGATATCGATGACATCCGCGCCCTGGCGCTTATACGCTTGCGCGCGCGCCGCGATGCCATCGAGATCGAGACGCGGCGCATCGACTATTTCCGCGAAGATTTCCGTTTCGTAGCGCGTCAGATCCACGTGTTTCGCCTCGCGTCCGAAAAACTGCGGCAGGTCTTTTACTTCCTCGGGACCGCGTTCGACTTTGACGCCATAGTGAGCAGTGAGCGCATCGAGATCGCCACGGCAGCGGCCCGGCACGATCACGCGGCTGGTGCCTTCGGTAAGCGGTGGCGCAACGCGTCGACGGATCATATCGGCGGTCATCAAACCGGCGACCTGCAAGCCGATCTCGCGCACTTCCCACGTGAAAGGCGCGCGCACTGCAGCAGGCGCGATGCTTTCGAGCACTTGCTGCAAGCTGATTTGCGCGAGCCGTCCGGTCAGGAAGACGATATGTTCCATGCGAGCTTCCGTTCCGCGAGCCGTTGATCGAGCGCGGCTTCGAGTTCATCGAGCGAGCGGGCTACCGTGGTGTGCGCAAAGCGCGCCAGCCGTTCGACGTTTTCGAACTCGATTGCACGCGGCCGAAGTTCGACCCATTCTTTAGGGGCCTGCGTGACGACGACGGGCGCGGTATCGCATGCAAAGACGATGCCCGGCACACATTGCTTGCCGGCCTGCGCATAGAGGTTGGTAGGCAAGGTGTCCGAAATGCCGAACGCGCATTTGGCCACGGTATTGCTGGTCGCCGGTGCGATCACGACTGTGTGATAGTCGCCGCTGTACAGCATGCCGACGGGCACGCTGCTCGCGGTGTTATCGCGGATGACCTTGAAGTGTTCGCGCAATTTCGGCACTGGCCAGCCGTAGAGCGGCAAGACTTCTTCGCCCGCTGCCGAGAGAAACAGATCGACGCCCGGCAAACGCAGCGCGAGCGCAATCGATTCTTCCAGCATATGACCTGAGCCTGTCACGCACCACGCGAATCGCGCATCGGGCCTGAACTCGTCGAGCTTGCGAACAGGCGTGGCTTGCGTCATGCGTCGGTAGTCGTGGATGGATCGTGCGACAGGCGAATCTGCAATCGATGCATCTTGCGATACAGCGTATTGCGGCTGATGCTCAAGACCTTGGCGACATTGCTCACGTTCCAGCGATGCTCATCGAGCAATTGCAGCACGGTCTCGCGCTCTTTGACCTGGATCGCGTTGAGCGAAGAGATATCGACGTCATCGGCGAGCGGCGCTGCGTTTGCATTCGTTAGGCGTGCGGACGATTGCATAACAGGCGGCGCACCACTGGCGATTTCCGCTGGCAGATGCGCACAACGAATCTCAGGACCATCGCATAACGCAATCGCCATTTGCAGCACATGACGCAACTGCCGAATATTGCCGGGCCATGCGTAAGAGAGCAAAGCTTGCCGTGCTTCCTGACTGAGCGTGGGCGGATCGTCGGTTTCGCTTTCGAGAATATGCGCGATCAATGCGAGTATGTCGGCGCGTTCACGCAGCGGCGGCAAATTGATTTCGATCCCGTTCAGCCGATAGTACAAGTCCTCGCGGAATGTACCGGTCTGCACCAGTTCGATCAGATTGCGGTGACTCGCGCTGATCAACTGGAAGTCCACTTTTACCGTAGTTTCCGCGCCGAGCGGCGTCACCTCGTGTTCTTCGAGTACGCGCAGAAGACGCGCTTGCAGGGCCATTGGCATATCGCCGATTTCATCGAGAAACAAGGTGCCGCTGTTCGCCTGCACGATCTTGCCCCGACGTCCTTCGCGCTGCGCGCCCGTGAACGCGCCCGCGCGATAACCGAACAACTCGCTCTCGATCAGATTCTCCGGCAGCGATGCGCAATTCACCGCGACGAACGGTCCTGTGCCGTTGGGACTGATGCTGTGCAAAGCGTTCGCAAAGACTTCTTTTCCCGTGCCCGTCTGCCCGCGCAGAATGATCGGAATCTTGCGCTGAATCACACGCGCCGCGAGTTGAATTTGCGAAGCCATGCGCGGATCGCCGAATTCCAGGTGCGCGAGTTTGTCGAGTCGGCCAGCACTCGCTGTATCGGATGAAGGCGCTTTTTTCGTGCGTGTAATGGACGTATTCGGGTCGTTCAGCAGAATGCGGCGCGCACCGCTGCTTGCTTCGCGCGGCGTTTGAGCCGTGAGAAAAAAGCGACTGTTGGCCTTCGCGCTATACACCGTGACCGGATGAAACGAGCCACGAATGCTGCGCGCGATCATATCTTCCAATGTGGCATTGAACGCTTCTTCAATGCGTTTTCCGCATAACTCGGCAGGCGAGCGCAGATCGAGCTGGAACAACGCGCTGCGGCTAGCGGCGAGCACCACGCCATCGTCACTGACGGCGAGCTTTCCTGCGTGCAGCGTGCCGACAAATTCAGGACGGCTATGGAAATGAATTAGGTTCGCGTGCCTGTAACGCGCATCGATCAAACGGTTTTCGATCATCTGCCGCGACATGCCGACCAGCACCAGCGAGTGCTGCTGCAAGAGCTTCGAGCGGCTCGTGACGTCGAGCACGCCGACCACTTCGCCGCGTTCGTCGAAGATCGGCGCAGCGGTGCAGGTAAGCGACGTATAGCGCGGATAGAAGTGTTCGTGCTGACATACGGCGATGCAATCGCGCTCGATCAGACATGTGCCCATGCCATTGGTGCCGGCTTCGCGTTCGCTCCATAGCGCGCCCACGCGCAGGCCATCGGCGGCGACTGCTTCGCCGAACGGCACCGACGACACCTGATGCACGATCACGCCGTCCGCATCGACGAGCACGACGGCAAGTTCAGGGTCCGCGAGCTGTTGATAGAGCGTGGTCATTTCCAGCTTCGAACACGCGATGAGATCGCTCGTGGCTTCGCGGCGCTCTGTGAGTTCGCGTTGCGTCAGCACGGGCGGCATAACGAAGCGCGCGGGATCGAGCTGGAATTCGGTGAGGCAACGTAGCCACGACTGCGCGACGGAATCGCTGGCGCGGCGTGCGGCCAGCGGATTGGCGACGATATTCAGCACTTCCCGGACATGCGTATCTACGTCAGCAAGCAACGACATGGGGGCGTGTCTCCGATGCGTTCGTGTGCGCTGCGTGCTCGTCCTGCCGCACGCCCGACCGACGCTGAATCTGTTGTATGGTCCGCATAGCGTTGCGGCTCTCAGTACCGTACTTCTTGTTTTATGCGCGCCTCGAAATCGGGACAACCTGGAACGAACGCATAGAAAAAGAGCAATCTGTCCCGATTGCAAAAACTGTACATCCGATGGCGCGCAGGTTCAATCAGTAGTCGCATAGAGACAGCGTGCTGCGCGCGATTTTTGCTTAATCCGCATGAACGATCTTGGTGCATGCGCAGCAATGGTCAGTCGAAATTCGCAAGGAGAATATATGGGACGATCCGAACCGATCCGCGCGGCGGTTGATGCAGTGCACACGAATGTGGTGCTGGATATCGTGTATATCGAAGGATTGACGGGGCGGACGATTATCGGCATCGACAAGAGTGAACTGCATGATCCGCAGCCTGTGCGGCTCGATCTGGCGATCGGCGTTCCATCCATTCGCGCCTGCATAACCGATGAAATAAGCGACACCGTGAATTATGCTGCGGTGCGAGAAGCTATTCTGAAGCTGCTGGACACGCATCGATTGCAATTACTTGAAGCGCTTGCAGAACGGATCGCACAACTGGTGATTGCGGATTTTGGCGCGCATTGGGTGCGCGTGACGCTCGCCAAGCCCGCGAAATTTCCGGACGTGGATGCCGTTGGCGTAATGATCGAACGGCGGATCGAACGACGCCGTGCAGACAAGCCTGCGACGAGTTCGGTCAGCCTCGCGTGGATCGGCAAAGGTTATTGCCCGGAATGATTGACGCGCTCAGATGCAGACGTCACTTAGGCGCAGCCGCCGCCTGTTGTCCGATACCGCAAGCCTTGAACGCATCCTTCTGCAATTCGCGGAATTTCTTCGTTTGCGCCTTCGCGCGATCCACGCGAAACTCCGCGCCGCCTTCGCCGCCGAGCGTGGCGTACTTCGAGAATGTAGACTGCTCGACGAAGTCATCGTAGCTGAGCGTCTGCGCGATCTTGTCGATGGCGCACGAGCATTTATAGACGTTGGCGAAGTCGTGCCCGTTGTCGTCCATGCAGCCCAACACGTACTCGACGCGGCCTTCGGTCGGATAGTCGTGGCCTTGCGCGGGCGCACCGAACGCAAACGTCGAAACGAGCGATAGACAAGCGCATAACATCGACGCGCGGCAACGTAGGGTCATTGCGATGGACCTCGTTTTAATGCTGTTTTTAAGGCATCCGGCATGGCCATGATGTCATGAAGCCATGCCGGCACGCATCGCATCACTTCGGCGAGAACGGATGCGACATGCTGCCCTTCTTCGCCACCACGTCCTGCGCAGTCGGCGTACCTTCAATGGCGCGCTGGATCGACTCTTTGGTAGCCTGATAATTGTAGTCGTGGATCTTCTGGTCGTCGTCCGCTTCCCAGTGGATGAACACGCCCACGCAGATAAACACATCGTCGGCTTCATCGGCGGGAATGATGCCTGATTCCACGCTGTCGGCTACCGCCATCGCTACCGCGCGTTGCGCAGGACCAAACATCTGCACGGCTTGCTTTGCGCCTTTTATCGTGACTTTGTTGAAGAGGATGGTATTCGGCTTGGTCGCCAGATTCGGCGCGACCACGGCCAATAGCGATGTGAAGCCGTCCTTATTATTGGTCAGAGCGTTGCAGAAGGCGGTTTCGGCGGCGGAGCCTCGCGGTCCGATGATCAAGTCGATATGCGCGACCTCGTTACCGTCGCCGACCAGCGACTCACCTACCAGGACGCGGTTGATCTTGGCCATGCTGTTCCTCCAATGAATGTGGTTCTCAGGACTCGCGGCGCTCAGCGCGCGCATCGACGAAAAAAAGGGACGCAGAAGCGCGAAGTGACTAACAGGTTCCGTGCCACTTTTTGTTCATCCGGCGCGTTTGATGCATGACGAGTGCAACGAAAAGCGTAGCGACCGATAAATCCGCGCTCGTGCCCGGATTGATGCCGCGCGCCTTGAGCGCCGCGTCCCATTGCATGAGTTCGGGCGATGGAATGTTCTGGGCGCGCGGCAGATAGTTAAGCGCTTCCTGCGTGACACTTTGCGCCATCGCCGCGCCGTGTTTGCGCACTATGTGCGAATCGGGCCACGTGCAGAGGAAAGTCAGGAAGGTATCGAACATGGCCTGTGTTTCGTTCGATGGTTCGATGCGCTGCGCCATATCGAAGACATCCGCGAAGCCGTTTGCATACTGAAGCGCGATGCTGTCGCGATCGGCGGCGAGCGTCATGGCTGTGCGCAGATCGACGGTCGGTGGCGCGTGCACGTTTTGCTCGGGCGCATCGCCCAGGCCGCCGGGATTGGCAAGCGCGATGGCTTCGTACGCGAGGCGTGCGTCGTCGATGTCGAGCGCCGAGAGCGCGGCGCGCGTGGCGTGCGGCCAGTCGTGTGCATCGGTGCTGACGTGTTCGAGGGCAGCGCACAAGGGCGCGCATAGCAGCACGATGCCGAGATTCGTGTTGCAACGCACGGCATTCAGCGTGGCGCGCACGGCATCGAGAATGCGTTGTCCGACGCGTGCGTGTGGTGCGAAAAGGCCCATGGCGGCAGCATTCGCGCTCGCGATGAACTGTGCCGCGTGCATACCGTGCCCCGCGCTCGTGACGCTCACGTTGCCCGGCTTGATGGTTTCGACGTCGAGGGCGCATGCGCGCAGGAACATCGCGCGGGCGTCGATATCAGCGTGCAGGGCCATTGCCGACCACGGAAAGCGCTTGTGCCGATGCCGCGAGTGTGCGGTCCAGCAGATCGTTCACAAGCAACGTGGCGATATCCATCGGCGTAACTGATTGCAAACCGCGCCATGCCGCCACGCCATTCACTTCGAGCACAAGCGGGCGCGCGTGATCGGATGGAATCAGATCGACGCCCGCGTAATCCAGCCCTAACGCATGCGTTGCACGCACCGCGATATCCGCAAGCGTGGGCGTGATTTCCGCAGGCTCGCATCGTGCGCCGCGCGCGAAATTGTGAATCCAGCCATCGCCACCTACGCGCTTCATCGCGGCCACAGCGCGGCCGCCGATGACAAGCACGCGCCAGTCGAAACCGGGGCTGCCTGCATCGATATAACGCTGTAAATAGGCCACTTCGTTGAAGGGCTTAAGCGTGGGCAACGCGACGCCCGGCTTTTCAAGGCCTTTTCCCTGCGATCCGAACAGTGGTTTCACCACCACTTCGCGTTTCGCCGCCGCTTCACGCATCAACACGCGCCGCGCGAACGCTGCCGATTCGCACGCCCATGTCGCGGGCGTGGGCACGCCGTATCGATTGAGCAGAAAGCTCGTCATGGACTTATCGACGCTGCGTTCTATGGCGCGTGCATCGTTATAAACAGGGATGCCGCTTTCGCGCAGCGCGTGCAGAATGCCGAGCCTCAGCGTCACCTGTTCGAACGTGCCGCCCGCGATGCCGCGCACGAACACCGCATCCGGCAAGGTGTGGCCGAAACCGGGAATGGCGAGACCATGCGGCTTCCATGTCGTATCGATCCGGCATTGCGCGAGATCGACGCAACGCGCGTCCACGCCGCGCGCGCGGAAGGCTTTTTTCAGCCGTCCGGTGTGCCAGCCGGTTTCATCAGTCATGATGGCCACGCGCGTCATATCAGGCGTCTCCGTTGGCGAGCCATTGTGTATCGAGCAGGTCTTTATTTACAGCGCCGCCGTGATACGTCATGCCACTTTCCAGACTCGATACCCACACTTCCGCTGGCGCAAATAACGCGGCATCGATCTGATAAAAGTCGTAGTTAAACGAAGTAAAAATCTCCGCGAACGGGCGGCCATAATCGCGCGCGTTCGATGAAGGCAGTTCGGCTGCGAGGCGCTTCGCAGTGGCATCGCGCTTGACGGTGAGATGCACGCGGCCACCGTAGAGGATGGCATCGTTGGTGCGGCCCATTGCCTGTATGCCGTCCGGCGCAGGCGGCGGAAGCGGGGCGCTGCCGCTGCCTTCGATAATCTCGTCGAGCGCCACACCCAGCACATGCGTCTTGTGCAACGCTACTTCCACTACGCGCGCCACGATTTGCACGGTGCCCGCGATCGACTGTGTCGGCGTGACCGCGATAGTGAGCTTGTCGGGCGCAAGACCGCAATCATTCAACACTTTGTCGATAACGATCTGCGGCGGCAAACGGTCCACTTCCATGACTAACGCGCCGCGATCGTGATGATCGCGATAGCTTAGCTCAGTAAAAAGCGGCTCTTTGACCGCGAGCGCACGCGCCGGTCCCGAGCCGAGTGAGAAAAACTTCTTGCCGCCAGTTTGCTCTTTCGTCGCGGACAAACTCCATCCGGCGTACTGACTACCCAGACAAGCAAGCACGGGATTGGATGTCTGCACGTCGATGCAGGTCGGCCACAGCGGTGCGTGTTCGAGCGTGGTGCGCCGCGTCACACGCCCAAGTCCACCCATGCAGATACGCGCGATTAGGAGGCCCGCATCGGCGCTGCCGAGTGCATCGACGCCCGCATCGACGATAACGGTGCCTGCATCCGTGCGCGCGATCTGCACATTCAGCCGCGCGGCATGATCGACAAGACGTGCGACGAGTTTTTCGCTCGATGCATTGACGCTGATTGGCGTAACAGAAGTCATAAGCTAACCCGCTTCGATGCGTTGCAGAAGATTCACATGTTCATCATCCAGTTTCAAGCGCAGCGCGTCGATCGTCGATGCGGTTGCGCTTACCGTGCAAACCGGACAACCCGCTTCGATACGCGCGCCCGCGATCGGCACGTCGTGGCAATTCGGATCGTTAAAACAGGCGTCGCTGAAGGTGCGCGACACGGTGAAGCTCGTAGGTGAGAACACGATGCGCTGGCCTGCGCGTATTGGCGGCGTTTGCATCGCTGTGTGAAGCGCTTGCGGTAAAACACCGTGCAAACAGGCATCGAGATGTGCGCCGATCAAACCGCGCGGCCAGATATCGGGCCATGCGGCTTCGTACAACGCCATCGTCGATGACGGGCGCGTGTTGATTTCAAGCACGCTGACGCTCTCGCCATCGAGCAAAAAGTCGATACTGTTCAGACCCGTGAGATCGGTTTTCCACACAATATGCTCGATCGCCCTGCCGATACGTTCAGCCGCGCGCGCCGGCAAATCGACGGGACCGATTGAGCCTGCATGCACGAACGGCAAGTCACCCGCCTGCACGCTTAATTGTTCCGCGAAGCCGACCACGCATACCTCACGATGCGCCGCAAGAAATAACGCGGAGTACGAACGACCTTGCGCGAGCCGCTGAAAATAGGCGTTTTCGCTGACATTGCGCGCGTTCTCGAATCGTTCGATATGCGTGCCGCCGCATCCATCCGCGCGCTTCACCAGCCAGCCGCTGCGAACCGCAGGCGCGATAAAGCACACTTCGGGATGCGCGATTTCGGCTTCATCGAGCAAGGCGAAAAAGCGGCGTGGATCACGTACCGCCTGCGACTGCGCGCCATTACCGATAAAGCGCGGCACACGCGGCGCGCGGCTCAGTTCACCGGTCATCGATTCCAGCCCGCTCGTAACGACAAGACCCAGCATGCGCGGCAAACGCGCTGCACTTTCGAGCGCTTCGTAAAGCCGGGCACGATCGATCGATAATCCGTTCCCGCCGATGTCGAACCACATAGCCGCGGCCTCACGTGTATCGCGATCGCCGAAGATATCGAGCGCAACCACATCGAAACCCGCGCGCGCGGCGGATTGCGCCAGCAGCCGCGCGGATAAGCCCGCGACGGCCACACGCGGCGCGCGCGAGTCGGTGTCGTGCATCATGCGCCCTGGCCTGCAACGATGGCGCGAGCTTCATCGAATGCTTCGGGAAAGCCCAGATAAACGGGCTTTCCGCCGGTGCGCATGCGCACGAACAGCCGATGCTCGGTCTGATACTTCACGTTGCCGATCGCCAGCGCGCCGATGCCGATGGCATCCGCGCGCGCCGCGCCTGCAAGCGGCTTGCCATCGTCCATTACGTTGACACCGGCGATGCCTTCGGGCGGCACGGCGTTGACATCGGCGGCGATCAACAGATGCTTTGCGTGCGCAAGATCGGCGGTGCTCATCACTTGCGCGCCTGCAACGGCCGTGGCGAACACCACTTCCGCATGCGCGAGTTCCCGATGCAATTGCTCGGGCGTGCCCGTTGCAACGCCTGAGGTCGCGATATCGAAACGTCGGTTGATTTCGTCACTGACTTGCGTGGCGCGCGAATGGCTCGAATGACTCGCAACCGACACCACCGCGCCGAGCGATGCGACCATCGCCGCGGCCACGCGTCCCACTGCGCCGGTGCCGCCGAGAATCAACACGCGCTTGCCGCCGAAATCGACGTTATGCGCCTTTTTCAAGTGCTTTTCTGCGAGCGCGACCAACGCGGCGGCGGTGGTATAAGCGCCGCTTGGATCGGTAAACACGGAGACTTCGAACGGCGGCACCATTGCGTTGCGTGCGCGTTCCAACATGTCGGCGGCCTGCATTACATCGCGTCCGCCGATAAAAATGCCCGTGCGCGAGACGCCCTTTGGTCCGCGCGAAAAAATCGCATCTTGCGTAAGCTGCACGACCTTGTCTTCATCGACACCGCAATACGGCACCAGAATCTGATAACCCGCGTCGGCGGCCATATTTACGTCGAAGGGGCTCATTTGCGGCGTGCTGGTGAACATATGCAGCACGTACGGTCTTTCGGTGGCTTCGGGCATGGCGATCAACTCTCGGCGATTTGAAGTCGAAGGAAAGCGTCTGATGCGAATGCGCGTGATTCAGGCCGCATCCGCACCGTGATGTCGATGTTCCGCCGCGCGCCACGTTGCGCCGCGATTGCGCCCGCTTGCGATGGAAAACGCGAGTGGCGCGCCTGCCGAAACACGTCGCGCGGTGTCGAGCGCAAGTTCGGCCTCCTGAGCACTTTCGAGGAATGCGAAACCGACCGGTCCCCACGACGTTTGCCCAATACCCGCTTTTCGCTCGGCGCCAACCGCTTCCAATGCGCGCGCCACGGCGGGACTCGCGAACACGCCGCCTTGCACCGGCGCGAAATATTCGCCGATGGTCTGCTGCATATCGCTGACGGCATCGGCGAATACGGCGAAATCCGCTTCGGCGACGGCGGGAAGCATGCGCATCAGCACGAGATGGCTGAGATGCGCGGCAAGCGTGGCAGGAAAGGGCTTGAGTGAGGCGAGGCCGCGACGTTCTTCATCGCCGTGCAGTCCTTCGCGCGAGATGTCGTCGATCAGCAGTACGCGCCAGTTTTCGGGAAAGGCTTGTCTTGCGAGCAGCGGCGGTGTGCCGCGTCCCGCGTGTTGAATGCTGCGGCCGCCATCGACGATCAATCCGCCATGATCGAAACCGTGTATGCCGATGCCGGAGCGCGCGCCGCGTTCGAGGATTCTGGCGATATCCGGCGTACTCGCTTCAATGCCTGCCAAGCGCGTAAAAGCCGTGCCGATCGCTAAGGCTAACTGAGTGCCGGAGCCTAAACCGGTATGCGCGCGCGGCGTCTCATGCAGTTCGATATCGACTTGCTGAGCGACGTTAAATGCGGCTTGCAGTTGCGCAATATATCGCACGATGCGCTCGCGTTGCGCATCCGTCTTCGCGCCATCGATACGCGGATGTTGATGCGTGCGCCTCACCGTGATGCGCGTATCGTGCCCATCGATCGATACGCCCACGCTGCCAAATACGCGCCCCAGCGAACCGTTTGGATCGATGAAGCCGAGATGCAGGCGCGACGATGTCGAGAGAGTAATTGCCGGAGGCAGCGTGAGGCGTGCGGTCGTGGTCGGCATCGCTCGGAATCCTTCGGCTGATGTTTTCGTTTTTCTTGCTAGGCAAAAGTTATACCAAGCGTTTTAAAACGAGCGATGCCTTTAGCGCGACTTGAGTCGTATTTAGTCGTATTTGATATAGCGGAAGCGCTGATCGTCCGAAGGCGTGCCGTCCAAAGGACCGTCTTCCAGACCCGGCTGCCAATGCACCACTTCCTCGATCTTCGACGCAAGCGCAAAGTCTTTATCCGTAATGCCTTTAGCGGAGTGCGTGCTTAGCTTGACCACCACGAACGCATACGAGACCGTTAAATCAGGGTGATGCCACGCGGCTTCGGCCAGATGGCCCACCGTATTCACCACCATTAACGTGCCTTTCCAGCCTTCGGTTTTATACTTGCGTCGCAGCCATCCATCCTCCAGATACCAGTGTTTTAGCGGGCCGGTCAGCTTGGCGCGCACTTCGTCTTCTGAATAAACTTTCTCGGCCATCACATATTCTCCTTGGGCGTTTAAGCAAAGTGATTCGCATGCGACACAGTATGCGCTCGTCGCTAAGAGCGCGCAGGCGACATAAAGATATGTTGCAACGCGTCAGCCAAAGCGTCCTTTAACCGTTCCATCGCGCTAGAGACATTCGCGTATTTGACACAGTATGTGTCGCCATCCGACACGGCTTAGCGTTCGTGCGCCATTGCACGCATCGCGTCAAGGGCGAAAATCCCGCTTTTAGCGCATCGCACGTACGAACGTATTAAACCGGCATGGAATATGCAAATGCCGTCCGTACGCAAGAGCCCGGCAATGAATCGGGCGAAGCGTTGCTCGTTACCCGCATTGAGAAGGCGCGCACGATGCACCAGGTAGCGTGGTCATTCCCTGGGTCGGAGGCATCATCATTCTGGAGGAGACATGAACTTACGCACCCTGGTTCTTGGACTGGCGGTGGTCGCGACGGCGGGCCTTAACTCACTCATGGCACAAGCCGATTCGCAACTCGACACCGCGATCAAGAATCCGTCTAACTGGGCGGCGCAGGCGGGCGATTATTCGAATCACCGCTACAGTACGCTCAAGCAGATCAACGAGAACAACGTCGGCAAACTACAGGTGGCGTGGACCATGTCCACCGGCGTACTACGCGGCCACGAAGGTTCGCCGCTCGTGATCGGCGATACGATGTACATTCACTCGCCGTTCCCCAACAAGGTCATTGCCATCAATCTCAAGGACCAGACCTTCATCTGGCAATATCAGCCCAAGCAGGACAATTCGGTTATTTCCGTCATGTGCTGCGACACGGTCAATCGCGGTCTGGCTTATGGCGACGGAAAGATCTTTCTCCAGCAGGCGGATACAAAACTCGTCGCACTCGACGCCAAGACCGGCGATGTAGTCTGGTCCGCGCAAAACGGCGATTCTAAGAAAGGTGAAACAAACACCAATGCGCCGCACGTTTTCGGCGACAAGGTCATCACGGGTATCTCCGGCGGTGAATTCGGTGTGCGCGGCAGACTGATTGCCTACAACATCAAGGACGGCAAGGAAGCATGGAAGGCATATAGCGTTGGTCCGGATAACGAAATGTTATTCGATCCGCAAACCACCATGACCTGGGCCGATGGAAAAATGGTGCCGGTCGGCGCCGACTCATCGCTCAAGAGCTGGCAGGGCGATCAGTGGAAGTACGGCGGCGGGACCACATGGGGCTGGTACGCGTGGGATCCGAAGCTGAATCTTGTGTATTACGGCTCGGGCAATCCGGGCACATGGAATCCGACCCAGCGCCCCGGCGACAACAAATGGTCCATGACCATCTTTGCGCGCGACCTGAACACCGGCAAAGCGAAATGGGTTTATCAAATGACGCCTCACGACGAGTGGGACTATGACGGCGTCAACGAGATGATTCTCTCGGACCTCAATATTGGCGGCAAGAAGGTGCCTGCCATCGTTCACTTCGATCGTAATGGTTTCGGCTATACGCTCAATCGTGAGACCGGTGAATTGCTCGTGGCGCAGAAGTACGACCCGGCGGTGAACTGGGCCGACAGCGTCGATGTGAAGAGCGGCCTGCCGATCCGCAATGCGAGTTATTCGACGCAAAAGGCCGGTCCCGATCACAACGTAAAGGGCATTTGTCCTGCGGCGCTCGGATCGAAGGATCAGCAGCCTGCCGCATACGATCCGAACTCGAGCCTGTTTCTCGTGCCGACCAATCACGTTTGTATGGATTACGAACCGTTCCAGGTCGATTACGTGTCGGGACAACCGTTCGTGGGCGCGACGCTGTCGATGTTCCCCGGCCCGAACGAAAACGGCGCGATGGGTAACTTCATCGCATGGGATGCGTCGAAGGGCAAGATCGTATGGTCCAAGCCGGAGAAGTTTTCGGTGTGGTCCGGCGCGCTTGCAACGGCGGGCGGCGTAGTGTTCTACGGCACGCTCGAAGGCTATATCAAGGCCGTGCGCATCAAGGACGGCAAGGAGCTGTGGAAATTCAAGACTCCTTCGGGAATTATCGGCAACGTGTTCACTTATCAGTATCAAGGTAAGCAGTTCATCGGCGTGTATTCGGGCATTGGCGGCTGGGCCGGTATCGGCATGGCGGCCGGTCTGGAAAAGTCCACCGAAGGTCTGGGCGCAGTGGGCGGATACCGCGAACTCGCCAAATACACGGCGCTGGGCGGCACGCTCTTTATCTTCGCGATTCCGAGTTGATGCTTCGATGTAGTTCGATGCGCGGCGGCTGCAACGGCCGCCGCGCAGCAGTATCCATATAAAACATATTCATGGAGTCACGTGTATGAATGGTCGATCACTTCTGGTGCTCGCGATGGCGCTTGCGTCGTCGTCCGCTTCGTTTGCACAGACGCCGCCTCCTATGCCTGCGCAATTGAAACCGGTCGCGTACAAGGTCGTCGATGGCAACAAGGTCGACAACGATACGCTGCAAGGCTGGCGTACGTGGCGCGCGCTGGCGTGCGAACGCTGTCATGGCGCGAAGCAGGAAGGACTGGTCGGCCCCTCGCTGATCGACGCTTTCAAGACGCTCGACAAGAACGAATTTCACCGGACAGTGTTTGGCGGCCGCGTCGATAAGGGCATGCCCGACTTCAGTACGAGCCAGATGATGCAGAAGAATTGGGAGAACCTCTTCGCGTATCTCAAAGGGCGCTCCGACGGCAAGATCAATCCGGGCGACCTGCACGCAATCGATAGCAATTAAAGAGGTCTTCGCTCGATTCAACCCGGAGGTGCCGATGTCTTATCGTAATGCTTCGGTTGGCTGCGTGATCGTCTTGTGCGGGCTGTTCTTGTCGCAACTCTCGCAGGGACAGGGAACGGGCGCACCGCCGCCCAATCTGCCGAATAATGATGGCGCGGATGGCGTGCTTCGCGTATGCGCCGATCCGAACAACATGCCTCTGTCGAACAACAAGGGCGAAGGCTTCGAAAACAAGATCGCGGCGCAGATGGCGAGCGATTTTGGCTACAAGGTCGAGTACACGTACTGGCCGCAGCGCATGGGATTCGTGCGCAACACCTTGCGCGAAAAAGTGCCCAATACCGAGCAATTCAAGTGCGATTTGATTATCGGCGTGCCGAAGGGTTATGAGCTGACATCGACCACGCGACCTTATCTGCATTCCACTTACGCAATGGTGTTTCCGAACAAACC
>NZ_JAQFVG010000335.1 GCF_029439455.1 Caballeronia sp. BR00000012568055 | reverse complement strand
CGGACTCCATTCGTCCAGATCGAACGGCATCGTCGTGACGTACAGGCCTTTTTCGGTTACGTAGCCATAGGTGTATTTTCCCGGCGAATCGATTCGCGCCGGGAGAATTCCTTCGATCTTGGGTCGCGATATCGTCTCGATACTCGTACGCCACTTCCGGTCCGCCGGAATCGCCCGGAACGAACACCAGTACGAGGTGCGCCGACCGCCGCCAAAGCGGATAGACGTCACCAGCAGTCCGTGCGGCGCGTCCTTCGGATTGACATCGAGATTGACCGCCTCGCCCACTTCCAGCGAGAAAGGATTGCCCCGCAACCGGTAGCTGATCTGCGTGGCCAGATGCGCCTCGTGACGCAGACGCGCGATTGCCTTGCCCTCGTCGCGCGTCTCGTAGTGTTCGCCCCAGGTCGAATCCACGCCATCGGTGGTCTTGTCCGAGGGCGCGGCGTTCGCATCCACCAGCAGCGACACGTCCGCCTGCCGATGGTTATAGTCATTCAACTGAATCGCTTCGGGAATGCGTTGTGTGATGGTTCTGAGTGAACGAACCGATTCCGCACCGGCGCTTTCCAGGCCCGAATAGAGACGGAATGGAATAACGCGTCCTTTTCGCGCATAGGCATCCAAATCATCGCCGAACACGATGACAGTTCGGTCACGCTTCTGTTCGAGCCGGAACCAAACGCCCTCTTCCGCACACAGTCTTCTTATAAAATCAAAGCTCGTCTCGTGATACTGAGTCACGTATTCGTGGCGTTTATATTTGCCGCGAAGTTTTAGAAAATCAAAATCGACGCCCAAACGATAGCCATAGTGGCGCAATACGTCGGTGATAATTTCGATGTAATTTTGTTTCTGAAATAGCCGACTTTTCCTTGCCCGGTCCAGTTCAGCGACCTTTGGACGCAGCGTGACGCTATAGCGGGTTTCATCGGCGGACGTACCGATTTTTTCGAACGCTTCAATTACGCCATGCGTCGAGAAGGCCTTGGGCATCGTGCTGAATTGTGCCGCCCGCTCGCCATACATTCGAGCAAGGTACGCCGCGTCTGGATCAACGGGCTCGATCGTGAAGTTTGCGGGCCGGCCAACCACTTGATCCATCCCGATGTCCGAATCGGGACTGGTGAATTCAATGCGGTACTCGTACAGGCTGCTGATATCGCTCTTGGCACTAAAGCTGGACACCGATATCGCAGCAGGCTGTGGCTTGATCGTCAGGCTGTAAGCCTGCGTCGGTAACACCATCGACATGCGAGAGACTCCCTGCTGAACTCGCGCTGTCGCCTTGCTAAATACCGGGTGGATTCCTGAGGCGACCGCGAACGACACCCCGCAAATGCGCATCTCCACAAATACGGGCCAAAACGCCTCGATTGTGGCCCAAATCTTCAATGCATGGAGTTATGAATCGATCGCAGTGCGTACAATTAAGACTTTTCCGATCTCGGTTGCATCGATTAGATATATTGACGATCTAAACCGCCAGCACCGGCGTTGCACTCCGCTTCAAAAACGCACTCGGCGTCATCCCACACAGCCTTTTAAAATGCCGCGCCAAATGACTTTGATCAAAAAATCCAACCTCAGTCGCCACAATCGCGCCCGGCACACCCGCAAGCAATAAAGTCTGCGCCCGCCGGATGCGCAACTCACAAAGATACTTATAAGGCGACGACCCGACCTGTTCCCGAAACACCGTCGCAAACCGCGACACGCTCAGCGCTGATAAATCCGCCAGTTGCGCAAGACTCACCGTCTGATCGAAATTCGCTTCGATAAAGGCGAGCGCATCGCCGAGATTGGTTTGATTCATCACGATGTCTCGGACGTAGCCGACTCCGCGCGCATCGGCACGGAATTCAAGAATCGACGGATGGAAAACGAATCGAGTGGGATCGGCGTGCTGCCCGTATCGAGTAATTCGGCGAGAGTTTCGCCTACGCCCGGCCCGATCTGAAAGCCCGAGCCGCTGAAGCCGAACGCATAAAAAAGACCATCCACTTTCGAACTCGGGCTAATGATCGGCTCCGAATCCGGCAGATAACTTTCCACACCGCTCCACACGCGAATCAAGTTCAGCGCACCGAGCGCGGGCACCATGCGGCAGAATTGCGCCACTTGCGCGACCGTGTTTTCCGGCAGCACGGAAGCACGTCGAGTGGCGATATCCGCAATGCCGGGCGGCCCGCCGCCGAGCACGATATTTCCGCGCGGTATCTGCCGGAAATACACGCTTTCCGCTTTGTTCGATGTGTACACGCCCATCGAATCTTTGAAGACATAAGGCACGGGTTCGGTCACCGCCATTTGCGGGCCGCGCGCGACCAGCGGCACGGGTTCACCTAACTCAGTCGATAAAGTATTGGCCCATGCGCCCGCGCAAATCAGCACTTGTTCCGCGCGATACACCGTGCCCGCCGCGCTCTCCACGCGAAAGCCGCCCGCTTCTTTTTCCACGCGCACCACTTCGCAATTCTCAACGACACGAGCGCCCGCACGCGCCGCAGCGCGCCCGAATGCAGGCGCAGCGAGTCGCGGATTCGCGTGGCCATCGAGTGGAGAAATCGATGCGGCCAACACTTCGCGTCCGAGAAACGGATAACGCCTGAATAAAGCCTCGCCTTCGAGCACTTCGAGATCGAGTCCATGATCGCGCGCATCGTTAGCATAACGATGGAAGTATTCTGCGTCATGTGCGTGATAGCACACGCGCGTATGTCCCGATGGCAGGAACTCCACGTCTTCACCGAGCAATTCACGCGAATGTCGCCACGTTTCCATCGCGCGATTCGACATCGCCAGTTGCGCGAGCGCGCGTCCTTGCCGACGCACGCCGCCGAAGTTCACGCCGCTCGCCTGCTGCCCGGTCAGGCCGCGTTCGAGCAGGATCACGGAACGCTTGCGTCGGCTCAGAAAAAACGCAGTCGTCGTGCCGACGATGCCGCCGCCGATCACGATCACATCGGCGCGATCGTTCATTCGCTCGTCTCCTTTTCTTCTTGCGATGCAAGCGACATCGGTAAAGGTTTGACGGGCGCTTGTCCGCGCAACCGACCGACCGCTTCGAGCGGCACGCGCGCTTCCGCCGCGATCACTTCCGCGCCGGCATGCGCGCAGAAACGCCCCTGGCATCGGCCCATGCCGACGCGCGAAAACGCCTTGGCGCGGTTCGCTTCCTTCGCGCCCATTTCGTTGACCACGCGGCGGAGTTCGCCTGCGGTGATGGCTTCGCATCGGCAGACGATGGTATCGTCCGGCAACGCTGCGGCGAAGCGCGCAGGCCACGGAAACGCGGCGCGCAAGCCAGCGGCAAAGCGTGTGAATCGCGATAACTTGCTGCGTAATGATTCGGTTTCCGAAGCATCGACAGCAAGTCCCAGGTCGGCCAAGGCAGCACAAGCCGCCAGCTGTCCCGCGCATTCCGCTGCATCCGCGCCGCGCACGCGTGCGCCATCGCCTGCGACGTAGACGCTTTTTATGCTGCTGCGGCCATCTTCATCGACGGAGGGAATCCATTGCTGCAGGTCCTGATCGAAGCGGAATTCACAGCCCGCAAGATCGGCGAGTTGCGTTTCAGAACGCAGGTGATAACCGAGCGCGACGGCATCGCATTTCACTTCGAGCGTCGAACCATTCGCAAGCGTTACCCGCACGCCCTGAACGCCATGCTCCGGCGTGCCATCGATCGAAACCGGCGTGATACCGCGATGCACCGGCACACCCGCGCGCTTCAGCACGCTCATCAACGCGATGCCTTTTTTCAGCGTCGAAGGAACGGCAAGCAACAACGGCAACGCGCGCACACGCTGCATCAACGTCGATGTATCTAGCACAGCCGCGACCGTCGCGCCTGCTTTCACATACTGCGATGCGACGAGATAAAGCAGCGGCCCGCTGCCCATCATCACGACGCGCGATCCGATCGCGCAACCCTGCGATTTCAACGCGACCTGCGCACCACCCAGGCTATACGCGCCCGCATGATGCCAGCCCGGCACCGGCATCAGCCGATCCGTCGCGCCGCTACAAATGATTAGCTTATCGAACGAAATCTTTCGATGCCGTGTGCCCTGCACCACATGCACCGCATTCGGTTCGATATTCCACACGAGCGTCTCGGGCACAAAGTCGATCTGCGCGCGCAAAGCATCGAAGTCCTGATGAAGCTTCATGGCGCGTTCGGCCTCGGTGCCATACAAAGCCTCATAAGACCGCTTGAAATCCTCAGGCTGCCGTCGATAAATCTGCCCGCCATCCCTTCGGCCTTCATCGATAACAACAGCCCGCAAGCCCGCCTGCACGAGCTTTTGCGCCGCGCGCACGCCCGCCGGTCCCGCACCGATCACGATTACACGCGCGGCCATACGCCCTCCGTTGCCAGTTCCAGCCGCGTGACGATCGACATGCCTTCGACCGCTGGCGTCGTGCATGCGCGTACGCGTTCGCCCTTTGCCGTCCACACCCAGCAGTCCTGACACGCGCCCATCACGCAGAAACCGGCGCGTCGGCCATCGCCGAATTCGGAGTCGCGCAGCGTGTCTTGCGCAGTGAGCAACGCGACCATCAGCGTGTCGCCTTCCAATGCCGATGTGCGTTTTCCATCGATCAGGATATCGAACGACTTGCGTCCTTGTTCCGCGACTCGTACGAAGCGTCCGTTCATGCTGCCACCGTTTCCATGCCCTGCATGCGCATCAAATCTTCGGCGGGGTGGTGACACAGAATCTCCGCGCCCGACGGCAGTTTCTTCTTCGACGGCGGCGTCACATTGCATTTTCCGTCGATACGCGCCGCGCACCGCGAACGGAAGCTGCACAGTTCCGCCACTTCTCGATCAGGACCTATCGCAGGCAAGCTCGCCAATGCAGAAGCGCGTCGCGTATCGAGCCAGCCGGGTTGCAGCGCGGGCACCGAATCGACCAGCAAACCCGTGTACGGGTGATACGGCGGATGCGAAAGCGCATCGCGCTGGCCGGCTTCCACGCATTGGCCCGCGTACAGCACGATCACTTCATCGCAGATGGCTTTGACCGTCGAAATATCGTGGCTGATGAACATGTACGACACGCCGAGTTCGCGGCGCAATTCCGCGAGCAGATCGAGGATCGCGGCCCCGACGACGGTATCGAGTGCGGACGTGACTTCATCGCAGAGAATCAGTTCGGGTTTCGCGGCGAGCGCACGCGCCAGATTCACGCGCTGCTTCTGTCCGCCCGACAAGCCAATCGGCTGACGCTTCGCGATCGATGCAGGCAGTTTCACCAGATCGAGCAATTCCAGCATGCGCTTCTGCGCCGCCGCGCCGCGCAGACCGTGATAGAAATTCATCGGCCGCGCGAGAATATCGGCGATGGTGCGGCTCGGATTCAGCGCGGTATCGGCATTCTGAAACACGATCTGCACACGACGATACTGATCGAGCGTGCGCTCTGACAGCTTCGCGGGCAACGGCTTCCCGTCGAGCAGCACATCGCCGCGCGCGCGATCCACCAATCCCGCGACCACCCGCGCCAGCGTCGTCTTCCCCGATCCCGATTCGCCGATCACACCGAGCGTCGCGCCACGCGCAATCTTCAGGCTCACATCGTCGAGCACGCGCACGGCGGGCACGCCTTTGGCATCGATCTTTCCGTAACCAGCGCTCAAGCCGCGGATTTCGAGCAGCGGCACTTCACGCGCGGCATCGGGTGCGCAGAGTTCGAATTCAGGTCGGCGCGTAGCCGACACCAACTGACGCGTGTAGTCGTCGGCGGGCGCATCGAGCACTTGCGCGGTCGCGCCGTTTTCGCGCACGCGTCCACCATTTAGTACGACGATACGATCTGCCATCTGCGCCACCACGGCCAGATCGTGCGATACATAAACGGCCGTCGTGCCGAGTTCGCGCACCACGCGCTTGAACGCCGCGAGCACTTCGATCTGCGTGGTCACATCGAGCGCGGTGGTCGGTTCATCGAACACGACGACAGCGGGATCGGTGATCAGCGCCATCGCGGCCATCAGCCGCTGCAACTGCCCGCCCGATACCTGATGCGGATAACGCGCGCCGATGGTTTCCGGCATCGGCAAGGCCAGCGCGCGGAACAGACCGATCGCCTTCTCACGCGCGGCGGCAGGCGACATCAGTTTGTGCAGCAACGCCGGTTCGGTCACCTGATCCATGATCGTGCGCGCCGGATTGAAGCCCGCCGATGCGCTCTGCGCGACATACGCGACCGTGCGCGCCCGCAACGCGCGACGACCTTTTTCATCGAGCGACAACACATCGACATCGCCGATCTTTACGCTGCCGCCCGCAATCGAACAGCCGCCGCGCGCATGACCCAACAGCGACAGCGCGATCGTCGTCTTGCCCGATCCCGATTCGCCGATCAGCGCCAGCACTTCGCCCTTTTTCACCGAGAAATCCACGCCCTTCACGATCTCGACGACCGCATCCGGCGCGCGGCCCGCGACCACGCGCAAGCCCTTCACTTCGATCATATTCGTCGTCATTTGCCGCCTCCCTGCGCTGCGGCGACATGGCGGCGCAAGCTATCGATAAGCAGATTCACGCCGACCGTCAGCGTCGCAATGGCGATGGCGGGCATCAGCACCGCAGGCGCGCCTTCCGCCAATCCGCCGATGTTCTCGCGCACCAGCGATCCCCAATCCGCGTTCGGCGGCTGCACGCCGAGGCCGAGAAAGCTCAGACCCGAAAGCAGCAACACGATGAACACGAAGCGCAAGCCGAAGTCCGCGAGCATCGGATGAATCATGTTGGGCAGCACTTCCACGCGCGCGATATAAAACAGCTTTTCGCCGCGCGCCCGCGCCACCTGCACGTATTCGAGCGACATGATGTTGACCGCGAGCGAACGCGAAATACGGAACGCGCCGGGAATATAAGCGAGCGCGGCGACCATCATCAGCATCGGAATGGAGGAGCCGAAGGCGGCCACGACGACGAGCGCGAGAATCTTGCTGGGGATGGAGATCAGCGCATCGAACAAACGGCTGAGGATTTCATCGACCCATTCGCCCGATACAGCCGCCAGTAGTCCGAAGAATGTGCCGATGCAACTCGCCAGCACGGTCGCCGCCAACGCGAGACCGACGGTGTATTGCGTGCCGTAGAGAATGCGGCTCAGCATGTCGCGGCCGAGATAATCGGTGCCGAGCAAGTGCGCAGCGCTATACGAGCCGAACACTTCCGTCGATGTAAAAGCCCCCCCCTTGTACGGCGCAACCACCGGCCCGATAAGCGCGATCGCCAGCCAGAACACGACGATAAGCAAGCCGATCAGCCCGAGCACGGAGAAGCGTCGAAGGAGGCGCTTGAAGAAGCCTTGTCGCACCGCCGGCGTCGATGCGTCTTCGTCGTCGCTTTCGTAGAACACGGTGGAGGCGTGAGGATTGACGTTTCGGTTCATCGTTGACGCAGCCTCGGGTTGGAGACGATTTGAGCCAGATCCGCGATCAGCACGAGCACGAGATACGCCGCGCAGAACACCATCACGCAGCCTTGTACGAGCGGGAGATCGCGGTTGGTGACGGCATCGACCATCAGGCTCGCCAGGCCCGGATAATTGAAGATCGACTCGACGATCACCACGCCGCCGAACAGATACGACAAACTCAGCGCGACCGCATTGGCGATCGGGCCGATGGTGTTCGGCAGCACGTGGCGCAGGACGATGCGCATCGGCGAAGCGCCTTTGAGCAAGGCCATTTCCACATACGATGCGTTGAGCTGATCGAGCACCGCCGCACGCGTCATGCGCGCCATCTGCGCGACGATCACGCAGCACAGCGTCATGACGGGCATTGCGTACGTCTTGACCAGTGCGCCGAACGAAGACACATCCGACAGATACGACAGCGCCGGCAACCAGCGCAGCTTCACCGCGAAAATCAGCACGGCGATGGTCGCAACCAGAAACTCCGGCACGGCGACCGTGGAAAGCGTCAGCACATTCAGCGCGCGGTCGAGCAGCGAACCGCGATACATCGCCGATGCAATACCGATGAACAAGGCCACCGGCACGGACACCAGCGCCGTCAATCCGGCCAGCACCAGCGAATTCGGCAATCGCGTCGCGATCAGCTCGCGCACGGGCAGATTGTTCGACAGCGACGTGCCGAAGTTGCCGCTCACCACATGCACCAGCCATTGCACATAGCGCGAAATGGCCGGCTGATCCAGACCGAACTGATGGCGAAGCGCCGTCACCTGCTCGGGCGTCGCGGCTTGTCCCAGCGCTTGCTGCGCGGCATCGCCGGGCAGGAGTCCGGTAATACCGAACACCACCATCGACACCAGCAGCAGCGTGAGCAGCGCGAGACCAAAGCGCGCGGCGATGAGTCGTTGCGCGTGAGCTTTCATCGGATATCGCCTCCTTCTTTAAGACGCGCGCCGCTCAGAACGCAGCGCGCGTCGTGAACCACGGAGATCAGGCGTCGAGCCAGACGTTTTCCGCGAACATCCAGCCCATCAGGCCAGCCAGCGGAATGCCGCCCAGGCCTTTGAGCTTGCTGGTGTGCGCATCGAGCGAACTCTGGAACATCGGAATGCCGATGCCGCCGTCCGTATGCACGAGTTCCTGCATATCGCCGTAGATCTTCTTGCGCTTGGCGTCGTCCGGTTCGCCGCGTGCCGCGACCAGCATTTGGTCAAACTGGGCGCTTTTCCAGTTGGCTTCGTTCCATGGTGCATCGGATTTGAAGAACTGCGTGAAGATCACGTCCGCGCTCGGGCGCGCGTTGATGTTGCCGAAGCCGAGCGGATGCTTCATCCAATGGTTCGACCAGTAGCCATCCGACGGCACGCGCGTGACTTGCAGATTGATGCCCGCTTGCGGCGCGACCTGCTGCATCAGCACGGCCATTTCGACCGAACCTTCGGCGGCGGGCGATGCGTAAAGCTGGATCGGCGTGCTGCCGAGTTTGGCTTTCTGGAAGTGGAATTTCGCCTTGTCCGGATCGAAGGCGCGTTGCGGCAAGCCGGCCATGTAGTACTTGTTGGACGGATCGATCGGCTGATCGTTGCCGATCGCGCCGTAGCCACGAAAGATCGTCTTGCGCATCTGCTCGCGATCCATCAGATACGTCATGCCGCGCCGGAAATCCGCATTGCCGGTGATGCCGCCGTCATCGCGCATGATGAGATCGGTGTATTGGCCGGTCTTCGTTTCGAGCACGTTGAAACCCGGCGTGCTTTTGATGCGCTCCGTCGAACGCGCGCTGACGGCGTTGATGAGTTGCACGTCGCCCGACATCAGTGCGTTGACGCGCGCGGGTTCATCAGCAATGCCAACGAGTTCCACTTCGTCCAGATGCGGCATGCCTGGTTTCCAGTACTTCTCGTTGCGCACGCCGACCGTGCGCACGCCCGGCGAGAATTCCTTGACCTTGAACGGGCCGGTGCCGATGGCGGTTTTGAAATCCGTCGTGCCGTCCTTGATGATGAGGAAGTGCGAATCGGCGAGGATCACGGGCAGGTCGGCGTTTGCGCCGGACAGCGTGATGGTCAGTTCGTTCGGGCCGGTGACCTTCACTTCCTTGAACTGATCCGCGAGCGTTTTCGCTTTCGAGCCGATCGCCGGATCTTTGTGGCGCATCAGCGAGAAGACCACGTCTTGCGGCGTGAGCGACTTGCCGTCGTGGAACTGCACGCCGCTGCGCAGCTTCACGACCCACACGGTCGCGTCCTTCGTATCGAGCGATTCGGCCAGCGCCATTTTCGCGCCGAGATGATTATCCAGCTCGGTCAGGCCGCTGTAGAACATGAAGGCGCGCGCGTAGTCGGTGCCGAGTGCGCCTTTGGCGGGATCGAGGGTATCGGCGGCGGAGGAGGATTGCGTCGCCACGCGAATGCGTCCGCCCTGCTTCGGCTTGTTCGCTTGTGCGAGCGCTGCGCCGCTCGTCGTGAGCAGGCCCGCGCCGGTCATCGACATGAGTCCGCCTGCGGCCATCGCGCGAAGGACGCTGCGACGCGACGCGCCTTTGCGTGTCAGTTCTTCCAGACGCGTGCCGGCATCGGCATGGGCGGCTGCTTCAGTCGTTCGATCGATGCTCATGGACTTCTCCGCTAGAGAGGGGCGTTATAAGTAGGTCGGCGGTTTTTCAGAACCGCTTCAATAGAAAACGTCTTTGATCGAGTAATACGCGCCGACGAGCGGCAGAAACCACGGCTTGCCCGTGTGACCCGGAATCGCGGGCCAGTCGAAATCGCGCCACGGATTCGCGGCCGCGTTGCCGTTCATCACCTCGGCCATCACCTGGCCCATGTGCGTGGACATTTGCGTGCCGTGGCCGCTGTAGCCCATCGAAAAATAGATGCCGTCATGCTGGCCTGCGCGGGGCAGGCGATCGGCGGTGATATCGACCAGACCGCCCCAGCAATAGTCGATGCGCGCATCGCTCAGGCTCGGGAAAATGGACGCGAGATTCGCTTGCAAAATGCGACCGCTTTTGGCATCGGACGGACGCTCGGACGCGGTGAATCGCGCACGTCCGCCGAGCAGCAGGCGCGAGTCGGACGTGACGCGAAAGTAGTTGTGCATCAGCCGACTCGTGGTGTACGAGCGCCGATTCGGCAAGAGTTGATTCAGTTGTTCAGCAGGCAACGGTTCCGTCACGATGATGAACGAGCCAACCGGCGCCAGCCTGCGCCGATACCACGCGAACGGACCATGTTTCGACGGCCCTGTTGCGATCAACACCTGATTCGCGCGCAACGCACCGCGCTTCGATTCGATGCGATACGCGCCCGCTTCCTTCGCAATCGCCGTGACTTCGGCATGCTCGTACAGCCGCGCACCCTGACGCACCGCAGCCGTCGCCAGACCCGCAGCGAACTTGCCCATATGCATCTGTCCGCCGTGCTTTTGCAGCAAGCCGCCGTAAAAGCTATCCGACTGCACTTCGCTGCGAACCTGCTCTTTATTCAATACTTCGATATCCGAATCAACTTCACGCCGAATCAATTCAGCCGTCTGCGCGATATGCTCCAGATGATGCGGTTTGGCCGCGAGCTTGAGCTTGCCCGAGGCCAGATAATCGCAATCGATCTGTTCTTCGCGAATCAGACGTTCGACGGTTTCGACCGCCGCCGCATACGCGCGATAACACCCTTGCGCACGCTCCACGCCAAGCTGCGCACGCAGCGCCGCATAATCCTGCGCGACGCCCGTATTGCACTGACCGCCGTTACGTCCCGACGCCCCGCCGCCGATGCGTCCGGCATCGAGCACCGCGACGCTCGCGCCGCGTTTGCTCAGAGCCAGCGCCGCCGACAAACCCGTGAACCCGCCGCCGATCACGACGACATCGGCCTGACCATCGGTCGGGCCTTCGCATGTCGGGAGCAACTGAGGCGCGGTATCGAGCCAGTAGGAGTCGAGTTTCATCGGCGGTTTCAGTAGCGGTAAAAGATCAGAGACCGAGCTGCGATGCCAGATCGCCGATGGTGTCGACTTCGTAATACTCGTAGTACGGCGTGCCCGGCTCGTGGCCGCGCTTGACGAAAGCCTTGTGCTTGATGCCCATATCGTGCGCGGTCATCAGGTCATAACGCAGGCTCGACGACACATGCAGCACGTCTTCCGGATTGCAATTGAGTTGATCGAACATGTACTCGAAGCCCTGCATGCGCGGCTTGTACGACTGCGCCTGCTGCGCCGTGAAAACTCGATGGAACGGCGCGCCGAGCTTGTCCACATTGCTCTGAATCTGATCGTTCGATGCATTCGACAAAATCACCAGCTTGTACTTCTTAGCCAGTCGCGACAGACCTTCCGGCACGTCCGGATGCGGGCCCCACGTCGGCACGGCGAGGTAATACTGTTCCGCTTCCGATTCCTTGAATTCGATCTTCATACGTTCGCACGTACGGCGCACCGAATTGACGATCACATCGCGATACGGCTTCCATGCGCCGAGCACTTCATCGCGGCGATAGCCCGAGAAAAATTTGACGAACTGTTCGAGGTCGTCGCCTTGCAGACGGTCGCCGTACATTTCGCGGGCCATATCGGCCATGCGGAATTTCGTCAGCGTTCCGTAGCAATCGAACGTGATGTACTTCGGCTCGAAATCGATCATGGTGTCTGTCCTGTCGTGTGAAGATTCGGTGGCTTGAAAAAATCGCGCGTGGCGATGGCTTAGGAAAATTTAAACAAGGCAAAAATGCCGGCTTGCGTTGAATGCGTGTCGTGCGGCCACATAAGTCATGCGTTTTGAGGCATCGCTGCAGCAGAAAATGCGGTCTTGGTTTTGGCTTAGCTTTTTGTATCGATGAGGACGCTTTTGAAGCGCAGATTGGCTTCGTAAGCCTGCTTACCCAAATCTTTGCCGATGCCCGAGCGCTTGTAGCCGCCCGTGGGAATCACGAAGTCGCTGGTGCGGCCGTATCGATTCACCCAGATCGTGCCCGCTTCGATGCCGCGCACCATGCGCAGCGCGCGGCCGATATCGGCGGTATGCACGCCCGCCGCAAGTCCATACTCGGCGTGCGATGCGAGCGCGAGCGCCTCTTCTTCGGTATCGAACGGTTGGACGGTCAGCACGGGACCGAAGATTTCATTGCGTACGGCGTCGGTTTCGGGCGTGACATCGCAGAGCAAGGTCGGTGAATAGAACGCGCCCGGTGTCGATGCGTCCGCGCGCTTGCCGCCGAATCGCAAGGATGCGCCGCTGGCGATGCTGCGCTGAACGATCGTGTCGATACGCTGCGCCTGCGGCTCGGAGATGATCGGCGGCAAGCTCGTCGCGGCGTCCCATGTCGGACCGGCTTTTAGTTCGCTGAACGCCTGCGCGATGCGATCTGTCAGTTGATCGGCAATGGCGCGTTGCACCAAGAGACGCGATCCCGCCACGCACACTTGTCCCGCGTTCCCCGTGATCGCGCCCGCAATGCGCCGCGCGACTTCATCGAGTCGCGGTGCATCGGCGAAAACGATTTGCGGGCTTTTGCCGCCGAGTTCCAGCGTGACCGGCTTGGTGCCCGTTTCGGCGCACGCGGCCATGATCGCCGCACCGGTGCGCGTCGATCCGGTGAACGTGACTTTCGATATGCGCGGGTGACGCACGAGCGCATCGCCCGTAATGCGGCCATCGCCCTGAACGATATTGAAGATGCCAGCGGGAACGCCCGCTTCGATTGCCAGTTCCGCAAGCCGCAACACCGAAAACGGCGTCATTTCCGATGGTTTCAGCACGACCGCATTGCCCGCCGCGAGCGCGGGCGCGATCTTCCACGACGCCATCACCAGCGGAAAATTCCACGGTGCAATCGCGCCGATCACGCCGTACGGCTCCGCGATCGTCATGCCCAGATGCCGATGATCCGTCGCCGCCACTTCGCCGCCGATCTTGTCCGCGTATTCCGCATAAAAGCGGATGCCCTCGGCGGTGAACGGCACGTCCCAGTTGAAGGCATCGCGGATCGGGCGCGTGGAGCCGAGCGCTTCGAGCGGCGCGAGCGTGGCGGCATCGGCGGCGACGAGATCGGCAAACTTTCGCAGCACGCGGGCGCGGTCGCGTGGCGCGCGGCGTGCCCAGTCGCTGTTGCGGAAGGCATCGTATGCGTTCTGCACGGCGTAATCGATCATCGCTTCGTCCGCGATCGGAACCGATGCGTACGCCACGCCATCCGAAGGCCGCGTGACTTCAATACGCGACGCGCCTGCATCGATCAATTCGCCACCGATGAAATGCCCGCTTCTGATAGCAATGCTCGCGGGATCGAAACGGTCCATATGCGTGAGTCTCCGAATGCGTTGGCCTGATCTAAATCGTAGGTCCGAAGACGCCGCATATTTCGCCGACAAAATTGCCGATTCAGCAGATCGTGCGGTTTCGCGGCATGGCGACTGGCGGTTTTGCGTTGCACCACTATTCACAACGCACGGCAGGAAGATCGTCCTAGCCACGCGCGCTGCGTAATGTCAGGATCGGGGTAATTGTCGAAAGCTTCGAGGAGGCCTGCGTGCCCGACTCAATCCAGAACGAGGTGGTCGAATACCGGGCGTTCACGTCCGACGACATCCCCGCCGCGCATGCGCTGTCGATGTCGGTGAAATGGCGGCATCGCGCGGACGATTGGCGCTTTGCGGCGCGGCTCGGGCGCGGGCTCGCTGCGGTTGCGCAGAACGGAGAGCTGGCGGGCACGGCGCTCGCGTTCGAGTTCGGTGCGGAGGCGGCGACGGTCGGTATGTTTATCGTGTCGCCGGAGCATCAGCATCACGGCATCGGGCGCGGGTTGCTGACGCGTTTGATGGATCGGCTCGGATCGCGTTTGCTGCTGGTGCATGCGTCGGAGGATGGCAGGCCGCTGTGTGAATCGCTGGGGCTCGAGCATCTCGGCACCATTCATCAGCATCAGGGCGCGGCGTTTCAGCCGCCGCTGGTATCGCTGCCGCCGGGCGAGCGACTGCGGCCGATCGGCGCGAAGGATACGCCGCGTCTGGCCGCGCTGGCATCGCGTGCTGGCGGGCTGGATCGCACGGAGTTGATGCCTGCGCTGCTGGATGTATCGAGCGGAATCGCGCTGGATCGCGATGGCGAACTGATCGGCTTCGCGCTGTTCCGACGCTTCGGCGACGGTCACGTAATCGGGCCGGTAGTCGCGCCCGAATCGGCGGATCAAAACCGTGCGAAGGCACTGATCAGCTATTGGCTCGCGTCGAACGCTGGCATGTTCGTCCGCGTCGATACCCCCGCGCGGTTCGGTTTATCGTCGTGGCTCGAAGGACTCGGCCTGCCGCTTGTCGATACCATCGAGCAGATGGCGCTCAACGGCCCGCCACCTGCGGATGACACGCTCAGACAGTTTGCGCTGACGAGTCAGGCGGTGTGGTAGGCAAGCGTGTTTATCTGGATGCCTAACTAAATATCGCTGCCTGAAGCGTCCAAAAAAGAAACGCATCAGGCAGCGTGTGACATCACGCGTTGTTTTCTTTCTGCGGCTGCGCGGCCTTGCGCGAACGGCCCGTGCGCGATGACGATTTACGCGCCGGTTTCGGTTTGGCGGGCGCACTCGCTTCTTCCGGCGCATCCGCCGCTTTCGGCGATTCCGCTGCGGCTTCGAACAACATCGCTTGCGGCATTTCCGGCGCGCTTTCTTTCTTCGCGGATTTCTTGCCCGCGCTCTTGCGTGCACGTCGCGGTTTATCGACCGGCTGCGACTGCGGCTGCGCTTGCGCCTCCGCTTGCGGTGCTTCTTCAACCACAGGCTCGACCGGCTCAGGCACCGCCACCACGTCAGGCTCTTTCGATTCGACCATCACACTGACCGATCGCGCACGCGACACGAACGATCCGTTCTTTTCATCGCGATCCACTTCGAGCAGACCGCGCGCCTGCGCTTCATCGAGCAGATTGCCGAATGCGCGAAAACCGTAGTGCGTCTCGCTGAAACCCGGTTTGCGACGCTTGATTGCGCTCTTCAATACCGACGCCCAGATCTTGTCGCTCTCGCCTCGCTCGGAAGCCAGCGCCTCGAACGTCTCGACGGCAATCGCAATCGCCTGCGACTTGCGCGCTTCGTTATCCTGCTTCGGCGGCTTCTCGCTATTCGACGGACGCTTCGCATCGCGTGCTTCACGCGTCTCGCGACGCGCCATCGAACGTTGCTGCTCGCGTACCAGATCGTCGTAGAAAATAAATTCGTCGCAATTGGCGACCAGCAGATCCGATGTCGAATTTTTCACGCCCACGCCAATCACTTTCTTCGCGTTCTCGCGCAGCTTCGACACCAACGGCGAGAAGTCCGAATCGCCGCTGATAATCACGAAGGTATCGACATGCGACTTCGTGTAGCAAAGATCGAGGGCATCTACGACCATGCGGATATCGGCCGAATTCTTGCCCGACATACGCACATGCGGAATTTCGATCAATTCGAAACTCGCTTCGTGCATGGTTTTTTTGAAAGCCTTATAGCGCTCCCAATCGCAATAAGCCTTTTTCACGACGATGCTGCCCTTCAGAAGCAATCGCTCCAGAACGGGCTTGATATCGAACTGATCGTATTTTGAGTCGCTGACGCCGAGCGCGACGTTTTCGAAGTCGCAAAACAGCGCCATGCTGACGCTTTCCTGAGCTGCAGGCATTCACCTCTCCAGACGGATGTGCACATTGATATGCGCACATGATAGCCGCTTGGGTGTCCAGCGCCCGGAGTTATGCGCCCGGCTCGTCGAGCGTGCCGAGCACGGTATCCAACAGTTCCTTCGATAGTGACGCATTCGCCTGCGCGCTCGCGCGTGCGAGGATCAAAGCGCCGACCATCATCGACAACGTGGTCATCGCGTGTTCGCGACCGTCCAGGCGCTCGGTGAAGGCATCGATAAACGATTCGATGCCTTGCGTCATGGTCTCGGCGACCGGTCCCGGTTTGCGCGCGGCATCGGCGGCGAGCGCGGCAATCGTGCAGCCGTTGCCTGGATCGTCGCGATACGCCTCGGACAGATATCTGCGGCGGAACGATGCGAGCGGCTGATCGCCGTCGTCATCGAATCGCTTCAGCAGATCGAGGCTTTTCTTGAACGCGTGTGCGCACGCCTCGGCCGCGTAATGATCCTTCGACTCGAAGTGACCATACAGACTGCCATGCGTGAGACCTGCTTCGCGGGCGATTTGCGCAACACCGACGCCATCAAAACCGTGCCGGCGGTATAGGCGTGATGCCGCGTCGAGCAACGCGATGCGATTGAGCTCGGCCTGTTCTTTCGATACCTTCATTGAACTCTCAGTGTGCCCCGCGTCTGTGCGCCGGGGTCTAGGTGGACGCGTCCAGTATATCGGACGAAAAAGATCGTAAAGATGTAAGTAATTTGTACCAAAAATGTTATTTTGATCGGTTCGGTCAAAATTGCTGTTTTGCGCACGTTTGAAGGCGCGGTCGAAGGATCGGAAGAAACCACAGTCGCTTTGTAAACTTACGTTACGATGCAGGGTTTTCCATCTTTGGCCTTCGCCGTTCCGTTGTGACTGCGTCCGAATTCAAAGCCTTTTTTGCAGGGTTACGCGCCCGTCTCATGGTGTGGCTGCGTCCGCATCTCAGACCCCGCTCGCTGCTCGTCCTGCCTGCGCTGTTCCTGCTCTACGTGCTCGTGTTGATCCCGTTCACGCCCGGCATCCGCGATCTTCGCCGCGCAAAAGTCGATCAGCCCGCCCAGATCTATTCCGCCGATGGCAAGCTCCTCGCCGAGTTCAGGCCGACGCATCGCGAATGGGTGAGTCTCAAGGAAGTGTCGCCGCAAGTGATCGATGCGCTCATTTCCACCGAAGACCGTCGCTTTTACGAGCATCACGGAATCGACTGGCGGCGCACGGCATCGGCGGCGCTGCATACGTTTTCGGGCGATCGGCAAGGCGGTTCGACGCTCACGCAGCAACTCGCGCGCAATCTGTATCCGGAAGATATCGGCCGTTCGCAGACGCTCACGCGCAAGCTCAAGGAAGCGATCACCGCATTCAAGATCGAAGCGGTGTATTCGAAGAGCGAGATTCTGGAGACGTATCTGAATACGGTGCCGTTTCTGTACAACGCGTACGGCATCGAAATGGCGGCTCGCACTTATTTCGATAAATCCGCCGGGCAACTCGACGTGCTCGAAAGCGCGACGCTGATCGGCATGTTGAAGGGCAATAGCTATTACAACCCGGTGATCAATCCGGAGCGCGCGCTGGCTCGCCGCAATATCGTGCTGGGTCAGATGGTGCGCTTCGGGCATCTGCCGCAAGCGAAGCTCGATGGTTTGCAAAAGCGGCCGCTGCGTATCGACTTCGAGCGGCAGACCGAGGAGCCGGGCCGCGCGCCGCATTTCGCGCAGCAGTTGCGCAAGTGGCTCATCACCTGGGCCGATGACAACGACTTCAATATTTATTCCGATGGTCTCGTCGTGCGCACGACCATCGACTCACGTCTCCAGACGATGGCGACGCAGGCGCTGGCTTTGCAGGGCAATCAGTTGCAGGGAATCGCGAATGCGGCGTGGGGCGGGCGCGGCGGTTGTGTGAACGCGGACGCCGATTTGGCCCATGCGTTTATCCGCGAGACGAGCGATTACCGGAGCCTGCGCAACAGCAATTTGAGCGATGCCGATGCCATCAAAAAACTGAGCGCGGATCGCACCTTCATGCAGGCACTGTGCGAAAACAAGACGCGCGTGCAGGCAGCGTTCGTCGCGCTCGATCCGCGCAGCGGGCAGATCAAGGCGTGGGTCGGCAGCCGCGATTTCACGCAGGATCCGTTCGATCACGTGCAGCAGGCGCGTCGTCAGCCGGGATCGACATTCAAGCCGTTCGTCTACGGCGCGGCCTTCGAGCGCGGCGCGCAGCCGACCGATACGTTCATCGACCAGGCTGTCGAGATTCCGATTCGCGGCGAGGAAATCTGGCGTCCCACCGACGACTACGCGCCGACCGGCCGCCCCGTCAGCCTGCGCGATGCGCTCGCGTTTTCGAAGAACCGCATCACCGCGCAACTGATGCAGTCGGTCGGACCGGCGCGCGTGGCGCGGCTCGCGCGCAATATGGGCGTGCGCGAAAGTCACCTCGACGAAGTGCCGTCGCTGGCGCTGGGGACGAGTCCGGTGACGCTGAAGGAAATGGTGTCGGCGTACGGGACCATCGCCAATGACGGGAATCACATGGAGCCGCTGCTGGTCACGCGCATCGAAAACAAGGACGGCGATGTGCTCGCGCAATTCGAGAGCACGCCCGAGCGCGCGTTGTCGGTGAGCGCCACGCACAAGCTCGTCGATGTCATGCGCGATGTGATCAACCGCGGCACCGGCACGGCGATCCGCACGCGCTTCGGGATTCGCGCGGACGTCGCGGGCAAAACCGGCACAACGCAGGACAACGCCGACGGCTGGTTCATTCTGATGCAGCCGCAACTGGTCGCGGGCGCGTGGGTCGGTTTCAACGACAGCCGCGTCACCTTGCGCAGCGATTTTTGGGGACAAGGGGCGCATAGCGCGTTGCCCATCGTCGGCGACTTTACGCAGCGCGCGTTGCGTTCGCATTTGATCGATACGCGCGAGCGCTTCGACACGCGCGAAACACCAAGTCCATGGCAAACAATGGTGACGCGCGTGAAAACGTGGTTCGCGGAGACGTTCTCGAAAGCGCCGAAGCCGAGCGCGGCGAAGCAGACGGCAGCGCCGAAACGTGCGCCCGTGAAACGCGCGCCGGCCGAGCCTGCTGCGGAAGTGACGGAAGAAGAAACGCCACCGCCGCCAACCTTCACGACGATGCCGCCGATTTTGCCGTCAGCGTCTTCGGCACCAGCGGTATCGGCATCGGATTCCAGCGTTGCTCAGTGACAACATTTCACAAATTCAGGCTAATCGGATCGATCAGGGTTTATACTGAATTTGTCTCCTCCATGTCTTCACTTGATATGGATTCGAAGCCCGCACACAGCGGGCTTTTTTTTCGTCTGCGTTTTTCGCGCAGATCGCTCTCAGGTCCACGTTTTGCTGATATCCAATCGTGGCGGCAACGGCCCCCACGCAATCGATAAGGAGGCTCACCATGAACAAGGATCAAGTCAAGGGTACCGCCGAAAAGGTGAAGGGCAAGGCCAATGAAGCTGTCGGCAAAATGACCGGCGATACGGCTCAGCAAGTGAAGGGGCAAGTGCAACAAGGTGCTGGCGAAGCCCGCAAGCAATTCGGCGACGCCAAGGAAGAAATCAAGAAGGACCATCAGCGCTAAGGCGCTTCTTCGGTGGCAGCGCCGGCTTCCGGCGCTCCCCTCTCACGTGTGGCCGCTGCCTGCGGCGGTCACACGCTTTCAATTCCCTTGATAGATATTGCAGCTCAGGCCGGTGACACATGCCGACGAGGTTCCGCTCGTCCATGTCGATTGAGACATGCCGCCCGCGCGAGTCATCGTCGATGACGTGCCGCCATAGCTGGACGACGTCGTATCGGACTGCATGCTCTGCGCGTTTTGTTGCGGCATGGTGGTTTGGTCGGGTGCCATTTGCATATCTTGTGCGAATACCGTGCTGCTCAGTGCGAGCATCCCGGCGGCCAATGCGGCCAATAGATAACTTGCTCTCATCGTCATCACCTCTTAGAACGTGTTGCTGACGCACGCCCGCGATGCCTGCGGCAGAACGTGGCTCGACTATGCTGCGATGTGCGGTTCGATCGGCTGATCGTGATCGAACGCTACGTGGGGAGAGTCATTCGTCTCCTGAAGTGCGTAGGCTCCGTACGCACTTACACCCTATACCGTCACACGCCGAAGTAAATTCCCACCTATGTAGGTACGCGCCTGGTGCGATTCTTCAATCCGATGCTGACGCTTCGCTATCCGAATTATTATTGCGCGTAAGCGCGAGACCAACGAACGTTCGCTCATTCGCGCTTTGCTATATTGAGTTTCCTAACTGCGAGAGAAACGAGCGAGAGAGCGGACATGCGTGTCGGTCGCCCAGTCAAAGCCCTGCCCCATCCGAATTGCGATTATTGCGGCGCGCCCGCGACCCTCGCGCGGGCCGGCGACGAAATCTATCCGTATCGCGACAATCACGGGTCACTGTGGATATGCGTGAATTGTCAGGCGTGGATCGGCGTGTTTCCACGCAGCACACGTAACGTTCCGCTTGGTCGTCTCGCCGATGCGCGGCTTCGTGAGTTGAAGGCGAAACTGCATGCGATGCTGGAACCGCTGGCTCAGGCAAAAGTCCGGCGCGACGGCTGCTCGATCTTTGAGGCGCGGGCAAAAGGGCTGAAGTGGGTCACGCAGCAGATCGGCGCGGAGTTGGCCGAAAAAGGCTCGATCCATTCGCTCGATGCCGAGCAATGTGAAGGCGCGATTGCCATTATCGAACGATTCGAACAAGAAAGAAGCGGATACCCTTCAGATTCCGACTGAGTTGATCGTTAACGCATCAAGATCAACTTCAAGATCGGTAGCATGTCACGCACTCTACTTTTTAAGCAGTCGCAAAAGACGACCAATGCGCAGTTTTCCAAAGCGCAGCTTCTTCCTATTCCTCGTGCAGTCGCGAGTGAGTTGGCGCTTCAAGCGCATCTCTCTTTGCAGGCGCTGCGGGCGGGCGCGACGGAAATCGAACCCGCGCAACGCGTAACGGAAGCCATGCTTTTGGCGCGGTTTCTGTCAGAAGCCGGTCACGGCGATTTTTCCGCGGATGCGTTAGCGAGTGCTGATCGCGTCATGGCTGCGGTTTTTGATGGCGGGCGGGCGTCGGGTGTTTGGACGCTGCCGGCGGATGAGTTTGAGAATTTCGCAGCGATCGTGTCGCTCTACGATTATCAGTTGCGACGGGCGAGTCTTGGCGCGTTGACCGTGGCGAGTGAGCGTTTGGACCGGTTCAAGGCGGGTGAGCCTTGTCAGGTGGCGCATCGGCGACGGGCTTAAGGCGTATCTGCTTCGCTTGAGCGATTCAACCGCTGGCGTGTCGTTCGATACGGTCAAGGTTTCGGTTAATACGCCTGGCGGCTTTGGTCGCTTTTAAGCCGTATTTCGACCAGTTTCGGCGACGCTTCGCGAAATCTCCGTTGCTTTTCCGTGAAACAACTTCATGTAAATGGTGCAACTTGCTGATTTTACGACACAAAAGCTGAAGCCGTTGTTTTTCGCGCATGTTTCACGCCCGGTTTCCTGATCGACGTAGCTAAGCTTGTTTCGCGCCAACGATCTTGCCAGCGCAACGCTGTTCGATGATTCTGACGGCCACTGCAATGCTCGCGTTTTGCAGCTTGCCCACATCGTTTCCGTGTCTCCAATGGAGACACTTGGCTATCTTCGAGGTGTATCCATATTCCATGCGATGCGGCGGATAGCCTTGGCAACTTGTCTTGATCGCTTGCATTTCGAACGCAGATCATCGCTTGCGAACCGAATGGGTTCACCCATTTGCCGACTTTTTGGATTCGATGCGGCCGCGCAAATTAAGCGGAGGCAATAGAAGTCGTAAATGCTTTTAGTGTCTCCAGTGGAGACACGAGTGATAGTCACAAGAGCTTCAGCACGACCGCATCTAGATCCACGGCTTGCACGGCTAGGAAATGGTAATCGGCATTTGATCACTCGTTGCCGCTTAGCTGCGGTCGGCTAAGCGGCATGAGTTCGGCGCGCGAGATTGCCAGCAACGTCATACATATCATCATTGCCGCGTTAATCAGCACCTTCGCGTTTGCATCAGGCGATACCCTCTACATCCAACTGTCTTAGAGCCGCTGCCGTAACTCCTGCCTTAAAAAATTCGGTGCAGGCGGTTCGGTGGCCTGCGCACGTTCCCGTCTGTATTAACACTGCGTGTCTCCACTGGAGACACGCACAAAAAAAGCCCGCTTGCGCGGGCTTCATCTTGGTACCGAAAAGCAACTCAATTTTTTGGCTGCGTAGAAAACAGCCGGCCAATAACATCGCGTATCTCGCGCTCTTGGTCCTCTGTCAACATCGCGGTCTTAATCTTGACCGTGAAGTTGCCAAGATCCTTAGTGATATTTCCCGCCTGCTCACGTCCCGCGAAAAACTTTTCGATACTTCTTCCCGCGCCGACATCTCCACTCGAGCGACGCTTGACAGCCAGCGCAGCGATCGACGCAGCATATTTCCCTTGCGGCAAATCTCCACTGACAACATCCGGCCACAATTCCGATGCCGCCCGCGTACCATCTTCGCCGTGCTTCTTTAACGTCGAAACGATATCCTGCGCCGCGTGCCCGCCTAACAGCGTCGGCTGAAGATCGAGCGTCTTTCGGATAAAACCCGGCAAGCTCTCGTACGCAAAGTAACGATACAACCCGGCCCGCGACATACCCAGTGCCTCGGCCATCCGTTTGCGATCCGGAAACTCCTGCTCCGATCGGCGAATGGAAACCGAAATCTCGTAATCCGTCAGATCATCGCGGCTGACGTTTTCGACCAGCGCCAGCACCGCCATATCCTGGTCCGTACATTCAATAACCACAGCAGGAATCGCCTCAAGACCAAGCATCTTGTGCGCACGCCACCGACGCTCGCCCGCGATGATCTGGTAATTCGCATCCACACGACGCACCACGATCGGCTGCATGAGACCGACTTCACGAATCGACTCAGCGAGCTCCGTTAGCTTGCTCTCGTTAAACACACGTCGCGGCTGCCAGGGATTCGGCAGAATTTCGCTGACCGTCAACTCCGACGACGTGCCTTTCGATTCCAGTTCCTGCACTCGCAACTGAGCGGCCGCGAGCGCGCCCGCCATTCCCGGCGCGGTTTCCGTTCGGCTAGCGCGACGCGATGCATCTGGTTTTCTGGCATCCGTGGCTTTGATCCCGGCCGTCTTCGCCAGCAATTGTTCGCGGATGTTGCTCATTGCGCCGGTCTCCATTGCTTAACGAACTGATCATCCACCCATCGGCAATAGTCCACCAAAGGCTGCCGGACTCGCGCCAGCGATTTCGCCTGACTATGCGTACTCGCGATATCGAACACGGTGGTAAAAGCAAGCGCGCCGGAGCTCATCACCGAACTAGCCGGCACCTCGAATGGATCGAGCCACTGTCGATACGCCCCTTGCGCCCAAGTTCGCACGACCGGTGTCGACGCCGTAGGACCATAATTCACCCGAGTGAGCAGCACGGAAACGAAATCGTATTTTTTGTCGGCCTCGTAACGAATGAACGACTTCGCGACGTCGGAGAATAGCCGCCAGAAAGATAGCGAACTGAAGAAGTCCAGATTCTCGGGCACCATAGGCATGACCATGGCATCGGCGGCCATCAACGCATTGAGGTTCAGATAGGACAACGACGGCGACGTGTCGAGAATGATGTAGTCATAATGCTTGCGAAGCGGTGCGAGTCCGTCGCGCAGAACCGTCCAGAATTTGAAGCCAGGCAACTTCATCTGCATGGCAGGCAGGTGATATTCAGCGCCGACTAATTCCGTGTGAGCCGGGATGATGTCGAGACCATCCCAATACGTTGTTTGAACCTTCCCGAGCAAACCGCCTTCGACCTTCTGGTCATAGATAAAAGGAAGCACGGTGTCTTCGGGGAAGATCTCCTTCTCGGCATAAAGCCCGCACAATTCCGAGAGTGATGCTTGCGGGTCAAGATCGATCACGAGAACCTTTCGGCCGCGCAAAGTCAGTCCTTGTGCGAGGCACATCGTAGTCGTGGTTTTCGCGGAGCCACCTTTGAGTTGCGAGGTGATAATGACCTTGCCTTCGAAGTTATCGCTCGGGCCTTCGACTATCGGTGTTTGATAAATCTCTGATACGCGCTGAACCCAGGTGCGCGTTTCGGGAAGGGTAAACATTCGGCTGCGACTGCGGCCCGTTCCAGTAGACTGTCCCTCCGGCAGCACACCATCGCTTTTTGCAACGAGGTAGTGCACCTGCTGTCGCGTCAAGCCGCACAGCTCGGCAATTTCTCCCGTGGTGAACATAGGCGCGCTTTTTCGCGGCCGCGGCGCCAAAATCTGATCCCGCAACTCGGTTGCGTAATCGGTGACGACATCAGCGAAATCGCTGATTTGCGCCAAAGTCACCGTTCGATCGATTGGCATCGGTTGACTGACATTCGCCATTTCGAAGTTTTTCCTGAAAATTAAGCCTAAACGTAGAATACCGGAAAACCAGAATGGCTGGTTTCAAAGCGCATCTTATTTCTACATAGCCTCAAGTAACTCACTGTTTTTACAACGGTTATAAGCGCGGGATTGTCCGATCATTCAAAATAATAAGCGTGACATATGCTTTAATGCGGCACCAAAACCTCTCACCTTCACTATGACGCCCGCAAACTTGAGCGTATTTCCAGCCTTGTATGAACGGAACGGCGCAGTAAAAGCCCGAATTCTTGAGCCCCCGTGTAGCCCAAAGGTGAGAGTTAGTGTCCGGTAAACGCCGTCAAGCCCTCAAGAGGCCTGTCGTTATAGACAAATCGCCGCATGTCCCGTAAAAGTAGACATCGCGGACGACAATGACTCTCACCTTTACCGTGCTCGGACGGCCTCGCAGATCAAGAGAAGTAGTCCGCCCGCTACGTTAGGCTCGGTTTGTTTGTCGTTGTAAACCTAGAAAAACGAACAAGCTTACTAACAGAACGAAGGCGACCGGAATAGAATCAACGGCTTATCCGCGTAGGGTGAGAACTATTGGCGCAAAGGTGAGAGCGAGTGTCCATCAAAGGTGAGAACCGTTGTAACCAAAGGCGAGAGTCACGGGCGAAAAGGTGAGAGTCCTTGGCGCGCATGCTCAGAGGTGAGATTGGTTGTCGGATTCGCGCTGCACGCTGTGTCTGCTTGACTTTCAGGGGCGCAGAATGCTTGCGAAGGTGAGATCCGCTGTCGCGAAGGTGAGAGATAGTGTCAAAAGCGTGCCGAAAAAGCGGCAGAGGTGAGAGTGTTTGTTCGCTATCTCACCTTCCTGTGCTAAAGTTAACCGGACCAGCCCTCATATCAACGAAACAACATGGCCAGCAGTGTCGAGAGACGGGTGACGCCGCTTCAATATGCGCTCGATTTATTCGTCGAGAACGCACCGGTGAAGACGCCCATCGACGCTGTCGTTACGCCGAAAGACATCGGTTATCAGAAGAACAGCGTATTCGCGCGGATCATCGGGCTGGGTTTGTCCGCGCGCCGCTTTGTCGATGCCGCGTATTTCATCGTCGCGCAGGAGCCGGAGACCGCCGACACGTACGAAGTGTCGCTCAGCTTTTTCAAATGGCTGATGCGCTACGAAAGCCATAACAAGAAGCACTTTTCCAGCGTCGTGCGCAGCGTGAAGTCGGCCATGCTCGAGGTGACGAGCGGCCCGGTGGTATCGGTGGATTCGAAGGGACGCCTGGTCGAGGATCAGCCGGACGCAACGGACGCCGATGAAGACGACGCCGACGATGACAGCCTCATTTCCATCAGCGACGATGAAGGCGACTGGCTCGAACTGATCGGCCGCGTGAGTGTGCGCAGCGGACGCATCCGCTTTCGCGTGCCGCTCGAATTGCAGCGGCTGATCAAAGATCCCGAGAATTCGTACTGGACGAGTCTGCTGGTCACATCGAAATTCAAGCTGATCTATGCGCGCGCGATTTACGACCACGTCTTGCCAGAGGTGCCGCACGAGCGCACCGACTGGATTTCGCTCGATCTGATTCGCAGTCTGCCCGGCAAGTCCTGGGCGAACTTCGCGGAGTTCAAGTATTTCAAGCGCGACTATCTCGAACCGGCGATCAAACATATCAACGAGTTGTCCGATATCGAGATTGCCTACGAGACGCGCGCCGGCACGCCCGGTTCGCGCAAGAAAGATCAGATTCGCTTCAAACTCAAGCGTCGCGAGGAAGCGGCGGCAGCGGATGCGGACATGCTGTCGTCGGCATCGCTTTATTTGACGCTCTACAAAGAATTCGGTCTCTCCGATAAACAGTTCGCGCAGATCCGTGAAAATCGCGCGACGTGGTCGGACGAACGCATCGAGCAGGCTATCGATTACGTGCGTTGGCGAATCGCCAAAGGTGACGATATTCGTCGCGCGTCGGCGTATCTGATGAAAGCCTTGTCGGAGAATTACCGCGTATCCGAAGCCGATAAGCAGGTTTCGATGCTCCAAACGAAGCGCGTCGAAAAAGCCGCGGCGAAGAACGAAGAACAGAACGCGCGCAAGGATGCGGTCGCCGCCAGTCTCGCGGCGGCGGAAGCGGCGGCGGATCAGCGTCGTCAGGACGAGACGCGCGCCGCGCGCGAATTCTTCGTGTCGGCGGAAAAGAAAACGCAGGAAGAATTGGTCCGGAGCTTCGTGGCATCGAGCACGATCGGGCAGCGCGCGATCGACCGGCAGGGACTCAAGGCGGCCGACATCGACGAAGCGAACATCATGACGTGGCCGAGCATCGCGAGTACGTTCGTGTCGTTCGTGGCGGCGGAGTTGCGCAAGGCTGCGCGCAAGGCGCGCTGAGTCGCTGTTGACGGCGGTCGCGGCTCGATTAAAGCAAGTGTTGATGGCATAGTGCATTCACCCAAACGCTGAGGGGGCATCATGGCGACCATCGGGCAGATTCGGGCGAAGATTCAGGCGCTGCAAAAACAGGCGGATACTCTGATCGCAAAGCAGGCGCAGAAAGTCGTCGATCACATTCGCGACTTGATGATCGAGCACGGGCTGACGACGGCGGATATCGAGGCAGCTGCGAAGAAGCGTCGGCAAAAGGCGCTCGGGGTGTCGTCTGTGGCAGCGAAGAAGCGTGCGGTGAAAAACCAATTGCCGCCGAAATATCGCAATCCGAAGACGGGCGACACATGGAGTGGCCGTGCGCGCCCGCCCGCGTGGATCGCGAATGCGCGTGATCGCAGCAAGTTTCTGATCGATGCGACCGATGTGACCGGTACATCGAAACCGAAGGCTGCAGCCGCCAAAAGCGCGCCGGGTAAACCGTTGTATCGCGATCCGGAGACGGGTAAGACGTGGACCGGTCATGGCCGTGCGCCCGCATGGATTGCCGATGCGGCCGATCGATCGGTGTTTGCGATTGGCGCAAGCGCTGAAGCGAAATCGAAGAGCAAAGTGGCGAAGGCGGGCAAGACCACGGCGCCGAAGAAACGCGCGCGTCCGCCGAAACCAGCCATCGCGGAACCCGTCGCAGAAGCGACCGAAGCCGATCAATCCCCCGCTAAATAACGCCTCAGAGGTTTACTCCGCCACGCGTACAGACACTTCAGCCGCCGACAATGCCTCTGCCATCCACTCGGGCGGGGGCGTATCGGTGAACAGCGCATCGACCTGATTCAGATGGCCGAGCCGCACCAGCGCCGCGCGCCCGAACTTCGAGTGATCCGCCGCGAGAAACACCGACCGCGACTGTTCGATGATCGCCTGCGCAACGCGCACCTCGGCGATATCAAAGTCACGCAGCGTACCGTCTTCGTCGATACCCGAAATCCCCACGATTCCGAAATCCACCTTGAACATACGGATGAAATCGACCGTCTGCTCGCCCACTACGCCTTTATCGCGCGCCCTCACGCGCCCGCCCGCGACAATCACTTCGGCGTCCGATTCATCCGCAAGAATATTCGCCACATTCAGATTGTTCGTGATGACGCGCAGCCCGCTATGCGACCGCAGCGCGCGGGCGACTTCCTCCGTCGTCGTGCCGAGATTGATAAACAGCGTCGCGTTATTCGGAATGTCCTGCGCGATGCGCCGGGCGATGCGCCGCTTCTCATCCAGAAACATCTCCTGACGCGCGGTGTAGGCCGTGTTCTCCGCGCTCGTCAGCGCACTCGCGCCACCGTGATAGCGACGCAGCAGATTCTGATCGGCGAGCCAGTTCACATCGCGCCGGATGGTCTGCGGCGTGACCTGAAACTCCGCTGCCAGATCGTCGATGGTCGCGAATCCCGAGCGCGCGACGCGGTCGAGAAGCGCTTGCTGCCTGCTGTTGAGCGCCGAAGCGAGTGTCATGTTGATGAGCGGAATCGAAAATAAGTGAAAAACGGTGTCTAGTTTAATCGAATCAACGGGGCGCGAAGCCCAAGAAAGCTATGATACGATGCGCGTAAATGAACATTAAAGGTTCGTTTGCGAATCTAAAAGAATAACTTTATTCAGGAGCCGCGGCCGCATGACCCAGCCCGCCTACATTCTGGCGCTCGATCAGGGCACCACCAGTTCCCGCGCCATGCTATTCGACCGCGCGGGCCGCGTGGCCGCGCAAGCGCAGCGCGAATTCGAACAACATTATCCGCAGCCGGGCTGGGTCGAACACGATCCGCAGGATATCTGGCAATCGCAGCTCGCCGTCGCGCATGAAGCGCTGAAAAAGGCCCAGGTCGATGCCACGCAAATCGCGGCCATCGGCATTGCAAATCAGCGCGAGACGACCTTGCTGTGGGATCGCAAGACCGGCGAAGCGGTTGGCCCGGCCATCGTCTGGCAAGACCGGCGCACGGCGCAACATTGCGCGCGTCTCGCGGAGCAGGGCGCGTCGGAACTGATCGCGCACAGGACTGGCCTCAGGATCGATCCGTATTTCTCCGCGACGAAACTCGCCTGGCTACTTGACAGCGCGCCCGATCTGCGTGCGCGAGCGCAACGCGGCGAACTCGCCTTCGGCACCGTTGATACGTGGCTTGTGTGGCATCTGAGCGGCAACAAGCGGCACGTCACCGACGGCTCGAACGCCTCGCGCACCTCGCTGTTCGATATCCGCCGCGGCCAATGGGACGACGATCTGCTTGCACTGTTCGATATCCCGCGCGCCGTGCTGCCGGAAGTCGTGCCATCGAGCGGCGAGATCGCGCGCACCGATCCGTCGATTTTCGGCGCATCGATTCCGATTACCGGCATCGCGGGCGATCAGCAGGCGGCGACTTTCGGCCAAGCGTGTTTCGAGCGCGGCATCGTCAAGAACACGTATGGCACGGGGCTTTTTTTGCTGATGAACACGGGCGCGCAGCCGGTGGCATCGACACATCAGTTGTTGACGACGCTCGGCTGGCAAATCGGCGATGCGCGCACCTATGCGCTCGAAGGTTCGGTGTTCATGGGCGGCGCAATCGTTCAATGGCTGCGCGATGGTCTGGGCATCATCGAACGCGCAGCCGATGTCGGCGCGCTTGCCGCTCAATGCAAAAGCAGCGACGGCGTGGTGCTCGCGCCCGCGTTCGCCGGACTCGGCGCGCCGCATTGGGATCCGCACGCGCGCGGCACGCGCGCATATCGCCCGCGCGGCGCTCGAAGCGATCGCGCTGCAAACCGTCGATATGCTCGACGCGATGGAAGCAGACGCGGGCATCGCGTTGACCGAGTTGCGCGTGGACGGCGGGGCATCGCAGAGCGATCTTTTGATGCAGATTCAGGCCGATCTGCTCGGCCGCCCGGTTGTGCGTCCGCCGATCACGGAAACCACCGCGCTCGGCGCGGCGTATCTCGCCGGACTCGGCGCGCGCTTCTGGTCGAGCCCCGACCATCTCCCGCAACAAGCCGATGCCGCCCGCCGCTTCGAACCGGCGATGTCTGCGGATGAACGCGCCGCGCATCTCGACCGATGGCATCGCGCGATCGAACGTTCGAAGGGCTGGGACGTTCCCCTTGCCGCTCCGCAAACCTCAACTACCTGCACCGTCTGACCATGCAAGCCACGATTCCTGCCGACCGCGCCGCGCTTCTGCGCGAACTCGATCAAACCGTGCCTTGGGATGTCGTCGTGATCGGCGGCGGCGCAAGCGGCCTCGGCACCGCCGTCGATGCGGCTTCGCGCGGATATCGAACCTTGCTTTTAGAGGCGCGCGATTTCGCCAAGGGCACGTCGAGCAAGGCGACCAAACTCGTGCACGGCGGCGTGCGCTATCTCGCGCAAGGCAATATTCCTTTGGTGCGCGAGGCGCTGCGCGAGCGCGGCCTGCTTGCCCGCAACGCGGCGCATCTGGTCAGCGCGTTGGGCTTCGTGGTGCCCGCGTATCACTTCGGCGATAAATTCTTCTACGGCGCGGGCCTGAAAATTTACGATTGCCTCGCGGGCAAACTGAATCTCGCATCGAGCCGTGGTCTGAGTCTCACCGAAACGCGCGACCATGCGCCGATGCTCGCCGACGCGCTTCAAGGCCACGCCTTGCGCGGCAGCACGCTCTACTACGACGGCCAGTTCGACGACGCGCGCCTCGCCATCACGTTGATGCGCACGCTGTTCGACTTGGGCGGCATCGCGCTCAACGATGCCGCCGTGCGTGGCGTCACGTTCGACAAGGCTGCGGGGCTTCACCGGCTATCGGTCGAGAATAAAGATACCGGCGATACGTTCAGCGTCACCGCAAAGTGCGTGGTGAACGCAGCCGGCGTCTGGGTCGATTCGATCCGCGCCATGGCCGATCCGACCGCGCGGCCCATTGTCGAGCCGAGCCAGGGCGTGCATTTGACGCTGCCAGGAAAATTCCTCCGCAGCGATCACGCGATTCTCGTGCCTAAAACCAAGGACGGCCGCGTGCTGTTCATGGTGCCGTGGCACGGCCACACGATCATCGGCACGACGGATACCGCGCGCCACGATCTGCCGCTCGACCCGCACGCAAGCGATGCCGATATCGACTTCATTCTCGCCACCGCCGCCGATTATCTGGCGATCAAGCCGACGCGCGACGACGTGCTGAGCGTGTGGGCCGGTCTGCGTCCGCTGGTCAAAAAGGGCGATGGCAACGGGCCGACGGCGTCGTTATCGCGCGAACATACGATCGAGCTGAACAGCACCGGCATGATCACCGTGACGGGCGGAAAGTGGACGACGTATCGGCTGATGGCGCAGCAGGTGATGGATCTCGCGGTGAAGCAGGGCATGCTGGCCGCCGCGCCGTGCCGCACGGAGCATTTGCCACTGCACGGATCGACGAATGAGCGCGGCGGCTATTACGGCTCGGATGCGCATGCTATCGAGCAGTTGCCGGGCGCATCGAATGTGCTGATCGAAGCAAGTGGACTGACGGAAGCACAGACGCGTTTCGCGGTGCGCGCGGAACTGGCGCGTTCTGTCGAAGATGTGCTTGCGCGGCGCAATCGCGCCTTGTTTCTCGATGCCGCCGCCGCGCGCCGCGCCGCGCCGGAAGTGGCGCGGATTATGGCGGAAGAACTGCAAAAGCCCGCGCAATGGCAATCGAATCAGATCGAACAATTCGATGCATTCGCGCGGAGCTACACGTTAAGCTGAATCAGAACGCGTGCCGAATGCCGACCATCGCGACGAACTGCGATGGTCCGGACGACGGCGACGTGTTCTGCGAGTCACCGACCACGGCCACCGCATTCGCAATCACCGGCCCGTTCCCCGAAGCAATCAACGATTTACCGCTTGCATGCTGATACGCCTGAAGCGCGTAGAACGTCGTGCGCGTCGATAGCGAATACGTCTGCTCCAGCGAAATCTGCTGATAACGCGCCGGCTCGTTGATGCCGTTCGACTTGCTCGCCAGCGTATAGCTATAACCGGCCGCGACGTTGATCGCGGGCGTGAAGCGATAGGTCGCGATTGCGCCGTACGTGTTGAACACGGCTTCATCGGTAAATAGCGAGTTCGATCCCGGCGCGTACTGCGCGTTCGAGTAATTCACGCCGAGCATCAGATCGTTATACGTGTAGCGCGCGGCGGCTGCGGCGAGTTGCACGCTGCGCGCGCTCGCGAAGCCGTTGTTCACCGGCGAATTCACCGCGAAGGTGCCGAGCGCTGGACTCGTTGCGATGTCCTTCAGCTTCACATAACCCGCAGCGATGACAAACGGTTTGTAGTCGTATCGCAAAGCCGCGCTGAAATTGCTGCCGCTCGCGATACTGCCCGGCACACCGCCGAGCGCGTATTGCGCGCTGAACGCCAGTCCCGCGATCGTCGGCGATACATAGGTAACCGAATTATTGAAACGCAGCGTGGTGTCGAGCGCATCGACATCGCCGGGATGCGCGCCGGTCGCGCCCGTCAGCACGCCCGTCGGCCCGAGCGCGCCGACCATGTTGAAGTAGGGCGTGTATTGACGGCCCATCGTGAGCGTGCCGTATCGATCGTTACTCAAGCCCGTATATGCTTGCCGATTGAACATATTGCCCGCGCTGCTTTGCGCGCCCGTCAGCGAATTGAAGCCGCTTTCCAGCCGGAAAACGACCTTCGTGCCGCCGCCGATATCTTCCGCGCCCAGCAAGCCGAACTTGCTCGCCTGCAAGTTGCCCTGACTCATGTAAATGTTCGAGTGGCCGCGCTGATTGTTGACGTACGCGAACGCGTTATCGACCACGCCGTACAGCGTGACACTGCTTTGCGCGAACGCGTGATTTGCAAACACCACAGGCAGAGACAACAGGACGGATGCGCGCGCCCAGACGGTTTTCGATGACTTCATTACTTTCCTTCGATTCATAAAACGAAACCGCTTCGCTCAGTGAGCGAGACCGTCAGCAAGACGCAGCGTGAGATGACGCCAACCTTTGCTGATCTGATCGTCGATTAGTTCGCCTTGCGTGCTCGCGATGCTTCGCTTGTCCGATGCCGGAATGCTGATACGCACATCGCGCTGTCCGGCAAGCGGACATTCCACCGATACGCGCAATTCAGAAGCATCGCTTTCGATGGAAACGTGCCAATGACCTCGCGCGCCATCGTGCGATTCGCCATCGTCTTCGACGCATTCGCCACGCGCGACGCCGTCGCCTTCGAACGGCAACGCGATAAACGCGCGCTCATCCGCCGCTTGCGCAAAGTGCTGCTCCGCGATATTCAGCGGCACCACGTGTCCTTCGCGAATCAGCATCACTGGGCGATCGAACGGCGCGGGCAAATTCACGCGCTGACCGCCATCGAACACTTCGCCGCTCCAGTACGACGCCCAGCGCGCGCCGCTCGGCAAATATACTTCGCGATACTTATGATCCGGCTCGACCACGGGCGCAACCAGCAAGGCTGCGCCGAGCATCATGTCGTCGCCATCGACGAGGCAGTTGGGATCGTGCGGAAACTCCGCGAACATGGGCCGCGTGACCGGCTCGTAGCGGTCGTGCGACTGCCCCAGCAACTCGTACAGATACGGAATCAGCCGATACCGCAGCTTGATCAGATCCGACACCACGCGCGTGATTTCCGGATACATCCACGGTTCGTTAACCGTACCATCGTCGTTCCACGAATGAATGGAAAAACGCGGCAGGAAGATGCCGAACGCGACCCATCGCGCGAGCAGTTCAGGACCGGGCGCCGGTCCCGCGAACCCGCCGATATCGTGCCCGCTATTCGATACACCCGACATCGCCAGACCGAGTCCCATCTTCAGATTGAAGCGCAGCGTTTCCCACGACGTGTAGTTGTCGCCCGACCAGGTCTGCACATAACGCTGCATGCCGACGCCACCCGATCGCGACACCAGAAACGGCCGCGCGCCGGGCGCGTGCTCGCGTTGCGCATCGCGCGAGGCGCGCATCATCAGCATGGTCTGAAGGACCTTGGCTTCGCGCGCGGGGAAGGGCACGCCGAAACCGTAGGCGAGGGCATCGGGCGTCCAGATTTCAAACTCGTTGTTATCGTTCCATGTCGATGCAATGCCGTAGCGCAACAGGCTGTCCGTCACGCGATTCTTCCACCAGTCGATGGTCTGCGGATTGGTGAAGTCGAGGTACGCGCCGACTTCGTCCCAGAACTGAATCCATGCGGGCGCGCCGTCGTTCGTTTCGATCAGCAGGCGCGCTTTGGCGACTTCATCGAAGGCGGGATGATCGTGCAGCAGACACGGCTTGATGTTCGGCACGAGGCGCACGCCATCGCGCAGATAGTCGTGCACGAAGCCATCGATATCCGGGAATTTCTCGTGATTCCAGTTGAACACGTAACGCTTGCCATCGATCGATGTATAGCCCGACGACAAGTGGAACGAGTCGCACAGAATGTCGTGCTCGCGGCATCGATCGATAAATTCGCTCATGCGATGCTGCGCGTCGGGCGCGTCCGTATAGCTCATCGTCGAGCCGGAATAGCCGAGTCCCCACTTCGGCATCCACGCGGGTTTGCCGGTGAGCCAGGTGAAGCGGCGCGTGGCGTTCAACGGTGTATCGGGCGAGGCGATAAAGTAGTAGTCCAGATCACCGTGTTCCGCGATGAAATGCCGGTAATGCCCGTGATAATTGTCCAGTTCGCGGCCCATATCGAAGTGGCAATCGGCGAGCGTGTCGTAGAACAGGCCGTAGCCGGTGGACGTTTCCGGCTGCCACGTCACGTAGAACGGAATGTGCTTGTACAAGGGATCGGTCGTGCGCGCGCTGTAGCCCATCGCGTCGATATTGCGCATTTCGTAGCGCTGATTCGAGCGATCCAGCATGCCCGCGCGTTCACCGAGTCCCACGAGCATTTCGCCTTTGCAACGTTCGACGTAGTGATACACACGCTCGTCCCACCAGCCGAAGTTGTACGCCTGCGTCTTGCGATCGCCCAACACGCGATGCCACAGTCCGCCGCGCAGCACGTCCCACGTGCAGAAGCCGCCGTCGAGCGTCACCGTCAGACGCAGCATCGACGTTTCGATCATCAATTCGTGATCGTCGCTGAGAAAGCGCGCGGGGCCGGGATCGAAGCCGGTCACATCGCGGCGGTCGCGGCCTTCGAGCGGCACGTCGTCCTGACCGGGCGCAATCGCCCACGAGCGCGGCCCGCGCAGCTTGCCATACGGCAACACGAGCACGCGCACGATATCCTGCGCAAGCTGATCGATCTCGATGCGATGCCCTTCGGCCGAAGCCAGCGCGACACGATGCTTCTTGATATACGAAATCGTAAATTGCGGACGATGTTTGAGATTAGCCATTTCGGATTGCCAATTAGTTCGGGACGGACTGAAGGCGCGCATCGCCCTTGACGCCGCGCATCAGCACGACAAGCAGGAACGCGCCGATCAGATCGAATGCGCCGAGCGCGATAAACAGCGGCCCGTAGCCGACGGTATCTGCGAGCGCGCCTACGATCAGCGAAAAACCGAGCCCGCCGATCCACGCGGCCATGCCCGCGAATCCGGCTGCGGTGCCGACTTCGCCTGGTTCGAAGACATCGGCGGCGAGCGTGTTGACGAGCGCCGAGATCATCTGATGCGCGAAGCCGCCGACGCAGAACAGCGCGATCGCTTCATAAGGCGATGCCACCAATCCGATGCACGCCGGCCCGATCATCATGAACGCGCCGAGCACCACGCCCGTGATGCGCGAGGCGATCAGCGGCACGCGAAAACGCTTCATCAGGAACGGCGAGAGATAGCCGCCGAACAAGCCGCCGAGATCGGCGGCGAGAAACGGCAGCCACGCGAACATGGCGATCTGCTTGAGATCCATGTGGCGTTCGGTGGCGAGATAGAGGGGAATCCAGAAGCTGAAGGTTTGCCACGCGGGTTCCGCGAAAAAACGCGCCTGCGCGATGGCCCAGAATCGCCGCGTGCCGAGCACTTCGTGGATGCGGCGCTTTTCTCCGGACTTCAGACGCGGCGTCTGCCCTGTAGCAATCGTCGCGCGTTCCTTCTCGCTGATACGCGGATGATCCGCCGGCGATCGATACAGCCAGTACCAGAACGCGGCCCAGACGAAGCCCATTGCGCCCGTGACGGCGAAGGCGCTCTGCCAGCCGAATCGAAGGGAAAGGAACACGACGAGCGGCGGCGCGAACAACGAACCGAGCGAGGTGCCCGCGTTGAAGTAACCGACCGCGACGGACTTCTCGCGATTCGGAAACCACTCCGCAACCACTTTCATGCCGGCCGGAATGGCCACCGCTTCGGACAGACCCATCAGCCCACGCAATGCGGCCAGCGACATCCAGTTGCCGACCAGACCGTGCGCCATGCCGGTTGCCGACCACAGACACGCAAACAAGGCGAAGCCGAGCCGCAGACCGATCACATCGATAATCAGCCCGCACACCGGCTGCATGATCGTATAGCCGATCTGAAACGCACCGACCACATAGGAATACTGCTGCGTGCTCATGTTGAGCAGCGGCTTGAGTTCCGCCGCCATCACGCCGAGCGCGTTGCGCGACAGGTAATTCATGATCGTGCCGACACACACGAGCGCGATGATCCACCAGCGCAAGCCGATGACAGTTTTCAACATGGAGACTCCGATCACGACAAGTTGCGCGATTCCGATGCTCGAATTCGAACATTCGGGACCGCTAATCGTCGGGGATCGTACTCTCGCGCGTCGGCTTGAGGACTAGGGAAAACCATAGGGATGCTTGCGGCGCGATCGCGTAAGCATCCGGCTAAATTGAGGATTTGGTTGGATTTTTTGCGCGATCGGTCGGGCGTGACCGATTGCTGATGGAACAATTCTTTTCGTTTTTCTGGTTCGAATTGTTCGTTTTCGATCTCGCGCGCATCTTTTCGATGATGCGCGCGAGTCGGGACGCGGCGTATTGCCCGCGATTTACATCGGATGACTTTGGACGAAGTTCTTGTATGCCGAGTAAGCAGGCTTTTGCGTCTGGCCGTCGCCTTGCAGCAACCCGTACTCGCCTTCGCCGTCGTCATACAGTTCGAAAGCCTGGATCGACTGAATGTTGTACTTCGAAGCGATATTGACGTACTGCTGCATCATCAGGCTGCCCGTCAGATAAGACGCGATCGATGCGATCGAGCCGTAGTCCGGACGCACGCCGAATTCGTTGATCCAGATCGGCTTGCCCATTTGCTGAAGCGTGGCGAGCACGTCCTGGCAGCCAGTGCCGCCGCACGCGTACGTGATGTCGCCTTCGTTCGAATACCAGTGCCACGAGGTGATGTCCCAACTCACCGTCGGATGGCCCCAGCTTCCGTCGGGCTGCGAGCCGTCCGCGAGCATCTGGAAGAACGCCGTGTGCTTCCACGTGCCGCCAACGATGATCTTCGCCGAGCCATCCACCGACTTCACGCCCGCGATCATGCCGCGAATCACGCCGCGCGCCAGCATGTACGACCAGTTGTTGTAGTGCTGCCAGTTATTGCCGTCGTAGTTGCCGGCGAGCGCCTTCGCTTCGAGTTCGTTGCCGACTTCGTAATAGCCGTAGTGATACGAGTTGGCCGTTTGCTGACCGAGCGTGTAACCCGCGTTATAGGCATCGTCTTCGCTGTTGTAGTCGAGGCCGAGCATCAGCACCGGATACACCGTCACGCCGCCCGCCGCCATCTGCTGCGCGACCTTCGCGACGATCTGCGCCGATGCCTGGCTATACACGTCGTTTCGATAGATGGTCGCGCCGAGATCCTGAAGCTGCGACAACTGCGTCTGAATGCTGGTGGTGTCGTACGGCGCGCCGTTGCTGTTATGGCCGTTCAAGCCGTAGAAGATCGAGCCGTTGTTCGCGGCTTTGGCCGTCGCCTTCGGCGTGGCGGCTTTGCCGGTGGCTGCATCGACGGCGCTGTCGCTGCCGCCGCCGCATGCGGCGAGCATCACGCTTGCAACGACCGCTGCGGCAATCGCCGAGACCTTGCTGCTGTAAAACGCCTGAAAGCGTGAGGTGTCTGCTTGAGTTCGATTCGTCATATCAATTAGTGGTACTAATGGCATGAGGCGTGCCACGAAATTGAAACGCAAACGCTGGACGCGCCGGTCACGATCCGGTCTGTACAAAATGTCGATGTAACAAAGGGCCACAGATGCCGTTACAAATGAACGGTCGTTAGTAGTCCATACGACAACCCGCAATGGGGATTGGCTGCCGACGCTCTGCAAGCGCCACACGACAGCCGGAACAACACGGATTCGCCGAAGCAGTCCAGACGCGCGAATGGCAGCGCCCCCGGATGGCGGAGTCGATGAGCAAACGATTGCGTTTGCTCGCTTTTGATCAACGGATACTGCGAAGCGCCGAAGGCGTTTTTGCCTGACGGCGTGCTATTCACCGGTAACTTGTACAAGCCGCGATGCGCGCTGTGGATAACGAATTTGCCGATCTGGTCTGATCAATGATCGTCAGACTTGCAAGCGTTGCCGAAACCTGTGATAGCGGCGCAAAGGTTATCGGGTAATGAATGGAAAGTAAACCGAAGTTGCAGAAAAAAGCACGTGCCAACAATTAGGTTTCGAGAATACCTTTCTGTTTTTACCGGCTCGCACGCGTGCGTTCATCTGTCCCGAAGCGTGGGATCGCCCGCAGGCGCGCGGGCCGATTTGCGTGGTTTATCGAGGATTGGCGGCGACGAATTGTTTGAACGCGGCGTAGCCTGCCTTCGGCGTGATGCCGTCGTTCTTCAGGAGACCGTACGGGCCTTCGCCACCGGCCGGATCGTCGTAAAGCTCGTAGGTTTGAATCGACTGGATGTTGTAGGTCGATGCGAGCGAGACGAATTGCGCCATCATCAGACTGCCGATCAGATATGTAGCGACTTGCTGATCCGATCCATACCACGGGCGCACGCCGAATTCGTTGATCCAGATTGGCTTGCCGAGTTGCTTGAGCGCGGCGAGAACATTATGGCAACCGGTGCCGCCGCAAGCATTGGTGATGTCGCCCATATCCGAATACCAGTGCCACGCGGTGATGTCCCAGTCCACCGTTTCATGGCCGGTCGAGCCGTCCGGTTGCGTGCCGCTGGCGAGCATCTGATCGAACGCGTAGTGCAGCCATCCGCCGCCGCCCATGATGATTTTCGCGGACGCATCCACCGACTTGACGCCCGCGATCATGCCGCGAATCACGCCGCGCGCATGGGTAAATTTCGTGTTGTCGAAATGCGAAGGATAGACGCCATCGACATTGCCGGTCAGCGCGTCCGTTTCGAGTTCGTTTGTTACTTCGTAGTACGGATAATGATAAGAATTCGCGGTCTGCTGGCCGAGCGCGAAACCCGCTGCATAGGCATCGCTTTCGCTGTTGAAGTCGAGGCCCATCAGCATGACGGGATACACCGTCACGCCGCCTGCCGCCATGGTCTGCGCGACGGTGGCGAGTTTGGTCGCGCTGCTCTGGCTAAATACCTCGTTTCGATAAAGCTTTGCGCCGAGATCCTGCAATTGCTGAAGCTGGAGCGCGGTGCTGGAGATATCGTATGCGCCGCCTTCGTTGTTGTGACCGTTCGCGCCGTAGAACAACTTCGCGGTCGATGCAGGCACGCTGGTGACCACCGGAGCTGAAGCGGTAAGAGCCGCCGCTGTATCTGACGCAGCAATGGAAACCGAGGCGGGCGCTGACGAAGCCGCAGAAGTCGCATCTGTAGTAGCAGATGCAGAGGGAGAAGCGGCCGCTGCCGAAGGCGAGGATGCTGACGCAGAGGGAGCAGCAGAAGAAGACGTCGAAGCAGTGCCACGCGCCGCATTCGATGCAGTCGTCCCGGCATCGCCACTACCGCCGCCGCCGCAGGCCGCGATCAAAAGACTCATCGCGATGGCAATGAAGGTGTGGGGCAACACAACAGGTCGATCAGATTTCGTCATGGCGAAGCGCAATACCGAATGGGCGAATTGAAGTCGTATCCACGAAGCAGGCGCATCGCACCAGGCATGTCCGCATGCGGACGATTGGTGACTGATTCAAACCTGAGCAATGCCACGGGAGAATGCGAAGCTGCTCCGATCGGCTGAAAACAAGCGATCGAAAGAGCCAGAGACGGCGGAGAAAACCTGCGTCTCAAGAAGGTTTACGGCAGGGCGATGCGTGACTTGAGGCAACCGCGTTTCTGCGAGCGATACCGATATCAGGCAACATAGACAGACTATTTGTTTTCATCTGGAGGTCATCAATGGCAACAGCAGGCTATACAGACACACGTCTTTTCATCGATGGCGAATGGTGCGACGCCAAGTCCGGCGAGACCATCAACGTCGTGAGTCCGGCGACGGGCGAGGTGATCGGCAAGGTGGCGCGCGCGGGCACGGCCGATCTGGAACGCGCGGTGGCGGCATCGAAACAAGGCTTTGCGACGTGGCGCAAGCTGACGGCCATCGAGCGTGCGAACACCATGCGCAAGGCGGCCGGGATCATCCGCGAACGCGCAGATTCGATCGCGCGCCTGATGACGCAGGAGCAGGGCAAGCCACTGGCGGAAGCGCGTATCGAGGTGAATTCGGCGGCGGATATCATCGAATGGTTCGCGGATGAAGGGCGTCGCGTGTACGGGCGGATCGTGCCGCCGCGCAATGTGAATGCGCAGCAGATCGTGGTGAAGGAGCCGGTCGGTCCGGTCGCTGCGTTCACGCCGTGGAATTTCCCGGTCAATCAGGTGGTGCGCAAGCTGTGCGCATCGCTGGCGACGGGCTGTTCGTTTATCGTGAAGGCGCCGGAAGAAACGCCGGCATCGCCCGCTGAACTGATTCGCGCATTCGCCGATGCAGGCGTGCCCAAGGGCGTTGTGCAACTCGTCTATGGCGATCCGCCGCAGATTTCGCAGTTCCTGATCGCGCATCCGGAAATCCGCAAAGTGACGTTCACCGGATCGACGGCCGTGGGCAAGCAACTCGCCGCGCTCGCCGGCACGCATATGAAGCGCGCGACCATGGAACTCGGCGGCCACGCGCCGGTAATCGTCGCGGAAGACGCGGACGTGGAACTCGCGGTGAAGGCATCGGGCGCGGCCAAATTCCGCAATGCCGGTCAGGTCTGCATTTCGCCGACGCGTTTCCTCGTGCATAACAGCGTGAAGCAGGACTTCATCGCCGCGCTGGTCAAGCACGCCGAAAGTCTGAAAGTAGGCGATGGCCTCGCCGATGGCACCACGCTCGGACCTTTGGCCAACGCACGCCGTATCACGGCGATGAACAGCGTGATCGAAAACGCGCGCAAGACCGGCGCGACGATTGCCACGGGCGGCGAGCGTATCGGCACGGCGGGCAATTTCTTTGCGCCGACGGTGATTACCGATGTATCGCTAGAAGCGGACGTGTTCAACAACGAGCCGTTCGGCCCGGTCGCGGCGGTGCGCGGATTCGATTCGATCGAGGAAGCCATCGCCGAGGCGAATCGTCTGCCGTATGGTCTCGCGGGTTATGCGTTCACGCGCTCGTTCAAGAACGTGCATCTGCTGACGAATCAGCTTGAAGTCGGCATGTTGTGGATCAATCAGCCCGCGACGCCCTGGCCTGAAATGCCGTTTGGTGGCGTCAAGGATTCGGGTTATGGCTCGGAAGGCGGACCGGAAGCGCTCGAACCGTATCTCGTGTCGAAGTCGGTGACGGTGATGGCGGTTTAATTCAAGCGTTGCATTGAAGCAGGAACGGCGCGGATATTCTCCGCGCCGTTTTTTATTGCTCGCGCGGTTCGAGTATCAGGTCGATGTAATCGTAAGCCAGACGCAGCGCGCCTTTCGTATCGAACGGTTCGCCGGCCAACGCGCCGCGCAGCCATAAGCCATCTATCAACGCGGCCAACCCACTCGCCGCGCGTCGCGCCGCAGGCTTCGACAACTCACGCGAAAAATCCGCGCACAGATTCGAATAAAGTCGCCGCGTATTCACATGCTGCAAGCGCCTCAACGCAGGCTTGTGCATGCTCTCCGACCAGAACGCGAGCCACGTCTTCATGACGGGACCGTTCACCTGTTCCGCATCGAAATTGGCGGCGACGACCGCGCGCAATTTCGAGCGCGAATCCGCCTTCGCGGCCTTGCGACGGCGCGACGTAGCCAACCAGAGATCGCGTAAAACATGGCGCATGGTGGCTTCGAGCAGGCCATCCTTATCGCCGAAATAGTGACTCACGATTCCTGTCGATGTGCTCGCGCGCTGCGCCACAGACGCGAGCGTCGCGCCGCCGAGCCCGACCTGGTCGATGGTGAGCAGCGTGGCGTCGATCAATTGTGCGCGGCGCACTTCGCGCATTCCGAGCTTGGGCATGGTGATCTCGTGTGTCGATCGACGCATGGTAAGCGGATTTAATTTGAACGGTCAATCAACGCTTTTTGCATACTCGATATCAAACGAATGCGTTACCTTAGATGCTTTCGGACGAGTGACCACGGGAGTCTGCGACGCATGACGAGAACGAACGAGTATCAGCAGCCGATTGGCGATGCCGTGAATGACTGGACGACGCGCGAGCGACCCGCGCGAATCGTGATTGAAGGGAAACATTGCCGTTTGGAACCGGTGGATGTCGATCGTCATCTAGACGATCTGTTCGAAGCCTACAGCGCCGCTGACGATGGCCGCGACTGGACCTATCTTTTCTCCGAACCGTTCACGGATATCGAAGCGTTC
>NZ_JAQFVG010000334.1 GCF_029439455.1 Caballeronia sp. BR00000012568055 | reverse complement strand
AAGAATGCGCGCCCTTCGAGCAGCATCTTGCCGAGATCGAAGCCTTCGCCTGAACCGGCGTCTTGCGTCGATCTGGATGTTTTGGCAGCGTTACTCATGTTGTGTGTCTCCTGGTATTGCTCTGGGTATTGCTTTAGGTATTGCTCTGATTCAGGCCACCACGGCTTCGCCCGAGGCGGCCATGATGTCGTCCTTGTCGGCGTCGGGGCCGAATTCCGCTGAAATCTTGCCGCGCCGCATCACGATGATGCGATGCGCCACACTCAGGCATTCGCCTACTTCGGATGTCGAATAAACCACGGCGAGCCCTTTTTTTGCGTTCTCCGCGAGCAGCCGGAACACTTCCGACTTCGCGCCGATATCGATCCCGCGACTGGGTTCATCGAGCAAAATGACTTTGGGGTTGGTCGCGAGCATCTTGCCGATCACGACCTTCTGCTGATTGCCGCCCGAAAGCGATTTGATCGATGCCCCCGCGCCCGCCGTCTTCACATGCACGTTGCGGATCGATTGCCCGACGAGTTCACGCTCAGCGGGCGGCGACATCAAAAGCCCTTTGACAAAGCTGCGAATGCTCGCAAGCGACATATTCGAGCCGACGCTCATAGTCGGCACGAGACCATCGCGCTGACGATCTTCGGGCACCAGCACCAGCCCACGTCCGATGCGTCCCGCGATGCTCAATCCCGCCATGTCCTCGCCTTCGAGCAGCACACGGCCGCCCGTTATCGGCAAACGCGTGCGTCCGGCAACGGCTTCGAGCAATTCGGTGCGTCCAGCGCCCATCAGCCCGTAAATGCAGACGATTTCTCCGGCACGCACTTCGAGCGACAGATGATCGACCACCGATGCACCCGATCCACCTTCGTCCGCAACGCTCACGTCCTCGATATGCAGCGCGACTTCACCGAACGCATAGCCTGTCGGCGGCGAGCCGAGATCGAAGTTCTCGCCGACCATATTGCGTACGATCCAGCCAAGGTCGATATCCTTGCGTTCAGCGGTCGCGGTGATACGTCCATCACGTAGCACAACGGCGTAATCCGTCACCTGCAACGCCTCTTCCAGATGATGCGAGATATAAACGATCGATACACCCCGGTTCGTCAGATCGCGGATCACCTTGAACAGCACTTCTACTTCGGATGCCGAAAGAGCTGACGTCGGTTCATCCATGATGAGAATGCGCGAATCCACCGACAGCGCCCGCGCAATTTCCACCACTTGCTGCTGACCGAGCCGCAGATCGCGGATCAGCGTCATCGGATCGACGTCTTCTTCGAGTTCTTCCATCAGCGCACGTGTTTGCCGCGCTTCTTCGGCAAAATTCACGCCGGTGCGCGTGCGAATCTCGCGTCCCATGAAGATGTTGTCGCGCACGGAGAGATTCGGCGCGAGGCTCAATTCCTGGTGAATGATCGAGATGCCGTGATCGCGCGCATCGCTCGATGAAGAGAACGTCACGCGCTCGCCGTCGAGTTCGATCTCGCCGGATGTCGGCTTCTCCACGCCCGAGAGAATCTTCATCAGCGTGGATTTGCCTGCGCCGTTCTCACCGAACAGCGTCGTCACCTTGCCGCGATGAATCTCGAAGTTCACGCCCTTCAACGCGTGCACGCCGCCGTACGATTTGACGATATCGCGTGCCGACAGCAGCACTTTGTCCTTCGCCGTGGTGTCGTTGTGCGTGCTCATTTCACGTCCAGTTTCACGGGAGTAATCAGCCAGCCGTTCGGATTGATCAACTGAAATACGCCGACGACAGAAACGGTCTTGCCCGTGAGTTTTGCCGTATCGACTTTGGCGAGCACTTCCTTCTTCATCTCCGTGTTGATCGCGTAACCGGCGTTCTGATAGTCGATCTGATTGATGAACTGGCCGAAGCTGATATCGCCGGTTGCATCGCGTAAATCGGTGCCGTTGATGGCCGGTCCCGTTTGCACGCGAATCAATAAGGAATCCGGAAGGCCCGGCACTTTTACTTCATACACGCCGGAGTCTTCCTTGCCCGCAACGCCCGTGAATTTCACTGACATCTCCGGACCCACGCCGCCACCCGCTATACCATATTGCTTGCCCGCCGCGTCCTGATCTTTGGCGATGGCCGCCGCCAGCGTGGCAGCATCGACAGCGCGCTTTTCGATTGCCGCCTGCGTCTTCGGAAACTGCTTCTTGCCGTAGGCTTCCGGCTCGAACACCTGCGTTTGCGTATCCGCGCCGGAGCCGATCTTGACGATCTTCGTGCTCATCGCCATAGCAATCAGCAGAATCAGCAACAGCACCACTTCGATCACCACGCGAACACTGCGGCTCGATTGTTTCTTGCCCGATGCGACCGCGCTCATTTGCACACCTCCATCGCGTTAATCTGTTTCATGTCTTGCTCCATTCGTTTGCGATCACATCGAGCACCATCGCAGCGGATGCCGCGCCGGGGTCCATATGTCCGAGGCTTCGTTCACCGAGACGCGCCGAGCGCCCCTTGCTCGCGATCATCGATTTCGTCGATTCAGCGCCTGCTTTAGCGGCTTCTGTGACGCGCGCCATCGTGTCGGACACCGAAAGTTTGTCCGTCATACCCTCTTCCGCTGCTTTCGATGCAGGCGACCACACATCCACCATCGTTTTCTCGCCGACTTCCGCTTTTCCACGCGAGCGGATGCCTTCCGCCATCGCAACAATCAGCGACGGCGCTTCATCCAAGGGCATCTCATTGCGCGCACCAGCGACCTTTGCGGCACGCATAAAAGCCGTCGCGTACAACGGTCCCGACGATGCACCGACCGCGTTCAAAAAGCCCTTCGCAGCAGCGTTCAACTGATCCGCGAACGTGGCTTCGGCGGGCAGCGCATCGACGGCTTTCGATGCAGCCGTAAAACCCTGCTCCATCGCGATACCGTGGTCCGCATCGCCGATCACGCCGTCCAAGCGGCACAGTTCATCGCGCGCGGCGGCGATCGTGCTTGCCAGCGCGCGGAACAATTGCGCGATATCGGCCGTGGTCAACGTATTCGTCATACGGGCCTCTGCTGCTGGAACATCGCGCAATCGCACGGATGATCGATCAGGCGCTCAAGCTCATCGTCCAGATGCATGACCGTGATCGATGCACCCGCCATTTCCAGCGACGTGCACAGCGGCCCGACCAGCGTCGTATGCACGACGATGCCCGCATCCTTCAAACGCTGCGCAACGCGTCGATTGAGAATGTAAAGCTCCATCAGCGGCGTCGATCCAAGCGAGTTCACGAGCACGGCGACACGGTCACCCTTCGCCGCGTTCATCTCGGCAAGAATCGCATCCATGATTTCGTCGGTGATGGCATCGGCGGTGCGCAATGGTTCGCGGCGCATGCCTGGCTCGCCATGAATGCCCATGCCGATTTCCATTTCACCGATAGCGATCTCGAAGTTCGGACGCCGCGTCTGCGGCAGCGAGCACGGCGCGAGCGCCACGCCCAGCGTGTAGGTGCGCGCATTCGCGTGACGCGCGATGCGTTCCACTTCGTCGAGCGGCATCATCAGATCGGCCGCTGCGCCCGCTGCCTTGAAGATGAACACGTTGCCCGCCACGCCGCGCCGTGTATCGCGCTTGTCGCCCGGCGCAGAAGCGATATCGTCAGTAGTCGGAACAGTGCGCGCTTCGACGCCTTCGAGTTCGAGCAACTCGGTGGCCATATCGAAGTTCATCACGTCGCCGGCGTAGTTGCCGTACATGAACAGCACGCCCGCGCCACCGTGCGCGGCAAGCGCTGCATCGACGGCCGGTTGCGGCGGCGGCGATGCGAACACGTTGCCGATTACCGCCGCATCCGCCAGCCCTTTACCGACGAAGCCTAAAAACGTAGGCTCGTGCCCCGATCCGCCGCCGATCACCAGCGCGACCTTGCCTTCACGCGGGCCATTGCGCGCGATGATCGCGCGCGGTGCGGCGTCGCTGCGCGTGAGCTTATCGCCGTGTGCGGCCATCACGCCTTCGAGCATTTCATCGACGGCGGCGTCGCCATGATTGATGAGCTTTTGCGTCAGTGTGTCGGACATCGTCGTCACCTCAGATGTGCAGGTCTTGCACGCCGCTGTCGAAATGCGGCGCCCAAAACGCGACTGATTCAGCAATCTGTTCGACCACTTGCCGATCGGTCGGCTCACGCTCCTTGAACGACAGTTCGAGGCAAATTTCGTTGTCGCGTCCGCCGCCCGCATGCAGCGCTTCGATCAGCGGCTCGGGCTGAATACGTCCGCGCGCGTTGTACTCCTTCGTAAATGGCCGATGCCCGCCCTTGTCCATCAACGACTGTTTGATATGGATGATCGGTGACACCTTCGGCACCGCGCGCGCCCATGCGTACGGATCGAAATCGTCGGGGTTCGGACTGGTTACATCGCCATGGTCGATGTCGGCCATCATCCACATCGGAATCGCCATGTCTGCGGCGCTGAGCTTGTCCTGAAGCGCCATGCACGCGGCGATGGTTTCGCCGAACTCGCGGCCGATCGACATCGGTTCCCAGAACACGTACTTCAGTCCCGCCGATTTCGCGTGTTCCGCGACTTCCGCCCAGCAATCGATGGCGGTTTGAATCAGCGCATCGCGACGTTTTGCATCGTCGAAATCCTTGTAGGTGAAGATGGCGAATTGCGTGCCAATCGAATCACCGCCCAGATCCGCCGTGATATCCGCGAACGTCTTGAACCAGTCGATGTAATAGCGCCGCACGTCCGCATCAGGATGACCGAAATGATTCAGGCGTCCATAAGGTCCGGTCATGCCCGACGTGATGCGCACACCGGTACGCGTCATCGCGGCGCGCATCTCGCGCGTGAGACGGCGCGTGACCGCTGCGGGCCACGACGGATTGATGAACTCGTGCGTCAATTGCACGTCGCGAATCTTCATGTCGTGCGCAATCGCATCGATCAGATCGGCGGGTTCCGCGTAGCGGTTCACCAGCGGATTCGTGTTGAGTGCAAGCGTGAAAGGCATTATGGTGTCCTTGCTTTATGCGGATTGCCTGACGAGGCTGCCGAGCCACGCCTCGAAGGCCGACTTCTGCGCCGCACTCATATGCAGGCCGTGTTTGGTGCGGCGCGTGAGCATGTCCTCAGCGGTCGCGGCCCATTCGTGTGCCATCAGATAACGCGCTTCCGCTTCGTAGAAATTGGGCCCGAATTGCTGGCCCAGACCTTCGAGCGATGTCGCGCCGTCGATCACGCTTGCCGTCAACGTGCCGTAGGTTTGCGTGTAATGACGCAGCAGCGGGCGCGGCAACCAGTCGTACTCGCTTTGCAGACGCGCGGTGAAACGCGCAACGTCAGCATTGTCGATATCGCCACCCGGCAGCGTGGCGGTCGCGGTCCAGTCGCCGCCCATCTTCGGGAAGGTGGCGTCGAGCTTTTGCAGCGCGTGCTCGGCCAACTTGCGGAACGTGGTGATCTTGCCGCCGAATACATTGAGCAAGGGCGCGCCGTTATCGTCGAGATCGAAGACATAATCGCGCGTGACGGCAGACGGATTGCCCTTGCCGTCGTCATACAGAGGACGCACGCCGGAGAAGGTCTGCAAAATGTCCTGCTTGCGCAACGGATGCTTGAAATAGCGGTTCACCACCGACAGCAGATAGTCGATCTCTTCGTTCGAAATCTGCACGGTTTCAGGCGCGCCGTTCCACGGCACGTCTGTTGTGCCGATCAGCGCCTTGTCGCCTTCGTAGGCGTTGATAAAGATCACGCGCTTGTCGTGGTTCTGGACCAAGTACGAATGCGGACCGTCCCAGAACTTGGGCGTCACGAGATGGCTGCCCTTCACGAGCCGCACCTTGCGCGTCGAGGTCGCGCCCGCCTTGCCAATCACGTCCGATACCCACGGCCCCGCTGCATTAATCAGCGCACGCGCTTTAACCACGCGTGTCGAGCCATCGCGCGTATCGCGCAATTCCACGCGCCACACGCCGCCCTCGCGTTTCGCCGATACACACGCGGTACGCGTCAGCACTTCCGCGCCACGCTGGGCGGCATCGAGCGCGTTGAGCACAACGAGTCGCGCATCGTCCACCCAGCAATCCGAATATTCGAAGCCACGCCGATACTCGTCCTTGATCGGCGCGCCTTCCGGCACGCGCCGCAAATCGAGTGAACGCGTACCCGGCAATTTTTTCCGGCCTCCTAAATGATCATATAAAAAGAGACCGGTGCGGACCAGCCATGCAGGACGATCGCCCGGACTGTGCGGCAGCACGAAACGCAAAGGCCAGATAATGTGCGGTGCAGCATTCAGCAATACTTCACGTTCGATCAACGCCTCACGAACCAGCCTGAATTCGTAATACTCCAGATAGCGCAATCCGCCGTGCACCAGCTTGCCGGAACGCGACGACGTACCCTGCGCCAGATCGTCCTTCTCGCACAGAATCACCGACAGCCCGCGACCCGCTGCATCGCGCGCGATACCTGCGCCGTTGATGCCGCCGCCGACGATACACAGGTCCACCATGTCCTTCTCGCTCATTTCAGTGTTCCGTGTTAGTTGAGGGCCGAGGCGACCGCATCGGGCCGATGCCGCGATTTGAGCAGCCGCGCGGTTTCATCCCATGTCGGCACCAGCGCCTGTCGTGCCTGCCGATACGCCGGGAAAAGCCGCGCATAAAGTTGGATCAATTCGGAATCCTGCGTTTCGACCGGACCGAGAAGCGGCGTGACCCATTCGGCAATACACGCGTTCATGTTCGGATAGACGCCGAGCGCGACCGCCGCCATCATCGCCGCGCCTGCCGCGCCTGCTTCGTCGCGGGCGGAAATGCGCGTCGGTGCGCCAACGACCGCGCCGAGCACCGCACGCAAGGCGCGCGAACGCGTCGCGCCGCCGGTGAGACGCAGTTCATCGGGCATCGGCAGGCCCATGGAGGTATAGCAATCGCGCGCGGCCATGCCGAGTCCTTCGACCACCGCGCGGAACAGGTCCGGATAGCGGCTTTCGCTCGTCAATCCGATGAAATCCGCGCGCGCGTTGGGATCGACGAATGGGCCGCGCTCGCCGGCATCGGAAATATAGGGGTGATAGAGCAGCGCACCGGGACGCCCCGATTGCAGCCATCCGTCGATGCAGGTCATGCGATCCGCGTGCGACAGACTGGTGCCGAACTGCTTGAGCAGATCGGTGGCGAGATTGAGCACCCAATCCACGTTCAACGATGCAGCCATATTCGATTGCACCTGCGCCGACATGCCCGGCAACGGCAGCGCGATTACATAGCCCGTGCCTTCCGCGTTCAGATGCACGTCTTCGTTGCGCATCGCGCGCATATGCATGCCCGTGGAACCAACGATAGAACAACTCGCGTTCGCCGCGCCTTCCGTATGAATACCCGCGCCGAGCGCCGTCAGCACGATATCGACGAAACCGAGGCACACGGGCGTGCCTTCGAGCAAACCCGTCGCTGCCGCAGCTTCTGCGGACAACGGATGCGTGGTCTGCGTGCCATCGACGATTTCAGGCAGCAGCTTGCGATGCGCGCTCAAGCCCAGCGCATCGATCACGGTATCGTCATAGCGGCGCGTGCGGAAATTGCCGAACGTGAAGCTCGCCTCCGACGGGTCGGTGGCGCGCACGCCGGTGAGATTCAGATACAGCCAGTCCTTGCAATGCAGCGCGACTTCGGCGCGGCTCAGCACGTCGGGCATGGTCGCGGCCATATGCGCGATTTGCGCGCCCTGACTGCATGCAGCGAGACCCGTGCCGGTGGCTTCGAAACGCGCCCAGCTCGATGCGCCTTCCTGCAAGCGTCGAACCGTGCTCGCGGCGCGTGCATCGAGCCAGAGCCATGCATCGCTTGCGGGGCGATTGTCCGCGCCGACCAGCCACGTGCCATCGCCCTGACCGGTGACGGCGAGTGCGCGCGTGCGCTGCGCCAGACCGTCGATTTTCGCGCCGAGATCGCGCAGCGTTCGCGCGCAATCGGCCCACGTCTGATCGAGCGATTGCGTTGCTGCGCCGTCTGCGCTCGTGGTGTAGCGGTTCGGCGCGGAAGCGACGGCAATCTGCTTGCCGCGCAGATCGAAGGCGACGGCCTTGATGACCGACGTGCCGGCATCGATACCAATCAGCAGATCGCGCGCATCGTCGTTCATTACGCCGTCTCCGATGCAATGGGTTCTTCATTGAGCGCCAGCGCCGATACTTCATCGGTGATCAGCCCGCTCAACAAGCCACTTTTGAGCACCGCGCGAATCGCTGAAATCTTCGATTCGCCGCCCGCAATACCAACGATTCGGCGTCCTTTCAAATCCACAAGATCGGGCGCAACGGTTCGTGCTGCCAACGATGTTTCGACGGACTCGCCATCGGCATTGAAAAAATGCCCGAGCACTTCGCCCTGCCCGCCCATTTCGTGTACTTCGTCGATCTCCGCCGGTTCGATCATCTGCGATGCAACCAACTGTGCATCAGCATTCACCGAGCCAATACCGACGAGCATCAAATCCGCATGCGCAGCGAGTTCGAACACTTCACGCGCGCCACGCTGCGACAACAGCACTTCGCGATCTTCAGCGGTATTGGCGAAGAATGGCAGCGGCATCACATAGGACACCGCACTGGTTTGTTCGGCCAGCCGATGAATCACGTCGTACGGATTGGCCGTGTACTTGCGCGTCACGCCGCCGAGCAGCGAAACGAAGCGCACTGTCCCTGCGTCCATACGCGGAATATTCGCGACGGCCGCAGCAAGCGTGCGCCCATGTCCAATGCCGATCACGCCATCCTGAAGCGCCAGAATCTCCCGCTGCAAGAACTGCGAACCGGCAAAACCCAGCGCGCGCAACGGCAATTCGCCTTCATTCAGATCCGGCACGACCTCGCAATAATTCAGACCATAGCGCTTCGCCAAGCCTGCTTCGAGCACCGCGCATTCCGCCACATCACCGTCGATGGTGAACTTCACCGCGCCGCTCTGATTGGCGCGCATGATGAGCCGATGTGCCTTCAGGCTCGTCACGCCCAAACGGGAAGCGACGTCGGCCTGCGTCTGTCCGGCGACGTAATGCAGCCACGCCGCGCGGATCGCCAGACTGTCTTCGGCATCGCGCCTGTCGGCGGATTTCGTCATCTCATCTCCATGATCACCCTCGATACGCCGAAAGATGATATTTTTTTAGCGTGCTGAAATTTTTTTCAGTTTTAGCCACGATAGGCAGTCCGACAGTCGATTGCCATCCGCGCTAACCCTAGCTCGGCGTTCGCAGCAAAAAAGACCGGTTACGGTGCCGCGGAGCAGTAAAAAAGAACGGAGACATGCGATGGAGACGTATCTGCTGGGCATCGACAGCGGCTCGACCGCGACCAAAGCCGTGATATTCGATTCATCCGGGCGCACGGTCGCCATCGGCAGCCGACGCGTGGCGCAACGACAGCCACGAGCGCGTCATGTCGAACGCGATATGCGCGAAACGTGGGACGCCGCATGCGGCGCCATCCGCGATGCGCTGAGCCAGCTTCCCGATGTCACGATTGCAGCAATCGGCGTGACCGGCCACGGCGACGGCCTGTATCTGACCGATTGCGCGGGCGAGCCGCTCGGCGCCGGCATCCTCTCGCTCGACAGCCGCGCGTTCGATGTGCTCGAACATTGGCGCGACGAAGGCGTGATGGATCGCGCGCTTGCGTTGACGGGGCAACGTCCTTACGCATACGCCGCCGTAAGTCTGCTGAAGTGGATCCAACTCAACGATCCCAATCGCTTTGCGAACATCGGTCATGTGTTGTTCTGCAAGGACTGGTTGCGCGTCTGTCTCACCGGCACCTTCGCCACCGATCCAACCGAAGCCAGTTCCTCTTTCACCAATGTCCACACGCAGACCTATAGCGACGATGTGCTCGCGCTCTACGGTCTGACATCGATCCGGTATGCGTTGCCGGATATCGTGCCGTCGGCGGCGCAGGCGGGACGCATCAGCGCGCAGGCTGCCGCGCAAACGGGGCTGAAGGAAGGCACGCCCGTCGCGTGCGGTCTGCACGATGTCACCTCGGGCGCGGTTGGCATGGGCATCATCGAGACGGGCGTGCTTGCCGTGACGGCGGGCACGTTCAGCATCAACGAAACGCTTTCCGATCAGCCTCGACTCGACGCACGCTGGTCGTGCCGTCACGGCACGCGTCCTGGTCAATGGATGAACATGTCGATTTCGCCTGCGTCATCGAGCAATGTCGATTGGGCACTGCGCGAGCTGTTTCAGCACGAAACGCACGAAGCCACGCGGCGCGGCTGCTCGCTGTTCGATCTGATCGGTGACGAATTTCAGGCGGCATTCGATGAGCCGAGTTCGGTCATGTTCCATCCGTTTCTGTTCGGCTCGCCGTTCGAACAGCCTGCGAGCGCGTCGTTCTTCGGCGTGCGTTCGTGGCATCGGCGTGCGCATCTGGCGCGGGCCGTGCTCGAAGGCATGGTGTTCAATCATCGTCTGCATATCGAAGCATTGACGAGCGCGTTTCCGGCGCAGCGTGCGGGACTGACCGGCGGCGGATCGTCCAGTCCGATGCTGGCGCAATTGTTCGCCGACGTGCTTGGTATCGATATCGACATTCCAGAGAGTCAGGAAGCCAGCGCGCTTGGAGCGGCATTATGCGCAGGCGTGAGCGTGGGCACATTTGCTTCGTTATCCGATGCAGTCAGTCAAGCGTGCCGCGTACAACGCACGCACACGCCGAACACGGATGCACATGCGCGGCTCGATCATGCCTACCGGCTGTGGTCGCAACTCGCCGTAGCGATTCAACCCTTGTGGCCGGCGCTGGATCGCCTGGCGAGCGGAGAACAACAATGACCGAACAGCGTCGTGATGAATTTCTGAACCGTATCGCGCAGGACGGCAAAATCAGCGTGCTGATTATCGGCGGCGGCATCAACGGCGCGGGCCTGTTCCGCGATCTGTCGATGCAAGGCGTGGACTGCCTGCTGATCGACAAAACCGACTTCGCTGCCGGCGCGAGCGCAGCGCCCTCGCGCTTGATTCACGGCGGCATCAAGTATCTGGAAACCGGCGAATTCCGCCTCGTTGCCGAATCTACACTGGAGCGCAATCTGCTGCTGAAAAACGCGCCGCATTTCGTGCAGCCGCTCGAAACCGTATTGCCGATTCACTCATGGTTCGGAGGACTGATCGCCTCCGCGCGGCGCTTCTTCGGCATGAAAGCGAAGCTCGCCGATCGCGGCATCGTGATTTCGAAAATCGGCCTGGCGATGTACGACTTTCTCGGGCGGCACGACCGCACCATGCCACGCCACCGTTTCGCGCTCCGGCGACGCTCGCTCGATTCGCTGCCGCTGCTCGATCCATCGATCAAGGCGACCGCCACGTACTACGATGCGAAAGTGACGCACGCCGAACGCCTGAATTACGAACTCGTCGCCGATGGCCTCGCTGCGTGCGAGCGCTCCGCTGCGCTCAATTACGTGAGCGTGGAACGTGCGGAAGACGGCCGCGTATCGCTGCGTGACGAGGTGAATCAATCACGCTTTGCCGTGACGCCTGAGTTGATCGTGAACGCGGGCGGCGCGTGGATCGATAGCGTGAATGCGGCGCTCGGCATCGAACGGAAATATATCGGCGGGGCGAAGGGTTCGCATCTGATCGTCGATCATCCCGAGCTTCATGCGCAATTGCAAGATCGTATGGTCTACTACGGTTCGAAGGACGGACGCATTTCGCTGGTGTATCCGTTCATGGGGCGGCTGCTGATCGGCTCGACGGATATCCGCGTGAGCGACCCCGATCATGTGCGCTGCGAAGACGATGAAGTCACCTATATGCTCGGCGTGCTGCGCGATGTGTTTCCGCGTGTGGCGCTGCGGCCTGCGGATATCGTGTTCCGATACAGCGGCGTGCGCCCGCTGCCCTACGCCGACACCGCCGATCCAGGCGATGTCAGCCGCGATCACGTCATGCACGTCGATCATCTGCCTGGCGCTCAAACGCCGGTATTCTCGCTGGTCGGCGGCAAGTGGACGACGTTTCGCGGCTTCGCCGAATCCGCCGCCGACGCCGCCCTCGCCCGCCTCGGACGCTCACGCACGCGCAGCACGCGTCACGAAGCCATCGGCGGCGGACGCGATTTCCCGGGCGATGCCAACACACGCGCCGCATGGCTCGGGGATATGACGAAGCGCTTCGGGGTATCGGCGGCGCGCGCGGAAAGCCTGCTCGCGCGCTACGGCACAAACGCGCGCGATGTCGCTGCCCACTGCGCGGACGATGCGGACCATGCGTTAGCTAATCAGCCATCCTACACATTTCGCGAGATCGACTATCTCTGCACCCACGATATGGTCACGCGCCTCGCTGATCTCGTGTTTCGACGCACGACTATCGCGATTTCCGGACAGTTGAGCGATGCCTTGCTGCTCGAACTCGCGTCGATCGCCGCGTCCGCGCTGCGTTGGGATGCGGCGCGATTGCAGCAAGAGATCGACGCGACGCGCGCGGCTGCGCGAACGCATCATGGGATTGCATTGGAGGCTCGCGAGCAGGTGAATGATTAGCCGCGCGAGATCGCGGCGTCAATCACTCGCTTCCGCCTGAAGTCTTTCCAGATCGGCGTGCGCCTCATCGACCTTGCGCTGTTGACTGGCTATTTTCTTCGCGCTCTTGCCTTCCGCCTTCGCTTCACGCAAGTCTTTCTCGCGCTCGTCGAGTTTGGCTTGCGCTTGCGCGACCTTCTTCTGAGCGTCGCTGCGCAGCCCTGCGTCCGTGCAGTTCGCGTTCAGCCTGGCGAGCGCCGTTTCGAGACCTTCGACACGCTGTGCGTGTCCGTGCGCCTGAGCGTAAGCAATCTCATGCTCGATCGACTGGCGCTTCGCGTCGCAACGATTCGTCTGAGCCGACGCTACTGAAGGAAGCACAGCGACGGCCAGCAATAATGCCTGCGCAAACAGTTTCATGCCCAGCCTCCGTACATTTTATATGTCGATGTTTAATTCGGATGCCTTATATTACTCCGACTTCGGCGTGCGGTTTTGCATCGGCCGAATCCGCTGCGTCATGCGGGTAAACCCCGCTGTCCGGCGTCGTATCCATAACCAAATGTATGGGATCAGCCTCAGGATTTATTGGGCGATGCGCGGGTTTTGTCCCGCTACGCTGTGTTGCTGAGCGTGTCCTTAGAGCGCTCATCATCGATACACAGAGGAGAACGCGACGATGACCTTCAAGAGAACGTTTCAGACCGTGGAGACGCACGCAGGCGAGCCGATGCGCGTCATCACGGGCGGCGTGCCGCATATTCCGGGCAACACCGTGTACGAACAAATGAAGTGGCTCGAAAAGAACGACGATCAGATTCGCATGCTGATGCTGCGCGAGCCGCGCGGCTATCCGCCGGTCTGCTGCAATCTTGTCGTACCTGCGAAACATCCCGATGCCGTTGCCGGTTACATCATCATGGAGCAGACGGAATATCCGGTGATGAGCGGCGGCAATACCATTTCCGTGGCGACTGCGCTGCTGGAAACCGGCATGATTCCGATGCGCGAGCCGGTGTCTGAGTTCTTTCTGGAAGCGCCTGCCGGACTGATCGGCATCAAAGCGGATTGCAAGGACGGCAAGGTAACGCAGGTCACATTCAGGAACGTGCCCGCCTTCGCCGCTTATCTCGATGCCGTGATCGATGTGCCGCATCTCGGCAAGGTAACGGTCGATGTGGGCTGGGGCGGCATGTTCTACGTCATCGCCGATGTCCGACAGTTCGCACACCTGAAGTTGACGCCCGAACACGGACGCGAGATCACGCGCGTGTCTGCGCTGATTCTGAAGGCGGCGCAAGATCAGCTTCCGGTCGCGCATCCGGATTATCCGGGCATCGGCATTACGGTTTCTCAACTGTCGGGGCCGACCGACAACCCGAATGCGGACTGGCGCAACACGGTCACAGTGCAGAATGCGCCCATCGACTTCGACAATCCCGCGACCTGGACCGGCGCGCTTGATCGCTGCGCGTGTGGCACCGGCACGTGCGCGAAGATGGCGACGCTGCATGCCAAAGGTCAGTTGAAACTTGATCAGCCGTTCCGCCATGAAGGGATGCTCGGCGTGGTTTATACGGGGCATCTGGTGGAAGAAACACGGATCGGCGATCGCACTGCGGTGGTGCCGACCATCTCCGGCCGTTCGTGGATCTACGGCTTCAACACCTATGTCCTCGATCCAACCGATCCGTTTCCGAACGGCTTCACCGTCGGCGATATCTGGTGATCGCAACTCTCGCTGAGCACGGAGAGTTGCCGGCGCGCCGAATCCATCTGTCACGGCCTCGCTCAGGCTTGGTTAGAATCTATTTTCGATCCCTTATCCGTCCGTGACAGGAGGCGAGCGTGCCTGGATTACTTCCCGATGTCGATCACGAGGGACTCCTCGAATATTCGGTCGT
>NZ_JAQFVG010000333.1 GCF_029439455.1 Caballeronia sp. BR00000012568055 | reverse complement strand
TGCGTTGCTTGGCGAAGGCCAGCAGCGCGACGAAGTCGAAATGCTCGGCTATCTGTTTTATGTCGGAAACCGTAACAAAACCGATTTGCCGTACGCATCGGGCGAGGACGGTAAGGACGATTGGGAACGCGTGCGCACGGAAGTCGCGCTGACGCCCGAAGCGGTCGTGCGTCTCGCAGAAGCCGCACAAGCCCGCTATGGCTTCAACGATTTCAAACTCAAAGGCGGCGTGCTCGCAGGCGATGCCGAAATCGAAGCGGTAACAGCGCTTGCAGAACGCTTCCCGCAAGCACGCGTGACGCTCGATCCAAACGGCGCATGGTCACTCGCCGAAGCGATCCGCTTGTGCCGCGATAAACACGATGTCCTCGCGTATGCCGAAGACCCATGCGGCGCAGAAAACGGCTATTCGGGCCGCGAAGTGATGGCCGAATTCCGTCGTGCCACGGGCTTGCCGACCGCAACGAACATGATCGCCACAGACTGGCGTCAAATGGGCCACGCGATCCAGCTTCAATCAGTGGACATTCCGCTTGCCGATCCGCATTTCTGGACCATGCAAGGCTCGGTACGCGTCGCGCAGATGTGCAACGACTGGGGCCTGACGTGGGGCTCGCACTCGAACAATCACTTCGATATTTCGCTCGCGATGTTTACGCACGTCGCCGCCGCCGCGCCCGGCAAGATCACCGCGATCGATACGCATTGGATCTGGCAAGACGGCCAGCGCCTGACGCGCGATCCGTTGCAGATCGTCGGCGGCAAAGTGAAGGTGCCCGAGGTGCCGGGTCTTGGCGTCGAACTCGATATGGATGAGCTTGAAAAGGCGCACGCGCTGTATCAGCAACATGGACTCGGCGCACGCGATGACGGCGTCGCCATGCAATACCTGATTCCGAACTGGAAATTCGACAACAAGAAGCCTTGCCTGGTGCGATAAACGATAACGCAATCGAGCGGCAGTCCTGATCAAAACTGCCGCTCGCATCATCAAACCGATCGTTCGATCGCACGCCCCAGCAGTTCCAGCCCGAGATCGATTTCCTCTTCGCTCACCGTCAGCGGCGGCGCGATGCGAAACACGCCGCCCATGCCCGGCAATTGCACGATATTCATGCTCAGGCCCAGCTTCATGCACTCGCGTGTGATCTTCGCGCCGAGGCCATCGGCGGGTTCCTTGCTCGCGCGATCCTTGACGATTTCCACGCCCAGCAGCAGGCCGCGTCCGCGAATATCGCCGATACAGTCGTGACGCTCCATCAGATCGAGCAGGCCGCGCCGCAACCGCGCGCTCATCACGTTCGCGCGTTCGACGAGGCCATCGCGCTGCACGACATCGAGCACGCGCAGACCGACGGCGGCGGGCAGCGGATCGGACACGTGCGTCGTATAGAACAAGTAGCCGAGTTCGTGCGCGCGCTCTTCGATCTCCGCCGACGTCACGATCGCCGCGAGCGGCAAGCCCGCGCCGAGCGTCTTCGATAACGTAAGAATGTCGGGCGTAACACCGTCGCGCTGGCAGGCGAACATCGTTCCCGTCCGGCCGATACCCGTCTGCGCTTCGTCGAGAATCAGCAGCATGCCGCGCTCCTCGCACTTACGCTTGAGCGCCGCCATATAGCCTTCCGGCAATTCGATGATGCCGCCCGAACTCAGAATCGGCTCCGCAATAAAGGCCGCGAGCCTGCCGCAGGATTGCCGGTCGATCAGATCGAAGGCGTAATCGAGTTCGGCGAGATAGTCGTATCGACCATCACGTTCGAAGCGGCCGCGATATGTGAACGGCGCGGGAATCGCGAACGAACCCGCTGCCGCCGGGCCCACACCCTTGCGCCCCGCGCTGTACGTGGCGGACGCCGCCGCGCCCGTCATGCCGTGCCACGACTGCGCAAAGCCGACGATTTCATGGCCGCCCGTCACGAGCTTGGCCATGCGGATCGCCGCTTCGTTCGACTCCGCGCCGGTGCTGAGCAGCAGCGCGCGGTCGAGTCCTTTGGGCGTGATATCGGCAAGACGCGTGGCCAGATCGACCACTGGCCGCGAAAGCATGCCGCTGAACAGATGATCGAGCTTGCCCGCATAGTCGTTGATGACGCTGACGATATCCGGATGGCTATGCCCGAGCAGCGAACTCATTTGCCCCGAAGTGAAATCCAGAATCGCGCGGCCGTCCGCGTCGTACACGAAGCTGCCCTGCGCGCGTTCGATGATGAGCGGCTCGAAGGTGCCGCCATAGCGGATCAGATGGTGTCTCGCGTTGTGCCAAAAGGCTGCGTCGTCGTTTTTGGACATCGTGCTACTCCTCGGGCGTGTGTCGGATCAGCTTGCAGTCTAGAGGCGTCTCTGTTTTGATAGAAGCGAATACTTCTAATGCGAGCTAGAAATGACGCTAATACCTCGGGAACTAATACCGTGAGCCTCTCGCTTGATGTGGATTTGCTGCGCTCCTTCGTCGCCATTGCCGATGCGCGCTCGCTCAGCCGCGCGGCGGGGCGCATCGGACGGACGCAATCGGCGCTCAGTCAGCAGATTCGCCGGCTCGAAGCGGTGATCGATCATCCGCTGTTCGAGCGCACCGGGCGCGGCGTGGTGCTGACCAATCCCGGCGAGCGTTTGCTGGTGCATGCGCAGCGCATTCTCCGCTTGCATGATGAAGCGATGGCCGATCTATGCGGCAAGGGTTTGTCGGGCAATATCCGCTTCGGCTGTCCGGACGACTATGCGGCGGTTTTTCTGCCGTCACTATTGCGGCGATTTTCGAGACTGCATCCGCAGGCGCTGGTCGAAGTGATGTGCGCGCCGACGCCGCGTCTTGTCGAACAATTGCACAAGTCGGCCATCGATCTGGCGATGGTTTCGCTGCCGCACGCCGATACAGATGACATCATTCGCCGGGAGCCGCTGGTGTGGATCGGCGCGGCGGGGCTGCAATCCGCGCACTTCGATACCTTGCCGCTCGCGCTCTCCGATCCCGATACGCTCGATCATCGTTCGGCATGCGAAGCATTGCATCGCGCGGGACGGGCTTATCGGATTGCGTATGCGAGCAGCAGTTTGTCAGGACTGCTCGCCGTGGTGCGATCGGGGCAGGCTGTCGCGGTTATCACGCGCACGGCCGTGCCCGCCGATCTGCACGTTCTCGATGCCGATCCTGATCTCCCGCCATTGCCCGAAGTCGGCATCACGCTGAAGATTGCGCCGTCGCGTCCGTCGCCACTGACGACGGCATTCGCTGCGCATGTGCGGCAAATGCTGCCCTTGCTCTGAGCGTTTCAGCTTCGCTCGGCACCGCGCGACAGCAGAAATTCGTCGAGCTGCGCGAACGTCTCGGGCATGGCTTCATCCATCCCTTCCATGGCGATCTCGAGCGCTTCGTTCGACGGATAAAGCTCGCGCATCACCAGCAGCGTCTTGCCGTCTTGCTCTTCGAAAGTGACGGTGGTGATGGCGCCATCGGGACTTTCCTCGTTGGTCCAGACGATCTTTGCATTCGGCACCACTTCGAGATATTTGCCGAAGAAGGCCATTGGCGCAGGCGCTCTCGGATGCTCGAATTCCAGCCGATACGTGCCGCCCACGCGTACGTCCTGTTCGCAGGAAAGCAGCGTCGCACCGCTGGATTTCGGCACCCACCATTGTCTGAACAACTCGGGCTTGGTCCACGCTTCGAACACGAGCCGCGCCGGGGCGTCGAAGGTGCGCGTAATGACCATCTCGCGGTCGGAAGCGCGTTCCGATGTCGTGCGATTGGGGCCGTTCTGCTTACTTGCGACCATTACGTTTCTCCTTGCGTTTGAGTTGTGCCATCGCGTAAGAATCAAATGCTTATTCACAGAATACTTCAATCGTTATCTTCAACCCTTCGTTCCCCTTCGATGCAGTCCGTTTTAGTGTGAGCGCTGCGCCAGCAGCACATGCTCGACGTGCCAAGCGGCAACACCAAAACAAGGAACGATGATGTCGGAACACGCTCAACCCAACGCGGCCCTGCAAGCCGCACTCGATGCGCTGCCCGCGCTCGCTGCCGCCATCGGCGAAGAAGCGGCCGCACGCGAAACACGGCGCGAATTGCCGTTCGAAGCTTTCGCGCGCTTTCGCGAATCGAAGCTCGGCACACTGCGTTTTCCGCTGGAATGGGGCGGCCTCGGCGGTTCGCTCGAAGACGTCTTTCATGTGATCGCCACGCTCGGCGCGCATGAAAGCAATGTGGCGCATGCACTGCGCATTCACTTCGATCAGACCGAAGCGCTGCTGCTTTCGCCACGTACGCCGTTCAACGAACAGCAGATCAAACGCGTGGCGGAAGGCGCGATCTTCGGCGGTGCATCGACAGAAGCGGGCACGTCACGGCCCGGCGAAATCACCACGCAACTGAAGCGCGAGGGCGACCACTTCCGTCTGACCGGCCGCAAATATTATTCGACCGGCACCGCATTCTCCGACTACGCGCGCCTGAACGTGCAGGACGAACACGGCGAACCGGTGATCGCCATCGTGCCCGTGACGCGCGAAGGCTTCAGCGTGATCGACGACTGGGATGGCATGGGCCAGCGCATGACCGCGAGCGGTAGCCTCGAATTCAACAATCTGCTCGTTTATGCCGATGAAATCACGCCGCGCACGCTGAGCACGCTTGCCGGTCGTCAAGGTGGCGCATTGCGTCAGTTGCATCTCGTTGCGGTGGCGGCGGGTATTGTGCGCAACGTGGTCGAGGATGCGAAGCGTTATGTGCTGCGCCACGGCCGGCCGGTGCTGCATAGCCCTGCGCCGTCAGCGCGTGAAGATGCCTTTATTCAGCAGGTCATCGGCGAAATTTCGGCGCACAGTCATGCGATCGATGCGCTCGTTCGCGAGAACGCCCGCGTGCTCGATCGCTCATCACGTGCCATACGCAACGGGCAGGCGGATGCGGAATCGCTCGTGCTCGAAGGCGCACTTGCGACTGCACGCACGCAACTCGTGGTCAGCAAACTCGCGCTGTATTCGGCTGAGCGCATGTTCGAAGCGGGCGGTGCATCGGCGACAGCGCGCGCGCATAACTTCGATCGCCACTGGCGCAATCTGCGCACCATCTTCAGCCATAACCCGCTGCTGCACAAAGCACGCGTGATAGGCGATTACGCGCTCAACGGCGTGACCACGCATCTGACCGAAGGTCGCGTGTTCTGACATCATCGATATCAATAAGGTCTTCTCATGAGCGCCCTTTCTCCGCGCCAGTTGCATTTGAATATCAACGCGCTGCATTCGGGTTTCGTGCCTTCCGCCTGGCGCGTGGCCGATGCCGATCCGCGCGTGTTTCTCGACGTGAATCATTATGTGCGGCTCGCGCAGATTGCGGAGCGCGCGTGTCTCGACGCCATCTTTCTGGCCGATAACGCCGCGATTTCCGATCAACTCGATCTGCGCCCGATCACCGCGCTCGAACCGACCTTGCTGCTCACGAGCGTTGCAGCGGCCACCACGCATCTCGGACTGATTGCGACCGCATCGACGAGCTATAACGAGCCGTATAACATCGCGCGGCGCTTTGCTACGCTCGATCTCATCAGCAATGGACGTGCGGGCTGGAATATCGTCACGACGGCGGATGTGGCGTCCGCGCGCAATTTCGGTCTGGACGCCGTGCCGGATCATGCGCAACGTTATGCCCGCGCGGACGAGTTCGCCACACTCGTCAAGACACTGTGGAATAGTTGGGACGACGATGCTTTTATCGCGGATAAAGCGAGCGGGCGTTTCGTCGATCTTTCGAAGGTTCATGCAGCGGCGCATCGCGGGCGCTTTTTCGGCGTGCAGGGCGCGCTGAATCTGCCGCGTTCGGCGCAAGGGCATCCGGTGCTCGTGCAGGCAGGCGCATCCGGTGATGGCCGCGATCTTGCGGCACGTCATGCAGAAGCCGTGTTTTCAGCGTCGCAATCATTCGATGAATCGCGGGCGTATCGCGATGATCTCAATGCACGCGCGGCACGCTACGGACGCGGGCCGAACGCGGTGAAAGTGCTCGCGGGATTGACAACCATCATCGGTTCGACGGAAAGCGAAGCGCGCCGCCGCCGCGATGAACTTATCGATCTGATTCCCGAGCGCTACAGCCTGAACCGTCTCGCAGGAACACTCGGCATTCCCGCCGATACGCTTTCGTTCGATCAACGTCTGCCCGACGACCTTCCGCTGCCCAATAACGGCAATGGCAATCACACCTTCTTCAACGCGACGCTCGCGCTGGCGCGCAAAAATGGCTATACGGTGCGCGAATTGGTGCGTGAATTGGCGGGTGGCGGTGGGCATCGTGTAATCGTTGGTACACCGGAACAAATTGCCGACGATATCACGCATTGGTTCGAAAACGGCGCGGCTGATGGCTTCAATCTGATGCCCGACGCGCTGCCCGATGGTCTCGAAGCGTTCACCGAAGGCGTCGTGCCGATCCTTCAGCAGCGCGGCATTTTCCGTCGCGCATATGAAGGCAAGACGCTGCGCAGTCATTTGGGACTGGCGACGCCTGAAGCGCATCGTGCGGCAGAACGGGCCGCGTAATAGGCATAAATCGGTTGTGAGCTTTGCATCACGTCTTCTGTTTCCCCTTAATTTCCTACTCGATGATCTACACACGACCGGCGCTCGCACGCGCCCTGGCCATTACGTTGTCGATCGCCTCAGGCGCGGCGATAACGGCATGCAGCAAATCGGAATCCGCATCCGCGCAATCGGCGCAAGCGGTGTCAAAACAGCCGGTATCCGGCGGCGATCTCACTTGGGGCGTGACGACCGAACCCGCGTGTTTCGACCCGCATCGCTCATCGCAACAGAATGCGTTTTGGGTGATCCGCAATTTTATCGATTCGCTCATTTCCAAGCGCACCGATGGCACGTATGCGCCGTGGCTCGCCAAATCGTGGAGCGTCGCCGACGATGGCAGGAGCTACACGTTCAATCTGCGCGACGACGTTAAATTCACCGATGGCACGCCATTCAACGGCGATGCAGTGAAGGCCAACTTCGATTACATCCTGAACAATGTGGCGACGACATCGGCATCGGCGTCCTTGCTAGTGGCGTTCGATCATGTGGAAGTGGTGTCACCGTATGTCGTAAAGCTGGTCATGAAGCGGCCGGATTCGACCACGCTCGAATCGCTTTCCAGCGTGAAGCTGGGCTTTATCTCGCCGAAAGCGCTCGCGGAGAACAAGGATTTGTGCGGCGGTGGGCCGGGTATCGTCGGGACGGGGGCGTTCGTGTTCAAGTCGTATCAGCGCGGACAGCAGGCGACATTCGAACGGAATCCTGATTATCAGTGGGCGCTGGATAACGCGGCACATAAAGGACCGGCCTATTTGAATCGCGTGACATATCGTTTCCTGCCGGAAGCAGCCGTGCGTACCGGCGCGCTGAGTTCCGGACAAGTCGATCTGATCGAAGGCGTTCAGCCGACCGATATCGCCGTCTTCGACAAGGTCGATGGCTTCCAGTACATACACGGTCCATCGGCGACGACCTCGTTCACGCTGAATGTGAATTACACCGTGCCGCCCGCCAACGACGTACGCGTGCGGCGCGCACTGCGCGATGGCTTCGATCTCGACGCCATCGTCAAGAGCGTATATCTCGGCACCGTGCGGCGCGCGTGGTCGAATATCGGCCCCGATAATCCGGACTATGCCAAGCAACTCGCGGGTTCATGGGGCAACAAGATCGCCGATGCCAATCGTCTGCTCGACGAAGCAGGCTGGATCGCGCGCGACAAGGACGGTTTCCGCACCAAGGACGGCAAGCGCCTGACGATCGAAGTGGGTTATCCGCAACCGTATGTGCGCGACAGCCGCGACGTGCTGATTCGGGCGGTGCAATCGGCGCTGCGGCAGAACATCGGACTGGACCTGAATCTGCGCATTACCACGGCGGGCGACTTCGCCAATCAGAAGGCCACGGGCGTGTGGTTCATCTATCCGAATACGGATAACCCGTCCGACGTGGCAATGGAACTATGGGACATGCTCGGCGACAAAGGCTTTCTGTACAGCGCGATACCTGGTTCGGATTCCAAAATAACTGGCGATATCAACCGCGCACGCGTGCTGCCGATCGGCGATGAACGACGCAAGTTGCTGGGCGAGATTCAGCAGCGCGCGGTCGATCAGGCCTTTATCGTGCCGCTGTTTGCGCCGGTGTATCACCTGGCGGCGAAATCGAACGTGCATGGCATTGGCTTCGAGCCGCAACTCGACGGCCCGGCGAGCGCGTACGACATCTGGATCGACAAGCAGGGAGCGTGAGATGGGCAAGAAGATCGGCACACGGCTTTTGACGGGATTGATCGTGCTGTGGCTCGCGGCATCGGTGGCGTTCGTGGCGATTCACGCGCTGCCGGGTCGCATTGAAGACGTGCTGGCGGGCGATCTCGCGTATCCCGGTTTGCGTGAGGCGATTGCCGCGCAATGGGGACTCGATCACAGTCTGCCGTGGCAATACGGGCAGTTTCTGCTGCGGCTCGCGCACGGCGATCTCGGCACCTCGTTCGTGATGCAGCAGCCTGTGCTCGATGTATTGCGCAGTCAGCTTCTGCCGACGATGCAGCTTGCTGTATCCGCTGGCGTGCTTGCACTGGTGCTCGCTATCGTCGTGGCAACGGTGACGGCGGGCGGTGAAGGCGCGTGGGGCGCGCGCATTGCTTCGTTGATCGAACTGACGTTCACGTCCACGCCCGTGTTCTGGCTCGGCATGTTGTTGCTGATCGCGTTTTCGTTCGAATGGCGGCTGTTTCCGGTCTCGGGCGCGAACGGCTGGCGAGCACTGGTACTGCCCGCCGTGACGCTTGCGTTGCCGACCGCAGGCATCCTGTCGCAAGTGATGCGCGAATCGATCGAAGCCGCGCTCGACAAACCGTTCGTCACGACAATACGCGCGCGCGGCGTTTCCGAACTGGTATTGCGCGCGCGTCACGTATTGCGTCATGCCTTGCTGCCGGTGGTAACGCTCGGCGGCTGGCTGATCGGCGGCTTGCTCGGCGGCGCGGTCATCACCGAAAAGATGTTCGGGCGGCCCGGCATCGGCAGCGTGACGTTGACGGCGGTGACATCGCAGGACGTGCCGGTGGTGCTGGCCGTGGTGCTGCTTGCCGCGTTCGTGCATGTGGTGATTTCCACCTTGCTCGATATCGCTTATCTCTTCATCGATCCGAGGCTGCGCAGTCAATGAGTGCAACTTTCCCTTTGCGGCGTGCAAGGCCGCATGTACCTGTCGGCGTGACGATCGCTGTGGCGTTTCTTATCGCGCTTGCGTTTGCGATGGCTTTTCCGCGCATCGTTACGTCCTACGATCCGCTCGTCAGTGATGTCGCCGCCACGCTTCAGTCGCCCAACGCGCAGCATTGGTTCGGCACCGATCGTATCGGGCGCGATGTACTGTCGCGCGTGATCTACGGCGCACGTTATTCGCTGCTGATCGGGCTGGCGAGCATGATCGTGAGTCTGGCGATTGGCCTCGTCGTCGGACTGTTTGCGGGCCTCTCAAACCGTTTCGCCGATGAAGCCGCATCCCGCGTATTCGATGTGCTTTCCGCGTTTCCTCCCGTGTTGCTCTCGCTGTTCGTGGTGACATTTTTGGGTCAGGGCATCGTCAATATTGCAATCGCGGTAGGAATAGCCGGGATTCCTAAGTTTGGACGCGTGTTGCGTTCGCAGGCGTTGGTGGTACGCCGCGCCGATTACGTTACGCACGCGGTGAGCTTCGGTTTATCGCGTACGCAGATTTTTCTGCGGCATGTGCTGCCAGAATGTGCTGGTTGTAGTGCCCGTGATCGCGACCATCGATATCGGCAGCGCGATCACCGCGGTATCGGGATTGAGCTTTCTTGGACTCGGACCGCAACCGCCGACGCCCGAATGGGGCGTGATGCTCGCGGAAGGCCGCGACGTGCTGCGCGTGGCGTGGTGGCCGAGCGTGTTTCCCGGCATGGCGATCACGCTGACGGTCCTGTCCTTCGCGGTGATCGGCCGCTTTCTGCAACGCAAATTCGAGGTGCGCGCATGAGTTCGAATCAAACGCGGCCATTGGTCGATATTCGCGGTCTGTCGATCGCGTTTCCGAACGCGAACGCTGGCGCATCGCTCGTGCGCGGCGTCGATCTGACGATACACCCCGGCGAATGCGTTGCGCTGGTAGGCGAATCCGGTTCGGGCAAGAGTCTGACGGCGCGCAGTCTGATTGGCTTGTCGGGACGCGGCGCGATCATCGATGCGAAGCAGTTCGAAATAAACGGGCGCAATGCACTGAGCTTCACCGAACGCGACTGGCGCGCGCTGCGCGGGCCGTTCGCGGGACTGGTGATGCAGGACGCGCTCGTCTCGCTCGATCCGCTGCGCACGGTCGGCGCGGAGATTGCCGAAGTGCTTGCGCGTCATCGCGTGGAGCGTTCGCGTGCTGAACGCAAGCGCCGCGTGCATGACGTGATGCGCGATGTCGGCATTCCCGAGCCTTCGCTTCGCGCGAAACAATATGCGCATGAATTGTCGGGCGGATTGCGTCAGCGTGCGCTGATTGCATCCGCGATTGCGGCGAGTCCTGCGCTGGTCATCGCCGATGAACCTACCACTGCGCTCGATGTCACCGTGCAGGCTCAAGTGCTCGCCGTGCTGGCTGAACGGCTCGCGCAGGGCGTGGGCGTGCTGCTGATCAGTCACGATCTGGCGGTGGTGTCGGGCATTGCGGATCGCGTGCTGGTGATGCACAACGGTCAAGTCGTCGATAGCGGCGCGACGCGCGATGTGCTTCGGCATCCGAAACATGAATACACGCGGCAATTGCTCGCGGCGCAGCCTTCGCTGCAATCGCGCGGGCACAAGCTGAGTTCGGCGCGGATGGTGTCGTCGTCGATCGTGCGCGATAAATTGCCGCCGCGCGTGGTGTCGTCGGGGCGTGTGGTGCTGGAGGTCGAGGGTATCGGCAAGACATACGGCGAGCGTTTTACCGCGCTCGATGGCGTGTCGTTCAGCGTGCGCGAAGGCGAAGTGCTGGGCATTATCGGCGAGTCTGGATCGGGGAAAAGCACGTGCGGCAATATCGTGCTCGGTCTGCTTGCACCGGACCGGGGCACGGTGCGGTTTCTGGATCGCGAATGGAACGGCGCGGGAGTGAAAGAGTCGGCGCGACGCGCGGTGCGTTCGCGTATGCAGTACATCCCGCAAGATCCCTTAAGTTCGTTCGATCCGCGTCATAGTGTGCGCGAACTGCTCGCGGAAGGGCTGCACGCGCGGCGGCTTTCGAAGTCCGATGTGCTCGCGCAGAGTGTCGATCTGCTCGAACAGGTCGGTTTGAGCGCGGCGTACCTGCATCGGCGGCCGATTTCGCTGTCGGGCGGCCAGCGGCAGCGCGTGGCGATTGCGCGGGCGCTGGCGTCGGAACCGGCGCTGATCGTATGCGACGAGCCGGTTTCCGCGCTCGATGTCTACGTGCAGGCGCAAGTGCTCGATCTGCTGGTGTCCTTGCAGGCGCGGCATTCGACTGCCTTGCTGTTTATTTCACACGATCTCGATGTGGTCGGGCATTTAGCCGATCGCGTGCTCGTGTTCAAATCCGGCCGTGTGGTGGAAGAGGGCGATGTCGAAACCGTGTTCGACCAGCCGCGTCATGCTTATACGCAGTTGCTCAAGGCATCGGCGCCGGTGTTGCGCAGCGAGCCGGAGGCGGAGCGCGATCTGACTGCGGCGGTTTGAAACCGCGCCTTATCGCAAAGGCAGCATCGTGATTCCAACCACGATCAGCGCGATGCCGCCGCCGCGCCGGATCAGCGTCAGCCGCGCCGGATTCGCCACGCGCCGATGCACCGCGTGCGTCACCAGCGCGTACGTCGCCATCACGCCCAGCACCACGCCTGTATCGATAACAATCAGCGTCGCCCATTGCGGCAGCAGCGGCGCGTTGAGATCGACCAGTTGCGGCAGCGCGGCGGCGAAAAATCCGAGCGTGTTCGGATTGGACATCGACACGATCGACGCTTCGACGCCCACTTTCAGACGCGGATAGCAAGCGCGTTCGTTACCGCGCGCAGGCGATGCCAACGGACGACGCGCGCGCACGGCTTTCACGCCCAGCCAGATCAGAAACGCCGCGCCCCCCAGACGCAGACTCAGCAGCAGCCACGGCGACGCGCCGAGCAGCACGTTCAGCCCGAGCATGACGCCGCTGGCCGTCACGCAACGCGCGCATAAATTACCGATCACCGTGAATATCGCCGAACCTATGCCGTAGCGCACCGTATTGCGCACGACGAGCATCGCGTTCGGGCCGGGCGAACTGGTGGCGGCAAGGGTTGCCACAGAAAACGCGAACCATTCGGCGGTGGCCATCGCGGGCGCTCCGATGCTTTGTCGGTAGCGCTTATTGTTCGCGATATTGACGTGGACCAATACCCGGATGCCGCTGCCACCATAATGGAGGGAGCAAGGAAGGCGCGCAAATGCGAGGCAATTTTGCGCATTCAGGCCGCTGAAGGAAGGAAGCCGTTAATATAGACGCCACGAGGCTGATCCTTCTGGATAAACATATCTCGAAGACGCACAATTTGTCGTCGGTGCTGGATCGGTAAGGACAGCGGGAACCGAATAAAAATCACGAGAGATATACCAATGGCCACTTTGCCAAACAACCTACAAAGCGATTTTCTCAACGCACTGCGGAAGGAACGCAAGCGCGTCAATGTCTTCCTGGTGAACGGCATCAAGCTCACAGGACACATCCAGTCTTTCGACGCCTACGTGGTCTATCTCAATTCCACGAGCGGTTCGCAGATGCTGTTCAAGCACGCGATCTCGACCATCGGCGAGGATCACGGATCGCCGGTGCGCACGGGCAGCCGCAACGACAGCCGTGGTGATAGCCGCAGCGACAGCCGCAGCGGCGACACGCGCCGCCCGGACTATCGATCCGGACACTGACCGTCCGATCCGCACTTTCGTACGACTCCGCGCGCCATGCGCGGAGCACGCCACGTTGAGAAGATCGGGGTGTTATGACAACCATTCCGCCAGACAATAGTCTTGCCGGCCGCTTTTCGTCGCGAACCGTCCGTGTCGAAAATGACATTGCGCGGGTGCTGGTCGTGGACGACAACGAATCCGGTGCGAGAGCAACGGGCGCGCGGCTGGCCGCGGACGGTTATGCCGTCGAGACTGCGCTGGGCGGCATTCAGGCGCTGGAAGTCTTGCAGGACTGGACGCCGCATATCATTTTGCTGGATATCAACATGCCCGAATTCGACGGGTTCGATGTCGCGGCGATGGTGCGCAAAATCGGCGCGATCAGTCATGTCGGCATTATCGCGATGACCGGCTACGACGAATACGAGTTGCGCAAGCGCGGATCGCTGGCGGCGTTCGACGGCTTTTTCCGTCGCGGCGAGTGTGACGATCAGCTCATCACGCTGCTCGAAGCCATGCTGGATCGCGAAGGAAGCTGTCTTCAGTCCAGCGATCAGTAACATAGAACGCGGCCGCCGTATCGCCGCCTCGGGCGAGGCGGGCGATGAAGGCCTTGCAGACACGTTCAGGATGCGGGAGTCGTGAGATCCGTAGTACGCCACAGATCATCGGCGGCGCGGATGGCGAGCAGATAGCCGTTCGCGCCCGCGCCGCAAATCACCGCCGTGGCCGCCACCGAAATCGTCGAATGCCGATACTCCTCCGAGCGCCGATGAATATTGGTGATATGCACTTCCACCACGGGACGACGAACGAGCTTGACGGCATCGAGCACGGGAATGCGCCCGAATGAGAAACCCGCCGGATTGATGATCAGCGCGGCGTCCTGCAAAAACGCTTCCTGAATCCAGTCGATGAGTTGGCTCTCGCTGTTGGTCTGCCGGAACACGCAGTCGAATTCGAGCGAATCCGCCAGCGCCAGGCAATTCTTTTCGATGTCTTTCAGCGTGGTGCTGCCGTACAAATGCGGCTCGCGCAAACCCAGCATATTGAGGTTCGAGCCGTTCAGAATATAGAGTTTTCGGGTCATGATTTTTCAGTGTGTCGTGCTGCGTTCAAGGGCCGTATTCTTCGTTTCACGCGATGTCGCGATCATTAATAAGGAAAGCAGATTAAGCGATCCGCACACGGCAACAATGGTCCACGGCGAGCCGTGAAACGCATTCAGCAGCGCGACGGCGACAATCGGCATCGGTCCGCCGGTCAGCAGATTCGCGCCTGAATACGACAACGCTGAACCCGTGTAACGTGCCTCGGTCGGAAACGATTCCGCGAACCACACCGGCTGAATGCCGCTCTGAAACTGTGTGAAGCCAAGAAACGCACCCATCACCGCCATCGTCATGCCGATGGAACCGTGATTGAGAATCGGAAAGTAGATCAGGCAGCAGATCAGCGTGACGAACGAGCCGATCATCAGCGCGCGCTTGCGTCCGATTCGATCGCTCAGATAACCGCCCGCCAGCGCACCGCCGATCGCGCATACATTCGCGACCATCAACAGCATGAATGCGGTCTGCTTCGGCACGCCGAGATTCTTGGTCAGATAGCTGAGCGAAAACACCACGATCAGATAGAACAGCGCGGCGGGACCGCAGAAAAACAGCGTCAGGCGCAAGGCCGTGCGCCAATGAAAACGAAACACGATGCCAAGCGGATTTGCAGCCCGCACGCGCGCGCCACTGTGTTTGAGCGCTTCGAACGCAGGCGTTTCGCTCACTTTCATGCGGATATAGATACCGAGCAGCACGAGCACGAAGCTGGCGAGAAAGGGCAGCCGCCATCCCCACGATTCGAAGTCGTCCGCCGACAACAGCGAGGCCAGCGTAAAGAGTGCGAGATTGGCGAGAATCTGACTGAGCGGCGAGCAGATGCCGAGCAAGCCCGAATACAGCCCGCGCCGCGATGCCGCCGCGTGTTCCACCGCCATCAACTGCGCACCCGTCGATTCACCGCCGAGCGCAAAGCCCTGCACGATGCGCAGTGTCACCAGCAAAATCGGCGCAAGAATGCCGACTTGCTGATACGTCGGCAGCAAGCCCATCAGGAATGACGAGACGCCCATCACCGACACCGTGACGAGCATCAACTTGCGGCGTCCCCATCGATCACCGAGCATGCCGCAGATCACCGCGCCCAGCGGACGCGCGGCCAGTCCCGCCCAGAAACTCGCGAGCGAGGCGAGCAGCGAGGCGGTCGGATCGAGCGAAGGGAAGAACAGTTTGGGAAAGATCGTGGCCGCGACCACGCCGTACAGCGCGAAATCGAACCATTCGAGCGCGGTGCCGACGGTCGCGCCTGCCACCGCACGACGCGCCATCGAATGAGCTTGCGTGGACCGGTCTTCGGCGGCGATATCCGAATCAGCGGGAACCGACATGATGTGTGTCTCCTGAATTTTCCATGTTTGATCGCTCTTTATGGCGATGAACAGGTGCTATTGTTTGCGCAGCACAAGCGGGGCGTTCCGCACCGGAACTGCATTTCATATCACGGAAAACGCGGGTTTTTATGTCGCTGAAGACCGGCTTGAAGTTTCTCGATTTCCTTGCCTCGCAAGGCGAAGGCGCGGGGCTTGTTGCGATTGCCGAGGCGCTGACGCTGCCGCGCAGCACGTGTCATCGCGTGTTGGCGGATCTGGTCGAGGGCGGCTATGTGCGGCAATTGACCGACCACAGCCGCTATATCCTCACGATGCGCATGACATCAAACGGGCTGGAGTTTCTGAGCCTGACAGGGATTGCGGATATCGCGCAGCCGATCATCGAACGCGTGGCGGCGCGCACCGGCGAACTGGCGCGTCTGTCACTCGTGGATGGCGACGCGATCATCTGGGTCGGCAAGGCGGACGGACAACGCACCGGCTTTCGGTACGATCCGGACATGGGGCAGGCGGCGCGTCTGTCATGCACATCGACGGGACATGCGTGGCTCATGACCATGACCGATGAACAAGCGGCCACCCTCGTGCTCAAACAAGGATTCGGACAACCAAATGAATTCGGTCCCAATGCGCCGACCACGCTGAAGGCGCTGCTCGGCTACCTGCATGCCGCCCGCGTGCGCGGCTACGCCATGATCGATGAAGTCTTCGCGCCGCGTATGTCGGCGGTGGCGACGCCGGTGGTGAGCGGATCGCGCTGTGTCGGTGTGATCAGTCTCGCCGGTCCGCGCGTGCGGCTGACGGCGGAGAAAATTCATGCGTATTCGGTGTTGCTGCGGGAAGCGGCGGGGGAGCTGGCGCAGTTGAGTAATGTGGCGGGGTATCCATCGCGGCCGCCGTTGGGGAAAGGGTGACTTGCGATGCGGGATGCAAGTGGCCGCGCACATCACGAACGAGAACGCTCACCCCGCAACGTAGTCGCGAAATGCGCCCGCAAATGCTCCAGAAACAGCGACGACGCCACATTCAACTCTGCCTTCGCGCGAAACAAAATACCGAAGCTGCGCGACAGATCGACATCCGGCACTTCCAGCATCGCGCGCGTATCGAGCAGGGAACGCTGCGCCATATACTTCGGCAGAATCGTCGCGCCGAGTCCGGCATCGACCAGTCCGAGCACGGTGCCGACATTGGTCGCGTGCTGGATCGGACCGAGCGATAAACCACGCTGCGCCAGGGCTTTCGACAAGCGCGTTTGCAGCAGCGCATAGCGGTCCAGCAGCATCAGCGGCAATGTAGCGAGTTGTTCGAGCGATACGCTGCCAGCATCGGCAAGCGGATGCGAGCGAGGCAGCACGAGCAGCATCGGCTCACGCGCCAATGGCTCGAAATGCAGCTTGCTGGAGTCGCCATCAAACGCGGTCACGGCGAGGTCCGCGTGCGCGTCTTCGACCATTGCGAGCACGTCTTCGTATTGCAGATCGCGCACCTGTATCTGCATGGTCGGATGCGCCTGACGGAACGACTGGATCAGCGGCGGCAGCACGACTGCCGCGGGCATCGGCGTGGTGGCCACGATCGTTCGCAATCTTGCCGATGCCGCCCGCGACTGAAAATCCTGCATCAGTTCGCGTAATCCTCGCAGTGCCGACCGAGCGCGATCCGCCAGCATTTCGCCATCGGGCGTGGCCATCACCTTGCGGGTGGTGCGCTCGACCAGCCGCGTTTTCAGCACGGATTCGAGCTTCTGCACGCGGCTCGTCACCGATGGCTGCGACACGTGCATGCGCTTGGCGGCCTCGCTGAAACTCCCGAGTTCGACGACCGCAAGGAAAGTCTCCAGATCGATCAGATCGAACCGCAGATCGGCGTTTTCGGCGGCAGCGTGGCGCGTGTCACGTGACATAGGAAGCTCTTGATTTATAGCCTGGACTTATAAATTCATATTCTAAAGCGAATGGAGTTTCCGCCGCGCGCTCCCGATAATTTCACAAAGAACGGATCGCAACCGGC
>NZ_JAQFVG010000332.1 GCF_029439455.1 Caballeronia sp. BR00000012568055 | reverse complement strand
CGGCGACGGACCGTACACGATTCCTACGCAGTTCTATCCAATTATCCGCGAGTTCCCGATGGTCAACTTCATCATCGGTCACTTCGGTATTCAGACGGGCGGCAACTACTCGTTCGAAGCTTTCTGGATGGCGATGGATACGCCCAACGTGTATTGCGAATCGGGCTGGTGCTATCAGTCGCGCATCGTCGAATTCGCGCGCGAACTGCCGCGCAACAAGATCGTGTTCGGCACGGACTCGCCGCCGAACGAGCCGGGCATGTGGCTGCGCGAACTGGAAATGCTGTGCGGTCCCGCGCCGCAAGGCATGGATCTCGATGAAGACGGTCTCGAAGACTACATGGGCAATAACATCGCGCGCCTCGTCGGCATCGAGCCGACCAAACCGCCGAAGGATCTTGCCGAAGCCAAGAAGCGATTGAAGGCCACCTACGTCAGAAGCGATGACGTCGTGCAGACGGCTTGACATCAAACGGGCGCGCTTGCGTTACGACACATGCGCGCCCGCGCTTCCAAAACACGGAGTTCACGATGGCCGAAAACCTCTTGCGCGCCACGCAGGACTTTCATCGCTTTGCTGTTGCTTATGCCGAGCGATATCCCGACGACGTGCTAACGATCGCTCAACGCGTAAGCGCCGATCAGGACGTCACCGCGATCGTCGCGCAACTCGCCGCGCGCGGGCAGCATCCGATGCTCGTGTGCGAGAACGTTGATGGCATATCTACGCCGTTGGCGACGAACTGCTTCGCATCGCGCGAGCGCATTGCCCGTCTGTTCGATACACACGCCGGCGCACTCTTCGATGCCTATCAGCAACGCGCGAACGCGCCTGTCGCGCCGGTGGTTGTATCGAACGGTCCCGTGCTCGATGAAGTCACCGAAGGCGAAGCCGTCGATCTCGCGCACTTGCCGATGATCCGCCACTTCGACACCGATCGCGGCCCGTATGTGACCAATGCGGTGATCGTCGCGGAAGATCCGCTGACGGGTGTCGCGAACATGAGCTATCACCGTTCGATGCGCCACGCGCGCAACGCGCTCGCCACCAGCCTGCATTCGCGCGGCCATCTGTGGCGCATGCTGCAAACGGCGCAGGCGCGCGGCGACACGCTCAAGGTCGCGATGGTGATCGGCGCGCATCCGCTGTTTATGCTGGCGGCGGCGTCGCGCGTGCCGTTCGGCGCGGACGAACGCGCGATCGCGGGCGGGCTTTTCGGCGCACCGCTGCAACTGGTGCGCACGCCGCGTCATGGCATTGGTGTGCCGGCGGCGGCCGAGTTTGTGCTCGAAGGTTTCATCGACCCGCACGCGCGCGCCGACGAAGGTCCGTTCGGCGAATTCACCGGCTATTCATCGGATCGTTCGACCAACAACGTCTTCCACGTCGATACGATGATGCGCCGCCGCGATGCGTGGCTCGTCGATGTCGTCGGCGGACCATATGCCGAGCATCTCACGCTCGCGCGTTTGCCGCGCGAAGCCGAAATGAGCGAAAAGCTGAAGGCGCGCTTTCCATCGGTGACGGCGCTGCACTATCCGAATTCCGGCACACATTTTCATTGCTACGTCGCGCTGAAGCAATCGCGCGATGGCGAGGCGCGTCAGATCATGCTCGCGCTGCTCGGCTGGGATCCGTATCTCAAGCACGTGGTCGCGGTGGACAGCGACATCGACATCACCGACGACTCGCAAGTGCTGTGGGCGATGGCCGCGCATGCGCAGCCGCACGAGGACGTGTTCATCGTCGATGGCTTGCCGGGTAGTCCGCTCGATCCGTCCTCGTCCGCGAACGGTACGACGTCGCGCATGGGAATCGATGCGACGCGCGGCGCGAAGTTCGACGGCATACGCGCACGTATCGGCGATGACGCGATGCGGCGCGCGCAGGCCTTTATCGACGGAGCCGCGCGATGAGCACGCGACGCATGGCGGTCGGCATCAGCGGCGCGTCGGGATTTGCGTACGGCGTGCGCTTGCTCGAATTGCTGCGCGCGCTCGACATCGAAACGCATGTGACGATCTCGCGCAGCGCGCTGCTGACCATGTCGCACGAAACCGACTTCAAGCTCGCCGATGTCAGCGCGCTCGCGAGCGTGATGTATCGCTGCGACGACATGGCCGCCGCTATTTCGAGCGGCTCGTTTCGCGCGCTCGGCATGATCGTCGCGCCCTGCTCGATGAAGACGCTCGCGGAGATCGCCAGCGGTCTGTCATCGAGCCTTATTTCGCGCGCCGCCGATGTCACGCTCAAGGAACGCCGCCCGCTCGTGCTGCTCGCGCGTGAAACGCCGTACACGCTCGCGCATCTGCGCAACATGATCGCCGTGACGGAGATGGGCGGCATCATCGCGCCGCCCGTGCCCGCGTTTTATGCGCGGCCCGCGACGCTCAACGAGATGATCGATCACACGCTCGGACGCGTGCTGGATCTGTTCGGTCTCGACTGCAAGACCGTGAAGCGCTGGAAAGAACACGCAGTCTGAACACCCAGTCTGAACAAACGGAGACAAGCAATGACTCATATCCACACGACTCACAACGCGTTCGAGAAGATTCCCGTCACCGTGCTAACCGGTTTTCTCGGCGCGGGAAAGACGACGCTGCTCAACTACATTCTGCGCGAGAAGCATGGTCACAAGATCGCGGTGATCGAAAACGAGTTCGGTGAAGTCGGCATCGACGGCGGACTGGTGCTCGAATCGACCGAGGAAATCTACGAGATGACCAACGGCTGCGTGTGCTGCGTCGGCGCGGTGCGTGAAGATCTCGTGCGCATCGTGCGCATGCTCGTGGAGCGGCCCGAGCGGCTCGATCACATCATCGTGGAAACGAGCGGACTGGCCGATCCGTATCCGGTCGCGCAAACCTTTTTTATCGACGATCCGATCGCGCAGCGCGTGATGCTCGATGCCGTCGTGACCATGGTCGATGCCAAACATATCGCCGCGCATCTCGACGATCTCGTGCTCGATGGCCGCGACAATCAGGCGGTCGATCAGATCGTGTGCGCGGATCGGATCGTCATCAACAAGGTGGATCTCGTCACGCCTGCGGAAATCGAGTCGTTGACGGCGCGTCTGCGCGGACTGAATGCGACGGCGGATATCGTCGAGTCGAGCTATGCGCAAATCGATCTGCGCAGCATTCTCGGCGTGGGCGCGAACGAGTTCGCGCAGCAGCTTGCGGAAGTCGAAGACCATGCGCATGAACACGAGCATGAGCACGAACATGAGCATCACGACGATCATCAGCATGACGAAAGTGTTTCGTCGGTCGGTATCGAAGTGGATGCGGACATGGACCTTGCCTCGCTGCAAACATGGCTCGACGAATTGCGCTCGGCCAATGTCGCGAATCTCTTTCGCATGAAGGGCATCTTCGCGGTCCGTGGCCAGTCTTGCCGATATGTGCTGCAAGGCGTGCACGACATCATCGAACTCAAGGCGGCGCAGGCGTGGGGCAGCGAGCCGCGTTCGAGCCGCATGGTGTTCATCGGCCGCGAACTGGATCGCGCCGCGCTCAATGAACGCTTTCATGCCTGTCTCGCCGTGCCGGTTGCGGCCTGATATGCAAGGCGGCCGGGCGCACAACGACGCATCGGCCGATAACGATAAATCAGGAGACACGTGATGAACACCGACCAACACCCCGTCGATCGCGTCCTGCCCAAACGGCAGATGATCACGCTCGGCTTGCAGCATATGCTTGTCGCGTATATCGGCGCGATTGCGGTTCCGCTTATCGTGGCATCGGCATTGAAGATGTCGCCCGCAGATACCACCGTGCTTATCAGCACGGCGCTGTTTTGTTCGGGCATCTCGACGGTGCTGCAAACCGTCGGCATCTGGAAGTTCGGCGTGCGTCTGCCGATTCTGCAGGGCGTGGCGTTCAGCAGTGTGGGTCCGGTTATCGCGATCGGCATGAGTCCGGGTGTGGGCTTCGCGGGCGTGTGCGGCGCGGTGATCGGTGCGGGACTTTTCACGATGTTCGCCGCGCCGCTGGTTGGACGCTTGCGCCGCTTTTTTCCGCCCGTGGTGACGGGCTGCATCGTCACCGTGATCGGGCTGCAATTGTTTCCTGTCGCGTATCAATGGGCGGGCGGCGGCGAGAACGCGCGGCAGCACTTCGGCGCGTTGCCGTTCCTGTGTGTCGCGCTGTTCGTCGCGCTTGTCATCCTCGCGGTGAATCGCTTCGCGAATGCGTTCTTGCGCAATTTGTCCGTGCTGATCGGCCTGGTCGCGGGAAGTGTCCTCGCCTGCGCGCTCGGCATGGGCGATTTCGCGAACGTCGCAAACGCGCCGTGGTTCACCATGCCGCTGCCGTTTCACTTCGGCACGCCGGTGTTCTCACTCGTTCCAGTGATGACCATGATCGTCGTGATGATCGTGCAGATGGTCGAGTCGATGGGACTGTTCGTTGCGATCGGCGATATCGTCGATAAGGAGATCAGCGAGGAAGACGCGGTGCGCGGCATGCGCGCAAACGGACTCGCCAGCGCAATCGCAGGCATGTTCGCGGCGTTCCCGTTTATCGCGTTCATGGAGAACGTCGGGCTCGTGATCCTGACCGGCGTGCGCAGCCGCTGGGTCGTGGCGATCAGCGGCGTGCTGATGTGCGTGGTGGCGCTCGTGCCGAAGATCGGCGCGGTGGTGGCATCGACGCCGTCGGCTGCGCTCGGCGGCGCGGGCATCGCCATGTTCGGCGTGGTGGTCGCGGCGGGCGTGCAGACGCTCGCGAAAGTGGACTTCGAACGTAACCGCTACAACGTGCTGATTGTCGGCTTCACCATTGCGACCGCGCTGATTCCCGTGATGGCCCCGCAGGTCTTCAAGCAGATGCCCGACTGGACCCAGCCGTTCGTGCACAGCGGCGTGGTGCTCGCGTGTCTGGTGTCGGTGGTGCTGAACGCCGTGCTCAACGGCGCGCATGAGGAAGAAGTCGTGAGCGCGCACAGCATGGTGCGCGAGTAAGAACATCATCACAGGACAAACCATCGTGACTATCAAAAACGAAGCATTGCTAATCAAAAATCCGCTTGCGGTGATGAGCGGATTACGCGGCGATGCCGCGCGTCATGGCCGTGTCGATATCCGCATTCGCGACGGCGCGATTCGCGAGATTGCGCCGTCGCTCGAAGCGCGTGACGACGAACGCGTGATCGATGCGAGTTCGTGTGTGGTCTATCCGGGCTGGATCAATACGCATCATCATCTGTTCCAGAACTTGCTGAAGGCGGTGCCGTCCGGCATCAACGCGGACTTGCAGGAGTGGCTCGCCGCCGTGCCGTATCCACGGCTCGCGCGTTTCACGACGGAACTGGCGCGCGTCGCGGCGCGTCTGGGCATGGCGGAACTGCTGCTGTCGGGCGTGACCACGTGCGCCGATCATCACTATCTCTATCACGCGGATGGCAGCACCGAAACCGGCGATCTGCTGTTCGACGAAGCGGCCGCGTTCGGTTTGCGCTTCGTGCTGTGCCGGGGCGGCGCGTTGCAATCGGCGGGCGATCATCCGGGCTTTTCGAAAGTCGCGCTCAAACCCGAATCGCTCGATCAGATGTTGGCCGACATCGAACGGCTCAAGTCGCGCTATCACGACGCGCGCGCCGACTCGATGCGACGCGTCGTGGTCGCGCCAACGACGCCGACATTTTCGCTGCCGCCCGCGTTGCTGCCGGAGATCGCGCGTGCTGCGCGCGGCATGGGACTTCGCATGCATACGCATCTTTCGGAGACGCGGCGTTATGTCGATTTTTGCCGCGAGCGCTACGGGCAGTTGCCGGTGGAGTTCGTCGCCGACCACGAATGGCTCGGCCCCGATGTGTGGTTCGCGCATCTCGTGCATATGGAGGCGAGCGAGATCGCCATGCTGGCGGAGACGGGCAGCGGCTGCTCGCATTGTCCGGTCAGCAACGCGCGGCTCGGCAGCGGTATCGCGCCTGCGCCGCAGATGGCCGCAGCGGGCGTTCCCATGTCGCTCGGCGTGGATGGCGTGGCATCGAATGAATCGGGCAGCATGACGAACGAGGCGCACTTCGCGTGGCTGGTGCATCGCGCGGCGCAGGGCGCTGCGGCAACGACGGTCGAGGAAACGGTCCACTGGGGCAGCGCGGGCGGCGCAGGCATTCTGGGTCTCGATGCGGTCGGCACGATCGAGGTCGGCAAGGCTGCGGATCTGGTGCTCTACGACATCGATCATCCGCGTTTCTATGGCTTTCACGATGCCGCGATTGCACCGGTGACGGCAGGCGAACCCGCGCGCGTGAAGTACAACATCGTGAACGGGCGCGTGGTCGTGGACGACGGCGCGATTCCCGGACTCGATCTCGACGCGCTCAGGCATCAGGCGGCCGATGGCGTGCGTCGCTTGCTGGCCGATTGACTACGCCGACGGCCCGGTCTCGTGTCGTCGTACATCGCCGAGGTGCCCGACACGCGGCTCATCGGCATCTGCGCGTATCGAGTTGACCGGCCATGTCTCATTTCCCGTCGATAAGCACCTTCAGCGCGAGTGGATTCGTTGCTGCAGTCTTTAGAGATCCGATCGCGACTGCCGAGTAGTTGTTACCCGCAACTGCAACGACTGTCGCTTCTATGGCGGTCACCGAGGTGCCTGTCGCATTGACTTTGACATCGTACGTTCCGGCAGAGACCGTCAGATAATTGCTGATTGCCGCAAACGGCACGTTCGACAACACCACCTGGTTGTTGACTAGAATATCGACGGGCCCTGCATCCGGCGCCGCATGAATGACGCGTATTCGGGCTTGTCCGGCTGGCGGAGCGGAGGCGTCGTCTGTCGCGAGGATCGCTTGAATGCTCGCGACGAAATTGGCGGCGATCGCGGTGTAATAGCCGTCGCGAGCGAGAGATGGTGAAACGTTGATGACCGTGGTCGATGTGCCCGCCGCATTGATTTTGATGTTGTGCCCGCCCGCGTAAATGGTCAGGTAATTCGATGCAGTCGGGTACGAGACATTGGTCAGGACAACGACGTTGTCGAGATAGACATCGACATTAGGCGCGTCCGGAGAAGCGTGAAGAATCCGTAGATGAGCGCTGCCCGGACCATCATCGCCTCCGCCGCATCCTGCTATGAAGCTGGCGATGCAAACGAGGACTATTGCGAAGTATCTGGCCACGGCGCGCTCCAATGTCAGTCAGGTAACGACATGGCCGCCTTCGCGGTCGTCCATTCAATCTCGCATGAGAGACGGAACTTAGTGGAAATATAGAACAGCGATATTTATAAACAAGATGAACAAATCCGATACACGAAATTGCGGCGGGGTCGATACCAACAGTTCGTCCCATTGCTAATGGCGATGGACAAAACATCGTCGAATTTGCATTAGCTATGCTGAACATTCAACACGAGCGTTTTCTGGAAGAGAGTCGAGAAGGTTCGTCGTTCCAGCCTGGCGCGGATGGTCGTGAGGGTGCGCGCTCTCCCCTCGCTATAATCGCAGCAACCTGCGCGCCGTTCCTCTTGCCTCGCTCTCACTCCATGCCCACTCGTCGCCCGACTGTCTCTGCCGATTCGCACGTCCCGCTTTACACGCAAATCAAGGACACATTGCGCGCGGGCATTCTCGATGGCCGCTACGCGCCGCACAGCAGAATGCCTTCCGAAAGCGAATTGCAGACCATGTTCGACGTGAGCCGCATCACCATCCGGCAAGCGCTCAACGATCTGCAAAAGGAAGGGCTGATCTTCAAGGTCCATGGCAAGGGATCGTTCGTATCTCAACCGAAGGCGTTCCAGAACGTCACGTCGCTGCAAGGCTTCGCGGAGGCCATGTCGCGCAGCGGACACGAGATCATCAACCGCGTCGTGCAATTTCGCTTTATCCCCGCCCCCGCCGATATCGCCGCGCGGCTCGCGTTGCCCGCTCAAACCGTGGTGACGGAGATTCAGCGCGTCCGTCTGCTCAATCGCTCTCCCGTTTCGTATGAAGTGACCTATCTGCCCGAAGCGCTCGGACGTCAACTGGAGCGCGCGGATCTCGTCACACGCGATATCTTCCTGATCCTCGAGAACGACTGCGCCATGCCGCTCGGCAGCGCGGATCTCGCCATCGATGCCGTAGCGGCCAAAGCCGGCATCGCGCGGGCGCTGGGCATTGAAAAGGGCGCGCCGCTGCTGCGTATCGAGCGTCTTACGCACGATGCAGAAGGTCAGCCCATCGACTTCGAGTATCTGTATTTTCGTGGCGACACGTTCCAGTATCGCTTGCGCATCGACCGCGCGCAGGCAAGCGCAAGCGCGCGCCGCCATCAGGCCTGAGCCGATCTCGCGTTATTCACGCAACGCACAAGCAAAGCAGAAACGATTGATTCACGCGTCTGTCTGCCGCTCCTACAATCTGGTCCTAACTTGTTATAACAAGCTGCATCGACGGATTCGAAACGTGAACGAAGCGTGAATCCGGGCGATGCCGCGTCCCACGATCATGCAGACACACGAACTCGATTACGACATCGTCGTGGTCGGCGGTGGCACCGCCGGTCCGATGGCCGCCATCAAGGCCAAACAGCGCGACCCGAGCCTGCGCGTGCTGCTTATCGACAAGGCGCACGTCAAGCGCAGCGGCGCGATTTCGATGGGCATGGACGGACTGAATAACGCCATCATTCCCGGACACGCGACGCCTGAGCAATACGTGAAGGAAATCACCGTGGCCAACGATGGCATCGTCAATCAGGCCACGATTTATGCGTATGCGAAGCACAGCTTCACGACCATCGAAGAACTGGATCGCTGGGGCGTCAAGTTCGAGAAAGATCCCACTGGCGACTACGCCGTGCGCAAAGTGCATCACATGGGCGCTTATGTGCTGCCGATGCCCGAAGGGCACGATGTCAAGAAAGTGCTGTATCGACAATTGAAGCGCACGCGGGTCGAGATTACCAATCGCGTGGTCGCTACGCGGCTGCTGACGGGCGCGAACGGTGAGATTGCCGGCGTGATGGGCTTCGACTGCCGCACCGCCGATTTCTACGTGATCCGCGCCAAGGCCGTGATCCTCTGTTGCGGCGCGGCCGGGCGTCTGGGACTGCCCGCATCCGGCTATCTGATGGGCACCTACGAAAATCCGACCAACGCCGGCGATGGCTACGCAATGGCCTATCACGCAGGCGCGGAACTGGCCAATCTCGAGTGCTTCCAGATCAATCCGCTGATCAAGGACTACAACGGCCCCGCCTGCGCGTATGTCACGGGTCCGCTCGGCGGCTATACGGCCAACGGCAAGGGCGAGCGTTTTATCGAATGCGATTACTGGAGCGGCCAGATGATGTGGGAGTTCTATCAGGAACTCCAGAGCGGCAACGGTCCCGTGTTTCTCAAACTCGATCATCTTGCCGAAGAAACTATTCAGAACATCGAAACGATTCTGCACACCAACGAGCGGCCGAGCCGCGGACGCTTTCATGCGCGGCGCGGCAACGACTACCGTACGCGCATGATCGAAATGCACATCTCCGAAATCGGTTTATGCAGCGGACACAGCGCGTCCGGCGTATGGGTGGATGAACGAGCGCGCACGACGGTTCCGGGACTTTATGCAGCGGGCGATATGGCCGCCGTGCCGCACAACTACATGCTCGGCGCGTTCACCTACGGATGGTTCGCGGGAGAGGACGCCGCAGCGCACGTGGCGGGCCGCGCCCTGCCCGCACTCGATGCCGCGCAGGTCGAACAGGAACGCGCCCGCGTGCTCGCGCCGCTCACGCGAGAACGTGGTCTGCCACCGGCGCAGGTCGAGTACAAGCTGCGCCGCTTCGTGAACGATTACCTTCAGCCGCCCAAAGTCACGCGGCGCATGGAGATCGGCTTGCAGCGTTTCGAAGAGATTCGCGAGGACATCGCGCAACTCGGCGCGGCCGATCCGCACGAACTCATGCGCGCCGCCGAAGTGTCCGCCATCCTCGATTGCGCGGAAATGGCCGCGCGTGCCTCGTTGTATCGCACGGAGAGCCGATGGGGGCTGTATCACCATCGTGTGGATTTTCCGGAGCGCGATGACGAGGCGTGGTTCTGTCACGCGCATCTGAAGAAGGATGCGTCGGGCCGCATGACTTCGTTCAAGAAAGCCGTGGAGCCGTACGTGGTTCCCGTCGATGACACCGAGCGCGGCGCGTATTCGCGACTGCGTCTTGCCCGCACCGCTCAGCCGGTCGCCGCATAAGGAGAATCAGTATGGCCCTCGTTCCACGCGAAGCGCGTCTGCGCACCAGCCTTCCCGTCATGATCGACGAAGACAAGTGCATTGCCGATAAAGGCTGCACGGTTTGTATCGATGTCTGTCCGATGGATCTGCTGGCAATCGATCCCGAAACCGGCAAAGCGTTCATGAAGTTCGACGAATGCTGGTACTGCATGCCTTGCGAGCGCGACTGTCCGACCAATGCGGTGCACGTCGATATTCCCTATCTTCTTCGCTGACGAGGACTCGCTTCATGAAACGCACGTTATTCATCGCGCTGGCCGTTGCGTTGTTCGCAAGCGCGGCGCAGGCCGAAACCATTCGCGTGGCGATCGGCACGCAGGACACGACCATCAACACCGCGGCGGGCGGCGCGCTGATTCGCGAGCTGCATCTGCTCGATCAGTATCTGCCGCACGATGGCAAATACAAGGACGCGCAATACGACATCGAATGGAAGAACTTCACGAGCGGCGCGCCGATCACCAATGAGATGGTCGCGGGCAAGCTCGACTTCGGTTCGATGGCGGATTTTCCGGGCGTGCTCAACGGCGTCGCCAATCAGAAGGCGGGCAAGGGCAGCGTCTTTATCAACGTGCTTTCGGGCAGCGTGCGCGGCAGCGGCAACGGTATCGTCGTGCCGAGCGATTCACCGGCGCAGTCCATCGCCGATCTCAAGGGCAAGACCATTTCCGTGCCGTTCGCATCGACTGCGCACGGCATGTTGTTGCGCGCAATCGCGGCACAAGGCTGGGACCCGGAGCGCGATGTGAATATCGTCACGCAAGCGCCGGAAGTGGCCGGTCCCGCGTTGCAGACACACAAGATCGATGCGCACGCGGACTTCGTGCCCTTCGCGGAACTGTTCCCGTATCGCGGCTTCGCGCGCAAGATCTACGACGGCTCGCAAGCGGATGCGCCGACCTTCCACGGCACACTGGTCGAAAAGGACTATGCGCAGAAGTATCCCGAGATCGTGGTGGCTTATTTGCGCGCGGTGATCGAGGCGAATCGGCTGCTCGCTGCGGAGCCGGAGAAATACAGCGAACTGATCGCGAAGGTCACCGGGATCGAACCGGAAGTGGATTACCTTTTTCACGGCCCGCTCGGTTTGCAGACGCGCGATCTCACGTGGAAGCCCGAGTATCGCCGCGCCGTACAGACATCGTTCGATACGCTCAAGTTGCTGAAGAAAGCCGACGGTGATTTGAACGCGAATGCCTTTATCGACGATTCATACCTGCGCGCCGCGTTCAAGGCCGAGCATCTCGACTACGACGTCGCGCTGCGCGACTATGCGCAGACGCCGCTCGTGGCCAAAGACGCGCTCACCGGCAAACCGATCGGCAAGGATGCGCGCGTCGCACAAATCTGGGTGCGTGGCGAGGCAGTCGTGCGCAGCTATGCATCGCCCGAAGAAGCCGTGCAGCAGATTGGCGTGATCGAACGCGAAGGCAAGCAGGTGCGCGCGTTCTACGCACAGGACCGTGAAAGCGGCATCAAGCTGCTCGGCAATCAGGCGTGGTTCGCCCGAAGCGGCGACGGTCAGTTGAATGCGTTTCTGCTGAAAGATCGCGCGCAGGCGTGGGCCGGCCAACATGGCGGACAGATGCTCGACTTCGCCGCCGCGCGCCAGCCTACCGCGCTTGCCAATCGCTGAGGGTTGTCATGGCCACGCTTGTTACAACCGTTCCACGGCTGCGTCTGCGCGGTACGCATGCGGCCGTGCAGTGGGCATCGCTGGCGCTCTGCCTGCTGTTCTGGCATCTGGCGACCACGCAGCACTGGAATCTCGGCTTCATCACCTTCGAGAATGTGCCGACACCCGCCGATACGCTCGCGGCCATCGTCGATCTCGCGCACTCGCCGAAGCTCTTGTCGGACCTGCTGAGCAGCGTGCGGCGCATCGCGGCCGGATATGTCGTCGCCGCCGTGAGTGGCGTCGTGCTGGGCGTGGTGATCGGACGATCGACCTTCGCGCGGCTTTCGCTGCTCACGCCGCTCGAAGTGCTGCGCCCGATTCCGGCCGTCGCGTGGATTCCGCTCGCCATCCTGATGTTTCCGTCGTCCGAAATGTCGATGATCTTCATCACGTTCACCGGCGCATTTTTCCCGATTCTGCTCGGCACGATTCACGGTGTCGAAGGCGTCGAGCCACGGCTGGTTTCCTCGGCGCGAAGTCTCGGCGCGAGTCGTCTGGTGGTGTTGCGCGAGGTGATCGTGCCGGGCGCGGCGCCTTCGATCGTCACAGGACTGGCGATCGGCATGGGCACGTCATGGTTCTGTCTCGTGACCGCCGAGATGATTTCCGGGCAGTTTGGGATCGGTTATTACACGTGGCAGTCGTACACGGTGCAGCGCTATCCGGAAGTCGTGGTCGGCATGCTGCTGATCGGTCTGCTGGGCATGGGCAGCAGCGCGCTCGTGCGTGTGGCAGGCCGCCGTCTTACGCCGTGGCTTACCGCCGGGAGCCGCCGATGACACCTCACGGCAAAGCGCCCCGCGCTGGACAGGTCGAAATCGAAAATCTGGCTGTGACCTTGGGCGATGACGCGCGCGCATTCACCGCCGTCCGCGATATCAATGCAGTTATCGAAGCGGGCGAATTCGTCTGCATTCTCGGACCATCGGGCTGCGGCAAGTCCACGCTGCTCGCGGCACTCGCGGGCCATGTAGCGCCGAGTGCGGGCCGCGCCATGCTCGATCGCGCATGCATCGACGGGCCGCATCCCGAACGCGGCATGGTGTTTCAGCAGCACACGCTGCTGCCGTGGCGCAAGACGCTGGACAACGTCGCCTTCGGCCTCAAGATGCGCGGTATCGGCAAACGTGAACGCCATGCAAAAGCGCGCGCGTTGCTGGAACGCGTGGGTCTCGGCGCATTTGCCGACCGCTATCCGGTGCAACTGTCGGGCGGCATGCAGCAGCGCGCGGAGATCGCGCGCGCCATGCTCAATGAGCCGCGCGTGCTGTTGATGGACGAACCCTTCGGCGCACTCGATGCGCAAACGCGCGCGATGATGCAGTCGCTTTTGCTCGATGTATGGAGCGAGCACAAGCCAACGGTCATCTTCGTCACGCACGACATCGACGAAGCGCTGTTTCTGGCCGATCGTATCTTCGTGATGAGCGCGAGTCCCGGCACCATACTCGAGGAAATGCGCGTGCCGTTTGCGCGGCCACGCGTGCGCGGCGAAACGCACGATCTCGTCACCGAGCCGGAATTCGTCGCGCTCAAGCGCCGCTGTCTCGCCTTGCTGCGGCATCAGATCATCGCTACGCCCGCCGTCCGTGAGGATGATGCGGCGGGCGTCCGTTTCACGAACTCCGTCCAGACCGCTTCATGACGCACGCTACTTCATCGAGTCCCTCTCCGCTATTCGACGCGTCCACGGACGCGGACGACGCCGCGCTCGCCGCACGCTTCACCCATGACGATGCCGCCGTGCGCCGCCTCGCGGTGATCGAAGCCGCCGAACTGGAAGACGAAGCGTGGCTGCCCGCGCTCGTTCACGCACTGCGCCACGACGCCGATGCCGATGTCCGGCGCACCGCGGCACAGCGGCTCGGTGCGTGGGAATCGGCGGAAGTCGTCGATGCGCTTTGCCAGACCGCACGCGACGCCACGCTCGATCTCGCCAGCCGCCAAGCCGCCGCCGAAAGCCTGACCGCGCTCAAAAGTCCCGCAGCGGGCGCGCGCATACTGAACCACTTCGCCGATGCGGACCCGTTCGCGCGCGCCGCGTTGCTGCGGGCCTTGCGCGAACTCCGTCTGCCGCAAGCCGCGCGGACCGCACGTGAGGCGTTATCGGATGCATCGTCGGAAGTGCGGCGTGAAGCGGTGGGCGTGCTCGGCTGGCTGCGCGACGAAGCGGCGCTGCCATTGCTCGCCGCCCTCGCCCTCGACGATAAAGACGCGGAAGTTCGTCACGCCGCCGTGGGCGCGCTGGGCTTCGCAACCGACGACTCCGTACTGGACACGCTGCGCCACGCCTTGTCCGACGATGACTGGCGCGTCCGCGAGGAAGCAGCCGCCACGCTCGGCAAGCTGCGGCTGCGAGCGGCGCGCACGGCGCTCGAAGCAGCGCTCGAAGACGATTACTGGCAGGTGAGCCTGCAGGCGGCGCGCGCGCTCGGACGCGTGCGTGATGTCGCCAGCACGCATGCGGTGGTGGCATTGCTGGTTTATCCGATCAGCAATGTCCGCAAGGAAGCGGCGCTCGCGCTCGGCGAATTGGGGAACACCGACGCGCTTGCCGTGCTGCAAGCCGCGCTGGCCGATGGCGATCCGGAAGTACGCAAAGCGGCGCGCATTGCGATTGCGCAGATCGGCGCGCGGCATGGGGTGTGATACGCCCAACGCGTTCGCGATCAGATTGATCCCTTCGATCGTATCGACTGCTAGATCTTCTTGTCTTCGCGTTTGGCTTCCGCCATCGCCTCGGGCTCCAGCTCTTCGGCAGACCTGTTCAAATAGACGAAAAGTCCCCAGGAAGCCAGAAGCAAGGCGGTCGAAGCGATCAACGCACTCGCAAACCATAACTGCGATGGATCCTGATGCAGCGCTTTAAACGTTGCAACCAGTCCTTCGATAGCAAGCGCTACGACAACCACAACAAGGAATCGCGATAAGAAACGGCGCACTCGCGTGGGCGCGCTGACGTCGGCCTCGCGGATGACTTCTTCTTCGATGATCGTCTCCGCGATTTGCATCGCCACCACGGCCCCCGCCAGCACGCCGACCGCTTCGATGATGATGAGCGCACTCGCTTCGTCCCAATGACTCGACAGAACCGTTAATCCGATACGCGCCGCGATTCCGACCAGAACCAGGGCCGCCAACGTAAATAAAGCCGCCATCAACCCATGGATGACGGTGAACAAGCGAAGCAGTATTTTCATCGTGAATTATTTGAAGAACGATTGACCTGTTGTGGGAAGAGAAACTACGCGCTTTATATTGAGGCCGAAACTGGCTTGTGGACATATCTCATCTGGTCCGTGGCCTCACCACGGTTAGCAGCACCTTTTCTCAGTCTCTTCTCGTCGCCTACCTCAACCCCGCCTCCTCAAGCAGCCACGCTTTGAAAGCCTCGATCGGCGCGCTATTGGTGCCGCCCTTTCTGTGAACAAGATAGTAAGCGAGTTCGCAGCCCTGAACGGTATCGAATGGCCTGACGAGGCGACCTTCAGCGAGGTCTCGCTCCACGAGCGTAGTCCGGCCAAGCGCGACGCCATTGCCCGATATGGCGGTTTGAATGCCCATCGCGGAATCGTTCAATTGAAGCCCACGATCGGTGTCTACGGCATCGCGCACGCCGGCGTGCAGCAACCATGATCGCCAGGTCGGGAAAACGCTGGAGCCGCGCATCGAGGTATCGTGAATCAATTGGTGGTGCTTGAGGTCGGCTGGCGTCTTCAACGCGTGGCGCCCTTTCAGCAAGGTCGGACTGCACACGGGAAAGAACTCGTCGCGCAGCAGAAAAGTCGATGTCAGGTTCGCCCAGTTTCCCGCGCCATAGCGAATCCCGGCATCGATGCGCTCGGCGGTGAAATCGACGAGATGTCCGCTGGTATCGATACGCAAATCGTAATACGGATGCTTTTGCTGAAACCGTTCCACGCGCCACAAAAGCCATTTATCCGCGAATGCCGGCGGGACCGTGATGGTGAACGTGATGCGCGACTTGCTTGCCTTCAGGCGCTCGACGGCATTCGAAAGCAGATCGAAGCCGCCTTGCAAATCAGGCAAAGCGCTGCGCGCGGCGTCCGTCAACGTTAATCTCGACGGGCCCGAAGTCGAGCGATGAAACAACTCGATCTCCAGCGTGTCCTCCAGCCCGCGAATCAGTTGGCCGACTGCGGCAGGCGTCACGTTCAGTTCAGCCGCCGCCGATGCATAACTAAGATGACGCGCGACCGCTTCAAATGCACGCAGCGCATTGAGATTGGTAGGGGCTCGCATGGATTCAAGAGGCCTTGATTCGTCGTGGTTGCAACTCTACCGTGCAACTGCGACCGCGAAAGTCTTGTCTCTCGCGGTCGTTCAAGCTCAGATTTGCGACAGTCCGCCATCGGCTACCAGTTCCGCGCCAGTCATATACGACGCGTCGTCGCTGGCGAGAAAGAGTACCGCGCGGGCGATCTCGTCTGCCCGGCCCGCGCGCTTGAGCGGCACGGCCGCGGCAAGCGCTTCGCCCGTCTTGCGCAGCGCTTCGTCGTCAAGGCCGAGCTTGCTTGCGAAAGGCGTATCGATGGGACCGGGGCTTACGGCGTTCACTCGGATACCGCGCGGCGCAAGTTCAGCGCCGATCGATCGTACCAGCGATCGGACCGCTGCCTTGGTGGCCGACAGCACGGAAAGTCCCGGCGTCCCGACCGTGTTTAGAAACGATGTCGTCACCACGATGCTGCCGCCATCCCGAAGATAAGGCGCGCTCTTTTGAATCGTGAAGAAGAGGCCGCTGACGTTCAAGGCGAACTGATCGTGCAACTGCGCAGGGGTCACATCGGCAAATGGTGCGGCCTGGCCCGCGCCCGCATTGGCAAATACGATGTCGATCGCGCCATGCACTTCCACCGCTTCCGCGACGGCGCGATCAATCTGCGCGGCATCACGCAAATCGGCGGACAAAACGGTCGCGGCATCGCCCAGTTCACGTTGCGCATCGGCGAGACGTTTTTCGTTCGTGCCGACAACGACGACTTTCGCGCCTTCGCTGATAAACAACTTCGCCGCCGCGAGACCAATGCCCGACGTTCCGCCTGTGATGAGTGCCACCTTGTTAGCGAGTTTCATGATGTCCGTCCTTCTTCAGAGTTAAGGAAGAATCGGATGCAGCGCT
>NZ_JAQFVG010000331.1 GCF_029439455.1 Caballeronia sp. BR00000012568055 | reverse complement strand
ATCAGCTTCCCCGGATTCAACAAACCCAGCGGATCCAACGCCGCCTTGATCGCGCGCATTGCTGCGATATCGCTTTCGCTGCGGCTGCTGGAAAGGAAATCGCGCTTCTTCACGCCGATTCCATGCTCCGCCGAGATCGAGCCTTGAAACTCGCGTGTCACGTCGTAGATCACGCGATCGACTTCGTCATGATCGTGTTTGCCCATGCCCGGCACGTCCACCACGATATGAATATTGCCATCGCCCAAATGGCCGTAAGTCAGGACCATCGCATTCGGCCAGCGCGCACGGAGCGCCGCTTCGCAGCGTTGCGCGGCCTCGCCCACTTGCGCGATGGAAAAGCTCACGTCGTACGCCGCGTGATTCGGGATAAAGCGGTTGTACTCGCCGGGCGCATCGCGGATGGCCCAAAAGTCGCGCGCGTGCGCTTCGCTCGATGCGATCGCGGCATCGCTGACCGTGCCCGCTTCGAGCATCGCGCCGAGAAATTCCTCGAAGGCTTCGTTATGGCGCGCGGGGTCGGTGCCGACGCTTTCCAGCAGCACGTAGAACGGATGCGCATCGTTCAGCGGCGCGCGCAGCGTCTTCAGATTGGCGATGACGGCATCGTGATAACCCGCCCACATCACCTCGAACGCCGATACCCCCGGCGCGAGTCCCGCCTGCGCGCGCGTGAGCAAGGTGGTGACTGCATCGAACGATAGCAAGCCGCACCAGGCGGTCGCGGTTGCAGTCGGCTTCGGACGCAGCCGCAGCACGGCGCGCGTGATGACCGCGAGCGTGCCTTCGCTGCCGATCAGAAGATGGCGCAGGTCGTAGCCGCTATTGTTCTTGATCATCTTGTTCAGCCCGCCGATGACTTCGCCGCTCGCCAGCACGGCTTCGACGCCAAGCACCTGATCGCGCATCATCCCGTACTTGATGACGCGGTTGCCGCCCGCATTCGTCGCCAGATTTCCGCCGATGGCACAGCTTCCGCGCGCGCCGAGATCGAGCGGAAAGTAAAAGCCCGCCGCGCTCGCCGATTCCTGCACGGTTTGCAGCGCCACGCCTGCTTCCACGGTCATGGTGCCCGAGACTTCATCGATTTCGACGATGCGATTCATGCGCTCAAGACTCAGCGCGACTTCGCCTTCCCGCAGATTTGCGCCGCCGACGAGTCCGGTCAGGCCGCCTTGCGTGACGATCGGCTGGTTGTATCGCGTGCAGATTTGCAGGGCGCGCGCGACTTCTTCGGTGTTGCGTGGACGTAGGAGTGCCACGGGAGTCGCACCGGCTAGGCCGCTCCAGTCCGTTACGCGGCGATCGCCGAATGTTTCAGGCAAGGCGACGACTTCCGCGCCGAGCGCCTCGCCTAGTGCTTTAATGACTTCGTTCGTGTTCATGTGCTGCTGTCTCCGTGATGGGTCTACGCACGCGGTACCTCGTCCAGCACCAGCAAATTATCGTGCGAGAAGCCCAGCGCAACAGTTTGCCCGCGTTCCGGCAGCTTGCGGCCCGGATCGTTGAACACATCGAGGGATACGACCGCGCGGTTCACGCGTGCCCGGATGCGCACCACCGCGCCGAGAAAGCTGATCTCCTCGACCGTCGCCGCCAGTGTATTGCGTCCGGCTGCCGGCGCTTCGAGCATGATCGCTTCGGGACGTACGGCGAGCGTGCGCTCCTTGCCCGCATCGTCCGATGACAACGGACGTGATGTCACGATCTCCTGTCCTTCCATCGCAATGCGGCCGGTTGCGGCATCGATCACGCGTCCGGACAGGATATTGAGCGTGCCGACGAAGGACGCAACGAATCGCGTGCGCGGAAAATTATAGATATCGAGCGGTGTTCCGACTTGCTCCACGCGTCCGTCATTCATCACGACAATGCGGTCGGAAATTGATAAGGCTTCCTCTTGATCGTGCGTAACGAAGATCGACGTAATGCCGAGTTCGCGTTGCAACGCGCGGATATCTTCCCGCAAGGACACGCGGATTTTTGCATCGAGCGCGGAGAGCGGTTCGTCGAGCAACAAGACCTGCGGCTTGTTCGCCAGCGCGCGCGCCAATGCCACGCGCTGTTGTTGTCCGCCCGATAACTGCCACGGATATCGCTGCGCGAGATGCGGCAGTTTGATGAGTTCGAGCATTTCGGCCACGCGCTTGTCCATCTCTTTCTGCGAGCGCTTCGCCACCTTCAGCGCAAAGCCGATGTTCTGCGCCACTGTCATGTTCGGAAACAGCGCATATGCCTGAAACACCATGCCGACCACACGATCACGCGTGCGCAAATGCGTGACGTCGCGCCCGTCGAGACGAATCGTGCCGCGCGTGGGCGTCTCGAATCCAGCGATCATGCGCAGCACCGTCGTCTTGCCGCAACCCGAAGGCCCCAGAAACGTGATGAATTCGCCACGCTCGATCTTCATATCGAAGTGATGCACGGCCACGCCCGCGCCGAACGTCTTGTGCAGATTGTCGATTTCGAGAAAGGCCATGCGTGGCGACCCCATCGTTTAAGGCTTGTTCAAGGTTTTTGTGCGGCCATCGCGCGCGCCGATCCGAATACCTGGATCAGTCCCATCGATGCCCACGTCACCGCGAACGCGATAATCGCCAATGCCGATGGTTCGTACGCGCGGTTCGCGCCGATCAATTGCAAGTACGGCCCGAACGCGGGACGATCGAGCAAACTCGCTAGCGTAAACTCGCCGATCACGACGGCGAAGGTCAGAAACGCGCCCGACAGAATGCCAGAGCGCACGTTCGGAAAGATCACGCGAAAGAGGATCGTCGTCCAGCCTGCGCCGAGACATTCGGCGGCTTCGGTGAGCGAGCGAACATCGACGGCGCGCATGCCAGCATCGACGGCGCGGTACATGTAGGGCAGCGACAGCGTGACGTAGCCGAACACGAGCAACAGATCGGTCGCGCGCTCGTTGCCGGTGAACGGCACAATCGAACTGCTGCTGTAAATGCGCAGATAGCCAAAAACGATCACAATCGCCGGGATCACCAGCGGCAACAACGTGATGAACTCGACCACGGGCCGCAGCTTAGGCAATCGCAATTGCACCCAGTATGCAGTCGGCACCACAAGCAACACGCCGATCACGATAGTTAGCACACCCATCAAAACCGAATAGCCGAACGAGGCCTGAAAATGCGGGTCGCCAAGCACGACGCGGTAGGCGTCGAAGCTGTACGTATCGCGCCGCATGCGCAGACTGAATTCGAAGGTCGCGGCAAGTGGCAGCAGAAAGTACAGTGTGCCGACGATCATCGCGATCCACGCGCCTGCGCGTGATTGGCTTCGCGTATTCATCGGCGTCCCCTTTCGGCGCGCGCGCGCAACCAGATATAGCCGCCATTCGACAAGCCCGTCACGACGATCATGCCAAGCGCGAGCGCGTATCCAAGATTCTGGTTATGCAGCACATCGCCGCGAATCTGCGCGAACAGCAGAATAGGCACGATATTCAGCGAACTGCCCGTCAGCGCGTAGGCCGTCGCGACCGCACCGAAGGCATTCGCGAACAACAAGAGCGCCGCGCCCAGCAGACTCGGCCACAGCACCGGCAATCCGACATAACGCCAGTACTGCGAAGCAGTTCCGCCGAGGCAATCGCATGCTTCGCGCCATTCGCGTTTCAGGCCATCGAGCGCGGGCGTGATGATGAGCACCATCAACGGAATCTGGAAATACAGGTACGTCAGCGTCAATCCGAAGAAGCTGAGAATGCTGAAGCCGGTGGAATAGAGATTGAAGTCGAGGTATTTTCGCGCGAGCACGGTTACGAGTCCGACGCGCCCGAGCGTGCAGATAAACGCGAACGCGAGCGGCACGCCCGCGAAGTTGGAAGCGACACCGGAGAAGGTCATTAGCGTGGGGCGAATCCATGCCGGCAATCGGCCATGCACGGCCGCCCACGCAAGCATCGCGCCGAGCACTGCACCGCCCGCCGATGAAGCAAGACTCACCTTCACGCTGATCCAGTAGGCATCGAGCACGGCAGGCTGAAACAGCTCGCGGATATTCGTCAGCGTGAAATGGCCTTGTGCGTCCTGAAACGCGCCGATCATCAAGAACGCTGTAGGCAAGAGCAAAAACAGCAACGCGAACGCGAAGAACGGCAGCACGCCGAGATAGGTGGACCAGCGCGCGCCGTCGCTCGTGCTCATGCTTATCACTTACTTCACGTTTGCACCGACAACCTTATCCCACTCTTTGGTCACGACATCCTTGGTGGCGTTTTGTTGATCGAGCGTCGGAAAAACTGCCTTGCTATAAGCCGATGCAGGCGGCAATTTCGCAAGCAGCGCCGGCGGCACTTTCTTCTGCGCGACGAGTTCGTTATAGCGAATCGGATGGCAATATCCCGCGAGCCAGCCAAGCTGACCTTCGTCGGAATAGAGATATTCCATCCAGAGTTTCGCGGCATTCGGATGCGGTGCAAACGCGCTGATCGCCTGAACATAGACGCCCGCAACCACGCCCGTTTTCGGCACGATCACCTGAACTTTCGGATTGCCTTTGAGCGTATCGCGATCGGCGAGTGCGTTGTAATCCCAGCGTATGACGATCGGCGTCGTGCCCTGCGCCAGCGATGCAGCCTTGCCGATCACCGGCACAAAGTTGCCGCTCTTGTTCAGATCGGCATAGAACTTGAGCCCGGCCTGATCAGCTTTCGATGCATCGCCCTTGCTTTGCGAGAGGCCCGCCGCGTAGACGGCCTGAATGGCCTGATTGGCTGAGCGCGGATCGCCTGCGAGCGAGACCGCATTGCGATAGTCGGATTTGAGCAAATCGCCCCAATCCGCAGGCACTTTATCGATCATGTCGGCGTTGACTTCGAAGGCAAGCACGCCGTAGTAATCGCCGTACCAATAGCCTTCGGCATCTTTCGATTCAGCGGGAATCGAATTCCATGTCGATACTTTGTACGGCTGCAACAAGCGGTCTTTCTTCGCAGACGGACCGAAGGACAAGCCGACATCGATCACGTCCGGCGCTTGCGGGCCTTTGTTGCCCTTATTGGCTTTGATGGCTTCGATCTCATCGCCCGAACCGGCGTCGGGATTGAGTTCGTTGATGTGGATGCCGTATTTCTTCTGGAAGCCGGCAATCACTTCGCCGTAGCCGCACCAGTCGTGCGGCAGCGCGATGGTGGTCAACTGCCCTTCCTGTTTGGCCGCCGCGACCAGCGCGTCCGATGGTGCGGCGCAAGCTTGCGTCAATGCGCCGACAGTCAGTCCGGTTACTGCGGAAATCGAGAGAACGCGCTTCATCGTCATTGCTTTTCCAGGAAGGAAGGGATTGCGTTGAAGAGATCCGCCGACTGCCGCTGAAGGCTAAATTCAAATACTCAAATTTGCAAGCCGCCAATAAGCACCGCCAGAACACATCGTATGTTCTGGCGGTTTCGCGCTGATTGATGTCGCGTTGCCGAAAGCGCTTACGGCGTTTGAATACCGCGCGTATTCAGATAAACGGCAAACAGCGTGGACGTGGCCGCAATAAACAAGCGATTGCGCCGCGCACCGCCGAAGGTCACATTCGCGACCGTCTCGGGCGTCAGAATCTTGCCGATTAGTTTGCCGGTGGAATCGTAGCAATGCACGCCGTCGCCCGCGCCGACCCACAGATTGCCGTCTTCGTCGAGACGAAAGCCGTCCGGCACGCCCGGATCGATATCGGCGAATACGCGGCCGTTTTGCAGTTGGCCTTCAGCCGTCACATCGAACACGCGGATATGATGCGGCGCATCCGGCGAATGCGAGCGGCCCGAATCGGCAATGTAGAGCTGCTTTTCGTCGGCGGAAAACGCGAGACCGTTAGGCTTGACGAAATCATCCGCGACGCGCGTGACTTCTTTCGTGCGCGGATCGATTCGATACACATGGCAGCCGCCAATCTCGCTTTCGGCTTTATATCCTTCGTAATCCGTAAGAATGCCGTATGGCGGATCGGTGAACCAGATGCTGCCATCCGAGCGGACCACGACATCGTTCGGGGAATTGAGGCGCTTGCCGCCCACGCTGTCCGCCAGCACCGTAATGCTGCCGTCCGGTTCGGTACGCGTGACGCGACGGTTGCCGTGCTCGCAACTGACGAGCCGACCTTCGCGATCGCGCGTGTTGCCGTTCGAAAATCCCGAAGGATAACGAAACACGCTGACGTTGCCCGACTCCTCTTCCCAACGCAGCATGCGGTTATTCGGAATATCGCTGAAAACCAGATAGCGTCCGTCGGCGAAGTAGACCGGGCCTTCGGCCCAGCGCATGCCGGTGTGCAGCGTTTCCATGCCGCATACGGGAATGATGTAGCGCGCGAATCGTTCGTCGAGGGCTTCGAAATACGGCATCGTCGTCTCCATTGTTTTTGTGTTGCCTTATGTTGACTTACATTCGACGCATCATTCCTTTTGCGATGACGCCTTCGGCTGGCGGCGGCGAATGTCCCAGTAATATGTTTCCACATCGGTCAGATGGCGGCGCATTTCGGCTTCGGCACGGTCGGGATCGCGCGCGGCGATGGCATCGAAAATACGCCGATGGCAGTTGATGGCGGCGCCGAGCGCATCGTCGTGTTGAAGCGACGTGTAGCGCTGATCCTGCAACACGCTCAACACACTGCGATACAGCGCGTTGATCAGCGGATTGTGCGACAGGCTCGCGATGCCGAAGTGAAACGCGTCATCCGTCGTAGCGAATGCGCTCTTGTCGTTTTCGGTGGCTTCGTTTTCATGCAGCAGATTTTCCAGTTGCTTCAGGTCTTCGTCCGACGACCAGCGGCACGCTTCGCGCGCCAGCGCCACTTCCACAAATAGACGCGTCTGCTGAAACTGCTGCATGCCGTGCGGTGTCGATGCAAACAGCAGCGCCGCACCCGACAGATGTTCGAGCAACTCCATCGGGTCCGGTTCGACCACGCGCGAACGCTCGCCCGCGCTCACCGAAATCAGCCCTTTTTTGTTGAGCCAAAGCAGCGCTTCGCGCACCGCCGGACGTCCCACGCCGAAGCGGTCCATCAGTTCGCGTTCGGATGGCAGCGGGTCGCCGACGCCCACTTCGCCCGAGAGAATCATCGCCTCGAGATGTTGCGCGACCTGATCGAAAAGACGCTGACGCTTGATGATCGGCGGGGGCGAATTAGACATGGGGACGGTCCGTTTTTATCTGCAAAACGTGCAATGCTACACGCTCCGCTCTTCGCTCATGATGCGCCGTTTCGCGGCGACGAGCGCGGCCAGCACACGGTCGCGCCAGGCGCGTCGCGCGGGCAGCGCATCGGCGGCGGTGAAGGTTCGGCGTTGCATTTCGACTTCCGCGACCAGCGCCTCGCTCCATTCGCGCGGGTCGGCCTGCTCTTTCGCCAGGCCGTGATACATCGGCCCGAGATTGCGGCAATATTCGGCCACGCCCTGTTGCGCGTTCAGATCGATAGTTTCGAACGGACCCATAAAGAACCAGCGCAAACCGAGTCCATCGGCGACGGCTTTATCGACATCCGCGGCGCTGCACAGGCCGTCTTCGACGAGACGAAAGGCTTCGCCCAGCATCGCGCTTTGCAGGCGATTGACGACGAAGCCGTTGATCTCGCGCGCAAGGCGAATCGGCGATTGACCGATGCGCTCCATCAACGCCGCCGCACGTTCGAGCACCTCCGGATCGGTCCACGGCGCGGGCACCAACTCGACCAGCGGAATCAGATGCGGCGGGTTGATCGGATGCACGACAAGACAGCGCGCGCGATTCTTCAGATGATCCGTGAACGAAGACGCGGGCAAGCCCGAAGTCGAACTGGCGAGAATGGTTTCCGGCGCGGCGATGGCATCGAGTTTTTCGTACAGTTCGCGCTTGATCGCGAGACGTTCGGGTGCGCTTTCCTGCACATAATCCGCGCCTGCCAGCGCTTCTTCCAGCAACGCACACGGACGAAGGCGCGCAACGATGGTGTCCACATCGTCATCGCTGCCGAGGCCTGCTTTTACGAGGCTTTCGCTGCCGCTGCGGACGAACGCCAGCGCTTGCTCGACGGCGGCAGGCGAGGCATCCCAGACGGCCACGTCGAAGCCCGCACGCGCGAACACCAGCGCCCACGACGAACCGACCACTCCGCATCCGACGACCGCAATTCGTGTCATGTAACTCACTCCATTATTTGAATGTTCTGTTGCTTCGGCATGCTGATCAGTTGACGGCTTTGACAGCGGCCTTGCGTCGGCGGATCGCGGCATACACGGACAGTGCGACTGCGACGATCAGAATGCCGCCGTTGAAGAAATATTCGACGTAGAACGGTGCGCCCAATTGCTGAACGCCCGAAAACGAAAACGCGACGATCAGAATGGCCAGCACGGTGCCGCCGACATTCACGCGCCCCGGACGTATCGATGTCGCGCCGAGCAGTGATCCGGCGAATGCGGGCAGCAGATATTCCGCGCCGACCGACGGCGTGCCCGATCGCAGGATGCTTCCGAGCAGCACGCCCGCGATTGCGCATAACAATCCCGATGCTGCGAATGCGCCGCCGATGTATCGGCCAGTTCGTAATCCTGATAATTCTGCCGCGCGTGCATTCGAGCCGATTACGTAGAGACTGCGCCCGATCGGCAAGCGTTCGAGCACGATCCACAGCACGATTGCGACAATAGCCACGAACACTGCCGGCAAGGGCACATAGCCGATGATCTGCGAGAGATTCGTATAACCATCGGGCAAGTCGAAGCCCGCGATCTGCTGCCCGCCCGTGTACCAGTTCGACACGCCGTAAAGCAGGGAGCCCATGCCCATCGTCGCGATAAACGAATCGATCTTGAAGCGCGTGACCAGCACGCCGTTGATGGATCCGACGATCAGCCCGATCGCGATTACCAGCGCCGCCGCGACCGGCCACGGCAAATGCGCATTCACCTGCAAGCCGACCACGAGCACTTGCGCCATGCCGACGTGGTATCCGACCGACAGATCGAATCGGCCAGTGGCGAGCGGCAGCATCACCGCGAAGGCGAGCAGCGCGGTGACCGACTGACTCGTCAGCAGATTGCCGATATTGCCGCTCGACAGAAACGTGGCGGGCCGCAGCGCGAAGAACACCGCGAGCACGAGCACGAAGACGAAGGCGAGTCCGTAGGTTGCGACGATATCCGCGAACTGCTTGCGCGGCGGACGCGCGCCCGGCCGCGACGGCGCGTCCGAAGGAGTGTGAGTGCTGGTTCCGTTCATACGCTATCCGATTGATTGAGCAAGATTCGACGATGCGCCGCCTTCGTGCTGACTCATCGACGAGGCCGCGATCAGCGCGTCCATCGACAAGGCAGCGCCGCCGACTTCCGACACCACGCGTCCGCGATCGATGACGAGCGCGCGGTCCGCGACCGCCGCGACTTCTTCCAGATCCGACGATACGACGATCACCGCCGCGCCTTCGGCCGCCGCCGCGCGCAGCATTTGATGAATCGCGAGCTTCGCGCCGATATCGACGCCCGCCGTCGGTTCTTCGAGAATCACCACGCGGGCGCGCGCTTCGAGCCAGCGCGCGAGCACGACCTTTTGCTGATTGCCGCCCGAAAGCCAGTCGATCAGCGAAGTAGGATTGCGCGGACGGACATCGAACTGATCGAGTCTTGCGCGCACGGTGTCGCGTTCGGCGGCGGGACGCTGCGCTTGCCAGATGGTGCGTCGCGCGAGCAGCGGATTGGGGAACAGGTTTTCGCCGAGCGTCATGCCGGGAAACGTGCTTTCGCGCATGCGGTCGCCCGCGAGCAAGACGATGCCCGCCTGAATGCGTTCGCGGATGTCGTCCTTCGCGGGCAGCGCGCGGCCATCGAGCAATACGCGGCCGGATTCGGCCTGCAATGCGCCGAAGATCGCGCGCCCCGCCGCTTCCTGACCGCCGCCGCGCAAGCCGACGAGTCCGAGCACTTCGCCGGGACTGGCATCGAAGGTCAGCGGGCCGCGTCCTTCCACCATCAACGATTCGACGCGCAACACGGGCGCGGCGCGCGTCGTATCGGTCCGGTCGCTTTCGATGTGATGGAACGCGCGCCCGAGCATCTGCTCGACGAGCTTTTCGACGCGCGTGTCGGCAATCGGCGTCGTATGAACGTGGCGGCCATCGCGAAATACGGTGACGCGATCGGCCAGGCCAAACAACTCGTTCAGCCGATGCGACACGTAAATGATGCTCGTGCCCGCATCGCGCAGACGACGGACGGCATCGAACAGGCGCTGTGCGTCGGCTTCGGGCAGCGCGGCGGTCGGCTCGTCCAGCACCAGCGCGCGCGGCTTGCCCGCCAGACTGCGAACGATGCCGAGGATCGCTTTCTCCGCGAGACTGAGCGTGACGACCAGGCGCTCGGGATCGGGCGGCTCGATATCCATCGCGGCGTACAGGCGCGTGGCCTGCCGCATGGTTTCGGGCCAGTCGATCAGGCCGCCCTTCTTCGGATAGCCCGCGATCAGCGCGATATTTTCGCCGACCGTAAGGTCATCGACGAGCGCGAGGTCCTGATGCACGAAGGCGATCGGCAGCGCGTCCACGGCGGGATCGACGGGTGCGCCGTCGAGCAGGAAATCGCCGCCATCGGCCTGATAGACGCCCGCGAGAATCTTGATGAAGGTGGATTTTCCCGCGCCGTTCTCACCGATCAGCGCGTGAATTTCACCGCGTCGCAATTCGAACGACGCGGCGTCCAGCGCGAGCGCGCCGAAGAAACGCTTCGTGACGCCGCGCGCGACGAGCAGGTCGGGCGTGCCCGCGTTCATCGTCAGTTCCCCGCGCCGCAGGCGGTCTGCGTGCCCTTCCAGATGTTCTGGTAGTGACAGGCGAAGCCGTTGCTCGGAATGAACTCGTTGTTCTTGCCGCCTTCCTGATCGGCGTTTTCCTTGGTGACGAGATAAGTGGGTTGGACGAACTTGGACGGTTCCTGGCCGGCCATCGCGCGCACGATCGAATCGACTGCCTGATAGCCGAACAGCGTGCTCGGCTCGGGCACGGTCGCCACTTCGTATTCGCCCTTGCGGATCATGTCGTACGCGGACGGCGGGCCGTCGGAGCCGACCAGTTTCACTTCGTCCGGCTTCACGCCCGATGCGCGCAGCGCCGACGCCACGTACGGATAGAAGTTGTCGCAGCACGTCGTGCCCCACCAGCCTTTACCCTGATTGGCGACGATGCCCGACATCACGGACGGAATGCGGCGGGTTTGATCGGCAATCGGAATGTTGACCATATCGACGAACTTGCAGCCCGTGCACGACTTGATCGGATCGGTCGCGGCCTGCGCCTTGAAGCGCGCGATGGCGAAGCTGTTATCGAGGAAATGCAGTTGTTTGGCCGTGCCGTTGGACTGCGCGATCACGTACGCCGCCTGCGTCTCGCCGATTTCCGCCGGGTTCGACGTGATGTTGTTGAAGAGACCGAGCTTCGGATCGGGACCGGGAAACGCCGCCGCGTGAATGCCGATGACGGGAATGTTCTGCGCGATGGCTTGCTTGATCGGCACTTGCAATGCGCTTGCATCCGCCGAGGTGACGATCGCGGCGGGCTTCAGGGATACGGCCTGCTGCATCGCGGCGAGCGTGCCGGTGACGGTGCCCTGCCCGTTCAGCGTAACGGCTTTCCATCCGAGCGATTTGGCGGCTTCATCGACACCGCGGCCCCAATTGACGAAAGATACATAAGACTGGTCCGCCGATACGTACACGATGGTTTGCGGCGTGGTCAGCGCTTTCGGACCGGTCGTCGGGCCTTTCCATGCAGTTTGCGCCTGCGTGCGTTCCTTCACGATGGCTTTGGCTTCATCGACTGTGATCGACTTGCGGATCTGCGGTTGCGGCCACGCGTCGAAAGGTGTCGCGCGAGTTTCGGCCAGCGCGATGTTTGCACTGAAGCATGTCGTTGCGGCCAGGCCGAGTGCTGCGATTGCGCGTGTGAATCGGCTTGTGCGCCGGGTTTGAGCGAGCGCCGTCCGGCGCATCCATTTCTGTTCGATGTCACCCACGTTTTTGTCTCCACCAGGTTTTACGCCCGGAACGGCTTGTTCTTCGCTTAAGGCAGCCGCTAGCGTTCAACTAGGATGACAGGTTGATATGTTGACAGGTGATGCGGGGATTCCCCTATGTAGTTAAAGTCGGACGTTCCGGACCTTAATGACCGTTAGTTGCATTGAATTTTGGTTTCGCTCGTTATTTTCGTGCTGATCCTATGGGGCCGCGCAGCTCGCTCACTGGTCTTGCGGTGGTGAGTTTCCTTTAGCCGACTGTCAATCACACTGTATGGATGGCACTTGAATATTGAATTGAACAGTGTCCGCACTATCGATTGCTTATTGATTAGCGGCGATTTCCGAATGCTCGGAAGTAAGCGTGTTCAAGAAATCAAAGATGATGCGATTGGCGGCTTGAAATTAGCCTTGGTCGGCCTTACCGCCGGCCAGCGGTGCATTACGCGTTCGTAGATAGCGGGTTACACCGAAGCGGATCTTAATCACGACTCTCGCGCGGCCACGTTCTTATCGAACACGGGATGCACAGCATCCACGCCCGCTGTCTCTATGCGGCTTCGCAAACCGTGTGTCTGATTTGGCCCCACGGACTTATCCGCGCGCTCAAAGACTGACGAGCAATCGACGATGTATCGCGCATTACGCGAAGCGTTTCATTTGAGATTACTCGTAGGCGCGTACGTCTTTGGGGACCGCACGCCAGCTCTTTTCCCGTTATGAAGAAGCTTTTTTCTTGATAAGCGTGAAACATCGCCCCTCAACTGACCATTATTGGACAAGAAAGTTATTAAAAATAAAGGGTTAGCGCGTTTAGTTAACCTCGTCTGAATGTTTCACGGTAAGCAGAGACATACGAACACTCAGTGTGTGCCACTTTCCGTATCAGCGCGCACAAAAACTTAAGGCCCGTGTCCCAACTCGGGACACGGGCCTCAAGCTCCACCGATCAACGATCCAACAACGATCACCGATAGTGTCCCAAGTCGGGACACTCACACATCAAGCATCGCCAGTGAACAGCTGCGCAATCAACTCACGAATTTGTTTCTCACGCTCAACCGTCAACGCGCCAGTTTTGATCTTGACTGTAAGACCGACGGAATCCTTGGTAATCGATCCCGCCTGCGTGCCCTTCGAAAAAAATTTATCGATGGTGCGATCGCCGAGCGCTGCCGATTCCCCGCTTGCTTCCAAAGCAGTTTTAATCGATTTCGCAAGCTTTGACTGTTCGAGTTCGCCGGCGATCACTTTCCCCCAGAGACTCTTCGCCTTTTCCAGCGAAGCCTCGTCGCAGTCGCGAAGCGTTGAAACCACCGCTTCGGCAGCCGTGGCTCCAAGAAGTCGCGGTTGCACGTCGAGATCCTTCACAAAAAAATCCGGCAAATCGCCGAATGACAGATAACGATATAGCTCCGACCGCGAAATCCCCAACGCCTCCGCCATCCGTTTTCTATTCGGAAATTCACGCTCGGTCTGCCGGATCGACCGGGAAATCTCGTAGTCGCATAAATCTTCGCGCGCCACATTCTCGACTAGCGCGAGCATCGCCATTTCTTCATCGGACAGATCGACAACCAACGCTTTGATCGTCGATTTCCCGATCATCTTATGAGCACGCCACCGTCGCTCGCCGGCCACGATCTGAAGTCCCGATGCGACGCGTCGAACCACGATGGGCTGCACCAGCCCCGCTTCCCTAATCGATTCGGCTAGTTGCGAGAGCTTCGCGTCGTTGAAAATCTGCCGAGGCTGCCATGGATTCGGCGTAATTTCCGCAACCGCCACCTCGAGCGACGGCCCGGCTTTCTCAAGCTGAGCAATCCGCTGCTGAGCGACGGCAAGCGCTCCTGCCATGCCCGGCGCAGTTCGAGGATTGCCCGATTTTTCCTGCTGCGGATCCAGTTGAATATCTTTGGCCGCGCGGACTTCAGCGGTCTTGCTCATCATCCGATCACGAAGACTGCTCATTGACCCGCCCTCCATTGCGCGACGAATTGATCATCGATCCATTTGCAGTAATCCACCATCGGCTGCTTCACACGCGCCAGCGTTTTGGCGACCGTCTCTGCGCGCGAGAGATCGAATACGGTCGAGAACGCGAGCGCGCCGTTACTCATCACGGAACTCGCCGGAATCTCAGTCGTATGCAGCCAATCACCATATGCGCGCTGCGACCACGACCTGACAACCGGCGCGGATGAGGTCGTCCCGTAATCAACACGTGACAGCAAGACGGAAACAAAGTCGTACGACTTATCGACCTCGTGCTCGACAAAGCCATTTGCGACTTCTGCGAAAAGCGACCAAAACGACACCGACGAGATGAAGTCGAGACTTTCCGGCACGAGTGGCATAACCATCGCATCGGCCGCCATCAAACCATTCAGCGTGAGATAGGAAAGGGAAGGGGCCGTATCAAGAATAATGTAGTCGTACTCTTCGCGCAGCGGTTCGATGCCGTTGCGCAGAACCGACCAAAACTCAAATCCGGGATTGGTCTTTTGCGCGGCGGGCAGATGAAACTCGGCATCGTGAAGATAGTTATGCGCGGGTATCACATCGAGACCGTCCCAATACGTGCTTTGCACCATCGGCCGAATGCCGCCCTCGATCGACGCATCGTATATATAGGGAAGCACGGTGTCTTCCCACGTCACGTCTTTCTCGGCATAAAGACCGCACAGTTCGGATAGCGACGCCTGAGGATCAAGATCGATCATCAATACCTTGCGGCCGCGCAGACTGAGACCTTGTCCGATACACATGGATGTCGTCGTTTTGCACGAGCCGCCTTTGAAGTTGGCGGTAATCAAAACCCGGCCGCGATGCTCCCGCGTTCCAGTAACCAACGGCGTTTGATAGATATCGGAGACTTGCTGCACCCAGGTCCGCGCATCTTGTAACGTAAACGTGCGAGCGCGGCCTGAACCCTGGACATCGCCCGGCGGCAGTTCCGTGCCTTCCTTCGTGGCGAGATAGTTGATCTTCTGCCGATCGATTCCGCACATCTCGGCGAGTTCGCCAATGGTGTAAACCGGGGCGGTTTTACGAGGTCTCGGCGCGAGAATCTGATCCCGCAACTCGTTAGTCATCACTGACAAACGCTCTGCAAACTCTCCAAGATTGGAAAGTTTCACTCTGCGATTAATACCGGGCAGTTCGCTCAAGTTCATCTATTAGCTTCCTTCTGGATACACGGTGAGGTGATTTCTCCACGCTCACCGACATTTCTCCGGTTTCACTGCAATTCACTATCGAACCGTAGAATACCCGGATGAATGAATAAAGGCTACGTAAAGGCTTCGAGCTTACTAGTCCGTCGAAAAAACTGCTTTAACATCATAGAGTTAGCAATAACGAAAAGCGT
>NZ_JAQFVG010000330.1 GCF_029439455.1 Caballeronia sp. BR00000012568055 | reverse complement strand
GACGTAGGGCCGAATAGCGTTTGTGCGGTGCCGTTTGCTGTAGCGTTGTCTGCGTGCTCCGCCGGGTTCCCACGAATAACGCCCAGCGGCGCGCAGGGCGCGCACGCTGGAAGCATGAGCGCGAGCCGCTCTGCTAAGGAAACAGAGGCGCTTAAACCAAACCGTACCTATTCGCTGACAGGCCGGGCAGGCCTCCGTGGCGGCGAGCTATTGTCACCGAGAGAGACCATTAATCCACTTGCCCTTTCAACGTGCAGTGCCTGGTTGAAAAAGCTGCTTTCTTTGGTGACTTTCTTTGCAGCAGCAAAGAAAGTTACCCCCCCGCCGGGGAGGCGGCTACTGAACCAAAACGCAAAACAACGCAAAACAACGCCAAACAGCAGCATCAACCAACACGAGCATAAGAAAGCGTAGGATCCCCAACATTAGGCCGATAATTCAACCGTGCAGACAAATCCAAAGCCGCCTGACATGCCCTCGCCACCAACGGCGTCCGTTCCGCATCGCCAATATCCGACCGAGGCACGGTCACCGTCAGCGCAGCGACAATCCGCCCCGTATGATCCCGCACAGGCGCACTGATCGCCGAAATCCCACGCTCAAACGAAGCCTCGCTCAAAGCATAACCTTGAGCCGCAGTAGCCTTGATCCGCTGATAAAGCTCATCGACAGTAGCGGGCGTGCGCTCCGTAAAGCGCTCCAACTCCCGCTCAGGAAACAACCGCCGCAAATCGGCAAGCGAAAGATCGCCCATCAGCACCTGACCATGCACGGTCGCATGCGCAGGCAAGCGCGTCCCAACGTGCACCTTCACTGAGCTGAACATCGGGTCCCGCGTCTGCGCCCGCGCAACGAACACCACATCGCGCTCATCGCGAATCAAAAGATGGGAGCTAAAACCGGTATCGTCGCGCAGACGTTCAAGAATCGGCTGACCGAAATCGGTCAACTCGAGCGAGCTGAGATATTCGAAGCCCAGCCGCAAAACCGCTACGCCCAGCCGATAACTCCGCTCGTCCGCCGCGCGCTCCAGAAAGCCGAGCGACTCAAGCGTCTGAAGCAATCGAAATGTCGTCGTGCGGGGAATGCCCATACGCCGCGACAGTTCAGGCGCGCCCAACACAGGCTCATGCGATGAAAATTCGGCCAGAATGCGCAGGCCGCGTTCAAGGCCAGGCACGAGGTAGCTTTGGCTGCCTGCGCTGTCGTCGGAATCGGATTCGGCTGTGCCTGAAATAGGTGCTCGCGCCATGATCGGCAAAATTCGCTGTAGGTAAGAGACAGATGATAGCGTGAAGGCATGGCCGCGTAGCCATTCCTCACATTCACGTCTTCCCGGCGCGAGCGGTCGGCTTAAAATCGGCTTAAAGATCGAGTACGAGTTTCTCGCCTTTGCAGCCGGATACACACACCATCATCACCGTATTCGATGCACGCTCCGACGCGCTCAACACAGAATCGCGATGATCCGGACACCCCGAAATCACCCGCGTTTCGCACGATCCGCAGATGCCTTCCATGCAGCTATGCTCCACATCCACGCCCGCGCTCAGCAGCGAATCGAGCAGCGTTGCGCCGGGCGCGACTTCGATCAGCTTCTTCGTGCGCGCGAGTTCCACGCTATAGCCGTGATCCGCAGCAGGCGCGGCCTGCGGCACCGCCGCGAATCGTTCGATATGCCGGTTCGCAATGCCCACCGCCTCGCACGCTGCATCGAACGCGTCGAGCATGGGCGCGGGGCCGCAGCAGTAGACGTGCGCATCGGCTGGCACTTCGGCGAGGTACGCTTTGAGGTTCGCGGGACGGCCATCGTTTTCATCGTCGTAATGGACGTCGAGCTTGCCGCCCATCGCACGCAATTCGTCGATGAACGCCGCATGGTCCGCACTGCGCGAGCAGTACAACATCTGCACCGGACGGCCGAGTTCGATCAATCGCCGATACATGCACAAAATAGGCGTCACGCCGATGCCACCCGCAATCAATACGCTATGCGAAGCGTTTTCATCGAGTGCAAAAAGATTGCGCGGCGCCGACAACTGTACGCTCATGCCCACGCGGAAATTCTCGTGGATAAAGCGCGATCCGCCGCGTCCTTTCTTGTCGATCTGCACGCCCACCACATAGCGGTCCGTCTCGCCGCATGGATTGAGCAGCGAATAGCTGCGCAGCAACCCGCTGGAAAGATGCAGATCGATATGCGCGCCCGGTTCGAAACCGGGAAAGCGTTCGCCGCGCGGCGGAATCAGTTCGATGCTCATGATGCCCGGCGCTTCGTGTCGCAGCGTGCGTACGAGTGCGGTCATGCTCGGTTGATTGCTCATGATTGCTTCTCTCTACTATGCTGTGCGTCGCGCGATATCCAGCCTTGCGCATGCTTCGATTTCCACGCGCAGTTCCGGAAACACCAGTCCCGATACTTCGACCAGCGTCGAGCAAGGATACGCGCCGCCCGCCTCGATATGTCCTGCAAAAAACGTCTTGCGCGCGCGGCCCACTTCGGTTTTATCGGCAATATTGGTGACGTACACCACCAGTTTCGTGATGCAACCGGTATCGCCGCCCGCCGTCTCGACCAGCGCGCGAATTTTCTCCAGTACTACGATGGTTTGATCGTAGGTGGAAAGCGGTTCGCTCGCGTTCACCGTGGCCGGATGCGCGGTCATGCCCGACATGACGATTTCATCGCCGACGATCAACGCATTGCTCCACGTCGCGTGGGCCGCGTCGGGCACCTGCTCGCAGTCGACGCGAACGACTGCTTTCATCGCGCCGCCCCGGATTCGATCTGCGCCTTCGCCAGATTCTTCAGATGACGACGCAAACGCACGATACCCATATCGTGCTGATACAAATGCTCGTTCTGGTTCGCGTCCGCTTCCATGAATTCGAGGATCTCGCGATCTTGTTCGAGCACGGCCCAGTGACGCGCTTCGAGGCGATTGCGATACAGGAAGCGCCACGTATCGCGCTGCCAGCCTTCGACCTTGCGGCAACGCCAATGGAACACGGCCGCGAGATTCGGCGCGATCGGCGTATAGCTGCCCACGATGATGAAGTTGCCGCCAGGGCCGCCCGTTTTCGGATACGGAATTTCGAGGCGCATCCAGTGCGTGCCCGTATCGGCCCATTCGGTCCAGTCGAAATTCACATCGCGCTGGCCGACCTTCTCGAAGATAAAGCCACGGTCGGTATCGCGGATGGTGAAGGTCGCGCTGATATCGCCTTCGGACATGGAGTGCGATTGCTTGTGCAGATACGCGCCGTGCATCGGGTCCATCACGTTGTCGAGCACGTAGCGGTAATCGCCCTTCCACTCCGTGTAGCAGAGGAACGAGGAGAAGGCATCGCCCGTCAGTTCTTCGGGCAATACGAGCGGCGGCGCTTCGTCGATATTTGTCGGCGCGTTGTACAGCCACAGCACGCCCGCGCGCTCCGTCACATGGAACGAACGCGCGCCACGCGATCCTTCGAGCTTGCAGCCGGGACTGCCCGGCACCTGCGTCACCACGCCATCGCAACGCACATGCACGCCGTGATAGCCGCACTGAATGCGATCACCCAGCACCACGCCACGCGAGAGCGGCGCACCGCGATGCGGACAATGATCGTCGAGCGCGTAAGGCGTGCCGTCGAGATCGCGCCAGAACACCAGCTTGCGGCCCAGACGGCGCAACGACACCGGTTCCTGCTTGACAAACGATGACGGGCAAATAGGATACCACAAGTTCAGCAAGCCGCGTTCGAGCGTGCTGTCGATATCGTTCTTCTGGTCTTTCTGATCCGTACAATTCATTTCGGCCTCCGAATATTACTGTCCCAGCCGCGCCATCTCGGCACGGAAGTTTTCTTCCGTCCAGACGTCGGCGTTTTGCGCGCGCGGCCCGAATTCGTTCAGATACGCGACCAGTTCCGGGAGCACCGTGATGCCCTGCGCGAACGCGCGTTCGATTGCATCGCCGAGCAGGTTTTCATACTGCGTCGGGGGACGTTGCCGCGCCTGATGCGGCTCCAGATATCGATCCATCATTTGCCTCCTTGACGAACCCGTTCGCGAATGCGTTCGCGTACAGGTACAAAATCATATGTCGGATAACACTCGGTGCTGAATACGCCCCACGCCGAGCGTTCGAGTTCCACGTTGACCATCGGCAGCAGCGCGGGCGGTACTTCGAGCGTCACGATCTGGCCGAAGCCCATCGCCACCGTCCATGACACGATCTTCACGCCTTCGGGCGGGAAGCGGTCCCACCATTCGGCGGCCTTCAGTTTGGTCTGGATCGCATCGAGATTGTTCGATTGATCGTGGCGCAGGAAAACGGTCAGCAGCACGTTGTCCTGAGTCTTTTCCGATGTCATCGTTTGGATTCCTTGCAATTTAATTTTCGAGCTGTTCCAGCACCAGGCCCTTCGTTTCGATACCGAGCAGGTGAATCACCAGCGCCGCCACCAGCAGCACCGCGCCGAACGACCAGAACGCCACGCTGATATTCGTCGTCAGCGTCGATGAAACCAGCGCCGGTGCAGCAATCGCCGCGATTTTCAGCCACGCGCTGCCCACGCCGCAGCCGAGCGCACGTACGCTGGTCGGATACAACTCAGGCGTATAAACGTACGCCGTGATAAAGCCGCAGCCCAGCAAACCGAACGACAACGCGCAGAACGTGCCGACCACATAGACCGAACTATTGTGGAAGATCGCCGCGCAGAACAGCGCCACGGCACACAGCACGAACGACACGTTGATGACGGGCTTGCGGCCCACCACATCGACCAGCATCGCGCAGACCAGCGAACCGATCACGCCGAGCACGGAAGCGCCCACCGTCAGATTCAGCGCGAGTTGCAGCGGCGCGTGATACACGGTCTTGTAGATGGTCGGCAGCCACGTCAGCAAACCGTACTGAATCACGCCGCAGGTCATCCACAGCATCGCGACGGAAATAGTGCGCTTGAGATACAGCGGGCCGAACAGATCGCGGATAGTGCGCTTCGGATGCTTCACGTGACGTTGTGCATCGAGCACGTCTTCGGTCTGCGGAATCGGCGGCAGCGGTTGCTTCACGCTCGCTTCGAATGCGGCGATGGATTCGGCGGCTTCGTTCATGCGCCCATGTTGACCGAGCCAGCGCGGCGATTCCGGCACCAGACGGCGCAACGTGAAGAACAGAATCAACGGAATACCACCGATGTAGTAAATCACTTCCCAGCCGAAATGCGGCACCAGCCACGCGCCGAGCGCATTCGAAACGAGCAGGCCGATCGGGAAAATCACTTCATACAGCAGCACGAAACGTCCGCGTCCATGCGCGCGCGTGATCTCGCTGATATACGCCGCCGCGACCGGCAACTCGCCGCCGAGACCGATGCCCTGCAACGCCCGCAACACGACGAACACCGCATACGAAGGCGCAAACCCGCACGCAATACTCGTCACGCCGATGATCCCCGAACTCCACGCGATGGTTTTCACACGCCCATAACGCTCCGCGAGCGCCGGAAACAGCAGCGCGCCGATCAGTTGGCCGACCGCGCCCGCCGCGATCAGAAATCCGATCTGCGATGGCGTGAGATGCCACTTGGCAATCAGCATCGGCAAGGTCGCGGCGATGGCGATCACGTCGAAGCCATCGAAAAACGTCGCGCAGCCAATCAGCACGCGCGCACGCACCTGCATGCCATTGCCCGGCAACCGCTCCATGCGCGCCACGATGCCGCCCATCGTCAAGCGATCGGAAGCGGTGGCGGCGCCGGCTGCACTGTTCACATCGACCTTCATATCCATAAGGTTTTGCATCGTCCGGTTGCGGGGTTGAACGGTCATTGCACCACCGTTTGTTTCGACTGGCGTGTTCCACGTAAGGAACCACGATTCGTATATGGTGAATTCTACGCCGATGTTTTCGCCAGAAAAAAATGATTTTGGGATGTTCAGGGAAAACACCGACGCGCCTGCGCCGCGCGTTTCACCATGCAGTTTTCCGGCCTTTTTCGCTCCTGGAGCCTCGTACAAAAGCGTTGCGAACAAAATAAATCGCGCCTAGCATTCCCCATCGGTTCATTTTCTTATCACTATGTTCATTTTTGAACAGACTCAAACGCAGACGAGGATGGCGATGCTGAAGATCGGGATCAATGGCGGGGGAATTGGCGGACTGGCGGCGGCGATTGCCATCGGTCGGACGGGACACGATGTCACCGTGTTCGAGCAGGCCGCACAGTTCGGGCGCGTCGGCGCGGATATCAATCTGACGCCGAATGCGGTGCGCGCGCTCGACGGGCTGGGAATCGGCGAATTGCTGCGTGAGACGGCGGCGCGTCCGTCGGCGCGCATCAGCCGCATGTGGGATACGGGCGCGGAAACCTCGCGGCTGCCGATGTCGGATGAAGCCGAGCGAAAGTACGGCGCGCCGCAATTGACCATGCATCGCGCGGATGTGGTGCGGGCGCTGGAGGCGGCGGTGCCGAAGGACGCGCTGCGACTCGGGCATCGCGTGACGGGGTTTGCGCATACGGACGATGGTGCCTCGATGACGCTCGCCGATGGCAGCACGCATCGCTTCGATCTGGTGATCGGTGCGGACGGCATTCACTCGGGCGTGCGCGAGTACATTTTCGGCGAGGACCGGCCGCAGTTCACGGGCGTGGTGTCGTATCGCGCGGTGGTGCCGGCGTCGAAACTCGAAGGGATGGAACTGGGCGCGTTCGTCAAGTGGTGGGGACCGACGCCGGAATCGCAGATCGTCACGTTCCCGCTCAATCGCGGACGCGACGTGTTCATTTTCGCGACCACGGCGCAAACCGACTGGACCAACGAGTCGTGGACCGCACCGGGCGATCCGGACGCGCTGCGCCACGCCTACAAAGACTTCCACGACGATGCGAAAGCCCTGCTCGCCGCCTGCGATACCGTGCTCGCCTCCGCGCTCTATGTACGCGATCCGCTGCCGCAGTGGAGCCGCGACCACTTCACGCTGCTCGGCGACGCCTGCCATCCGATGATGCCGTTCATGGCGCAAGGCGCGGGCATGGCGATCGAAGATGCTGTTGTTCTCTCTCGCGCGCTCACGGATGCCACGCCTTCCACGCTCTCCGATGCGCTGGCCTGCTATGAAAACGCGCGGCGCGATCGCACGGCGCGGATTCAGATCGGCTCGCGTGGTAACAACTGGCTTAAGGAAGGTGGCAACGCCGATTGGGTCTACGGCTACGATGCGTGGACCGTTCCTCTGGCATGATCTGAGTCCTTTTCCTTTCTTATCGTTTGACATGACTTTATCGAACGATTCATCCGGCGCGGTGGAGCGCTCGTTGCGGCTGCTTCGGTATATCGCGGAAGGTGGCAGCACGCAGAACGTCAGTGGGACGGCGCGGCGGATCGGCGTGAATCGCGTCACGCTGATGCGGCTGATCGCGGTACTTGAGCAGGCGGGGATGATTGTCGGCGATGCGGCGGGACATCGGATCGGGGTGCCGTTTTTGACGTTGGCTTCTGCGGCGCTCGGGTCTTCGGGGCTGATTGCGCGGGCGCGGGAGGTGTTGCCGGGGCTGGCCGCTTCGACGCGGATGTCGGCTTATCTCGTCGTGCGCGAGGGGCATGAGATCGTTTATTCGCTGGCCGAAGTGCCGGATACGCCGCTTGTTAGCCAGATTCGGGTTGGCAGTCGGTTACCGGCTTATCGTGCTACGCCGGGTTTGGCGATGCTTGCCTTGCTCGATGCTCGGGATGTGGCTGAAATGTGTGCTTCTTTTTGGCACGAGGCTGATGCGCCGGGTTTTGATGAGCTTGCCGCTCGGTTGGCGCGTATTCGCGTTGATGGATGCGCTTGTAGTCGGTCCGGGCTTGAAGCAGGGATCGATTCTTGTGCTGCTGCTGTTGTTGGTCCCGATGGCGCTGCGCTTGCTGCGATTAGTATCGCTGGGCCTTCTCACATGTTTGCCAATGCTGGCGCGCTTGCGGCGCAGGTTGTGGATGCTGCGCGGCAGGTTTCGTTGCTCTTGGGTTGAGGTGTTATGAGGTTCTGCTGCTTTTGTCTTGCTGTTTATGCAGCAGCCGCCTCCCCGGCGGGGGGGTAACTTTCTTTGCTGCTGCAAAGAAAGTCACCAAAGAAAGCAGCTTTTTCAACCGGACACTGCCCGTTGAGAGGGCAAGTGGATTAATGGGCTCTCTCGGTAACAATAGCCCGCCACCTCGGAGGCCTGCCCGGCCTGTCAAGTGCTCGGTACGCATCCACAAGCACCTCTTTTCTCTTCTCGGAGCGGCACGCGCTCATCCGCGCGGCGTGTCCGGCGCTCACGCGCCATCGCCGTAGGGGTCTATAAGGGAAACACAGAGAATGCGTAGTATCTCGAACAAACAAACGTCATCGTTTAAACGCTATTCGGCCCTACCGTTACTTTGAGGCTTGCAGGAACGGAAGCGCTAAACAACGTTGGGCCGAATAGCGTTATCGCGGTGCCGTTTGCTGAGTCGTTGTCTTGGTTCTCTGCCGGGTTCCTTCGATTAGCGCCCGGCGGCGCGCAGGGCGCGCACGCTGGAAGCATGAGCGCGGGCCGCTCTGCTAAAGCACGAGAGATGCTTAAAGAGACCGTACCTATTCGCTGACAGGCCGGGCAGGCCTCCGTGGCGGCGAGCTATTGTTACCTAGAGAGCTTATTAATCCACTTGCCGCTTCAAGAGGCAGTGTCCGGTTGAAAAAGCTGCTTTCTTTGGTGACTTTCTTTGCAGCAGCAAAGAAAGTTACCCCCCGCCGGGGAGGCGGCTACTGCCTAAACAGCACAACAAACAGAAGCAGTACCCCTTAATGATCCGTCAAGAACGTAGGAAACCGAGCCCGAATCTGATCAACCTGACTCAGCGTCCCCGACAAATGCGCTCGAACCGCCGAAGCAGCGGCATCACCACTACCACTAGCAATAGCATCAACAATCGCAGTGTGATCGCGCACGACCGCTAAAGTCTTCCCTTCAACCGGCAAATGCAGCCGCCGCAGGCGATCAATATGCCCACTCAACCTCCGAACGAGATCCCAAAGCTGCGGCACGCCTGCCGCCTCATACATCTGCCGATGAAACGCCAGATCCAGCACCGTGAACTGCGCATAACGTTCAAGATCACTCTGCTCCATCTGCTGTTCGATGGTCTCACGCAATCGCGAGATCAAGGCCTCATCGCGCTGTTCAGCGAGTGTCCGCGCAATCTCCACCTCAATCGAACGCCTCAAAAAATGCGCCTGCAAAGCCGACCCAACGCTGATCCGGCTCACCACCGTCGCATGCTGCGGAAAGATATCGACCAAACCTTCTTCGCCGAGCTTCATCAGCGCATCGCGCACAGGCGTCTGACTCAAACCATACTGCGCAGCGAGTTCGGTGCGTGACAGCACCGTCCCCGGCGCCAGTTCCAGCGACATGATCATCTCGCGCAATCGCTCGAAAACCTGCGGCGCGGCATGGCGCGAGCGGTCGAGACGGGCGGGCAGGGTCGGGGCGTCGTTGAGTTTCATAGGTAGCAAAAAGCAAATGGCCGGGCGATTCTAACCAATACGATAACGCGGACTTCGGCGGCCACAAGCACTCAGGCTAGGTAGTTTCCCGTATAAAACACTAATACATTAGTGTTTTATCATGCGTCCATTGTCTTTTCGACGCAAGCGCCCGGAATCCGCCATGACTCGCGATATCACCATCAAGCACGTCACCATCACGCCGATCGCCTTCCGCGATGGCCCGCTGCTCAACGCCGCCGGCATCCACGAGCCGTGGGCGTTGCGGGCTATCGTCGAACTGGAGACGAGCGACGGGCGCGTCGGCATCTCCGAAACCTATGGCGACGAGCCGATGCTTCGCGTGCTCGAACAAGCGAAGTCGCTCGTGATCGGCCTCTCGCCGTTCGATCTGAACACGATGGAAGAGCGCGTGCGCTCCACCATCAAGGCGACGCCCGGCTCGGTCGAATTCGAACTCGCGCCCGGCTCGCATTCGGCCAAGAACGCGCCGAAGGTCATCAGCACGCTCGAAGTGGCGATGCTCGACTTGCAAGGGCAAATCATCGGTGCGCCGGTGGTCGATCTGCTCGGCGGCAAGGTGCGCGATGCCGTGCCGTACAGCGCCTATCTTTTCTTCAAGTACGCGGAGCATATCGACAAGCCGTACGCGCCGGATGCGTGGGGCGAAGGCATCAGCCCGGAACAGATCGTCGCGCAAGCGCAGCGCATGATCGATTTGTACGGATTCCAAAGTATTAAGTTGAAGGGTGGCGTGTTCGAGCCGGCGCATGAAATCGCCTGTATGCAGGCTTTGTCGAAGGCGTTCCCCGGTATGCCGCTGCGTCTCGATCCGAACGCGAACTGGACGCTCGAAACCAGCATCAAGGCCGCGCCCGCGCTCGATGAAATTCTCGAGTACTACGAAGATCCGTGCCCCGGTCTCGAGGGCATGGCCGAGTTGCAAAAGCATACCAAGCTGCCGCTCGCCACCAACATGGTCATCACGACGATGGACGACTTCCGTCGCGGCTGCAACATGGGTTCGATCAAAGTGCTGCTGTCCGATCACCACTACTGGGGCGGTCTGCGCGCCACGCAAACGCTCGCGCGCATGGCCAAGCTCTGGGACTTCGGCATGTCGATGCACTCGAATTCGCACCTCGGCATCAGCCTGATGGCCATGACGCACGTCGCCGCCAGCGTGCCGAACCTCACGTATGCGTGCGATACGCATTATCCGTGGCAAGAAGAAGAGGTCATCAAGGGTGGCCGCGTGGTGTTCGATAACGGCTCGGTGCGCGTGCCGACCACGCCGGGCCTCGGCGTCGAGTTGGATCGCAACAAGCTGGACGAGCTGCATCAGCAATACCTGACATGCGGCGTGCGCAATCGCGATGACCTCACGCAGATGCGCAAGTATCAGCCCGAATTCACCGGCAAAAACCCGCGTTTCTGAACGGCATCGAGCTCAGACGAGATACAAAGCAAGGAGACAAACACGTGAGCAACCGGACAGAAGCGCTCGCAAGCGCCGTCAAAAAGATCAAGTGGCACGTATTGCCGCTGTTCGTGGTGATGTTTATCGTCAATTACATCGACCGCGTGAATATCGGTTTTGTGCGCACGCATCTGAGCGCTGATTTAGGCATCGGCGCGGCGGCGTATGGGCTTGGTGCGGGCCTGTTCTTCGTCAGCTATGCAGTGTTCGAAGTGCCCTCGAATATGTTGATGCAGCGTTACGGCGCGAAGGCGTGGCTGACGCGCATCATGGTGACGTGGGGCATGGCGGCGGTCGGCATGGCTTTCGTGCAGGGCGAAACTTCCTTTTACGCGATGCGTCTCGTGCTCGGCGCAGCCGAAGCGGGCTTCTTCCCCGGCGTGGTGTTCTACTTCACGCAATGGCTTCCGCGCGATGAACGTGGCAAGGCCATGGCGATCTTCCTGTCCGGCTCCGCGCTCGCTTCGGTGTTCTCCGGCCCGATCTCAGGAGGACTACTGATGATCGAAGGCAACGGTCTGCACGGCTGGCAATGGATGTTTATCATCGAAGGAATGGCGTCTGTCGTGCTGGCGGGATTCGTTTGGTTCTGGCTTGACTCGAAGCCGCGCGATGCGAAGTGGCTCACGCATGATGAGCAGGACGCGCTGGTCACCGAAATCGAAGAAGAGCAGCGCCGCCGCGATGCCGCGCACACGGTCAAGCCGTCCGGGTGGAGTCTGCTGCGCGATCCGCAGATCATCATCTTCTGCCTGATCTACTTCTCAGTATCCCTGACTATTTACGGCGCGACGTTCTGGCTGCCGAGCATTATTCGCAAGATGGGGCATCTCAACGACTTTCAGGTCGGCTTGTATAACTCGGTGCCGTGGCTGATCTCCATCGTTGCGATGTACGCGTTCGCGGCTTTGGCTTCGCGCTTCAAATTTCAGCAGGCATGGTGCGCGTGCGTGCTGATTATCGCGGCGGTCGGCATGTACGCGGCAGGAACCGGCAGTCCGCTGTTCTCGTTCGTCTCGATCTGCTTCGCGGCGATCGGCTTCAAGGCGGCGTCCTCGCTGTTCTGGCCGATTCCGCAAGGTTATCTCGATGCGCGTATCGCTGCGCCCGTGCTTGCGCTCATCAATTCGCTCGGCAATCTCGGCGGCTTCGTCGCGCCGGCTGCGTTCGGCTTTCTCGAACAGAAGACCGGCTCGATTCAGGGCGGTCTGACGGGACTCGCGGCGATGTCCGTGGCGGCGGCGGTGATCGTGTTCTTCGCGCGCATGACGCCGCGCGATGGTCGTCACGATATGGTCGCCAAGCATCGCGCTTCCTGATTCCCCGCATTTCCCATGACACGCGCTGCAACGGCGCGTGTTTTTTTGCTCCCGAATGACAGCGCTACCATCGGCCATTCACAGCCGATGGTGCGGTCCGACGCGGCTATCAAAAGCCGCCTTTCCCTCAGCGCGGATACGCGGACACACGTCCGCCGCCGTGCGATGAACCATTGGAGAAGAAGCGTGCGATACACCCGATTGATCCCCCTCGGCCTGCTCAGCCTCGCGGCAACCGCTGCCCATGCGCAAAGCTCGGTGACACTGTTTGGCGTCGTCGATCAAGGTCTGAGCTACACGAGCAACGCGGGCGGCAAGACGCAATGGAGCATGGCAGGCGGCGTATTGCAGGGCAGCCGATGGGGCCTGCGCGGCGCGGAAGATCTGGGCGGCGGCACCAAGGCCATCTTCTTGCTCGAAAGCGGTTTCGATGCGAGCAACGGCAAATTCACGCAAGGCGGTCTCGAATTCGGCCGTCGCGTCTACGTCGGTTTGAGCGATGCGAAACTCGGTACAGTCACGCTCGGCCGTCAGTACGACATGGTGGTGGATTATCCCGGCGTGTATTCGGATCGCGCGTTCGGCGGCGGCTATTTAGCCTCGCATCCGGGCGATATCGACAACTTCAACAACGGTTATCGCACGAATAATTCGATCAAGTACGAAAGCCCGAATTACTCCGGGCTGCATTTCGGCGGCATGTACAGTCTGGGCGGCGTAGCGGGCGATTTCTCGCGCAATCAGACGTGGTCGGTCGGTGCGGGTTACGAGCGCGGGCCGTTCTCGCTGGCGGCGGCGTATATGAACGTAAGGAATCCGAACGTCGGCTTCTTTGGCAACAGCACGACCGGCACGCCCAGCGCGACGACCGCGAATATCGCGTCGCCGGTGTATAGCGGCTTTGCATCGGCGCATACGTACGAGGTGATCGCGGCGGGCGGTTCGTACAAGATCGGCCAGGCGATTATCGGCGCGACGTACTCGAATATCCAATTCGCCAATCTCGGCGATACCGTGAATTCCGGGCCGAATCCGTCGGGTTATCGCGGGTCGGTGCACTTCAACAATGCGGAAGTGAACGTGCAGTACTGGTTCACGCCTGCGTTCCAGATGACCGCTGCGTACGATTACATGAAGGGCAGCAATGTATCGTCGGCGACGGGGGAGAATAGCGGCGCGACGTACCATCAGGGCGTGTTGAGCGCGGACTACTTTCTTTCCAAGCGCACCGATGTCTATGTGATGGGCGTGTATCAACACGCATCCGGAACGGACTCGCGCAACAAGCCGGCGGTGGCGGCGATCAACGGACTGACCGCATCGACCAGTAATGCGCAGACGTCAGTACATTTCGGACTGCGGCATAAATTCTAAATGCGATGGCGACGCACTTGCGTACGTCGCCATAACAAGACCGCTTACTGACCTTCGCCGATGCCGAGCAATTCGACTTCGAACGTGAGGTCGCTGTTCGGCGGAATCGAACCGACGCCGCGGCTGCCGTACGCGGTTGCGGCCGGGCATGTCAGCTTCGCCTTACCGCCGACTTTCATTTTCTGCACGCCTTGCGTCCAGCACGGAATCACGCGGCCGAGCGGGAAGGTGGCGGGGCCGCCGTGCTTGGCGGAGTTATCGAACTCGGTGCCGTCCTTGAGCGTGCCGCGATAGTTCACGCGAACGACGTCGTCGGCAGTCGGGCTTGCGCCGGTGCCTTGTTTGAGATGCTCGACGACCACGCCCGAAGGCAGCTTGTCGATCTGATTGGCAGCGAACGCGGTCGATGCAATGGTTGAAGCAGCGAGCAAAGCAATGATTGTTTTCATGCAGGGGTCCTCGTGAATAACATATCGATTATATCGATGTCATTCGAACGAGCCGGTGCGCACTTCTCCATCGAGTCGATACCGGTTGATAAGCACGCCTTTCGCGGTGCTTATCGTGTGCGTGAGCTTGAACGCGGCGGGCTGCGCGTCATCGCCAAAGAGACGCTTTCCTTGGCCTAATAACACGGGATAGGTCAAGAGCCGTAGTTCATCGATAAGACCCGCAGCAAGCAGTTGCCTCACCATCGCGCCGCTTCCGAAGGTCAAAAGATCCGCGCCATCTTGCTGCTTCAACGTGCGGATTGCATCGGCTAAATCGCCTTTTAATGCGTGACTGTTGTGCCATTGCAGCGAGTCCGGGCGATGCGTTGCGACATGCTTCGGCACGCGATTGAACAAATCGGCGATGCTGCGGCTCGGTGAATCGGCGGGAACGTGCGGCCAGTGCGACGCGAAAATGTCATACGTTGCGCGCCCGAGCAGTAAATCAAACGGCTGCGCGAGCATGTCCTGCAACTCCTGTCCGATCACCTCGTCCGCATAAGGCACGATCCAGCCGCCGAAGCGGAATCCGCCGCTTGTATCTTCGTTCGGGCCGCCCGGCGCCTGAGCGACGCCATCGAGACTGATGAAGTTGAACGTGGTGAGCTTGCGCATGATGTTCTCCGGGTTTTCAACTACGACGAACGAGACGCCGATAAATCGACACGGAGTATTCTCGGGGGCTTGGCATGCCACGCAAAGGAGGCCGCCATGAACGACGCACAACGACTCGCAGCATTGCGCATCGTGTTGATCGTAGTGGGATTGATTGCGCTATTTGCATTCTGGCCGCTGATGATTCTATGGCCGTCGGGCTGGGCGTGGCACAGCGGCCACTCGGATTATCCGCTGATGATCGTCGGCATTTACGCGACGCTGGGCGTGTTTCTGCTGATCGCATCGCGCGATCCGCTGCGGCACTTGAGCCTGATCTGGTTCACGGTGTGGTCGAGCATCGTGCACGGCGCGATCATGGCCGTGCAGTCGTTCGGTGTGGGCATGGACGGCGTGTCACACACCGGTCATCTTTTGGGCGATGTGCCCGCGTTGTTTATCGTCGCGGCGGCGCTGGCTTATTTCACGCCGCGCGGGATTACTGCTCGTGCGTGAACCGGCGAGCGCGTTCGTCGATACGCACGGGCACCAGACGGCGCGGCAGCACGATTTGCGCGGCGGCGATCAGCGAAAGCGAAACGACGGCATAAAACGCGATGATGGCGAGAACCTGATAAAGAGCCATGCTGACCTCGATGCAAAGGATCGTATGGCTTGAGTATGCCGTCGCCAATAAAGGATCAATCGCAAGAGAAGCCGGGGAAAAGCGCGTTTTTTCGACGCTTGCAATGGCCTAAAGAAATTCCCCGGCGCTTTTTACCGTTTTTGCGTGCCGACGCTATGCCGCCTTTACCGCTTTATTACCTAAATGATCCTGCGAATGATCGCGCGGTCCCGGCACGCCGAAATGCGCAGCCAATGTATCGACGACGTTTTCCGCCATGCGTCGGCGCGTCTCGTGTGTGCCGGAGCCGAGATGCGGCGTCAGCACCGCACGTCGATCGTCGATAAGCGCTTGCGGGACTTCCGGCTCGTTCTCGAACACATCGAGCGCCGCGCCAGCGATTTTGTTGGCCGCAAGCGCCGCGATCAGCGCGGTTTCATCGACTACCGGACCGCGCGCGATATTCACGACAAAGCCATCCGGACCGAGCGCATCGAGCACGCTCGCATTCACCAGATGATGCGTCGCGGGCGTGAGCGGACACGTGAGGATCAGCATGTCGCTGTGGCGCGCGAGTTCGGCGACATCGTCGAAATAGGGCATATCGACGGCCTTGCGCGATGGCCCGAAATACGCGAGCGTCGAACCGAACGCGCGCAGCCGCCGCGCGATCGCCGAACCAATCGTGCCGAGTCCGACGATACCCACGCGCATGCCCGAAATCGAACGGCCGAGCGCGTATTGCTTTTGCTCGGGCCATTTCCCGGCGCGCACGAAAGCATCTGCATTCACGAAGTCACGCGTGACGGCGAGCGCAAGCCCGATCGCCGCATTCGCCACGTCATCGGCAAGAATATGCGAGGTATTTTCGATGCGCACGCCGCGCGCTTTCACGGCATCGACATCGACGTTATCGAGTCCGGCGCTGTAGCTCGAGATGATTTCCAGCGATGGCAGCGCATCGAGCAACGCGGCATCGATTTTCGTCTTGCGCAGCGCAATGCCACGCACCTTCGCGCCGTGTTCCTTCAGAAATGCCGATGCAGCGGCGGGATCGTGCGGCAGATCGAGCATATCGAACAGCGCGTTGAGTTCGCCGTGCGCCCAATCGGGCAATTCCGCTGCATTGAGAACGATGGGCTTGTTCATGTCTTGAACCATTTAGTATTCCGGATTATCAAGCTACCTTCACACGCTCGATCTTGCCCATCACGAACAGATACACGAGCGCGGCCACCAGACAATGCGCGGCGACGAAGTACAGGCCGACGTTATAGCCGCCCGTCGCCTGCACGATATAGCCGAATAGGATCGGCGTCACGATCCCGCCAATATTGCCGATGCAGTTGAACACCGCGCCCGCAAGACCGACGGCTTCACGCGGCGCCGTATCGCTGACGATGGCCCATGTGCCCGCGCCCGCCGCCGCGCCCTTGCCGAAGAACGCGAGCGTCATCAGCATGACGATCACGATATTGCTTTCCGTGAAGGCCGAAAACACCAGACAGCATCCCACCGACATGCCGACGATATACGGCGTCTTGCGCGCCCACGACACGCTCCAGCCGCGTCGAATGAGCCAGTCCGAAATCGCGCCGCCCGCGATGCCGCCAAGAAAGCCCGCGATAGCCGGGATCATCGTCGCGAAACCGGCCTGCATCACGTTCATGCCGCGCGCTTGCACGAGATAGATGGGAAACCACGTGATAAAGAAATAGCTCAGCGCGATCGTGCAATATTGGCCGATATACGCGCACCACAACATGCGGTTGGCGACGAGCGTACGCGCCACGCTCATCGACAAAGCCGGACGCGAAGTGAGTTCGTGCTTCGAGTCGATATCCACCATCGCGCCGCCCGCGATGATGTGATCCAACTCAGCACGCGACATACGCGGATGGCGGCGCGGCTCGTGCATTACGGCGGCCCACAAAAACGCCGAACCAATGCCGATAACACCGAGCGCAAAGAACGGCGCCGGCCAGCCGAACTTCGACGTCAGCCAGCCCGCGAAGGGCGAGAAAATCGCCACCGCAAAATACGAGGCCGATGCGAACAGCGACGTGGCAAGACCGCGTTCGCCCTTCGGAAACCACATCACCGCGACGCGTCCGTTGGCCGGAAAACTCGGCGCTTCGATCAGACCGAGCGCGAAGCGCAGCGCGAACAAAAGCCCGAGCGCAATCGACAAATCCGCGGTGATATTGCCGACGAAACCGACGAGCATAGTGGCGATGGACCACAACACGAGCGTCGCGCCATACATTTTCTTGGTGCCGAGCCGGTCCAGCAGCAGACCGCCGGGAATCTGGCCGACCACGTACGCCCAGCTGAATGCAGAGAGCACGTAGCCCAATTGCACGTGATTCAGGCCGAATTCCTTCGATATACCCGGACCGGCGATCGACAAAATCGCGCGGTCGGCGTACGCGACGGTGGCCAGCAGCAGAATCGCGGCGAGCACGCCGTACCGCGTGCGCGTCATGCGTTCCGATGCCGTCGATATATACTCAGTCGTTCTTTCCGAAGCCATCTGTCTGTCTCCTTGGTGTCCCTGGCGCTGTGTTTTCAGCCTTATTTCCTGCATTAAACCGATCGCATACAAGGCGCGTCAATCTTGATTGATTCAATCAACGTGAAGAACTGGATGACGCAGGAACAGGCCTGCGATGCGCTCGGCGTGCGCAAGCAGACCTTGTACGCGTATGTGAGCCGTGGGCAGATCGAAGTACAGGGCGATCCGGAACATGCGAATCGCAAGCTGTATCGCGCGTCGGATATTGCGGCGCTTTTGAAGAAGCGCAACACGGGGCGCGCGCGCAAGAACATCGCGGCGAGCACGATGGCGTGGGGCGAGCCGATCATCAATACACGCGTCTCGACGATTGCGCGCGGCAGACTGTTTTATCGCGGGAAGGATGCGGTGCTGCTGGCGTCGTCCGCTACTTTGGAAGCGGCGGCGGGTTTGCTGTGGGATGCGCCGCATGAGCCGCGTTTTGCGAGCGTTGCGCCGTTGGGGATCGATGGTTCTTCTGCAAGAGCGCGCTTGTTTGCGGCTATTGGCATTGCGGCGGCGGATGACACGCTTTCGTTCGATGACCTATGCGATGAAGGCGCGCATCTCATCGGCTTGTTCGCGAGCAATTCTGTCGCGTTACCGATGAGCGATGAACCGCTGCATCAGCGGATCGCGCGCGCCTGGCATGCCGATGTGCATGCGGATTTGCTGCGCCGCGTGCTTGTGCTGCTTGCCGATCAGGAACTCAGCAGTTCGGCGTTTGCGGCGCGCGTGACGGCATCGACGGGGGCATCTTTAGGCGCGAGCATGTTGGCGGGACTCGCGGCGTTTTCCGGGCCGATGCACGGCAACGCCATCGTGCGCGTACGCAATCTGCTCGAAGATGCCGCGCGGATGGGCAGTGAGCGCGCGGTGCGTTTGTGGTTATCGAACGATAAGCCGTTGGCGGGATTCGGGCACGAGTTGTATCCGCAAGGCGATCCGCGCGCGGCGGATTTGCTGTCCGCGTTCGAGCCGCCGGCTTTGGTGCGCGAGTTGATCGAACGTGTAGAGAGTGTGACCGGTGCCAAGCCGACTATCGATATCGCGCTGGCGGCGCTGGTCGAACATTGCGCGCTGCCCGAAGGCGCGGCGTTCGCGTTGTTCTCGATCGCGCGCAGCGTCGGATGGATCGCGCATTCGATCGAACAGATGACGAGCGGTACGTTGCTCAGGCCGCGGGCGCATTATGTGGGGGCGGCGGTGGAGGAGCGCGATTGATTACCCCTTCCGGCTCACTCCTTCACTCGCCTTTTCCCCCCGCACAAAATCCACCGCATCCTTGACCCACCGCACCACGCGATACCCCACCAGTCCCCACACCGTATTGGCGATCTGCATCGTCCACGCGTGCCCGCGATTGTCGCGGCTCCAGTACCCCTTGAAGCGCTCCGAACCCGCACCGAAGTCGATGTCGTAGCCTTTCTCGAAGGCCCATTTCACCGCGTGTTCCCACGCAACGGTCCCCGGTCCGAGCCGGCCGAGCGAAGGATCGAATCCGGCGATCACCGCGTTCGCCAGCGGATTGCCGTGGCTCATGATCGCTACCGCCACAGGCTTGTCGTCGAGCGACACGACGATCATATGCGCGAGTCCATCCGTCACCGTGCCGATCAAAAAACGCTCGTAATGCGGCAAATAGAGCCAGATTCCCTTCTTGCCGACCCGATCGCTCCACTGACGCTTCCACGCCAGCATCGTCCCGATACCCTGCGCGATGCCCTCGCGATCCGCCATCTCCATATGCTTCACGGCGAGGCGTCCTTCCTTCGCCAGCCGCCGCTCCAGTTGTCCCGGCTTCTTGCCGTGCAGCGTGCCGAGCGATCCGCAAAAGGTCTTCCAGTCGCCTTCGCCGCGCAGCTTCGCAATCCACGATTCATGCCGCGTCGCGCCGAGCACGCGCGGTTCGCGCAGCGCGATCCGATGCAACTCCGAGCCTTCGTTCATAAACGGCAAATGGATGAAATCCGCGCGGCAACATTCGAGTGTTGCCTTCCATGCAAGTTCGATGAACATCGCCGCGCGCGGTCCGTCTTCGACGAGCACGCTGGTGTAATCGGCGGCATCGGGGCTGAGCGGCAACAGATAGGTCCAGAACCAGCGCCGCCATGAAACGAGCGGCCACACCAGACGCAACTCGCCGTGCTCGCGTATCACGATGCAATGCAGTTTTCTGCCGCGCGGTTGCGCCACATGACGCCACGCGAGCATGCACAAATCGTGGCGCTGATAATAGCGGCCGTGCGCTTTCTGCCAGAGCGCGTCCCATTCGCGCCTGAGCGCGGTCAAACCGGTTTCCTCGCAAACGACTTCGAGTTGTATAGCGTCGTTCATGAATGTACCTTCGGCCCGGCTCGCGGGGCGGCGCGGCGCGCTCGTCATGACCGCCGTGCGGGCTGTCATCGTCTCGTCATTTGTCCGCGCGCCGCTGCGTTGCCGGCAGCGCGCGATTGTTTTGTTCTACATCGACTGGTGTCTCATCGTATACGTTTTTCGCTTCTGAAAGCTTCGACGAATAGTCGATCGCCGCCATGTTCGATGCTTCGCACGCCGCGCAAGAAAAAAGTACTGCTGTGCTAGCGTTTATCAGACAAAGGCGGCGCGGACGTTGTCGGCGGGCGCTCAGAGCTTCGCGTAGATCGAACTGCCGAGCGTGAGTGTCGTGCTGCTCGCGGACGCGAAACGAATCTCATACAGATCGCGTCCGTAGTTGCCCGGTATCTTCACCGACATGCCCGCGAGCGTGTCGGCCACTGGCACGAATAGCTGATAGCGAAGGTCTTCGTTGCCATACAGCACGTAGCCGGGCAATTCAGCCAGACTCGTAAACATCCCCGGCGGATTCTTTAGGATAACGATTGGAACGGCTGTGGGTGAATCGTTCGTCAATGTCCATTGCGTGTTCAGGCGTTGCTGCCACGCGGCGTCGAGCGCTGGAAGTGCGGCGAGTTGCTGGCCGACCGGAAGCGTCAGGAACGCGACGCCCGCGCCCGGCACCACGCGCTTCATCAGATACCGGTAGCTGAACGCCACGCCGCTGCTGTCCGTGCCCGATGCCACCGTGAACCGATACGACGCGCTCGGATCGGCATTGCTCCACCACCAGCCGTCATTGCGATACTGAAACGCGCCGAGCGAATCCCACACGCGCGTTTTGCCGTTCCACTGATTCAGTTGCACGCTGTTGTCCGCATTCGCAATCACCTGATACGGCTGGTCAGAGTTGCCATAAATGCCGCCCGCCACCGCGATGGACGGCGCCGTGGCGTTCGCGGGCACCGTGCCGCCGACCTGCGGCGGAATCGTCGCGATGGTGCCGTCTTCCTTCAGCGCGGACAGCACCAGCGTTTCAGCGAGCTTGCGTGCCTCATAGCCGGAGTTGCCGGTGACCATCAACGCGAATTGCGCATTCGGCACCACGAAGAATTCGCTCGTATAGAACGCGGTGCCGCCATCTTTTTCCCATCCGAGAACACCGGCCGCTGCGAGCGCAGGCTGCTGAACCGAATCCCAGCCGAGTCCCCATTTCCATTCCGGCGATGGATTGATAAGCAGTCCAGTCGATTGATCCACGCCCATCTGCGCGATGCCCGCCGACGACAAGATGCGATTTCCCTGGAACACGCCGCCGCCGAGAATCATCTGCGCGAGGTTCATCATGTCCCCGGGCGTGGAACTGAGGCCGCCGGTAGCGTAAGCATTGACGAATTCCTGATACTGCGTGCCATCCGCGAACGGGTACGAGAAGGAACCGCTCGTCGGCACACTGGTGAGATAGCTCGAATTCGTCATTTGCAGCGGCGCGAGAATATTCGTTTGCACGAAGCTCGCGAAGCTTTGACCGGTCACGGCCAGTACGACCTGCTCAACCATCGTGAAGCCGTCGTTGCAATACACCGCGAGTTCGCCCGGCAGATGCTTCAGATGCGAGTTCGCCAGTTCCGCCTGCGTGTCGGCCGCATAGCCCGCAACCGGCGCGAAGGTGAACAGATTGCGCCCGTTGGTCCCCGGCAATCCCGACGCATGAGACAGCAAATGGCGCGTCGTGATCTGGTTGTACTGAGGCGAAAGCATGGTGAACGTCGGCAGATACTTGACGATCGGTGTATCGAGCGTGATCAGGCCGCGATCGACCAACAGCGTGGCCGCGAGCGCTGCGAACAGCTTGCTCACCGAGCCGATATTGAAGCGCGTCTGCGTGGTGGCTTTGGTCTGGGACGGCACCGAAGAGACGCCGAACGCCTCCTGCCAGACTACGCTGCTGCCCTTGAGCATGGCGATGGAAATGCCCGCGTTGGACCCCGGATAAGCGGCGATGGCTTGCTGGATCATCTGCTGACCCATCGCGATGGTCTGCGGATATTGAGGACCGTTGTCGTCGTGGCCGCCGCAACCGGGCAAGAGCGTGGCGAGCATGCCCGCGCCGGTAACGCCTAAGAATTGCCGGCGGCCGGCATCGAAAGACAGCGCTTTGTTGTGTTTTACTTTGAGCACGACCGTTCTCCTCTTGTGGTATTGGCCACCGTAAGCGAGAAGAAAAGAGATG
>NZ_JAQFVG010000329.1:45010-45713 GCF_029439455.1 Caballeronia sp. BR00000012568055 | reverse complement strand
GGTCTTGCTTGCAGCGGTGAACGTGTTCGGCGGCTTTCTCGTCACACGACGAATGCTGGAGATGTTCAAGAAGAAAGAGCCGAAGAAAATCGCACACAAGGAGGGCGCGTAAATGAGCATGAACGTCGTCACTCTCTTGTACCTGGTCGCGTCGGTGTGCTTTATTCAGGCGCTGAAAGGCCTGTCGAATCCGAAGACCGCGCGCATCGGCAATACGTTCGGCATGGCGGGAATGGCGATCGCCATTCTCACGACGCTCGCGTTGATCGTGAAGCAGGCGTCTTATCTTGGCTCGAATCTGTCGCTCGGATTGACGCTGCTGTTTGCCGCTTTGATTATCGGCGGCGGTGCGGGCGCGTATATCGCGGCGAAAGTCGAAATGACGAAGATGCCGGAACTCGTCGCGGCCATGCACTCGCTGATTGGTTTGGCGGCGGTGTGTATTGCGTATGGCGTGGTGTCGGAGCCTTCGGCGTTTGGACTTGCCGCGCCGGGCGATCCGATTCCTTACGGCAATCGCGTCGAGTTGTTTATCGGCACATTCGTGGGTGCGATCACGTTCAGCGGTTCGGTTATCGCGTTCGGCAAGCTGTCGGGCAAGTACAAATTCCGCTTGTTTCAGGGCGCGCCGGTCGTGTACTCGGGCCAGCATCTGATCAACCTGCTGCTCGCGATTGCGATGATCGGCTTCGGTGTGATCTTC
>NZ_JAQFVG010000329.1:44738-44990 GCF_029439455.1 Caballeronia sp. BR00000012568055 | reverse complement strand
TGGTCGTGTCGATGCTCAACTCATACTCGGGCTGGGCGGCGGCGGGCATCGGCTTCTCGCTGAACAATCCGATGCTGATTATCGCGGGATCATTGGTCGGCTCGTCGGGCGCGATTCTGTCGTACATCATGTGCCGCGCGATGAATCGCTCCTTCTTCAACGTGATTCTGGGCGGTTTCGGCGGCGAAGCGGGCGCGGCGACAACAGGCGGCGCGCAAGAGCAACGCCCCGTCAAATCCGGTTCCGCCGATG